>CANQAM010000061.1 GCA_947589325.1 uncultured Bacteroidales bacterium | reverse complement strand
GGGCATGAGCCCTGCCGCTTTTTATCGTGCGTGATGCGGATTATTTCGAGAGAATCGTTTGCGTGTCGGAGGCAATCATGTATTCCTCGTCGGTGGGAATGACGACTACGCGCACTTTGGAAGTCGGCGTGGAGAGTTCCACTTCCGTGCCATGCGATTTCTTGTTGAGTTCCGGGTCGATTTTCACGCCCATGAATCCGAGGTGGTCGCATACGACTTGGCGGGTAACGGCTTGGTTTTCGCCCACGCCGCCGGTGAACACGATGACATCGACGCCGTTGAGGGCGGCGGCGTATGCACCGATGTATTTGGCAATGCGGTATTCGTACATGGTGAGTGCGAGGCGGGCGCGCTCGTTGCCTTCGGCAATGGCGCTTTCGATTTCGCGCATATCCGACGATACGCCCGAGATGCCCAGCACGCCGCTTTTCTTATTGACGAGCGTGGAGAGCGCCTGTGCGTCGAGACCCTCTTTTTCTTGAATGAAGGTGAGGGCGCCGGCATCGACGTCGCCGCAGCGGGTGCCCATCATCAGCCCTTCGACGGGGGTAAGCCCCATGGAGGTATCGACCGACTTGCCGTCTTTGATGGCGGTAATGGAACCGCCGTTGCCGATGTGGCAGGTAATGATGCGCTGTTTTTCGTAGGGGAGGTTCAGGAACTCGCAAGCCCGACGCGACACGTAGCGGTGGCTCGTGCCGTGGAAGCCGTAGCGGCGCACGCCGTATTTCTCGTAGAGTTCGTACGGGAGGGCGTACATATAGGCGTATGCCGGCATGGTCTGGTGGAAAGCCGTGTCGAATACGGCAACTTGCGGTACGTCGGGAAGTATTTTTTCAACGGCATCGATACCTTTCAGGTTGGCGGGATTGTGCAGCGGAGCGATGTCGATGCACTCCACGATTTTGGCTTTCACCTCTTTGTCGATGAGTACCGATTGGTTGAATTTTTCGCCGCCGTGCACGACGCGGTGTCCTACGGCTTCGATTTCTTTGAGCGAAGCGAGGCAGCCGTATTCTTTGCTTACCAGCGTGTTGAGTATAAATTCGATGCCGACGGTATGTTCGGGTATGTCTTTTTCGAGAATGACTTTTTCACCGCTTGGCAGCGTGAGTTTCAGAAACGAGCCTTTCAGTCCGATTTTCTCGATGCCGCCTTGTGCCAGCACGGCTTTGGTGGCGGTGTCGAACAGTTTGTATTTGATAGAAGATGAACCGCAGTTCAATACAAGTACTTTCATATCCGATTATTTTAATTTTTTGAGACCGATGGATTGGTTGCAGGCAATGGCGACCATTTTGTAAACGTCATCGACGGAGCAGCCGCGCGAAAGGTCATTGACGGGAGCCGCCATACCTTGCAGGATAGGACCTACGGCTTCGGCGCCGGCCAGACGTTGCACGAGCTTGTAAGCGATGTTGCCCACTTCGAGGGTCGGGAATACGAGTGCGGTGGCTTTGCCGGCGATGTCGCTGCCCGGAGCTTTGCTGCTGCCTACCGAAGGCACGATAGCGGCGTCGGCTTGCAGTTCGCCGTCGATGAGCAGCGAGGGGTCGAGCTCTTTTGCCAGACGGGTGGCTTCCACCACTTTATCCACCATTTCGTGTTTGGCGCTGCCTTTGGTCGAGAAGCTCAGCATGGCGATGCGCGGTTCGTAGCCGGCGATGTCGCGGGCGGTACGTCCGGTCGAAACGGCGATTTGCGCCAGCTCTTCGGCGGTGGGGTTCGGCGTAACGGCGCAGTCGGCAAATACCATGATGCCGTTTTCACCGTACTGTTTGTTGGGAATGAACATCAGGAATGCCCCCGATACGACGCTGATGCCCGGAGCGGTTTTGATAATCTGCAAAGCGGGGCGCAGCACATTTCCCGTCGTGTTGCGGGCGCCGGCGATTTCGCCGTCGGCATCGCCGCTCTTTATCATCAAACAGGCGAGATAGAGGGGATCTTCGACTAACGAGGCGGCTTGTTCTTCGGTCATGCCTTTTTTCTTGCGCAATTCGAACAGCAGGTTGGCATATTCGGCTTTTTTCGCATGATTGGCGGGGTCGATGATGGTTGCCTTGCCGATGTGTTTCAATCCGTTTTTCTCGGCCAATGCCAGAATCTCGGCAGGTTTTCCGATAAGGATAAGATTAGCTACTTCGTCGGCAAGCAGTCTGTCGGCGGCTTTCAGGGTGCGTTCTTCGGTTCCTTCGGGAAGAACGATGCGTTGCTTATTGGCTTTCGCACGAGCAACAATTTCGTCTATCAAACTCATAATCAAGAGATATTAGATTTATATTAGATTTGTAAAAAGCACGCTTCTTTTGCTCCGGCACTCCGGCGGCAGACGCTTTACATCTGCCCGAACAGCACTCGGCGCAAATCCACCGATAAAGATAACGGCTTTTATCGAAATATCCAACAAAAAACCAAAATTAAAGTTAATGCCGCCTGTTTTGAATCCACAGCGGCGTGCGCAAGATTGATTTTTACAGGAGGCAGGGCAATAAAAAGCCTTCGACAAGGGGTGTCGAAGGCTGAAGAATAAATGAAATTATTACTGAAATTGAGAACGAGCACTCTCGTGGGGTATCTTAATTTATTTTTTTTCAAAATAATAGCGATACTCACAATAATAGGAAGGCTCAGAAGGCTCAGATGACTCATGCTCGTCCGTTTCAAATAATATCAGTTCGTTTTTTGTCAATCGTTCAATTGTATATAACTCATTATGAGGATCATCATAAAACGTGAGTGTCAATATACTCCCTTCGATACGATAAGAGCCATTAAAAGGATATTCATTCCCTCCCTCTTGCAATATCTTTGTAAAAGTATTGTCATCATTAAAAATATATCCTTGTAACCCCAAATCTTCAGGTGTCTCAGTACCATGATCTTCCTCTCCTTCATAGGTTTCAGAGTATTTCATTTGTGTCAAATCCCATGTTCCTACGATTAAGGATTTTATTTCCGTAGTACTCATTTCGGAGACGTTTTTTTCGTCGTCGTCTTTGGAGCAGGCGGAGAAAAGCAGCAGCGCGGCTGCACACACGCTAAAAAATAGTTTTTTCATTGTTTGATAGTTTTAGTTAGTATTTTTATTGTTGCCGCAAAGATAAGAAATAAAATTCGATTGAAAATATTTTTTTATAAAAAATTTTACGGGTATGATTTTTGCAAAGAGCATTTCTTGTCCGGAATGACAACGGCAGCCGGCCATGCAAAATAAATTTGTTTGGGATTTGAGTATGAAAGCAAAAAAATACCTCCGACCGCAAGGTCGGAGGTATTCTGAATAAAGCAATACTTATTTTATTTTTTTTGCGATAATCCGGTCTTTGTCATAATCACCGTTACCGTAATCCACATAGGTGT
>CANQAM010000060.1 GCA_947589325.1 uncultured Bacteroidales bacterium | reverse complement strand
TTGCAAAACAAACTTCCCTTTCGGGGTATCCGCGACAATCACGATTTTTTCTGTCGCCTCCATGCTCCTCGAAAAAAATATTTTCAGGGCAATATTTTACAAGTAGTTGTATTTCAGCGATTTCAAATCGGGGGGGGGTATTTTTCAAAGAAAAATTTTATAGCGTTTTATTTGGTGAATGAAATTATAGTTGTACTTTTGTACACCGTTTGTATTCACTCTTACAAAGAGATAACACATCGCAGCGACTCCAAGATTCCTCTATTCGCGTTGTCTATCAACGAATTTTCCAACATGGTCAGATAAATTTGTGTCGTGCGCTCCGACGTATGACCCATACCCGCACTGATGACCGACACGGGTATCTGGTGGTTCCGTGCCGCCGTCGCCCAACTGTGCCGTGCCGTGTAGAACGACAGCCGCTGCGGAACACCTGCCAGCGTACACAGCCGTTTCAACAGCCGGTTGTAGTAAGAGGCGGCTATCCTGTATTCTGCATATATTTTTTCGGGATTTTCTCCTTTCAAAATCGGAAAGACATACGGACGCTCCCCGTCGGCATACCGTTCGACGATGCGCTCTATCTCCGGCTCCACGCGAATCATGATTTCCTGTCCCGTCTTGCGACGGACATAGTGAATCATGCCGTCGCTGATATTGTCGCACCGCAGATATGCCATATCGACGAATGCCATGCCGCGTGTATAAAACGAGAACAGAAACAAATCTCTCGTCAATGCCAATGGGGACGGATGCGGTATGTCTAAACCGGCGAACCGGGCGATAACGTTCTCGCCAACCGCCCGCTTGCGGGTGCGGTCGATGCCGGTATAGACATTTTTGAAGGGAGCGGTCTGCTCTACCAATCCATTGCGCACCGCCTTGTTATAGACGGAGCGCAAGATACGCATATAGAACGAAATGGTGTTGCGCACCACGCCGCATTGCAACAGGCAGGCATTGAACTGTTCGATGAGTTGTTCGGTAACCGATATTATGGGAATATCTCCGCCGAGGAATCGGGCGAAACGGTGCATGGCAGTTTCGTAGTTTTTGGAGGTGCCCAAGCGGTTGCACAGGCGCAGCTGGTCGATTTGTTCCTGCATGAATGCCAGTATCGTGACGGTGCGGCAGGGCTCATGAAAGCCTCGGACTATGTCATCTGTCGTATAAGGCATTCCTGTCGCGTCGAGGCTTTTGATGATTGTCCGCAGCAGGTCCATATCCCCCTGTATGCGGTTTTGGAGGACGGTGTCCGCCTTCAACTGTTTGGGGCATTGTCGTTTCCCGTCCCAATCTTCCGGCGGAATATGGATATCCGTGCTAATCTGTCTTACAATTCTACGGTGCGTCACCTGATAATAAACCGTTCCTGCTTTGCCTGCGATGCTCGATGCCCGCAGTTTCATTTTAATCGTTGCCATAATGTTTTTTCATTTTTAATTGTTCCTGAATTTATCTGCGTAATCTTGATTTAGGTTGTTTGCCGAGTTTACGGGCTTCGGCTATCGTAATTCAGATGCGATGTTTGCGGCGTTCGATGTAACCGACGGGAGCGCATTGGGCTTGCGCAGCGTGTTCTCAATATAAATGATTAACGTGTATAAAAAATCGAAAAGAACGCACGCTCTCGACAGCGTTGTTGTCCGATGATATTTTCATCGGCACAACGCTCACGCAGCAGGAATTTCTGCAATACAACGGACATGTGGAGGTGCTTGCGCTAAGAACCCCGTGGACAGATGACAGGCCGAGCAAGCAGTATGCCGGTTCTCTACGGGCAGAAGGCGCAGCCGGCGAAAAGAGATGCAAGGAAAGCTATTTGCAACAGCGGTCGATGGTGCGCTGTATGGTTTCGCTGCATACGGGACAATATACGTCTATCGTATGAAACCAGTTCATCATGCAATTGGGCCACGGACGGTAAACGCCTTTTTCTACGTAACCGCCGCCTTCGTAAACGCCGAGTTTCCACGGTTTTCGAGGATTGTAGCGTTTTGACTTGGGATTTTGGGGATTCAATTCCCGAGTGGTTTCTTTTACGGGTGTGGGTACCGGTGCATCACCGAGAAGCGTTTTCCACGCTTTTTTGTCGAAATCGACGAGGGTGGTTATATTCGGCTCCCATGGTTCGATGTCGGACGAATACATATCGTCGAGGTTGGAGCCGCCCACATATTCATCGGCAAGTCCTGCAAAAAGGTGCCCGAATTCGTGGCTGTATGTTTTTTTCGTATTTTCTCCCGGAATCGAGGCAGCGCTCAATCCGTAGAAGTTGTAGATTCCGCCGCCGCCGTATTTTTGCGAATTGGTGAGAATGTATATCACATCGTAAGGCGCGTTTGCCGCCAAGTCGAGAACGGACTGGTAATCGTCAATCATCTGGTAGCGTTCGCTGTCGAAAGTATAGTAGTGTGCTCTGAGCGCCGTGTTTTTCCACACCCGTTCGCCGGGTATGGAAACGCCCGAATTTTCGCTCGGAGCCCAAACCGCCCGAATATTGAAATTCCGGATATTTTCGGTATAGGGGGCATAACTGAAAATATACTCCTTAAATTCACGGCAGGCCTGCTCGAACTTATCGCGTTCCGCCGCCGTATAGCCGTCGGGCAAAAGCACCACATCGACTTTATGGGCGGGACTGCCGGTATAGTGGACGTCGAAGACTTCTTTCGCGGGAATGAATTTTCGCACGAAATAGCTGTCTACGTCGATGTCTTTGGAAAATTTCTTTTCGAAGCGGTCGGTCTTCTTGTTTCGCGAATATATTTCCACCGTAACATCATTTTTCGGATAGGGGAAAATGAATCCTTCGGGCATGGCGCAATTACCGGTCTTCGCCTCATCGGAGCCCTGCCACTCGTTGAACAGCGTGCAATAGCCTTTGGAGTAAATGACCTTGCCCGATGCCTTGTCGAGGACTTGAAAATATTGTACGCCCATTCCCGATTCATCGACAAGCGCCTCTTTCGAGCCTGCCCAATAGGGCTCCTCGATGACTTCATCGAAAAAATATGCTTCTTCGGTGCTGCTGCCGCAATGGTAAAAATCGAAACGCATGGTCTTGTCGAAAAAATAATCTTCGAACTTCACCTGTGCCGCTGCCGTCAAACCCGACATCGTCAGGCACAATAATATCAACAGCTGTTTTCTCATGTTTCCGGTATAAATCGGTTTTTAATATGGTACAAAGATAACCATTATTCGCGGAAAATATTTTGCCCGCAATATTTTCCGCACGACACGGCGATGCGTTTTTTTCCCGAATATTGGATAAATCGAAGGATATTTTATACTTTTGCACAAAGGAATGTAAGTGTGCATTATGAAAAATGTCGTTTCCAAAACTCGAAAACTCATTGTCGATGCGGCGCGGCAGCTCTTCGCGCAAAAGGGCATCGACAACACGACAATGAACAATATCGCGCTTTCGTCGGGGAAAGGGCGGCGCACGCTCTACACCTACTTCCGCAGCAAATCGGAAATATATCAGGCAGTCATCGAGTCGGAACTCTCGACATTGGTGATGCGGCTCGAAAACATCGTCGCCCGCAATCTGACACCCGACGAAAAGCTGGCCACTTACATACAGGCACGTTTCGACGCGCTGCGCGAAATCGTACAGCGCAACGGAACGCTCAAAGCCGAATTTTTCCGCGATGCCCGCAAAGTGGAAATCGCCCGTAAAAACATCGACCGGCAGGAGTTGGAATTTTTGCAGCGCATCATCGACGACGGTGTGCGGCGCGGCATCTTCCGCGCCCGTCCCGTAGCGGCTACGGCGTTGGTCATACACTGCTGCCTGCGGGGCGTGGAGCTGCCCTACCTGCGGGGGGCGTTCTTCGATATGGGGCTCGACTCGGCGAAGTTGAAAGAATTTATTTCCGACATGACGCTTTCCTGTTTGGGAATCGCAACGAACAATAACGAATTACACTAAAAATAGAAAATCATGAAATTACTTGAAGGAAAAACAGCTTTGATTACCGGCGCAGCACGCGGTATAGGCAAAGCAGTCGCTCTCAAATTAGCGAGCGAAGGGGCAAACATCGCTTTCACCGACTTGGTCATCGACGAAAACGGCAAAGCCACCGAAGCCGAAATAGCCGCTCTCGGCGTGAAAGCCAAAGGCTATGCCTCCAACGCCGCCAACTTCGAGGAGACCGAAAAAGTGGTCAATCAGATAAAAGACGATTTCGGCTCTATCGACATTCTGGTGAACAATGCCGGCATCACCAAAGACGGTCTGATGATGCGCATGAGCGAGTCGCAATGGGACGCCGTCATCGCTGTCAATCTGAAATCGGCGTTCAACTTCATTCATGCCTGCACCCCTATCATGATGCGCCAGCGCAACGGCAGCATCATCAACATGGCATCGGTGGTGGGCGTACACGGCAATGCCGGTCAAGCCAACTACTCCGCCTCCAAAGCCGGCATGATAGGCTTGGCAAAATCCATTGCACAAGAACTCGGCTCGCGCGGCATTCGCGCCAACGCCATCGCTCCGGGCTTCATCATCACCGACATGACCGCCAAACTGCCCGATGAAGTGAAAGCCGAGTGGTGCAAGAAAATTCCCCTGCGCCGCGGCGGCACGCCCGAAGATGTGGCCAACATCGCCCTCTTCCTCGCTTCCGACCTCTCCTCGTATGTATCGGGTCAGGTGATACAGGTCGATGGCGGCATGAACATGTAACCGATGACCGTACTCTACGAAGACAATCATCTGATTATCGTCAATAAGAGCGTCTCCGAAATCGTACAGGGCGACAAGACGGGCGACACCCCGCTGTGCGACACGTTGAAAGCGTGGCTGAAAGAGAAGTATGCCAAACCCGGAAACGTGTTCGTGGGCGTGCCGCACCGGCTCGACCGCCCCGTGAGCGGCGCAGTGGTCTTTGCCAAAACGAGCAAGGCGCTGGCGCGGCTTAACGAGATGTTCCGCAACGGCGAAGTGCACAAAACCTATTGGGCTGTCGTACAGCAGCCGCCCGAGCGCGAAGCCGCCGAGATAACCCACTACCTCGTGCGGAACGAGAAACTCAACAAATCGGTGGCTTACGACTCGCCCCGCACCGATGCCAAAGAGGCGGTACTCGCTTACCGCACCCTCTGCCGCAGCGACAACTACACCCTTTTGGAGGTGGAGCTGAAAACCGGTCGGCACCACCAGATACGCTGCCAACTGGCGCACATCGGAGCGCCTATCAAGGGCGACCTCAAATACGGCGCTCGCCGCTCCAACCCCGACGGCGGCATATCGCTGCACGCACGGCAGGTGTCGTTCATACACCCCGTGTCGCGACAGCCTATCGAGGTCGTGGCTCCCGTCCCTGCCGACGCGCTGTGGCAATACTTCGAACAGCAGGTCGG
>CANQAM010000059.1 GCA_947589325.1 uncultured Bacteroidales bacterium | reverse complement strand
AAATTTGTGCCCGCTGTTCCCCGACAAGGCGTTAATAATAAGCATAATACAATAAAAGCGTGGGAACAATTTCCGTTCATTCATTCAGAGGTATCGCCAAACACCCGCAAAGAAACAAACAGCTACCCCACGCCTGCCATATATGAACACCTCACGGTGCATATCGGCTGCATGAGCGTTTGCACTGTTTACCCATCTTTGCTGAATTTTGGCGAATTTCTGAATGAGGATAAAACGAAACGCTTTACGAATCAATCGTTTTGCGGAGAACCGCCGTTCCCCGTATCGCCACAAAGATACGAAAAATATCGTTCCTGCAAACACTCTCGTAGGGTAGCTTGCAAATTTTATGATGATTCTTGTGATTTTTTTGTTTCAGTTCGAGAAAAAGTGCATAAAAAACGCTCTTTCCGCGACAACGGGCGTCTGGCGGAAAGAGCGGAAAAGGAAAGAGCGTCGGTGCTATTCGAACAGCTTGATGAAAATGGTGGCGTAGGTGGTGGAGAGGGAGAGTATCTCGATCCAGAACAGGGGGTTCGTCCGCAGGAAACGCACCGTGAATGAGCCTTGTTTCTGCACCGACATGGCGATAATGGTATAGAGTATGTATGCACTCCATGCAAGAAGCAGTAGGGGAAGATTGAGCCCGACCCATATCTGCGAGCCGATAAGGCTCAATGTGGCGCCGGTGATGTGTATCTTCCGCTGATGTTTGTCGGTGAAATTGGGAGCGGCGCCCACCAAGAAAAGTCCGACCATCGCGATGATGGCGGCTATTGTCGTATGGGGCTTGCTTACCATGATAATGGGATAGACAAGCAGGAGGGAAACCGACCACATGGTAGCCGTGAACCAAAAACGGTGTTTCAGTTTGAAAAATGTGGCGCTGATAGAGGGCGGCACGCCCTTTATCTCGATGCACACGCCGGCTACGTAAGCCGCCATGATGAAAATAGACATCACCGTAAGTATGAATGAAAGATACATGAACATCATCGTGAATCGGATTTTTGAGGTTATACATTATGTGTTTTCATGCGCGAAGTCCGGTAACCGTAGAGCGCCACGACAAGGAAGCAGATAAGCGGCAGTACGAACGACACGTTCACCGCCGGCAGTCCGAACAGCGTACCTTGGTCGATAATGCTGCCTTGCAGGGGCGGCATGAGCGCGCCGCCCACGATTGCCATGACGAGGAATGCGGCTCCGAGCGTAGTGTCTTGCGTATCGACGTTTTCGAGGGCGATGCCGTAAATGGTGGGGAACATGAGCGACATGAAAATGCTGATAGCCACAAGGCAGTAGAGTCCGCCCACGCCGACGATGAAAATCGTGCCCAACGTGGCGAGCGCCGCTCCGACACCGAAGCAGGCAAGCAGCACGTGCGAATTGATGTACTTCATCAGGAAGGTGCTGATGAAGCGGCTGCACAGGAACATCGACATGGCGATGATGTTGTAGTTCTGGGCGGTGGCTTTGTTGATGCCGAGATTGTCGGCGTATTGTATGATGAACGTCCAAACCATGATTTGCGCGGCGACGTAGAACATCTGCGTCAATACGCCTTCGCGGTAGATTTTGTTTTTCCAGAGGCGGGAGAGGGTCTCGCTCACGTTACCGGTCGTGCCGTCCTCCCGACGGGCGGTCTGCGGCATTTTCTTCAACGCGATGATGATGAACATTATCAATACGACGATGCCGATAGCCACGTAGGGGTCGCGAATGATAGCGAGGTCGTGCAGCCGGATTTCGGCTTTCTCGGCTTCGGAAAGGGTGTTGAAGACAATCTGTCCGGCGGCGTCGCGTCTGTCCGACCAAAGAGCCGGCAGCACGACGAGCGAGGCGACTGCCATGCCCGAGAGCGAGCCCATGGGATTGAACGCCTGCGCCATGTTGAGCCGGCGGGTCGAACTCTCTTTCGAGCCGAGCGAGAGTATGAAGGGGTTGGCGGTCGTTTCGAGGAACGCCAGTCCGAATGTCAGAATATACAGCGAGAGGCAGAAAAATGTAAATTGCTGATAGGCAGCGGCGGGAATAAACAGGAACGCCCCGACGGCATAAAGGGCAAGCCCGAGCAAGATACCGCTTTTATAACTGTACCGGCGAATGAAGAGCGCGGCAGGCACTGCCATGGTGGCGTAGCCGCCGTAGAATGCGAATTGCACCATGGAGGCTTTTGCGGCGGAGAGTTCCATGACGGTCTGGAAAGCGGCGACCATGGGGTTGGTGATGTCGTTGGCGAATCCCCACAAGGCAAACAGCGCCGTGATGAGGATAAAGGTCACCAGATATTTTTTTTCGACGAGTTTCGGTTTGGCGGTTTTGCTTTTCGCTTCCATAAGGCAGATTATTTATCGTAAAGGTGAAACATACGCTCCATCGGCCGCCATTTTTCAGAGGACGATGCGCCGGCGGCAGCCTGCTGAAAGATAGCCATATAGTCTTCCCATTCCTGCTGGCGGGGCAGGGTGCCGAGCCGCTGCATGGCGGTGTCCCAGTCGAAGTCGAGAGGCGTCTCCACAATCATAAACAAACGAGAGCCCAAAATGTATATCTCCATTTCGAGGATTCCCACTTCGCGTATGCCTGCGAGGATTTCCGACCACGCATATTCTTCACTGTGCCGTTTCCGGTACTCGGCTATCAATTCCGGATTTTCTTTCAAGTCGAGTGTCTGACAATATCGTTTCACCGGTTGCTTGTACGACTGCACCCGATAACCTGTCTTCGGTGTTTCCATGATATGTAGTTGATTGATAAAAAGTGCGTTACGGCTGCATTGCACAGCCGTAACGCAGAGGCGTTTTTTAGAGAACTTTGCGGTAAAGTTCGAGAATGATGTCGCGGGTTACCTCGCGCGGGTTGCCCGGCGTGCAGACGTCGGCAATGGCGGAGTCGGCGAGTTTCGGCAGGTCGCTTTCCTTGATGCCTAATTCGCTCAGGTGCTGCGGGATTCCTACCCGTATCGCCAGCGCTTTCACGGCTTCGACGGCCGTTTCGGCAGCCTTTTCCTTGCTCATGCCCTCTTTGTATACGCCCATCGCTTTGGCGATGATTACGTATTTGTCGAGTGCAGCGGGAGCGTTGAATGCCATAATCGTGGGCAGCAGCAGGGCATTGGCTACGCCGTGCGGTATGTCGAATATGGCGCCCAGCGGGTGTGCCATGCCGTGTACCACGCCCAAACCTACGTTGGAGAATGCCATACCGGCGATATACTGCGCCACTGCCATGCCGTTGCGGGCTTCGGCATTCGTCGGCTCTTTCACGGCGGTTTCGAGGTAGCGCGTTATCATTTCGATGGCTTTTATCTCGAACATATCGCTCATTTCCCATGCGCCTTTGGTGATAAGGCCTTCGATAGCGTGGGTCAAAGCGTCGAGACCGGTGGCGGCGGTGAGGCTCTTGGGCAGCGTGTACATCAGTTCGGCATCGACGATAGCGATAGCGGGAATGTCGTTCGGATCGACGCATACCATTTTTTTCTCATTCGCTTCGTCGGTGATGACGTAATTGATAGTAACTTCGGCAGCCGTACCGGCGGTCGTCGGCAGAGCGATAATGGGAACGGATTTCTTTTTGGTATCGGCTACGCCTTCGAGCGAAACCACGTCGCTGAAATCGGGGTTATTAGTGATGATGCCGATAGCCTTGGCGGTGTCGATGGACGAACCGCCGCCGATAGCCAGAATGAAATCGGCGCCCGATGCAGCGAAAGCCTTTACGCCGGCTTTCACGTTCGATACCGTCGGGTTGGGTTTTATATCGCTGAACACTTCGTAAGGAATGCCGGCGTTTTTCAATACCGAAAGCACTTTATCGGCCACGCCGAATTTGATAAGATCTTTATCGGTGGCGACGAAAGCCTTGTGCAGTCCGAGACGTTTTACCTCTTTGGGCAGCACTTCGCGCGCCCCGGGTCCGAAATAGGATACTTCGTTGAGAACAAATCTGTTAATCATGTTTTTGCGTATTTAATGGTATTTTATTTGTAGATAGGTCCGTAAGCGGCGCAAGCGCGGTAGTCGGCACCCTCTTTGTCCATGCCGAAAGCGTTCCAAGCAGCGGGGCGGAAAATCTTTTCGTCATCGACATTGTGCATACATACGGGTATGCGCAGTATGGACGCCAGCGTGATGAGGTCTTGCCCGATGTGCCCGTAGGTTATGGCACCGTGGTTGGCGCCCCAGTTGTTCATGACGGAATAGACGTCTTTGAACGGCGCTTTGTCGCAGAGCCGGGGAACGAACCACGTCGTAGGCCACGTGTGGTCGGTGCGCTCGTCGAGTATCTTGTGTATTTCGGGGTCGATGTCCACCGTCCAGCCTTCGGCGAGCTGTAACACGGGACCCAGACCCTTTACCAGATTCAGGCGCATCATGGTTACAGGCATTCCGCCTTTGGAAAGGAAGTTCGACGAGAAACCACCCCCGCGGAAGTAGTCGCGGTTGGCAGGGTACCACGTCGTGGCTTTCAAGCAGGCTTCGGCCTCTTTCTCTGATATTTCCCAATAGGGTTTCATGGCGGGCTGTCCGTCTTTGGTGCAGGCTCCCGTACCGTCGAGCGTCGTGGCGCCGGAGTTGATGAGGTGAATGATACCGTTGGCTGCCAGTCCCGTCAGTTTCTTGCCGGTAACCCGTTCTACGGCTTCGGGGCTCCAATAGGTGCGCACGTCGGAGAATATCTGTGCGCGGTTGGTGAGCAGGTGTCCGAAAAGCATCGCCACGCCGTTGCAGGCGTCGTTTTCGGTCGCTACGACGAAGGCTTCGCGTATGCCGTTCCAGTCGAACGACGTGTTGAGCAGCGCTTCCGAGAAGTCGCCGTTGGGCAGGAAGTCCGTCCACTGGCGCTGTCCCTGAAATCCGGCGGCAATGGCGTTGTGTCCGATAGCTTCTTCCTTGAAGCCCATTTCGCGAAGTTTGGGATTGCCGCGCATCAGGTCGCGCATGATAATCGTCATCTTCACGATGAAATCCCAATCCTTGTCTTTTTCGGCACGGCTTTTCGTTTTGGCGGGAACGTTGAAGTCTTTGCCCTCGTTCACCTTGCAATATTTTTCCGTCCAAGCCATTGCTTTGGCATATTCGTCTTTGTCGTAGATACCTTCCTGCATACGGCGCAGAATTTCGGTAAGGTCTATCGACTCGTTGCGCATACCCAGATATTCCTGAAAGAAATCGGGATTGACGATAGAGCCGGCTATACCCATAGAAACGCTGCCCATGGAGAGGTACGATTTCCCGCGCATGGTGGCCACCGCCTGTGCGGCGCGGGCGAAACGCAAAATCTTTTCGGCCACATCGGCGGGTATCGTATTGTCGTCGAGGTCTTGCACGTCGTGTCCGTATATGCCGAAAGCGGGGAGACCCTTTTGGGCGTGCCCTGCCAATACGGCAGCCAGATATACGGCGCCAGGGCGTTCCGTTCCGTTGAATCCCCATACGGCTTTCGGGTAATAGGGGTTCATATCCATCGTTTCGGCACCGTAGCACCAGCACGA
>CANQAM010000058.1 GCA_947589325.1 uncultured Bacteroidales bacterium | reverse complement strand
CCTCCGTCGTGTCCCACTAATATGGCGGCGAGGTGAGGAATCTTTCCGCCCGCTGCGCGTATGGCAGCCACTTCTTCGGCAATTTCCTGTTTTATTTGGTCGGCAACAGCCTTTCCGTCGATAAGAGTCATAATTATTTGCGTTTGAATTGGTTCATCATGCGGGCGGGATTTTTGCTCTGTGTCATCATGCGCATCATTTTGCGCATATCGTCGAATTGCTTGATAAGGCGGTTCACCTCCTGTATCGACGTGCCGCTGCCTTTGGCGATGCGTTGGCGCCGGCTGCTGTTGAGCACTTCGGGGTGCGACCGCTCGTGCGGCGTCATGGATTGAATGATAGCTTCGACGCTCTTGAAGGCATCGTCGTCGATATCGATGTCTTTAATGGCTTTTCCCACGCCCGGAATCATCGATGCCAGATCTTTGAGGTTGCCCATTTTCTTCACCTGCTGTATCTGGGCGATGAAATCGTTGAAGTCGAATTGGTTTTTCGCGATTTTCTTTTGCAGGCGGCGGGCTTCGTTTTCGTCGTACTGTTCTTGTGCGCGTTCCACGAGCGAAACGATGTCGCCCATACCGAGAATACGGTCTGCCATACGTTCGGGGTGGAACACGTCGAGCGCCTCCATTTTTTCGCCCGTACCCACGAATTTGATAGGCTTGTTCACCACCGTGCGGATAGAGAGTGCCGCACCGCCGCGCGTATCGCCGTCGAGTTTGGTCAGTATCACGCCGGTGAAGTCGAGCCTGTCGTTGAAGGCTTTGGCGGTATTCACGGCGTCTTGTCCCGTCATGGCATCGACCACGAACAGAATTTCTTGCGGGCGCACCGCTTTTTTCAGCCGTTCGATTTCGTCCATCATCTCTTCATCGACGGCAAGGCGGCCGGCGGTATCGATGATTACGAGGTCGAGGTTCTGCCGGCGTGCCTCCTTTATGGCATTTTCTGCGATTTGCACCGGATTTTTGCAGTCGGGTTCGGAATATACGGGCACATTTATTTGCTCGCCAAGCACCCGCAGCTGTTCGACAGCCGCAGGCCGGTACACGTCGCAAGCCGCGAGGAGCGGACGTTTGGCGCGTTTGCTGCGGAGCATCTGCGCCAGTTTTCCGGAGAAAGTGGTTTTACCCGAGCCTTGCAGACCGGCCATGAGTATGATGGCAGGAGCGCCGTTCGTTTCGATGTCGGCAGCCTTTCCGCCCATCAGTTCGGCGAGTTCGTCGTGTACGATTTTCACCATGAGCTGTCCGGGCTTTACGGCAGTAAGCACGTTCATGCCCAGCGCTTTCTCCTTCACCGTGTCGGTAAACTGTTTCGCCACCTTGTAATTGACGTCGGCATCGAGCAAGGCTTTGCGCACCTCTTTCAGCGTTTCGGCCACATTGATTTCGGTGATGCGTCCTTCGCCTTTCAGCACCTTGAACGACCGTTCGAGTTTCTCGCTTAAATTTTCAAACATATAGTATTCGACTTAAATTCCTTAATAACCGAAAAAACCGAAGACTTGCGCTTCGGGAAAGGTCGGATTGTCGTTTGCCTGATATTGGGAAACGACATTTCCGAAGAGTGTGTTATTTGTGTATCAATCGGTTGGTCTGCGTGTCGGGAAAGACGATTGCCGGCTTGAACGTCCGCGCCTCTTCCGCCTCCATCAGCGCGTATGCCATGATGATGACGATGTCGCCCGGCTGCACTTTGCGGGCGGCGGCGCCGTTGAGGCACACCGTTCCCGAGCCGCGCTCGCCCTTAATGACGTAAGTCGAGAAGCGTTCACCGTTGTTGTTGTTCACGATATGCACGCGCTCGCCCTCGATGATGCCGGCAGCCTCCATTAAGTCCTCGTCGAGGGTGATGCTGCCGATATAATTCAAGTCGGCTTGCGTAACGGTAACCCGATGGATTTTCGATTTCAATACCTCTAACAGCATAGATTCCTTCCGTTTTTTATTTTCGATAAGCCACATTGTCGATGAGCCGCACCTCACCGCAATACACGGTAATGCACCCCACGATATAGTCGGCATCGCTCCACGACGCAATAGGTTGCAGCGTGTTGCCGTCCACGATTTCGTAGTATTCCACTCTCATTTCGGGTATGCGGTTCAGGCTTTCGGTAACGAAAGCGATGGTTTCGGCTACCGAATGTTGCTCGGCAAAGGTAAGACTTTTGAAAAGAGTTTGGGAAATATTTACCGCATTTTTTCGCTGTTCGGGCGTAAGACGCCGGTTGCGGCTGCTCAATGCCATGCCGTCGGCTTCGCGCACGATAGGGCAGGCGATGATTTCCGTCGGAAATTTCAGCTGTCGGTTCATCTCTCTGATGACAGCAATCTGTTGGAAATCCTTTTCACCGAAGTAAGCGCGGTCGGGCGTTACGGCGGCAAACAGTTTGCTCACGATTTGGGCTACGCCGTTGAAGTGCCCCGGACGGTATTTCCCCTCCATGACTTCGGCAACCGCTCCTAAATTGAAGACGCGCGTATCTTCCTGCGGATACATCTCCTCGACGGAGGGCATGAACACGATGTGGCAGCCCGCCTTTTCGAGCAGCGCGCAGTCGGCTTCAGGTGTGCGCGGGTAGTGCAGCAGGTCGTTTTTGTCGTTGAACTGGGTGGGGTTCACGAATACGCTCACCACGCAACAGCCGTTTTCGGCCACGCAGCGGCGCACCAATGCCAGATGCCCGTCGTGCAGCGCACCCATCGTGGGCACTAATCCTATTTGTTTGCCCTCTTTCCGATATGCAGAAATACGCGCTTGTAAATCAGATGTTTTTGAAATAATCTCCATGATACACATTGAAAAACGGTGCAAAAGAAGTAAATAAAACCCGAAATAAGAAGTTTTTTTCGGATTTTTCAAAATTAAAGTGCCGGCAAAAAAATGCCTTCCCTTTTCCAAAATACAAAAAAACTGTTAATATACAAGACAATGATATGGTATACCAAGAAAAATTTTAGTATCTTTGTAGCCGAAATCTTTATATACATAGCATGGAGGTCAAGAAAGTTCTCTACATTTCACAAGAAATGACTCCGTATCTTCCCGATTCGGAAATTGCGACGATTTGCAGAAATCTGCCACAAGGCATACAGGAGAGGGGAAAAGAAATACGGGCTTTTATGCCTAAGTACGGGAACATAAACGAGCGGCGCAATCAGTTGCACGAAGTGATACGCCTATCGGGCATGAATCTCATTATCGACGACACCGACCACCCATTGATTATCAAGGTCGCCTCCATACAGCCTGCCCGCATGCAGGTCTATTTCATCGACAACGATGACTATTTCCAGCGTCGGAATATCCTTGTCGATGACGAAAACAAAGATTTCGACGACAACGACGAGCGCGCCATATTCTTTGTGCGCGGTGTCATGGAAACGGTAAAAAAATTGCGTTGGGTTCCCGACCTCATACACTGTCATGGGTGGTTCACCGCATTGGCGCCTCTTTATATCAAGAAAGCCTATGCCGAAGACCCCTCGTTCCGCGATGCCAAAGTCATCTATTCCATATACGAAAACCACTTTGACACACCTTTCCCCGAAACTTTCCCCTCCAAAGTCTTGTGGGAAAACATACAGGAGAAAGACCTCGGATTCGGATTGGACGCACGGGTCGATTTCGCCACCCTCTCGCAGTTGGCTATTCGTTATTCCGACGGCGTGATACAAGCCTCTCCGCAAATCGACGCTAGGGTTGCCGCCGCCGCATCGGAGTCGGGCAAACCGTTCTTGCCGTACCACCCTGCCGAAACCTATATCGACGCTTACAATAAATTTTATGACGAAGTTTTGAGCAAAGCCCGAGAATGATTCCTGCAATGAAAAGTAAATGGCTGATACCTTTTTTATTCGCAGCCCTCGCATACGCTTGTAACGATGACTCGGCTTCGATAGGATTCTCCATAGACACGACCTACGTCTCCATCACGATAGATTCCTCATACGTATATACACAGAACAGCGATTCCGTTTCCGTTGTACAAGTCGATTCCCTCCCGAACCGCACCATTATACAGATGTTGGGACAACTCGACATACCCGATTACGGTAACGTAAAAGCCGACTATCTGAGTCAGTTCTATCCGGTGGCTGATTTCGATACGGTTTTGGTAAAACCCGATATGGTCGATTCTGTCGGGCTGGAAATAACTTTCCAATACAACAGCTTCTTGGGCGATTCGTTAGCCCCGATGCAGCTTACCGCTTACAAGCTCAATCGGCTGTTGCGCGAAATCGGAGATGTGCGTACCCCCATATACAGCAATCTCGACCCCGCCGACTACTACTCCGAATCCGACAAACTGGGCTCGGCTTTCTACATCGCTTCCACTCAATCCTATCCCGATTCCCTCCTCGATGAAAACGGTTATCGGACGATAAAACTCGCTTTCGGTACGACGGCCACTGAAAAACAGGAATGGGCGCGAAAATTTTACGACCTTTACGTCGATAATGCAGGCTATCTTACCTCCGACCGCATAAACGAACTTTTCAAAGGCGTTTATATAACAAACACTTTCGGACGGGGAACCCTGCTTTACATTATATCTACTGCCGTAGTCGTCTATCACCGCAGCTACGCTTACAACAGCGAAGGCGCCTTGCGCCGGGTCGATGCCTCCGACCCGAACAGCGCGTTTTACATAACGAATACGAAAACTCCCTATCTCATGTCTTCGTACGAAGCCCCCATCATAAACCGCATCGAAGCACATTCCGCTTCGGTTGTCGATGCTCTGCGGGCACAAGGGGCTGCCATTATACAATCGCCGCAGATGTACGATGCCCAAATAACTATTCCCCTCGATACCATTATAAGTCGATTCAATAAGGCGCGCAGCCTCAATTCAACCGATACGGTCGGTGTACTCAATATCGTAAACATGACCGTGCCGCTGAAACCGATGCCCGCATCGCTGAAAGCGCTTGGCATCATTCCGCCCCCTTATCTTCTGCTCATGCGGAAAGGGGGAAATGCAACCACCTCGTCAGGAGAAACGATACCGATGAACAAAGACCGTTTTTTTGTCGAGCGCCTGCTTAACGACAATCGCAACTATTTCACCGCAGCATACGATTCCGTAACAAACAGCTACTCTTTTATCGGTCTGCAAGATTACATTATTAATATATTTCAACACGATCCCAATTCCATTTTAGAACCGGACGGAGCACTCAAACCGCACCCCGGCAACAATTACGATTCCGAGATGATACTCGTCCCCGTATCGCTTCTTACCTCTACATCGGCGTACGGGACAGAAACCTCCATCGTACCCTATCTGGGCAATCTTACGTACGCCGAAATAGACAAATCCAATATAAAAATAACCGTCGCATATAGTACGAAAGTATATTGACGATACAATGAAAAGGAGAAAAACAGATTCCTATAAAAATAAAAAATGATTTTCTTCTCTGATAAACAACACGATACCGAATGAATATCGGAAAAATAAAAATATTTTGACATCATTGTTGTAAAAATCCGAAGAAAAACATTACCTTTGCGTCGCTTTTGGAGAAATGCCGCAATAGCTCAGTCGGTAGAGCGTTTCACTCGTAATGAAAAGGTCGCCGGTTCGATTCCGGCTTGCGGCTCTCAAAAATATAGGAAGCCATGTTGCAAGACTTCCTGCTTTTTTTCTCTCTTTGAATCTTATTCTTATGTTGTAAAACATTGAATAAAATTTGATAGAACGAAAAAAGAAACATATCTTTGTAACCCTTTCCCACTTTTCGGAAAGCCCCTAATACAAGAGAAATACCGAAAAAAGAAACCTCCAAAACGCTTGTATCGAGAGCGATACGAAATAAAGCGAAAAAAATCTCGAAAAAAAGTGATAAAAAATTTGGAGTAAGGGAGAAAAAGGTATTAAATTTGCAGCCGCTTTCGGAA
>CANQAM010000057.1 GCA_947589325.1 uncultured Bacteroidales bacterium | reverse complement strand
TCTTTTCTGCTTTGCTGCAAGATGTGGAACAGATATTTTCTATCTCCTTTTGTTGCACTTCTATCTTGACTGAACAGCACAAAGATTATCTATTACGTTTCAAATTTTTACAAAAACAATCCCACATGGTTCGCCGATTCCCGGGTAATAAACGACCATTTCATCGAATATCTCCCGACCTGCTACAGCAATATTCGTAAAAACGAAGCAATTAAACAACATCATAAAAAATACTCAACCGATAAATATGCCCCGGCA
Organism: uncultured Bacteroidales bacterium; assembly: GCA_947589325.1. Taxonomy (GTDB): domain Bacteria; phylum Bacteroidota; class Bacteroidia; order Bacteroidales; family UBA11471; genus Caccoplasma. The sequence goes on along the minus strand of CANQAM010000057.1, from coordinate 5,996 downwards.
TGGAAAACTTTGGAATATATGACTTTTGGAGATATGCTTTTTCTTTTTGAAAATCTAAAAAAAGAGGAGTTGCGTTATAAAATAGCTCTCACTTATAACATAACGAATCTTGAAGTCTTTGAAAATCAAATGCAAATTATTCGAGTTATTCGCAATAGCTGTGCACATGGACATAATCTTTTCGATATTCATTTTCCAAAATCCATAAAAGCAGGTCCATTCAAAGAAATAAGAGGAGATCATCGGCACAATATCACAGGCGGGCTTCTCTTAATACGCAATATTCTTGCAATCGTATCACAAAATCGAGCGAACGAATTTACGCTGAAAATCAAACAGTTGATTTCTAATCCGCAATTAAAAGAAATAAACCCGATTATTTCCCATATTCAAATTTAGGATCTCCGTCCGCAAAATCGGCGCAGGGTTGCGACGAAACGAAAAATTTTCTACTTTTGGCGACGAAACAAAAAAACGCAATGGAAAATACGACACCGCCCGCAACACACCGCCCCCGCATACTCATCACCAACGACGACGGCATCGCCGCCAAGGGACTGCAACACCTCGCCGATTTCGTCGCCGACTTCGGCGAAGTGCGGGTCGTAGCCCCCGACTCCGCCCGCTCGGGACAGTCGGGCGCCATCACGGTGAACGTGCCGCTGCGGCTCACCCCACAGCCCTCGCGCGGCGGCATCGATTTCTATTCGTGCAACGGCACGCCCGTCGATTGCATAAAACTCGCCCTGCACTGTTTCCGCGACTTCCGCCCCGACCTGATACTCTCGGGCATCAACCACGGGCACAACGCCGCTATAAGCATACTCTACTCCGGCACGATGGGTGCCGTGCTCGAAGGCTGCGTAGTAGGCGTGCCTTCGATAGGCTTCTCCCTCTGTTCGCACGACGCCGATGCCGACTTCGCACCCTCCCGCGAAATCGTCCGGGAAATATGTCGGAACGTTCTTGCGGACGGACTGCCCCCGAAAGTGTGTCTCAACGTGAATATTCCCGTCGCCCCCGCACGCGGCATACGGGTGTGCCGGCAGGCTCGCGGACATTGGAGCGAAGAATACACCGCGCACCCCGCCCCCAACGGATCGACCGACTACCGGCTGGCGGGATTTTTCGTCAATGAAGAGCCCGATGCCCGCGACACCGACGAATATTTCTTGGCAGAAGGATACGCCTCCGTCGTGCCCTGCACCTACGACCAAACCGCCCACGACGTCATTTCGGCGATGTGTCGCCGCTTCGACCGCTGACGCCTCTACTGCCGTCCTGCGCCCGACCTCGCAACAAAAGCGAAATCTTGGTCGCAAAATAATTGTTCTTTTAACGAATAAATGCTATCTTTGCCGCCGAAGTGGCAAGCCGACCGACACGTCGGCAGCGGCTTCATGCCGGCTGAAATTCCGGTTTCCGCAAGGAGGCTCGAATGGTGGAATGGTAGACACGAAGGACTTAAAATCCTTTGGCCATTGCGGCTGTGCGGGTTCGAGTCCCGCTTCGAGTACAGACGGGCTATGGTACGCCATAGCCCGTCTTTCGTTTTTCAAAAAAGTAGCGCGCGGAAATCTTTGCCGCAAATATTCGTATATTTGCAAACAGGATAACGACAATATAATCGGCATCATGAAAAAAGCATCATTCCTCCTCGTCGTGCTATGGGCGGCAATATATCCGCTGCAAGCCCAGACGTTCATACCCCTCTGGGAGGCGGGAAAAATGCCCAACAGCAAAGGCATCGCACTGAAAGACAGCATCGCCAACGAGCGCATTTACCAAGTGGGCACGCCCGGCGTCTATTGGTTCGCCCCCTCCGACGCCGAAAACAAAGGCGCCGCCGTAGTCATCGTACCGGGCGGCGGATATGCCCGCTTGGCATATCAAATAAGCGGATTTTCTTTGGCAAAATGGTTTAACACCATAGGCATTCACGCTTTCGTGCTGCAACACCGCCTGCCGCAGTCGCCCGACGTCGAAGTCTGTTACAAAGCCCCGTTGCAAGATATGCAGCGCGCCATACGCCATATACGCGCCCATGCCGCAGCGTGGGGCATCGACCCGCAGCGGGTGGGCGTAATGGGTTCGTCGGCAGGAGCGCACCTCTCGACTTGCGCCGCCACGATAACCGACGATTGGAGCCAAGCGGGCGACTCGCTCGACCGGCAGCCGTTCATGCCCGACTTCGCCATACTCGTTTCACCCGTCGTCTCTATGGGCGAAATCGCCCATAAAGGCAGCCGGCAAAACCTGCTCGGGAAATACGACTCGCCGGCTCTGCGCGAGAAATTCTCCTGCGACAAACAGGTATCGGCAGCCACCCCGCCCATGTTCATCGTACACGCCACCGACGACCCCGCCGTGCCGTGCCTCAACAGCCTCGCCCTTTTCGAGGCATTGAAGCGGCACGACATCAAAGGCGCGTCGCTGCACATTTTCCCGTCGGGCGGACACAGCATCGCCCTGCGCAACAATCCGGGCACGACGAACGAGTGGACTTCGCTCGCCGAAAAATGGCTTTCTGAAATCGGCATACTGCGATAATCGCCCCGTAAAAATCCCTTTTCCCCTGCAATTGTTGTAATATAAAAAACGTATGAACGGACTGATTCTCGGCTTTTCATTACCCTTTATAGGAACCGCCGCCGGTGCGGCTTGCGTATTCCTATTAAAAAACGAACTCCCGACGCAGGCACAAAAACTGATGTTGGGATTTGCCTCCGGCGTCATGGTGGCAGCTTCGGTGTGGTCGCTGCTCATACCCGGCATCGACATGAGCGAATATCTCGGGAAATGGGCGGTGATGCCGGCTGTCGTCGGATTCCTGTTCGGCATGGCGTTTCTATGGACGCTGGACAAAGTGGTGCCGCACCTGCACCTCGACAGCCAGACACCCGAAGGGCTGCACAGCAAACTGTCGCGCACCAAAATGCTCACGCTGGCGGTAACCCTGCACAACCTGCCCGAAGGCATGGCAGTCGGCGCCGTCATGGCAAGCGTAACCAACGGCGGCGGCACGGCAATGGCAAGCGCCATAGCCCTCGCCATAGGCATCGCCATACAGAATGTCCCCGAAGGCGCAATCATCTCCATGCCGCTGCACACCGAAGGCAACGGCAAAATGCGCTCGTTCGCTATCGGCGCGTTGAGCGGATTAGTAGAGCCGGTCGGCGCAGTCGCCACCTTTCTGCTCACCGCCTATATCCTGCCTGTACTACCGTTTCTGCTGGCTTTCGCTGCCGGCGCCATGCTCTACGTCGTCGTCGAAGAACTCATACCGGAAGGTTCACAAGGAGCGCACTCCAACCTTGCGACCGTCGGATTTGCCGTCGGCTTCGTACTGATGATGGCGTTAGACGTGATGCTGGGCTAAATTTTTATTTCAGGGAAAAATTTCCCGACAAAAATATGTGAAAATCATTTGCGCGTTCTAAAAGAATCATTACCTTTGCCGCGAAAATCGGGGCGTAGCTCAGTCCGGTTAGAGTACACGTCTGGGGGGCGTGTGGTCGCTGGTTCGAATCCAGTCACCCCGACAAAATCAAAAAGCGTTGATAATCATTGTTGATTATCAACGCTTTTGCATTATTCACCGAATCATCAAACAGAGTAAAAGGAAAACGCTTTGAAAAAGTCTTCCTTATAAAAATTATTAAAAAGTTTCGTAAATCAGAAACTTCCCGTTATATTTGCGGAAACATTAAAACAAAAAATGGCAGCATTTCAACTCAAATTATTAGAGGACGCAAAAATCTTTCTTCAAAGTTTATCGGTACAAGCCTACAAAAAGATGTTGTACAATATCGACAGAGTAGCCGGCGGAGAAAAGAATAGCGAACTCTTTAAGAAGTTAGAAAATTCTGATATATGGGAATTTCGCACGCTCTACAATGGAAAAGCATACCGTTTGTTTGCTTTTTGGGACACGGTCGAACAAACATTAGTCATTGCAACTCACGGGATAATCAAGAAATCGCAAAAAACGCCCCAAAAAGAAATAACAAAGGCTGAGGTTATAATGAAACAATATTTTGAAACAAAATATCATAAAATATGGAACAGATAGGACAATTGAAGCTCTATTCCTTAGAGGAGGTTAAAGACGAACTTCTGGGCAAAATTGGAACGCCTGAAAGAGACGAACACGAGCGCAAAGTCGAAGAGGCATTGCACGCATACCGCATAGGAGAAGCGATAAAAGCCGTGCGGCTGCAACAGAACCTGACGCAGAAAGAGTTGGGCGAAAAAATCGGCGTACAAAAAGCGCAAATATCCCGCATGGAGAGAGGATACAGCATAAGCATTCCGACAATGAGCCGCGTATTCAAGGCATTGGGCATAGCTACGGCTACCCTCGACTTGGGTGTAGCCGGAAAAATCGCCTTGTGGTAAAAACAAACGAGGTTTATTCAATAAAAAAGGAGGCATACGAATGTCCCCTTTTTTATTGCCGATTATCGATGATTTTCCGTTACGGACGTTTGAAATGAAGCGCGATTTCAAACTTGTCGGTATTCGTTTCCCAAATCGTTTGCAGGTCTTCTATTTTTTCCAAACCAAGCATTGGAAGCAACATATTCACCATAGGCGCCATATTCTCCGGAACGGCGCCCATCACCAAGCTCCAAAGACCGGGCAGATTCGGCAGGAGCGCAGCCATATAAGGTGCAGCCATTGCCTTGTCGATGTACAACGTAAGCACGTCGTTCTCTATCTTATATTTCAAGGGAATACCGTTTTCGAGCAGAGCGTTCAATTTATCGCTACCATCTTCACCCAAAAAACCGCCTATCATCTCGATGAGGGCATCAAACGAAACCGTGCTGCCACTTGCGGAAATCTGTGCCTTAATAGCTTCCTTATCGAGTTTCAAATTGACCATATCGTCTTTCAGCGACCACGATACCAACCCGGAAGGTGCTTTCACCCACGTGCGCTGATAAAGCGGGTATTCGACATTCGGAGCCTCCGCCACTTTTGCGCTATCGATACTCCACGGCGACGCCATACCAGTTAAAAACCATGTGCTCATAACTACTTCCTCCGGAAGTTCCACAAAACCTTGAGATTCATTATCCCACTGCGGATTGAAAATGGGCGAAGAATAATACTCGGCGGTCAGTTCTCCGTTCTCCGAAAGCGAAACCGAATGAACGACCTCCGGCAGCAATTTCGACAACAGGTTGGTCGCAATCCGAGATAGCGTATTGGCATTCGGAGTCTTCTCTGCGTCTATAGCTGTCCAAGTCAGACGGATAGAAGGATACGGATTGACATACGGTTCTTCGGCATATTCAGGACCAAACCACTCATCTTCTTCAACAATAAGCTGTACTTCTGGCACTTGCAAAGAAAGATTCCACAGTCCCGACAAAGCGGAAACCTCCGGATCGACAGGCGTCGCCTTGTCCGAATCATCATCACAAGCAGAGAATGCGAACATTCCTGCCAACACGAAAAGCAAATTGATTTTTTTCATTTTTTCTTGTTTTTAATTTTTGGTGCAAAGATAAGAATTAAAATTCAACTATACACATTTGTTAGATTATTTTTCTAAAAACAGGTGCTTTTTGATCGCCATTATCGATTATGAAGTCCCGAAAAAAAATATTGATTATCGGTTACACTATATCCACAAGCATTTATCAAACAATTATTTTTCGTCACAGACAACGAATCCGGAAAGGTTCCTGATGGCTCCGGATAATGCGGAGCGTCATCGCAAGCCACAAAAAACAGACCGACAATCCCTGCCGTCCAAACAATCTTTTTCATAATTTTATTTTTCGGCAAAGATAAAAATTATCAATAACAAAAACCCGATAAATGAGTTAATTTTTGTTTATTTCAAAAAATCAAGAAGTTCTCTATATCTCCGGAGGCGACTACAAGGCTTTTGCTTTCAAGAAATTCCGTACCGGATTGGCATACATTTCGAGAATGCGCTCCCGCAAAAACGGCTCGTCTTTTTGCGGCAAATCGATTTTCGC
>CANQAM010000056.1 GCA_947589325.1 uncultured Bacteroidales bacterium | reverse complement strand
TTTGTCTTCATTCTTCTCAATGTCCGACTCGCTCCCTTCCGAAAGCGGCTGCAAATTTAATACCTTTTTCTCCCTTAATCCAAATTTTTTCAACAGTTTTTCAAAAAAAATTTCACGGCTTATTTGTTGCTGTTGATTTTAAGCCGATTATATTTCAAAAAAATTCGGAGGCAAAAACGGGGAAGGGACTATTTTTTATCCAAATAATCGGTTACGTAACGGGCAACGGCCTCCATGAGCCACTTCGGCGTGGAGGTAGCGCCGCATATTCCGATGCTGCGGCGGCCTTCGAGCCACGCGGTATCTATTTCCGACACATCGCTGATGAAACGGGTATCGGGATTTTCGCGAAGGCACTCCTCGTAAAGCACTTTTCCGTTCGACGACTTGCGTCCGCACACAAAAAGCACGAGGTCGTGCCGGCGGGCAAAGCGGCGTATATCGGGAATGCGGTTGGCGACCTGCCGGCAAATGGTGTCGTGATATTCCGGAGCCGTGCCGCCCCGCCGCCGCGTAATCTCATCGACAACGTGTTGCAGCCCTTCGACCGACTTGGTCGTCTGCGAATAGAGGCAGATGTTTTTGGAAAAATCGAGGCGGTCGAAATCGCCGGTGCCTTCGATGACGACGGCGTGGCCATCGGTCTGTCCCACAAGTCCGTTTACTTCGGCATGACCGCGTTTTCCGTAAATGACGATTTGGGTGCGGTCGGGGTCGGAATTTTCGTATGCCTGTTTTATTTTTCGCTGCAACTGCAACACCACCGGACAGGTGGCATCGATGATTTCGATGCGGTTTTCACGGGCAATGCGGTATGTTTCGGGCGGCTCGCCATGTGCCCGCAAAAGCACTTTTACATCGTGCAGGCGGGCAAATTCGTCATGGTCGATCGTAATCAATCCCTTTTGCTGCAAGCGGGCTACTTCGCTGTTGTTGTGCACAATGTCGCCCAGACAGTAAAGGCGCCCCGTCTTTTCCAACTCTTCTTCGGCTTTGCGTATGGCATTGACCACACCGAAGCAAAAGCCCGAATTTTCGTCGATTTCTACCTGTGCCATACTCCTTTATTCTATGCCGGCTGCCCGGCGATATTGCGTCATCAGCCATTCGTCCTGCTGCGCCAACGTGAGGTCTGAATTATCGAGCAAAAGGGCGTCATCGGCTCTCCGCAGCGGATCAACTTCACGGGTCTCGTCTATGCGGTCGCGCTCTTCGACGTTGTGCAATATCTCCTCATACGATGCCGTCTGCCCTTTGGCTTGCATCTCGGCAAGGCGGCGGCGGGCACGCACTTCGGGCGCGGCGGTAAGAAATATTTTCAGTTCCGCGTCCGGAAAAACGACTGTTCCGATGTCGCGTCCGTCCATGACAATGCCTTTGTTTTTGCCCAGCGCCTGCTGCAATGCCACGAGTTTGCGACGCACAAAACCGACTGCCGCCACGATGCTCACCTTTTCCGAAACAGCCAGCGTGCGGATTTCCCGCTCCACGTTTTCGCCGTTGAGCAGCGTTTCAGGACGGCCGGTTTCGCGATTGAGGACAAAAGAAACTTTTATTTCGTCGAGGCGTTGGCGTAAATCGTCCGTGCGCAGCGTATCGCCGTCGAAAAGATTGTTGCGCAGGCAATAAAGGGTAACGGCGCGATACATCGCCCCGCTGTCGATATAGATATAGCCGATTTTCCGAGCCAGCTCCTTCGCCATCGTGCTTTTGCCGCAAGAGGCGTAGCCGTCTATGGCAATGACTATTTTTCGTGGTTGCATAATACTATATTATATTAATGTAAGAATTGCGATATGTTCATCGACAAGTTCGCCATGAAAGTGAACCCGTTGGAATGGTGCTGTGCCATCGACACGTCGATACCGAACATCTTTACCCGTATGCCGGCTCCGACGGTAACGCCCGAAAATATGCGACGACCGGCTGCCGCCATGTCGCCCTTGCGCTTGCAGTCGTAGCCCAGTGCCAAATAGAAATTCCGATTCGGTATGTAATCGAGCCCGAATGCCAAATGGCGGAAAAGATTGGAAAAGAAACTGTCTTGCACTTTCAACTCTCCGGTGTCGTGCTCGACTTTTTCAAAGGGCAGATGCCATTTCGTCAAATGCTGTATGGTCATGGAAAAACGAAGCGGGATATGGCGCAGAGTTTTCGACAAGCCGAGCTGTATGTCCCATGGCATGGCAATATTTTGTGTATCGTATTTTTTTATCTGTCCACCCAAATTTTTGAACACCACCGACAGGGAAAGGTCTCTGTCGATGTTATAATAATTGATTCCCAAATCGAAAAAGAGCGCCAGCGCCGAATAACTTTCGTAAGAAGAATAGAGCAGTTTGGCGTGTATGCCGCCACGCAGCGACGAGGTGATGTCGTGGGAATAAAGCCCGCTTATCAAGAGGTCTTTCGGAGAGAAAGTACCTGTAACCACACCGGTGGCGTCGGCCTGCCGCATCGACCCGTAGCCGGCATACTGCAATCCTGCCGCCCATGTGCCGTGCCGGCGCACCGCCTGTGCGTAAGACACGCCGCCGAGATTGATACCGGCTACATAGCGCATGTAATTGGCGGCAAACTGCATATTCATTTCCTGTCCCAGCAGCGCCGGATTGTGATACATTACCGTAACGTCTTCTTCGATAATGGAAATATTGTTTCCGCCGAGGGCGTTGATATGCGACGATACCGGCAGATCGAGCACGTCGAACGACGTCTTTCCGTCTTGTGCTTCAAGCCGGAAAAGGGTCGCCGTCAAAAAAAAACAGGCTGCAAACGTCCGCAATATCGTTACAAGGTTACACCGGAACATAGGGCGTAAAGGTACATAATCTTTTTCTGTTATAACGGGAAATTCCTTTCGGAAGTATACCGTACCGATGTTTTTGCTTTATTTTTCACCGTTCTGTCCGGCAAATGTGAAAGAAAAAGCGTACTTTTGGGCAAACGAATTTTGCAAAAAACAACGGTCGATATGCACACCTTTCAAGAATTGTTAAAAGAAGTACAACACGCTGTCGAGAACATCGCGTACCCTTCGGCACCTGCCGGCCTCTACGAACCGATTGGCTACGAGCTCTCTCTCGGCGGCAAACGGATACGCCCCGTGCTGACGCTTATGGCTTGCGAACTTTTCGGCGGCGATTACCGGTCGGCTCTCGACGCGGCGACGGGTCTCGAAATATTCCACAATTTCACATTGCTCCACGACGACGTGATGGACAAAGCCGATATGCGGCGCGGAAAACCGACCGTCCACCTCAAATGGAACGAAAATACGGCGATACTCTCCGGCGACGCCATGCAGATTCTGTCGTATATGTATATTCTGAAATCGCCCGAACCGGCGCGCTCCGCCGTGTGCGGCATCTACCTGAAAACCGCCCTCGAAATATGCGAAGGGCAGCAGTACGATATGGACTTCGAATCGCGAGACGACGTGCAGGAAAACGAATACCTCGAAATGATACGGCTGAAAACCGCCGTGCTTCTGGGCTGCGCCCTGAAAACAGGCGCAATAATCGCCGGCGCTGCGGCTGCCGATGCCGACCGCATCTACGACTTCGGCGTGAACATCGGGCTGGCATTCCAACTGCGCGACGACTACCTCGATGTGTACGGCGACCCGCAGGTTTTCGGGAAAAACATCGGCGGCGACATTCTCAACAATAAAAAGACCTATATGCTCATCAACGCCCAACGGCTGGCGCAGGGAAGCGACCGGAAAGAACTGGCATTCTGGCTAGGGGCGACCGACTGCCGGCCGGCAGAAAAAATCGCTGCCGTTACGGCGCTTTACAACCGGTTGAGTATAGACCGCCTATGTCTCGACAAAATCGAGGAGTACTATGCAAAAGCCATGCGGCAGCTCGACACCCTCACGGTCGATGCCGGACGCACCAAGCCGCTGCGGGAGCTGGCGGCATCGCTGATGGAGCGCAACGTTTGATTTTCGACGACCCGCCATGCTGTTCGACACGCACACTCATATCTATCTGCCGGAGTTCGACAACGACCGCGACACCGTCGTGCAACGGGCTGCCGAAAACGGTGTGCGCCGCATGATGCTGCCTAACGTCGATGTTTCCACCATCGACGCCCTGCACGCCACTCTTGCGGCATACCCCGACACGTGCATCGCCGCCATGGGGCTGCACCCCACTTCCGTAACCGAGAATTATAGGCAAGACCTCGACCGCACGGCAGCCCAACTCGATGCCGGCACATATTACGCTATCGGGGAAATAGGAATAGACCTGTATTGGGATAAATCTTTTCTCGCACAGCAGCTCGACGCTTTCGAGACGCAGGTGCGCTGGGCCGCCGAACTCAACCTGCCCGTCATCATTCACTGTCGGGAGGCATTCGAGCCCATAATCACCGTGTTGCGCAAACTCTCGGCACTCGCCCCGCACGGGGTGTTCCACAGCTTCGGCGGCTCTCCCGCCGACCTGCAAATCGTTGCCGATACGGGCGATTTCTTCATCGGCGTCAATGGTATCGCCACGTTCAAAAACAGCTCCCTGCGCGATACCGTATCCGCCATTCCTCTCGACCGGCTGGTACTCGAAACCGATGCACCCTATCTCGCGCCCGTACCTCATCGGGGAAAACGCAACGAACCGGCTTTCGTGCGGCATACCGCCGAATACATCGCGGCACAGCGAAACATTCCGCTGCCCGAACTCGAAGCGATAACCTATGCAAACGCCTGCCGGCTTTTCTCCCTGCCGGAATGATGCCGACCGTCGGAGAAACAAAACTGCCGGTTAAGGCAAAACGTCGTCGATGTTTATTTCGTAAAAGCGCTGTTTGGCGGCATCGTTTCCGCCCGACCATTTCGCCATCTTCTTGTAATCGGACGAAAGTTCTATTTTTTTGCCGTCGTAAGAATATACCGAACTTTTGTTGTTCGAAAGCGTCGGCTCGTAAGAATAGCGCTTATCGGCGGTAATACTCTTCAACGCGCTTTCCAGCTGCGCGAAAAACATCTCCTTTGCTTGGGCGAAGAAATGTACTACAAAAATATTAAAATATGTGAAAACGCTTTGCCGTATATGCAAAATCGCTACTTTTGCAACACGCAAAAAGGCGATGTAGTGTAGTGGCCTAGCACGTATCCCTCTCACGGATGAGACCCGGGTTCGATTCCCGGCTTCGCTACAAAGAGAATGCGCGACGGAAATTTTCCGCCGCGCATTCTCTTTTATCCGGCAGACGCAAAAATTTTCGATGAAACGAAACAGATTCCGAAAAAGAATACATATATTTGTTTCTCAAACCTTAAAAACACAAACCATGAAACCTTATGTAGTAGGAATCGATATAGGAGGCACCAATACCCAAATAGGTATCGTCGATTCGCGAGGAAACGTTTTGGCACGCAATGCCATAAAGACGGGCGGACACCCCGAAGTAACCGACTTCATCGACGACCTGCACGCCGCTCTCATGCAAACAATCGAACAGAACGGTATGAAAGGTGAAATCGGCGGCATAGGCGTAGGCGCTCCCAATGCCAACTATTTCAAAGGCACGATAGAACAAGCTGCCAACCTGCCATGGAAAGGAGTTATCCCCTTCGCCGAAATGTTGAGAAAGAAGTGCGGCATACCCGTCGCCATCACCAACGACGCCAACGCCGCAGCTATCGGCGAAATGACTTACGGTGCAGCTCGCGGCGTAAAAGATTTCATCATGATTACTTTGGGTACGGGCGTAGGCAGCGGCATCGTCGCCAACGGACAATTGATATACGGCAGCGACGGAAATGCCGGCGAACTGGGACACGTTACCGTACGCGCCCAAAACGGACGGCTCTGCGGTTGCGGACGTGCCGGCTGTCTCGAAGCCTATACTTCGGCTACGGGAGTAGCCCGCACGGCTCGCGAGTTTCTCGAACTTCGCAACGAAGACAGCCTCTTGCGGCGCATTCCCGTGCAGGACATCACCTCGAAAGACGTATTCGACTCCGCCATGGCGGGCGACAAGCTGGCTTTGGAAATATTCGACTACACGGGAAAGATTCTCGGCGAAGCATTTGCCAACTTCGTGGCATTTTCGAGTCCGCGAATGATTGTTCTTTTCGGCGGATTGACTAAAGCGGGCGACCTGATTATGCGACCGGTCAAAGAGGCAATGGAAGCCAATCTGCTCCCGATTTTCAAAGGGAAAGTCGATATTGTTTTTTCGCAGCTGAAAGAAGCCGATGCCGCCGTTCTCGGCGCCAGCGCTCTCGGCTGGGAAACCGCCAAACAAAACAACGACTGATAAAACCGAAA
>CANQAM010000055.1 GCA_947589325.1 uncultured Bacteroidales bacterium | reverse complement strand
CTGCCCTTCCAAAGGTATGTCCAGCCCTTTTTTCAACTTTATTACATTCGCCATTTCCATATATTTGCAAATTCGGGTACAAAGATACGATAATTTTTTCAAGTGGATAAAGATTGATTATCGAAAATTTCCTTAATATCTTTCGTGCCGATACGGTGGATTTTCCTTAAAACGTGCAAACAAGCCCGAATGTTTTACTGTTGCGACAAGAAAGATTTTCACAAAAATGCTTATTCCGTTTGCGTAATCGAAAGGGATAATCTACATTTGCGTATGCAAAATTTGAGACGGAACCGGTGGGTGAAAATCCTTTGTCTTTTGTGTTTTGTGGCACAAGGCATCGTGTTGTTCCCGCATCATCACCATGCGGGCGACGTGTTCCCCTGTTTCAAATGGGATTGCATCGGGCACGAACATGACGACCATGCGTGCGACGACGATTGCTGCGACCATGGCGGAGGACTTTGCGACTACCGGATAGTCGTCATCGCCGAGTCGCACCGCCACCTTCTGCCCGTGCCCGATTTCACCGATATGGGCAGCGCCCCTGCCGCGCTGTTCTCGCTGCCTTCGGTCGAACGGATTTTGCAACCGTTTGTGTCTGAGGTCTTTTTCCGACGACAAAGTAGAAATCACTTTTTCCGAAATATTTGTGTGGAATATATCGCAACGGCATTCCCTGTGCGTGCCGGCGACATTCGTAGGGTATAAGGAGAGTCCTGTTTCTCCGCTTTTTTGTCGCGCCGTTTTCGACGGTCGCACCTTATATATATTTACCACTCAAACATACCCTATGAAACGAATCATATATTTGTCGGTGGTCGCTGCCCTCTGCGCGGGAGGCTGCGATGCGCACCGGCACGATGAACACGAACATGAAAATGAACACGCGCACGAAGCGTCGGCGGCTCATACCGACGAAATAATATTCCCGGCCGAACAGGCTGCCCGCACCGATTTTGCTGTGGCGACGGTCGGGCTGCAATCTTTCAACGAAACGATTGCTTGCAGCGGCACGCTGCAAGAGGCGCAGACGGGGCGCTCCGTCGTGGCGTCGCCCGTCGGCGGGAAAGTGCTTTTTGCCGGCGACTGGCTCGAAGGCGCAGTCGTGAGGGCGGGGGAGACGCTTTTCCATATCGACACGAAATCGTTTGCCGGCGGCGATGCCGCGGCCAAGGCTCGTGCCCGCTACGAACAGGCTCGCGCCGAATACGAGCGCATCGCTGCCTTGAACGAAGCGCAGGTGGCTTCGCTGAAAGAACGGGAGGCTGCCCGCGCCGAATACGAAAATGCCGCTGCCGAATATGCTCCCTTTATGTCCGGCGGCGATGCCGGCATCACTGTCGTGTCGCCGCAGGCAGGCTGCATCACCGCTCTGGCGGTGAGCAGCGGCGAATACGTTGAGGCGGGAGCGGAGCTTGCCGTCGTTTCCGACCGCCGGCGTATGCGTCTGGCGGCAGATGTGCCGCAGCGTTACGGCGACCGTCTGCACGGAAAACTCGACGCCTCTTTCACCGTTGCCGGCGGAAAAAATTACCGCCTTTCGGAATTGAACGGCACGCTTGTGGCTGTCGGCAAGTCGGCAGCTGCGGCGACGATTCCCGTCGTTTTCGAGTTCGACAATCCCGACGATTTGGTTTCGGGCGCATTTGTCGAGGTCGTATTGCTCGGTGCGCCGCTCTGCGACAAAATCGTTCTGCCCCTCGAAGCCGTTACCGAGTCGCAGGGGCTTTATTATGTATATGTACAGCTCGACGAGGAGGGCTACCTCCGCCGTGAAGTGAAACTCGGAGGCAGCGACGGGCGCAATGTCATTGTCGAAAGCGGCTTGCAGGCGGGTGAGCGCGTGGTAACGCGCGGCGCCGTGCAGGTGAAAATGGCTGCGGCATCGGGCGCGATACCGCACGGACATTCGCACAACCATTAATTCTACCGCCATGCTCGACAAAATCATAAACTATTCGCTGCACAACCGGCTGTTGATTATCGTTCTGGCGATACTCTTTGCCGGCGCGGGAGCCTACACGGCGTGGCAGATGGAAATCGACGTCTTTCCCGACCTCAACGCTCCGACGGTGGTGGTCATGACGGAGGCGCCCGGTATGGCGACGGAGGAGGTCGAAAACTCGGTAACCTTCCATATCGAAACAGCTCTCAACGGAGCCACCGGCGTGCGTCGGGTGCGCTCTTCATCGACGAACGGCTTTTCGGTCGTATGGGTCGAATTCAACTGGAAAACAGACATCTATAAAGCGCGTCAAATCGTTTCCGAAAAATTGGCGGCTATCGGCGAGTCGCTGCCTGCCACGGCCGGACAGCCGGTGCTGGGGCCGCAGTCTTCGATACTCGGCGAAATGATGATTATCGGACTGACCTCCGACAGCCGTTCGTTGCAGGAGCTGCGCAGCGTTGCCGACCGCACCGTCCGCCCCCGTCTGCTCTCCACGGCGGGCGTGGCGCAGGTTACGGTCATCGGCGGCGACATCAAGGAGTATCAGATACGTCTTGCACCCCGACGCATGGGGCATTACGGCGTAACGCTCGCCGAAGTCGAAGCCGCCGTGCGCGACATGAACATCAACGCTTCGGGCGGCGTGCTCTATGAATACGGAAACGAATACGTCGTGCGCGGTATGCTGGCGGTGCGCGACACCGCCCTGCTGGCTGCCGGCGTGGTGAAGCTCGCCCCCGACGGCACACCCGTTACGATAGGCGACATTGCCGACGTGGTGGTCGGCAGCCGCTCGCCGCAGCTCGGCGTCGCTTCGGAGCGGGGCGTGCCTGCCGTACTCATCACCGTTACCAAGCAGCCCGATACCAACACGCTCGAACTCACCGAGCAGCTCGACCGCACGGTCGAGACCCTGCGCCGCACCTTGCCCGACGTGCATATCTCCACCGACATTTTTCGTCAGTCTCGATTCATAGAAAGCGCGATACACAACATCGGGCGTTCGTTGTGGGAGGGGGCGTTGTTCGTCGTCGTCATACTCTTTTTCTTCCTGATGAACGGGCGGGTAACGCTCATTTCGCTTATCGCCCTGCCGCTCTCGCTGCTGGTTGCCGTACTCGCGCTCAACGGATTGGGCTTCACGCTCAACACCATGAGTTTGGGCGGTATGGCAATCGCCATCGGGTCGTTGGTCGATGATGCCATCATCGACGTCGAAAACGTCTATAAACGCTTGCGCGAAAATTATGCGCTTCCGCCGGCCGAACGGCAGCCCGCCCTGCGGGTCGTGTATGACGCTTCGCGCGAGATACGCGCCTCTATCGTCAATGCCACGCTCATCACCATAGCCGCATTCATTCCGCTCTTTTTCCTCGACGGCATGGAAGGTCGTATGCTGCGGCCGTTAGGCATTTCGTTCATCGTGTCGCTTTTCGCCTCCATGGTCGTGGCGGTAACGCTTACGCCCGTGCTGTGCAGCTGTCTGCTCACTTCCGATGCCGTTTTGCAGCGGCACCGCAGCGAGTCGGTTACCGCCCGTTTCTTCAAACGCATTTACCGGCGGGCGTTGCAGGGTGCGCTGCGTCGTCCGCGCGTCGTCATCGGCGGCGCCGTAGTGTTGGCAGCGGCTGCGCTGGCGCTCTACACGACGCTGGGCAGCAGCTTCCTGCCCCCGTTCAATGAAGGTTCGCTTACCGTCAATATCAGCACGCTGCCCGGCATTTCGCTCGATGAGTCCGACAAAATCGGACGGTTGGTCGAAACCGTTTTGCTCGAAGTCCCTGAAATCGAAACCGTCGCCCGTAAGACTGGACGTGCCGAGCTCGATGAACACGCGCTCGGCGTCAATTCGTCGGAGCTCGAAGCGCCTTTCGTGCTCGCCGACCGCAGCCGCGAAGAATTTTTGGCGGACGTGCGCAGCCGCCTCGCCGCTATAAAAGGCATCGACGTGGAGATAGGGCAGCCCGTCTCGCACCGCATCGACGCCATGCTCTCGGGCACGCAGGCGAATATCGCCGTCAAACTGTTCGGCGAAGACCTCAACCGCATGTATGCGCTCGGACAGCAAATCAAGCAGGCGATGGGCGGTGTCGAGGGCATCACCGACATTCGCGTGGAGCAGCAGGTGGAGCGGGCGCAGCTGCAAATCGTCCCCCGCCGTGAAATGCTGGCGCGCTACGGCATCACGCTGCCCGACTTTGCTCGTTGGGTGAAAACCGCATTGGAAGGCGAAACCGTCTCGCAGATTTACGAAGACGGCGTGGCAGTCGCGCTTACGCTGAAAGCTGGCGACAGCCGGCGCCTCACTATCGACGAAATAAAAGACCTGCCTATCGACACGGGAACGGGCGGAAAAGTTGCGCTCGGAGAGGTAGCCCGCGTCGTATCGACCACCGGTCCGAACACGATAAACCGTGAAAACGTGCGCCGTCGCATCGTCGTGTCGGCAAACATCACCGGCGGCGACCTCGGCGGCGCCGTAGCCGGCATACAGCACGCCATTGCCCGCGAAGTCGAGCTGCCCGAAGGCTATTACATCGAATACGGCGGGCAGTTCGAGAGCCGCCGCTCGGCAGCCCGCACGCTGACGGTCGCCACCCTCTTCGCCCTCTTGGTGATATTTCTCCTGCTGTTCCGCGAGTTTCGGAGCACGGGGCTTGCCGGCGTGGTGCTGCTCAACCTGCCGCTCGCCCTTATCGGCGGCGTGGTGGCGGTAGCCCTCACTTCCGGCGTGGTGAGCATACCGGCTGTCATCGGATTTATTTCGCTGTTGGGCATAGCCGTGCGCAACGGCATTTTGCTCGTGTCGCACTACGGACAGCTGCGCCGCGAGGGGCGTCCCCTCTGCGAAAGCATTGTCGTGGGGTCGCTCGATCGGCTCAACCCCATACTCATGACATCGCTCACGTCGGCGTTGGCGTTGATACCTTTGGCACTGGGCGGGAGCGAAAGCGGCAACGAAATACAAAGTCCCATGGCGCAAGTCATTTTGGGCGGCTTGGTCAGCTCCACGCTGCTCAACGGATTTGTCATACCTGCCGTTTATCTGTTGATGAACACCAAAAAAGAGAATCATGTATAAAAAAATTTTTATGGTGGCGCTGCTGTGCACCGGTTTGTCGGTGTCGGAAGCCCAGAATATCGAAAAAGTCCTTGCGGACATCGAACGCAACAATCCGGTGCTTCGGGCGCAGCAGACTCTTGTCGCCGCCCGCCGCGCCGAAGTCCGCAGCGAAAATACGCTCGAAAATCCCGAAGCCGAACTCATACGCTCGTGGGCGCGTCATTCCCCCGACAAGGTATTGGAAATCAACGTTACGCAGGGATTCGATTTTCCGTCGGCATACACCGCCCGCCGGCGGGCTGCCCGCATCAAGGAGCAGCAGTGGGGGCACGAATACAATGCCGCCCGCCAGTCGCTTCTGCTCGACGGCAAAAAACTCTGCCTCGACATCATCGCCCTGCGGCAGGAGCGCCGTTTGCTCGCTCTGCGCACCGACCATGCCGCCCGCCTGCTCGACGCCCTCTCCCTTGCCTGCGAAAAAGGCGAGGCGACCGTGCTCGACAAAAATCGCGCCGAGACCGAGTGGATAGACGTGCGCACCGCGCTCGACCTGAAAACGGTGGAGCTGCGCACCGCCGAAGAACGCCTTGCCGGTCTCAACGGCGGCGAACCCGTGCAGTTTCCCGACACGCTCTTTCCCGCGCAGGAGCCGCTGCCCCCGTTGGAGGCGATGATGCAGGAGTATGCCGCCCGTGCGCCCGAACTCGCCGCCCTGCTTTGCGAACAGCAGGCTGCCGAAGCCGATTTGCGCGTCAGCCGCTCGGAGGCGCTGCCCGGATTCAAGGTCGGCTACCATTTCGAAAAATCCGCCGATGAAAAACTCAACGGCCTCATTGCCGGCATATCCATACCCCTGTGGAGCGGGCGCCGCCGAATCAAGAGCAGCAAGGCGCAAATCGACTACGCCCGCAGCAGCATGGAGAGCTGCCGCGCCGACATGGAAACCCTCTTGCGCGAGCGCTACGCCCGTTACGAAATATTGCTGCCGGCAGTGGAGCGTCTGCGCGTCGTTGCCCGCCGGCAGGAGGAGATGCGCCGCTACATCGCCGACGCCTACCGCATGGGTTCGCTCAACGAGGACGAATACCTCACCGAACTTGGTGCCCTCTACGCCGTCGAGGAGCAGCTCATCGCCGCCGAGCACGAGCTCCATACCGTCATTGCCGAAATCGATGCCCTCAATCTCTGACCGCCGGCGCCGTATTTGAGTCCATACGACCATTCTCGAAATGGCGCTCGGGAATTTCCGAAATCCTCTCATCGCCCCGTCCATACGACGGGGCGATGTTTTTTCAATCGTCCCGAAAGTTTTTCACGAATAAAGCCAAAAATTTTTAGCGGAAAGTTTTGTAAATTCGTATTTCCAGATTAATTTTGCAAAAAGAATCAAATAACCAACAAAATAGATTATGAAAAAGAGATTACTGTTTTTAGTCGTTTCCGCGCTCTTGTGGAGCGGGACGGCAACGGTGCAAGCCGAAATCTACTCC
This sequence comes from uncultured Bacteroidales bacterium, assembly GCA_947589325.1. Taxonomy (GTDB): domain Bacteria; phylum Bacteroidota; class Bacteroidia; order Bacteroidales; family UBA11471; genus Caccoplasma. Next base: position 191 of record CANQAM010000055.1, on the reverse strand, counting down.
GGCAATTGCGGTGCCGATGGCGCCAATGTTACTTGGAAACTCGATACCGAGACGGGCGTGCTCGAAATCTCCGGTACGGGAGCAATGAGAAATTATAATAATGCTGGATGGAAAATACCCGAAGGCACATTCGGCGACGCCGCCTTTGCCGCCGACCCGACCACCGGACACTGCAACCCCGCCCTTACCTA
>CANQAM010000054.1 GCA_947589325.1 uncultured Bacteroidales bacterium | reverse complement strand
TCGGTGCGCACGAGGTCGAACACGCCCAACTCGTCGGCCAGCGCCCACACGCCCTCCTTGTCGAGCCACATCAGCGGGGTGTGTATCACGAACTGGGCGTCCATCGCCAGATTGAGCGACACGTTCAGCGAGCGGATAAAAGTATCGCGGCAATCGGGATAGCCGCTGAAATCGGCTTGCGACACGCCGGCGACCAAATGCCGGATACCCGACTCATACGCCTTTATCGCCGCCAACGTAAGAAACAGCATATTGCGACCCGGCACGAAGGTGTTGGGCAGCGCATCGGCAGGCTTCTCCTTGTCCATGACGACCGAGCTGTCGGTGAGGGCGTTATGGGTCAGCTTGCCGAGCAGCGACACATCGAGCAGCGAAAACGGCACGCCGGCTTTCTCCGCCATGCGGCGCGCCACTTCGGTTTCGAGGCTGTGTTTCTGTCCGTAGGCAAAGCACACGGCTTCCACTTTTTCAAAACGGGACAACGCCCAGTAAAGGCAGGTCGTGGAGTCTTGTCCGCCCGACAGACATACGAGTGCGCTCTCTTTCTGTTTCATATTATATAAGGTAAAAGATTGGCGCAACCGTATGGGTGCGCCAACCTGTAAATACATAAAGAAATTTTTATTTCGCTCTTTCTATGTATTCGCCCGTGCGGGTATCGACGCGGATTTTCTCGCCCGTGTTAATGAAAAGGGGCACGCGCACGGTAGCACCCGTCTCCACCGTAGCGGGTTTCAGCGTATTGGTGGCGGTATCGCCTTTCAGACCCGGTTCGGTGTAGGTAACTTCCAGCTCGACTTTCACCGGCAGTTCGGCGTAGAGAATCGTCTCGGTCGAAGCATCGGACACCACCTCCACGACCATTTCCTCTTTGAGAAAATCGACGCCCGTAATCAAATCGTGAGCAATGGGGTGCTGCTCGAAAGTTTCCTGATTCATGAAGATGTAGTCGTTTCCTTCTTTGTAAAGGAATTGATAGGGACGACGCTCCACACGCACGTCTTCCAGCTTTTCACCGATGTTGAAGCGGCGCTCCAGCACATAGCCGTTCACCACGTCTTTGAGTTTGGTACGCATGAAAGTGTTGCCCTTGCCGGGTTTTACGTGCAGGAACTCTATGCAGAAATAGAGCTTTCCGTCCATACGGATACACGTTCCGTTTTTGATGTCTTGTGCATTAATCATAAAATATAGTGCTTGTTTAAGTTGTTATTTTCCTGCTGCAAAAATAATTGAAATCGGGCAATCCGCAAAAAGATTCGCGCAAAAATGATTTATCATTTGTTTTATTCAAAAAGAATCTCTATCTTTGCGCACCGAATTTCCGATTAAAATAACGAATAAAACATAAGGCAATGAAGAGAACATTTCAACCCTCGAACAGAAAGAGAAAAAACAAACACGGCTTCCGTGCAAGAATGGCTACCGCCAACGGTCGTCGCGTATTGGCTGCCCGTCGCGCCAAAGGCAGAAAGAAACTAACCGTTTCCGACGAGTACAACTACAACAATTGATTTTTCTCGCAAACAAGAAGAGGGTAGGCGGAATGCCTACCTTTTTTGTTTTTGTACGCTTCGTTTGCCCGAACCGATAAATTATCGTATTTTTACCCGAACAATCTTTCTCCCGATGGCTGCCGCAGAACTTTCACTTTTGGAACTCAACACGCTGGTGCGCAACCGCGTGCAAGCTGCCATGCCCGACCGCTACTGGGTGCGCGCCGAAGTGAGCGAAGCCCGTGAAAACCGCTCGGGGCATTGCTACCTCGAATTGGTAGAAAAAGACGAGACTTCCGGCGAAATGCAGGCGAAAGCCCGTGCCGTCATCTGGGCGACGGTGTATCGTATGCTGCGCGCCCACTTCGCTGCCGAAACCGGTATGGCTATCACCCCGGGCATCAAACTGTTGATAGAGGTAAGCGTCGATATGCACGAACTCTACGGCTATACGCTGACCGTGCACGACATCGACCCCTCCTATACGCTGGGCGACATGGCGCGGCAGCGCGCCGAAATCATACGCCGGCTCACGCAGGAGGGCATCATCGACATGAATCGGGAATTGTCGTGGCCGCTGCTGCCGCAGCGCATCGCCGTCATTTCGTCGCCCACCGCCGCCGGCTACGGCGACTTCATCGACCAACTGCACCGCAATCCTTACGGATATCGTTTCTATACCGCCCTCTATACCGCCGCCATGCAGGGCGCGCATGCCGAAAGCTCCGTCATCGAAGCGTTGGAGCGTATCTACGCGCACGAAAGCGACTTCGACGGCGTGGTAATCATACGCGGCGGCGGGGCGACTTCGGAATTGAGTTGTTTCGACAGCTATCCGTTGGCGCAAAACGTGGCGCAGTTTCCGCTGCCCGTCATCGTGGGCATCGGGCACGACAGAGACGAAACCGTGCTCGACCGCGTTGCCAACGTGCGGGTGAAAACGCCGACCGCCGCTGCCGAATGGCTCATCGCCCGTGTGGCGGAAGCCAACCGTCGGCGGCTCGACCTGCAAGCGTCGCTCGCCAGTGAAATCGACAACCGCCTCCGGCAGGAGCGGCAGCGGCTCGCTGCCGCAGGACAGCGACTGCCCCTCCTCATCGAGCGGCGCATCACCCTCGAACGGAGCCGCCTCGACCATCTCGCCCCGACCCTGCGGCAAGCCGTAACCCGCAGCATGGAGCGGCAGCAGCAGCGGCTCGCCCTGCTGAGCCGGAGCGTCGAACTCTCCTCGCCCGAGCGGATTCTGAAACGCGGATTCTCCCTTACACTGAAAGAGGGGAAAGCCGTGCGCTCCGCCGACGAACTGCGCAGCGGCGACCGCATTACGACCTTTTACGGAGAAGGGTGCAGCGAATCGCAAATTTTATAATCTATATAATATGGAGAACCTCAATACTTACGCCGAAGCGATAGCGGAACTCGAATGCATCGTCGCCCGCATACAGGACGAATCGTGCGAAATCGACACGTTGAAATCGCTGACTTCGAGAGCGATGGAGTTGCTGAAATTCTGCAAGGGAAAATTGTTCGAAACCGACGAATCCCTAAAAAAACTGCTCGAAGAATTGGACGAAACGAAGCAGGCTTAGGCTGTCGGTCGAAAAATTACTATCTTTGCGTCGTTTTTTACGACGGTTCTAAAAAAAAGAAAAAATGTCTGAAAGAAAAGTTCGCGTACGTTTTGCCCCCAGTCCTACGGGAGCGCTGCATATAGGCGGTGTGCGCACCGCACTTTATAATTACCTGTTCGCCAAACAGCACGGCGGCGATATGATACTGCGCATCGAAGACACCGACTCGCAGCGCTTCGTGCCCGGTGCCGAAGCCTACATCGTCGAGGCGCTCGAATGGTTGGGTATCAAATTCGACGAAGGCGTGGGCTACGGAGGCAGCTTCGCCCCCTACCGCCAATCCGAGCGAAAAGAGATTTACCGCAAATATGTCGATCAACTGCTCGACAACGGGAAAGCCTACATCGCTTTCGACACACCCGAAGAGCTGGAAGCGAAGCGGAAAGAGGTCGCCAATTTCCAATACGACGCCGCCACGCGCGGAAGCATGCGCAACTCGCTGACGATGCCCGCCGCCGAAGTCGAAGCCCTCATCGCGCAGGGACACCCCTATGTCGTGCGCATCAAAATAGAACCGGGCGAGGAGGTCGTCGTCGATGATCTGATACGCGGAAAAGTAACCATCAACTCGTCGGTGCTCGACGACAAAGTGCTTTATAAATCGGCTGACAACCTGCCGACCTACCACCTCGCCAACATCGTAGACGACCACCTGATGGAGGTAAGCCACGTGATACGCGGCGAGGAGTGGCTCCCCTCGGCTCCGCTCCATGTGCTGCTGTATCGCGCCTTCGGGTGGGAGGACACCATGCCGCGATTCGCCCACCTGCCGCTGCTGCTGAAACCCGAAGGCAACGGCAAACTGAGCAAGCGCGACGGCGACCGGCTGGGATTCCCCGTATTTCCTCTCGAATGGCACGACCCCAAGACGGGTGAAACTTCGTCGGGCTATCGGGAAACGGGTTATCTGCCCGAAGCCGTCATCAACTTCCTTGCCCTGCTGGGCTGGAATCCGGGCACGGACGAGGAAATCTTTTCGATGGACGAACTGATACGCCTCTTTTCGCTGGAACGGTGCAGCAAGAGCGGCGCCCGCTTCGACTACGAAAAAGGCAAGTGGTTCAACCATAAATACCTGCAAAAGAAAAGCGACGAAGAACTTGCCCGTATGTTTGCGCCGGAACTGGCGGCGCATAGCGTAACCGGCGTCGATGCCGGAAAATTAGCGAAAATCATCGGGCTGGTCAAAGAGCGCATATCGTTCGTAAAAGAACTGTGGGAACAAACCTCGTTCTTCTTCATCGCCCCCGAAAGCTACAATCCCAAAGATGTCAAGAAACGCTGGAAGCCCGAGACGCCCGCCATTCTCGAAGAACTCATCGCGCTGCTCGAAGGCATCGGCGACTTCGGCTCTGCCGCCGTCGAAGCGGTGGTCATTCCCTACATCGAACAAAAAGGGTATCACATGGGGAACGTGATGAACGCTTTTCGCCTCGCCGTCGTAGGCGAATGCCGCGGCCCGCACATGTTCGACATCACCGAAATCATCGGCAAAGAAGAAACCGTACGCCGCCTGCGCACCGCCATCGAAAACATCAAGCCCGAAAACGACTAAGCCGCTGCCAATGAAAAAAGCTCTGTACAATTCGGGTATATACTGCTACAAACAATTGGTGAAGCTGGCGGCTTGGCGCAACCCCAAAGCCCGTAAACTGACGGAAGGGCAAAAAAGCGTCTTTCCCTATTTGGAGGCAAACGCCGCGCCCGAAGGAGGATATATCTGGTTTCATGCCTCCTCGCTGGGTGAATTCGAGCAAGCCCGTCCGTTGATAGAGGCATTCCGTGTGAAGTTTCCGGCAAAAAAAATCGCCCTTACGTTCTTTTCGCCGTCGGGCTACGAGGTGCGGAAAAATTACGAGCAAGCCGATTTGGTGTGTTACCTGCCGTTCGACCTGCCCCGCAACGTGAGGCGCTTTCTCGACCTGCTGAAACCCTGCGCCGCCATATTTATCAAATACGAATTTTGGGGAAACTACCTGCATGAACTGCACCGCCGGCAGATACCGACCTACATCGTCTCGGCGATTTTTCGTCCGACGCAGCTCTTTTTCCGCCCGGGCGGCGGTATGTTCCGCCGCATGCTCCGCACCTACACCCACCTGTACGTGCAAAACGAGGAGTCGCGTGCACTGCTCGCCGGCATCGGCATCGACAACGTTTCCGTCGTGGGCGATACCCGATTCGACCGCGTGGTCGAGATACGCCGGCAAGCCAAGAAGCTGCCCCTCGTCGAAGCCTTCTGCGGGGAAAGCACGGTATTCATCGCCGGCAGCTCATGGCCGAAAGACGAAGACATTTTCATCGAATACTTCAACCGCCACCCCGAAATAAAACTCATCATCGCCCCGCACGAGATACACGAAGAACATCTGACGGAAATCGCCGTCAAGCTGAAACGCCCGCATATCCGCTACTCGCAAGCCGACGCCCGCACCGCAGCCGATGCGCAATGCCTCATCATCGACTGCTTCGGGCTGCTCTCGTCGATATACCAGTACGGCAGCATCGCCTACATAGGCGGCGGATTCGGCGTCGGTATACACAATGTACCCGAAGCCGCCGTGTACGGCATACCGGTGATATTCGGCACGAATTACCACAAATTCCGGGAGGCGAAAGAACTCATCGCCGCCGGCGGCGCATTCTCCATTGCCGACTTCGACGCTTTCGACACCCTGATGCAGCGATTCGCCAACGACCCCGATTTCCTCCTGCGCAGCGGAAAAGCCGCCGGCGAATACATCGCCGCCAACACGGGTGCCACCCGGCGCATCATCGAGGATATAACGCCCCTCCTCCAACAATAGCCGCACAATGATTCGAGCGGTATTTTTCGACATAGACGGCACGCTGGTCAGCTTCCGCACCCACGAAATCCCGCCGTCGGCATACGATGCCATCGCCGCCTTGCGGCGCAAAGGCATCAAAGTGTTCATCGCTACGGGTCGCCCCGTCTATCTCATCAAAGGGTTGCGCGACGCCGCATTCGACGGCTGCATCACCGTCAATGGCGGGTGCTGCATAGCCGGCGGCAAGGAGATTTTCTGCAACCCCATACCGCCGGACGAACTCGCCGCCCTCGTGCGGCACGAACGGCAGCACGCACCTTACTCCTACGCTTTCATGACCACCGAGCGGGTGATAACCAACCGCATTACCGACCGCGTGGTCGAAGTCTCCGAACTGCTCGACCTGCCCGTGCCGCCGGAAGCCGATATGCTCCTCGCCGCCGAACAGGAGCGGGTGCTGCAAATCAACCTCTACACCGATGAAGCCGACGAGCCGGCTATCATGGCGTCGATACCCTGCTGCCAATCCATTCGGTGGAGTCCGATTTTCACCGACATAATCCGTCGGGGCAACAACAAGCAGACCGGCATCGACACCCTGCTGCGACACTACGGCATACGCCTCGACGAAACCATGGCTTTCGGCGACGGCGGCAACGACATTCCCATGCTGCGACACGCCGCTGTGGGCATTGCCATGGGCAACGCTTCCGATGCCGTGAAACAGGCTGCCGACTACGTAACCTCCGACGTCGATGACGACGGCATCGCCCGCGCCCTCTCCC
>CANQAM010000053.1 GCA_947589325.1 uncultured Bacteroidales bacterium | reverse complement strand
CCGCTGATGTGGCTCGACAAGGAGGGCGTGTGGGCGCTGGCCGACGAGTTGGGCGTGTTCGACCTCGTGCGCACCGAGACGCTCACCTGCTACAACGGCGTGATAGCCGACGGCTGCGGCGAGTGTCCCGCCTGCCGCTTGCGCCGTCGCGGGCTGGAAAGATATTTGGCGCATCGCGGACGGAAATAATAATCGTTGTTTACTGACAGAATTTGAAGCAATGGCAGAAGAAACACCCTTTTTCTCGATAATCATTCCGGTATATAACCGCCCCGACGAGGTACGGGAACTGCTCGAAAGTCTGACGCAGCAGACATACACGGATTTTGAAACGCTGCTTGTCGAGGACGGCTCCACCCGCCGTTGCGACACGGTGGCGCAGGCGTATGCCGACCGGTTGGCGATACGCTATTTTTACAAGGAAAATTCCGGCCGCAGCCTAACCCGCAATTACGGCATGGAGCGGGCCGCCGGAAAATATTTGGTGTTTTTCGATTCCGACTGCGTGATACCGCCCGCCTATTTCGAAACGGTGAAACGGCATCTCGATGCGGCGCCTGCCGACTGCTACGGTGGTCCCGATGCCGCGCACAGTTCTTTTTCGCGGTTGCAGAAAGCTATCAATTATTCGATGACTTCATTTTTTACGACGGGCGGAATACGCGGCGGCAAAGGCTCGATGGAGAAATTCACCCCTCGCACGTTCAATATGGGATTTTCCCAAGAGGTGTATCGGCGCGTGGGCGGTTTTGCGGATATGTTCGGCGAGGATATAGATTTGTCGCTGCGCATACGCGACGCAGGGTTTACGACGGCTCTTTTCCGCGATGCGTATGTCTATCACAAGCGACGGGTAAGTTTCCGCTCGTTTTACCGGCAGGTGTTTGTCTTCGGCATGGCGCGGGTCGATCTCTATCTGCTGCACCCCGAGTCGCTGAAAGTGGTGCACCTGCTTCCTGCTTGTTTCGTGTTGGGTGTGGCGGCTTTGCTCATCGGTTCGTTGTGGTGTGCGTGGGCGCTGTTGCCGCTGGCGTTTTATTATGCGCTACTGTTCCTCGAATCGTTGGTGAAAAACCGAAGCGTGGCGGTGGCGCTACTTTCGTGGATAACCTGCACCATACAGTTGGGCGGCTACGGTATCGGCTTTTTGAAGGCTTTTATCACAAAAGTGATATTTCGCCGGCAAGTCGATAGAGAGGCAGAGCTTGCCAAGCATTACAAAAAGAAATAGACGAAAAGGGTAAAAATGAAAAGAGCCCTGCGGTTGCCTCCGCAGGGCTCTTTCAGTATGATGGTTACAGAATGTGCCGAAAGTAGTCGATAGTTTTTTTCAATCCCTCTTCGAGAGCGACGGTTGGCTCCCATCCGAGCCGAGCTTTTGCCAGCGAAATGTCGGGGCGGCGCTGGGTCGGGTCGTCCGACGGGAGCGGCATGAACACAACTTTCGATTTCGAGCCGGTAAGCTGTACGATTTTTTCGGCAAGTTCGAGCATGGTAAATTCACCCGGATTGCCGAGATTCACCGGTCCGGTGAAATCGTCGGGCGTATTTTCCATCATGCGTATCATGCCTTCGATAAGGTCGGTAACGTATTGGAACGAACGGGTTTGCTTTCCCGTTCCGTATATGGTGATGTCTTTTCCTTGCAGCGCCTGCACGATGAAGTTGGAAACGACACGCCCGTCTTGCGGGTGCATGTTCGGTCCGTAGGTGTTGAAGATGCGGATAATTTTTATCTTCACCCCTTCACGGCGGTAGTAGTCCATGAAAAGCGTTTCGGCACATCGTTTGCCTTCGTCGTAGCAGGAACGTACGCCGATAGGATTGACGTTGCCCCAATAGCTCTCGACCTGCGGGTGTATGTGGGGGTCGCCATAGACTTCGCTGGTGGAGGCTTGCAATACTTTGGCTCCCGTGCGCTTGGCGATGCCCAACACGTTTATCGAGCCCATGACGGAGGCTTTGATGGTCTGTATCGGGTCGTATTGGTAATGTATGGGAGAGGCGGGACAGGCGAGGTTGTATATTTCGTCTATTTCCACGAAGTAGGGCATGGTGATGTCGTGGCGCACCAGCTCGAAGTAGGGGTTATCCAGCAGATGAATGATGTTCCCTTTGTTCCCTGTGAAAAAATTATCCAGACAGATTACTTCGTTGCCGTCGTGGAGCAGCCGTTCGCAGAGGTGAGAACCGATAAATCCTGCGCCGCCGGTTACCAATATGCGTTTTTTCATGGAGTTCGTTTTTTTGTTTGCAGCAAATTTCGGAATAAAAAACGGAAAAACGACATTTTCTCTTCTATTTCTCTCAACAGCGAATCGGATTTTTTGAAAATAATCGGAGAAAATGATTACCTTAGGGCTCTATTTTGCCGGACGGATATGGAAAAGAAAGGAAAAATGTCGATTACCGAATGGGCGCTCGAAGACCGTCCCCGTGAAAAATTGATGTCGAAAGGCACGCGGGCGCTGTCGTCGGCGGAATTGATAGCGATACTCATCGGCTCGGGCAACAAAGACGAGACGGCGGTGGAGCTGGCGCAGCGCATTCTCAACAGCGTGGGCGGCAGTCTGAACACCCTGAGCAAACTGTCGGTCGATGAATTGATAAAAGGTTTCGACGGCATCGGCGAGGCAAAAGCCGTGAGCATCATCGCCGCGCTCGAACTCGGACGCCGCCGCAAGAGCGAGGAAGTTGCCGAGCGTCGGCGCATCACCGGCAGCCGCGAGGCTTACGAGTGGATATATCCGCAGCTTGCCGACCTGCCGCAGGAGGAGTTTTGGGTGGTGCTGCTCAATCCCTCCAACCGCATCATCGACACGCTGCGGGTCAGTCAGGGCGGGACTGCCTCGACACTGGTCGATGTGAAACTTCTGCTGAAACCGGCCGTGTTGCAGCAAGCCACGTCGCTGATGCTTTTTCATAACCACCCGTCGGGCAACTGCACGCCCAGCAAAGCCGACGACGCGCTTACGCAGAAGATAAAGTCGGCTGCCGCCCTGCTCGATATTCGGGTGCTCGACCACATCATCGTTACCGACAAAGCCTATTACTCGTATTGCGACGAAGGGGCGTTGTAACGACAACACCCCTTCGCAAAGAATTTTCGGACGCCGCTTGCATTTGCAAAGCGCCGCCCGCCGAAGTTTGCACTATTTTCCTGAATCTTCGTCGGTGTACCAACGGGAATACATCAGGTAGTTGCGGGCGATTTTCTGGTTGATTTCCTTAGACTGGTCGGGATCGACCATTTTGATGAATTTCGCCGGCGTGCCGCCCCACAGTTCGCCCGCTTTGATGACGGTCTTGCTCAGAACCACCGAACCGGCCGCCACGATAGCGCCTTCGCCTACGACGGCATGGTCGAGCACGACAGCCCCCATGCCCACGAGCGCGCCGTCGCATATCTTGGCACCGTGTATTGTTACGTTGTGTCCTATCGACACGTCGTCGCCGATTTCGATGACCGATTTTTCGTAAAGCGTGTGCAGCACGGCGCCGTCCTGTATATTGACGCGGTTGCCGATGGTTATCGTATTGACGTCGCCGCGCAGCACCGTGTTGTACCAGATGCTGCACTCGTCGCCTATCGTTACGTCGCCGATGAGGGTGGCGTTTTCGGCAAGGAAACAGCCTTTGCCTATTTTGGGGGTGAAGCCCCGAACGTTGCGTATCAATGCCATGATTTTTTCTCCTTAAAATATTATATGGCGGCGGTGGCTTTTTGCAGCCATGCTTTCACTTCGCCGTCGAGGTGCGGGCTGAGGCGTTCATATACCGTGCGGTGGTAGGCGTTGAGCCATGTCGTTTCTTCGGCGGTGAGCAGCTTGCGGTCGATAGCCCGCGTGTCGATGGGGCAGAGGGTGAGTGTCTCGAAAGCGTAAAAACGTCCGAATTCGCTCTCGCCGTCTTCGACAACCAATGTCAGGTTTTCGGTGCGAATGCCGTATTTGCCGGCGATATATACGCCCGGCTCGTTCGAAGTAACCATGCCCGGCGTGAGCGGCGTGTTGTTCTGTTCGAGGCGGATATTCTGCGGACCTTCATGCACGTTGAGGAAATGCCCTACGCCGTGCCCCGTGCCGTGCAGGTAGTTGCGCCGTTCGTTCCATAGGAACCGGCGCGCCAGAATATCTATCTGGTCGCCGCGCGTGCCTTGCGGGAAGCGGCAGGTGGCGATGCCGATATGTCCTTTGAGCACGAGCGTGAAGTCGCGTTTCTGTTCGTCGGTGAGCGCCCCCAGCACGATAGTGCGGGTGATGTCGGTCGTGCCGTCGAGATATTGCGCTCCCGAATCGACCAACACGAAACCTTCGGGCTGCAGCGTGCTGCTGCTCTCCGGCGTGGCGCTGTAATGCACGATGGCGCCGTGTGCCTGATAGCCGGCTATCGTGCCGAAACTTTCGCCCTTGTAGAGCGCTTGTCGGCTGCGGAAATAGCGCAGCTTCTCGGCAATATCCAATTCGGTGATTTTTTCTTTTCCGATATGCGTGTCGAGCCAGTGCAGGAATTGCACCATTGCCACGCCGTCGCGCGTCATGGCTGCCCGACGGCCTGCCATTTCGACTTCGTTTTTAAGACTTTTCAGCCACGTAATCGGCGAGTTGCCGCAGACGCATTCCGATGCGGGCAGCAGGCTGGCGAGACGGTGATTGACTTTGCGCGGGTCGATGAACACTTTTTCGCCCGCCGGTTTCCGGCTCAGGAACTCGCCGATGCTGTCGTAGCCGGCAAGTTCGATATGATTTTCTTGCAGGTAGGCAGCCATTTCCTCCGACACCTTGCAGGCATTCATGAAAAGGACGCGGCGCTTCGGCGACAGGTAGGCATAGCCCACCGCTACGGGGTTGTAGAGTACGTCGTTGCCGCGAATGTTGAGCAGCCACGCCAGTTCGTCGAGCGCACATACGAGTATGGCGTCGGCACCCTCGCGGGCAATGGCGCCGGCGACAGTCTGCCACTTGTCGGCAAAACTCTTGCCGCTGTATTCGACGGGATAGACGAAAGCAGGGTCGGCAGGCACATCGGGGCGGTCGTTCCAAATGGCGTCGAACGGGGCGAAGTCGGTTTTGAACCGAAAGCCCTTTGCCTCAAAAAACTGTTTCAGCGATTCCCCTTCGGCGAAAGAAAACAGGGCGCCGTCGATAGCAACGGTCGCTCCTGCCGGAAGGGTCTCGGCAAGATGATTCGGAATGGAGGGCGTTTCGGGCAATCCCTCTTTATACAATGACAATCCGCTGCGCTGCAACTCGTCGGTCGCTTGCAGGAAGTATCGGGAATCTGTCCATAACCCGCCTTCGGCGGCGGTGAGGACGACCGTTCCGGCCGAGCCGGTGAAGCCCGATATCCATTCCCGCGATTTCCAACGGTCGGCGGGATATTCGCTCAGATGCGGGTCGGCGCTCGGAATGATGAACGCATCGACGCCGTCGGCTGCCATGCGGCGCCGCAGCGCCGCTATTCGGGAAACATATTCGATAGTAGGCATAAAATGAAGTTATAGGGTTTGGCTACAAATATAAAGAATTTTCCCGAAACAACGGACAACCCGCAGAAAGTATTGCAGACGCTGAACGCAAATCGCCCCACGCCTCAAAAGAATCGTATGACAGCCGATGCTGCAACCGCTTTCCCGCCTCTCTCGGAGGGGTCGAGAAGCGGTTTTCCTGCCGCTTCCGAAGCGGAATTTCCGGAATAAAAGAGGCCTGTTGGAAAAATTTTCTTGCGAAAAGGTTTGTTTATCAAGAAACAATATTTTAATTTTGCCCCGCAATTCGCAAAAGAAACAATTAAAAAGATAAAAACAATATGATCGTAGTACCTGTAAAAGAAGGTGAGAACATTGAAAAAGCTCTCAAAAAATTCAAAAGAAAATTTGAGAAAACCGGCGTGATTAAAGAGTTGAGAAACCGTCAGGCATTTGAGAAACCCTCCGTAACCAACCGGAAAAAAATCATGCGGGCTATCTATATACAGAAACTGCAACAGGCAGAAGAATAATTATTTTGCCGTCGGCAAAAATAATTGCTGAATTTTTTGGAAAATAAAATCTCTTTCACTATATTCGTAGCATTCAAAAAGCGGCGAATATGTGGACAGAAGCATTTTTAAGATATATTCGGTATGAGAAGAACTATTCTGCTCATACCGTTTTGTCTTATGGTAAAGACCTCGACGAGTTTGCCGACTATCTGGCACACGAAGCCGAAGGCACGAAGCCGGAAGCTGCCCACCGCGACCACGTGCGCAACTGGGCGGCGTCGCTTATGGAAGCGGGCGATACGCCGCGCACCGTAGCCCGCAAGCTGTCGGCGCTGCGTACTTTCTACAATTTTCTGATAAAAAAAAGTGTCATCGGCGAAACGCCGATGCGCGATGTCGCGCTGCCCAAAGCGCCCAAGCCGCTGCCCGTATTCGTGCGTCCTGATGAAATGAATATGCTCCTCGACGAGAAAGTCGCCGACGACGATTTCCCCGCTCTGCGCGACAAGTTAATCATTACCTTATTATATATGACAGGCATACGGCGCGCCGAACTTGTCGGGCTGCGCGATGCCGATGTCGATACGCAGGCATGCCAGCTCAAAGTTACCGGCAAGCGCAACAAGCAGCGCATCGTGCCTTTCGGCGCGGAGCTGCGCGAGGCGATAGAGGCCTACCGCCGGGCACGCCGCGCGAGCGTCGGTAATGACAGTCCCGCTTTCTTTGTGAAAAACGACGGCGAGCCGCTCTATCCCGGATTCGTGTACCGGCTGGTAACCGGCCGGTTGGGAGAGGTAACGACGCTCACCCACAGGAGTCCGCACGTGCTGCGCCACACTTTCGCTTCGGCGATGCTCAACAACGGAGCGGAATTGAACAGTGTAAAAGAGTTGTTGGGGCATCAGTCGCTTGCCTCGACGCAGGTGTACACCCATATAACTTTTGAAGAATTGAAAAACAGTTACAAACAGGCTCACCCGCGAGCCTCAAAAAAAGGAGGTTTTTATGGAAATTAGAATTCAATCCATTCATTTCGACGCATCGGAACAACTCGAAAAATTCATAGAAAAGAAAGTCGAAAAACTCAATCGTTACAGCGACGACATACGTGCAGCGGAAGTAACGTTGAAAGTGCTTAAACCCGAAACGTCCCAAAACAAGGAGGCGGGGATAAAGTTGTCGGTATCCGGTTTCGACGATATTTTCTCGTCGAAAGTCGCCGA
>CANQAM010000052.1 GCA_947589325.1 uncultured Bacteroidales bacterium | reverse complement strand
AACAGGATATAGGTTACACGATGGAACAATTGAAACACGAATGCGGAGTGGCGATGATACGGTTGCTCAAACCGCTTTCGTACTACAAACAGAAATACGGCACGTGGCTGTACGGGCTCAACAAGCTCTACCTGCTGATGGAAAAACAGCACAATCGCGGGCAGGAGGGTGCGGGGCTTACCTGCGTCAAACTGCAATCGCAGCCGGGTGAAGAATATATGTTCCGCGAGCGCGCATTGGGTACGGGCGCCATTACCGAAATATTCGGCGCGGTGCACCGGCATTTCGCGTCGCTGCCGCCCGAGAAGCTGCACGATGCCGACTATGCCCAGCGTTATCTGCCTTTTGCCGGCGAGCTTTATATGGGGCATCTGCGATACAGCACCACCGGCAAGTCGGGACTATCGTTCGTGCACCCCGTATTGCGCCGCGACAACTGGCGCGCCAAAAACCTGAGCCTTTGCGGCAATTTCAACCTTACCAACGTCGATGAAATTTTTGCCGAAATCACCGGACAGGGACAGCACCCCCGTCAGTATGCTGATACCTATATCATGCTCGAACAGGTGGGGCACCGGCTCGACCGCGAAGCCGACCGCCTCTATACCAAGCTGAAAGCCGAAGGTCTCGACGGAAAAGCCCTGACCGAAGCCATAGAAGAACAAATCGACCTGTCGAACGTCTTGCGCAAAACCTCTCCCTCGTGGGACGGCGGTTACGTGATATGCGGCGTTACCGGCAGCGGCGAGATGTTTTCGATTCGCGACCCGTGGGGGCTGCGCCCCGCCTTTTGGTATGCCGACGACGAAGTGGTGGTCGTGGCTTCCGAACGTCCCGTCATACAGACGGCATTCAACCTCGCTGTCGATGACATTCGCGAGTTGCAGCCCGGCGAGGCGCTCTTCATCAACAAGCGGGGCAAGTATCGTACCGAAACGATTAATGCTCCCCGTGAAAGAAAAGCCTGTTCGTTCGAGCGCATCTATTTTTCACGGGGTAGCGACCGCGACATTTATCAGGAGCGCAAACAGTTGGGAAAAAATTTGGTGAGACCGTTGCTCAAAGCCGTCGATAACGATATTGAGCACACGGTCTTTTCTTTCATTCCGAATACGGCGGAAGTCGCTTTCTTCGGTATGCAGGAGGGGTTTGAAGAATATTTGAACCGGCTGAAAACCGATTACATACTCTCGCACGAAGGAAACGTGTCGCGCGAAGCGTTGGAGCATATCCTCTCCATGCGCGTGCGTTCCGAAAAAGTGGTTATCAAGGACATCAAGCTGCGGACGTTCATTGCCGAAGGCAACACGCGCGACGACCTTGCCGCACACGTTTACGACATCACCTACGGCAGCCTTGTACCCTACGTCGATAATCTGGTCGTCATCGACGACAGCATCGTGCGGGGCACGACGCTGCGGCAGAGCATCATCGGCATACTCGACCGCCTGCACCCGAAAAAAATCGTCATCGTCTCGTCGTCGCCCCAAGTGCGTTATCCCGACTATTACGGCATCGACATGGCGCGCATGGACGAATTTATCGCTTTCAAAGCTGCCATCGCCCTTTTGCAGGAGAGCGGCAGGGAGGAGCTTATCATCGACACCTACCGCCGTGCGGTGGCGCAGCGCAGCCTGCCCAAAAGCGAAATGGTGAACTGGGTGAAAAAAATATACGAGCCTTTCACCGACGAAGAAATATCGGCGAAAATCGCCGCGCTGCTCACGCCTGCCGGAACGCAGGCAGAAGTGCAAATCGTCTATCAGACGCAGGCGGGATTGCGGGCGGCGTGTCCCGACCACACGGGCGACTGGTACTTTTCGGGCGACTATCCCACCGTCGGCGGCACCATGCTCGTGAACGAAGCCTACATACATTATATAGAAAAAGAAATATTGCATAAAAACTGAATGTTACCATGCAAGCAAGAAAAGAAGTTGTATTGATTCTCGACGACGGCAGCCGCTTTCGCGGATATTCGTTCGGCTACGACAAAGCCGTAGCGGGCGAAGTGGTTTTCAACACCGCCATGACGGGTTATCCGGAGAGTTTGACCGACCCCTCGTATGCCGGACAGTTGATGGTGCTTACCTATCCGTTGGTCGGCAATTACGGAGTGCCTCGTCAGACTTTCGAGCCGGACGGCATATCGACCTTTTTGGAGTCGGAAAAGATTCACGCCGAAGCGATTATCGTGTCGGACTATTCCGAGAATTTCAGTCATTGGAATGCCGTGGAGAGTCTTGCCGACTGGTTGAAGCGCGAAAAAATCGCCGGCATCACTGGCATCGATACGCGCGCATTGACCAAGCTGCTGCGCGAAAAAGGAAGCATGAAAGGCAAAATCGTTTTTGAAGACGAGAACGAAATCGACTTCATCGACCCCAACCTCATCAATCAGGTCGCCCGTGTGAGCTGCAAGGAAGTCATCACCTACGGCAGCGGCAAAAAGCGCGTCGTGCTTGTCGATTGCGGCGTGAAGCACAACATTATTCGCTGCCTGTTGAAACGCGACGTTACCCTTATCCGCGTACCGTGGGATTACGACTTCAATACGATAGACTACGACGGGCTGTTCATTTCCAACGGTCCGGGCGACCCCGATATGTGCGAAACCACCGTATCGCATATACGCACCGCCATGAAAACGGGGAAACCCATATTCGGCATCTGCATGGGCAACCAGCTTTTGGCGAAAGCCGGCGGCGCAAAAATTTTCAAACTGAAATACGGACACCGCAGCCACAACCAGCCGGTGCGCATGGTGGGTACGAACAAATGTTTCATCACCTCCCAGAATCACGGCTTTGCTGTGGATAACAACACGCTCGGCGACGATTGGGAGCCGCTTTTCCTGAATATGAACGACGGCACCAACGAGGGCATACGCCACAAAACGCTGCCCTTCTTCTCGGCGCAATTCCACCCCGAAGCCGCCAGCGGACCCACTGACACCGAATTTTTGTTCGACACGTTTATTGACAAGATTTAAGCCTGCATATTTATGGATACGACAATAAAGAAAGTTTTGCTGTTAGGTTCCGGAGCCTTGAAAATAGGCGAAGCCGGAGAATTTGACTACTCGGGTTCGCAAGCCTTGAAAGCCTTGCGCGAGGAGGGAATAGAGACCATTCTCATCAACCCGAACATCGCCACCGTGCAGACTTCGGAAGGCGTTGCCGACCATATCTATTTCCTGCCCGTTACGCCCTTTTTCGTGGAAAAAGTCATCGCCAAAGAGCGTCCGCAGGGCATCTTGCTCTCGTTCGGCGGGCAGACGGCGCTCAACTGCGGCGTCGCCCTCTACCGAGAAGGCATACTCGAAAAGTACGGCGTACAGGTGTTGGGCACTCCCGTGCAGGCAATCATGGATACCGAAGACCGCGAGCTTTTTGTCAAAAAGCTCGACGAGATACATATCAAAACCATCAAGAGCGAAGCGGTGGAGAATATCGCCGACGCCCGTGCGGCAGCCCTCCGGCTGGGCTATCCCGTCATCATTCGCGCCGCCTACGCTTTGGGCGGACTCGGCAGCGGATTCTGCGACAACGAGGAGGAACTCGACAAACTCGTGGAAAAAGCCTTCTCTTTCTCGCCGCAAGTGCTGGTGGAAAAGTCGCTGAAAGGCTGGAAGGAAATCGAGTACGAAGTGGTGCGCGACCGGTACGACAACTGTATCACCGTGTGCAACATGGAGAACTTCGACCCGTTGGGCATTCACACGGGCGAGAGCATCGTTATCGCTCCGTCGCAGACGCTTACCAACAGCGAATACCACAAGCTGCGCGAATTGGCGATACGCATCATTCGCCACATCGGAATCGTGGGCGAGTGCAACGTGCAATACGCTTTCGACCCCGAATCCGAAGACTACCGCGTCATCGAAGTCAATGCCCGCCTGAGCCGCTCGTCGGCGCTGGCATCGAAAGCCACCGGCTATCCGCTGGCATTCGTGGCAGCCAAGTTGGGATTGGGCTACGGACTTTTCGAGTTGAAAAACTCGGTTACGCAGACCACTTCGGCATTTTTCGAGCCGGCGCTCGATTACGTCGTTTGCAAAATCCCGCGTTGGGACTTGGGCAAATTTCACGGCGTTTCCCGCGAGTTGGGCAGCAGCATGAAGTCGGTGGGCGAAGTCATGGCGATAGGTCGCACCTTCGAAGAGGCGATGCAGAAAGGCTTGCGCATGATAGGACAGGGTATGCACGGCTTTGTCGAGAACAAGGAACTTGTCATCGACGACATCGACAAAGCCCTGCGCGAACCGACCGACAAGCGCGTGTTTGTCATCAGCAAAGCGATGCGGGCGGGTTACACCGTCGAGCAGATACACGACCTGACGCGCATCGATCGCTGGTTTCTCGAAAAGCTGCACAACATCGTGCGCACTGCCGACGAACTCGAAACTTACAATCAGCTCGAAGCACTGCCGCTCGACCTGCTCATACGCGCCAAGCGCGAAGGCTTCTCCGACTTTCAGATAGCCCGCGCCGTATTCAAAGGAGGCGACATGGACGCCAACATTTTGCGTGTGCGCATGTTCCGCAAAAGCCACGGCGTGGTGCCCGTCGTCAAACAAATCGACACGTTGGCAGCCGAATATCCGGCACAGACCAACTACCTCTACCTGACCTATTGCGGCACGGAACACGATATTCACTATCTCGGCGACCGTCGTTCGGTCGTGGTGCTCGGCTCGGGGGCTTACCGCATAGGCAGCTCGGTGGAATTCGATTGGTGCGGCGTCAATGCCCTCAACACCATTCGCAAAGAAGGGTATCGCAGCGTCATGATAAATTACAACCCCGAAACCGTATCGACCGACTACGATATGTGCGACCGGCTCTATTTCGACGAATTGACATTCGAGCGTGTTCTCGATATTCTCGACCTCGAAAATCCGCATGGCGTCATCGTATCGACCGGCGGACAGATACCCAACAACCTCGCGCTGAAACTTGCCGACCAAGGCGTGAACATTCTCGGAACGTCGGCTGCCAGCATCGACAACGCCGAAGACCGCAACAAATTTTCCGCCATGTGCGATCGCGTGGGCATCGACCAACCGGCATGGCGCGAACTGACCTCGATGGACGACATCGACGAGTTTATCGCGGAGGTGGGATTCCCCGTGCTCGTGCGTCCCTCTTACGTACTGTCGGGCGCGGCGATGAACGTCTGCTCCAACCACGACGAGCTGGTGCGATTCCTCGAACTGGCGGCGAACGTGTCGAAGAAACACCCCGTTGTCGTGTCGCAATTCATCGAACACGCCAAGGAGGTGGAGATGGACGCCGTGGCCGAGAAGGGCGAAATCATTGCTTACGCCATATCCGAACACATCGAATTTGCCGGCGTACACTCCGGCGATGCCACCATACAGTTCCCGCCGCAAAAACTCTACATGGAAACGATACGGCGGGTAAAACGCATTTCGAAACTCATCGCCAAGGAGCTGAACATTTCAGGACCTTTCAACATTCAGTTCCTCGCCAAAGAGAATGCGATAAAAGTCATCGAATGCAATTTGCGGGCATCGCGCAGTTTTCCGTTCATAAGCAAAGTACTGAAAATCAATTTTATCGAATTGGCTACGCGCATCATGCTGGGACTTCCGGTGGAGAAGCCGCACCACACGCTTTTCGACATCGACTACGTGGGCATCAAGGCGTCGCAATTCTCCTTCTCCCGTCTGCAAAAAGCCGACCCCGTGTTGGGCGTCGATATGGTATCGACGGGCGAAGTCGGCTGTCTGGGCAACGATACCGATTGCGCCATATTGAAATCGATGATTTCGGTGGGACAGCGCATACCCGACAAGTCGAAAGGCATACTGCTCTCGACCGGTACTGCCAAACAGAAAATCGACATGCTGCCGGCTGCCGAACAGCTTTACCGCAAAGGCTACAAGCTCTACGCCACCGGCGGCACGCACAAGATGCTCGAAAGCAACGGTATACCCTCGACCCGCGTGGCATGGCCCGATGAGACGGACGCCCCGCAGGCGCTCGACCTGCTCCACCGCAAAGAGATAGACCTCGTGGTGAACATTCCCAAAAACCTCTCGGCCGACGAGCTCGACAACGGCTACAAAATACGCCGTGCGGCTATCGATCTGAATATTCCGCTGATTACCAACTCGCGTCTGGCATCGGCGTTCATCAACGCCTTCTGCCAAATCGACCTCGACACGCTCGAAATCAAGTCTTGGGAAGAATATTGAAATAACTTTTTTACAGCTGTTTATACGAAGAAAGAGAACTTATGAGATTCGATGAATTGAATTTGGAACCCGATGTCCTGCAAGGACTCGATGCGATGAATTTCAAAGAAACGACGCCGGTGCAGGAAGCTACGATACCCGTCGTGCTCGAAGGTCGCGACGTGATAGCCTGCGCCCAGACCGGTACCGGAAAAACCGCCGCCTACATATTGCCCCTGCTCAATCTGCTTACCCGCCGACCTGCCGAAAAGGCTGCCGTGCGGGCAATCGTCATCGCCCCCACGCGGGAGTTGGCACAGCAGATAGATATGCAGTTCGAGGGCTTTTCATACTTTCTTCCCATATCCACTTTCGTGGTGGCGGGCGGCGGCGACGGCGCACAGTGGGACCAGCAGAAGCGCGGTTTGCAAATGGGTGCCGACGTGATGATTGCCACGCCCGGACGTCTGATTTCGCACCTGCTCAATACCAAAATGGATCTCTCCGGCATCGAATATCTTGTACTCGATGAGGCAGACCGTATGCTCGATATGGGCTTCTACGAAGACATCATGCAGATATGTTCGTTCCTGCCGGCGAAACGGCAGACATTGCTTTTCTCCGCCACCATGCCGCCTAAGATACGGCAGCTGGCGCGCAATATCCTGCACGACCCCGCCGAAGTGAACATCGCCATTTCCAAGCCTAACGATGCCATAAAACAGTCGGCTTACATCTGCTACGAGCCGCAGAAAATGCGCATCATCGACACCCTGTTTTCCCACGAAATAAAAGGCAAGACCATTATTTTCGCTTCGTCGAAACTGAAAGTGAAACAGCTTGCCACCGCACTCGGACGCCTGCACTATAACGCCCGCGCCATGCACTCCGACCTCGAACAGGCGCAGCGCGATGAAGTGATGCTCGATTATAAAAACGGCAAAATCGACATCTTGGTGGCGACCGACATCGTTTCGCGCGGCATCGACATCACCGACATTGCGCTGGTGATAAACTTCGACGTGCCCCGCGACCCCGAAGACTATATCCATCGCATCGGGCGCACCGCGCGGGCGAGCGCCGAAGGCGAGGCAATAACATTCGTATCGGTCGA
>CANQAM010000051.1 GCA_947589325.1 uncultured Bacteroidales bacterium | reverse complement strand
CCCTATTGCGTCATTCCGGAACAGTTGGCAATTCAGAAATTGTTTTTGAATCAGGCTGTTATCGATAGTGTTACGGTAACCGACTCCGAAGTGCTTTCCAATGTGGAAAATCGTATCAATTATTTCATCAATGCCATCGGCTCACGGGAAAAAGTAGAGGAGTATTTCGATATGCCCATTGCCCGTTTGCGCGAAGAACTTACGGTCAATATACACGACCAGCTCGTGGTCGAGGCTATGCAGAACAAATTGGTGAAAGACATTAAAGTAACGCCGGCCGACGTCCGCAGATTTTATGCGAACTATCCGAGCGACAGCCTGCCTTATATACCGGTGCAGGTCGAAGTGCAGATTATACGGGTAAATCCTTTCATACCGCAACAGGAAATCGACGACATAAAAGCTCGTTTGCGTGAATATTCCGACCGTGTAACGCGGGGCGATGTGGAATTTTCGACATTGGCGGTATTGTATTCCGAAGATCCTAATTCCGCTCGGCGCGGCGGTGATTTGGGCTTTTTCAGCAGGGGAGAGATGGTGCCGGAATTTTCTGCCGTAGCTTTTTCTCTGAACGACCCCAAGAAAGTTTCCAAAATCGTTGAAACGGAGTTCGGCTATCACATCATACAGTTTGTCGAAAGACGCGGCGACCGCATCAATTGCCGCCACATTCTGCTGCGTCCGCGCCCCTCGAACGAGGAGCTGAAAAACACCGTTGCACGCATGGATACGTTGCGTAAAGACATTCTCGACGGTGTGGTAACGTTCGATGATGCGGTGCAGTATGTTTCGCAGGACAAGGAAACGCGCAACAACAAGGGATTGATGTTTATCAATTCCGATGCTGTAACGATGACTACGAAATTCCGTATGGACCAGCTTCCGCAGGATATTGCCAAAGTAGTCGATAAAATGGAGGTGGGCGAAATATCGGAGCCATTTGTCATGATAGACCAAAAGCTCGGAAAAGAGGTCGTGGCCATCGTAAAATTGCGTGCACGGATATCCGGACATAAGGCAAATATATCGAATGATTTTCAGACTCTGAAAGCCATTGTGGAAGAGCATAAGCGGAGCGAACGCATCGACAGTTGGATTCGCGAAAAACAAAAAACGACCTATATCCGTATTAAAGAAGGGTGGGACGACTGCGAATTTATGTACGATGGTTGGATAAAAAGATAGAATGTATAGAAAGGATTTCGGGATAATATGCAGACGGTGGCAGAGAAAATTTTTATGGCTGTTTTCTCTCTTGTGTCCGGCGTTTTCGCTTTCGGCGCAGACGGACTCCTCTTGGGTGCGTCCCGATAGCGTGCGGCGAGTGCCGCAGGAAAAAGTATATCTCGAAGCTGCCGACGAATTGAGTTTCGACGAATCTGTCGCTCCCGATTTCCAAATACTTCGCGGCAATGTGCGTTTTCGCAAGGACAGTATGTATATGTATTGCGACAGCGCCTATTTTTATGAAAAAAGCAATTCGCTCGATGCTTTCGGACACGTGAAAATGGAGCAGGGCGATACGCTCTTTATTTTCGGCGACAAACTTTTTTACGACGGTGAAACGCAGTTGGCGCGCTTGCGCAACAACGTCCGAATGCTCAATCGGGAAGTCGTCCTTTCCACCGACAGCTTCAATTACGATTTGGAACCGAACATCGGCTATTATTTCAATGGAGGTTCGGTAGCCGACACCGTAAACCGGCTCACATCGTATTACGGGCAGTACAGCCCCGACACGAAAGAAGCCGTTTTCAATTACGATGTCGAGCTGCACAACCCGCAGTTCGTCATTTACTCCGATACGCTCAAATACAATACGCAAACGAAGGTTGCCGACATCGTGGGGCCATCGGTCATCGTTTCCGACAGCAATACCATATATTCGTCGCTCGGTTTCTACGATACGGCTGCCGATGAAGCGAAATTGTATAATCGTTCGGTCGTTGTATCCGGAAGTCAAAAAATGACCGGCGATACGATATTGTACGACCGCAAGCAGGGATTCGGCGAAGCCTTCGGACATATCGTCGTCGATGATACCGTGCGGCTGATGCAGATGACCGGAAACTACGGCTTTTACGACGAACGGCGGGAAGCCTCTTTCGCCACCGATTCTGCCCTGCTTATCGATTATTCCCAGCGCGATACGCTCTATCTCCATGCCGATACGCTGCAATCGGTTATGTTGCAAGACCGCCGCATTTTGCAGGCATACCATGAGGTGCGCATTTTCCGCAACGACGTGCAGGCTATTTGCGATTCGATGATATACGATGTTTCCGATTCGGTATTGGTCATGATGTACGGACCGGTGATGTGGAATCTCGACTGCCAGATTTTCGGCGATACGATTAAAGTGTTTATGAACGATTCTACGGTGGATTGGGCGCATATTCCCGATTTCGCCTTTGCCGTCCAGCAGAAAGATACGGCGTTTTTCGACCAACTGACAGGGAAAGACCTGAAAGCCTATTTCAGGAATGGCGATATAGAACGTATCGAAGTGAGCGGCAATGTGGAAACGATATTTTATCCGCAGGAGTCGGACATGACATTTACGGGAATGAATAAAGCGGAAACGAGTTTTCTTACCATGTATCTGAAAAACAGCAAAATGGAAAAGCTGAAAATGTGGCCGTCTGTCGATGGCACGATGACGCCTATCTCGAAATTGAAACCGTCGATGATTTTCCTGCCGCAATACAAATGGTACGAAAGCTATCGCCCGAAAAACAAACAAGACCTTTTCCGAAGAACCAACCGTCCGGCGGCGGAATTGAAAAAGAATGCACGGCCGATAACGATGATTGAAGAAGAGGAGTAGTATTTGGTTATGAGCGATGTAATACAATTGTTGCCCGATTCGGTGGCGAACCAGATTGCCGCCGGAGAAGTGATACAGCGGCCGGCTTCCGTCGTCAAGGAGTTGGTCGAAAACGCTATCGACGCCCAAGCCACCGAGATACAGATAATCATCAAAGATGCCGGACGCACGCTGATACAGGTTATCGACAACGGGAAAGGTATGTCCGAAACCGATGCGCGCCTGTCGTTCGAGCGTCATGCCACCTCGAAAATCCGCTCGGCGCAAGACCTGTTTTCGCTGCATACGATGGGCTTTCGCGGGGAGGCGCTGGCTTCGATTGCCGCTATCGCCCAAGTGGAGCTGCGCACCCGCCGCGCCGACGACGAGATAGGCACTTCCATACTCATTTCCGGCTCCAAAGTCGAGGCGCAGGAATATGTCGCTTGTCCCGTCGGCGCCAATTTCATGGTGAAAAATATCTTTTTCAATGTGCCGGCACGACGCAAGTTTTTGAAATCCAACCAAGTGGAATTCGGCTATATCCTTGCCGAGTTCGAGCGCATGGCGCTTATCAATACCGATATCGCTTTCCGCCTCGTGCACAATGATGTCGAGCTGTACAATCTCACGCCCTGCACTTTCCGGCAGCGCATCACCTCGCTTTTCGGAAAAAATCTCAATCCCCATTTGCTGGCGGTCGATGTGCAGACCTCGCTCGTCTCCATTACCGGATATGTGGGGCACCCCGAGTCGGCGCGCAAACGCAATGCGTGGCAGTATTTTTTCGTGAACGGTCGGTATATGCGGCACCCGTATTTCTACAAAGCCGTCGTTTCCAATTACGAACAGCTGCTTCCGGCAGGAGAGATGCCGCACTTTTTCCTGCATATACAGGTCGAGCCGGCAACGATAGATGTCAATATACACCCGACCAAGACGGAGATAAAATTCGAGAACGAACAGCCGATATGGCAGATTCTTTCGTCGGCGGTGAAAGAGGCGTTGGGAAAATCCAATGCCGTGCCGTCGATCGATTTCGATACCGAAGGCGCTCCCGAAATTCCTATTCTGCATAACAACCAAGAGGTGCATGCACCGAAAGTATCGTTCTCGCCCGATTACAATCCGTTCCGTCCGGCATCGGCGGGGAATGGGGTAGGGAAACGTCCGTCATACGACTGGACGCAGCTGTACAAAGATTTCCAAGCCGATAAAACTCCTTCGTCCGTGCCTGACGACGGCGATGTTACGATACCTTCGCGCATCAACCGTCCCGCTCCCGACGGCGAGGCTGCCGGCAGCGAAGCGAAAACCTCCGATGCCATACAGCTTTCGCTGCCCGCGAACGACGCGCGGCAGCCGGTAAGCACCGGTGCCGAATACCTGCAAATCAAGGGGCGTTACATTCTTACCTCCGCCAAGTCGGGATTGATGATTATCGACCAGCACCGTGCGCATATCCGCATACTTTTCGAGCGGTATATGGCGCATATCAAGGAGAAAAAAGGCGTTTCGCAGCGGCTGCTTTTCCCCGAAATGATACAGCTCTCGCCGGCGCAGGGCGCCAACCTGCTTTCGGTGCAGGACGATTTCGAGCTGTTGGGATTCGACATTTCCGACATGGGCGGCGGCTCGTATGCCATCAATGCCGTGCCTGCCGGCATCGACGGGCTGGATATTCCCACGCTTATCGACAAGATGCTCGAAACCGCCTCGCAGCGGGGCGGCGACGTGAGCGTCGATATCCATGAAGCGGTGTCGCTTACGCTGGCGGAGTCGGCTGCCATACCGTACGGACAGGTGCTTTCCGCTCCGGAAATGGAGCAGTTGGTGGGCGACCTTTTCGCGCTTTCCGTGCCCAATTACACGCCCGACGGGAAGCCTGTCATCTCGGTCGTTTCCGACGATGAACTGACCAAAAGATTCCGATAGCGCCATGAAATACGCCACCCTGCATACGGTCGTTTTTCTGCTGCTCCTGCTTCTTGGGAGCGGCGTTGCCGGCGCGCGAAAGAAGAAAACGCCTGTCGAGCAAATCTCCGCAGAACAGGCGTTTATGGAAAAGAATTTTTCGCAGATTCCGTGTCGGGAGTGGGCGACGGGACGCACATTCATCTACCTCGACAGCACGCTGTCGCCGTTGCTGCAACCGCAATATCCGCTTCTGCCGGATTCGTCGCTTCGCGGAAAGCTGTTCGTTTTCTGCGGCTTTACCGACGCTTCGATGTGGGGCGGCGGCACGATGGATATCGTGTTCGAGTGCGAAGGCACGCGCTATTACTATAAAACGGGAAAGACGCTCGACGACATCAAGAACACGGCTTATGCGCCGCTGCTGCCCATGCTGATAGCGCAGGACGAAGTAGAACTCGCGAGGAATCTGTTAGTCGGGAGCACGCTCTATGCCCGCCCTGCCGTGTGGGTCGATTCGCTCGGAAACACCTGCGACGGCGGTCGCTATTGCGCCGTTACGGTGAAAGACGTGGAGCCGGGAAACGGCATTTACCCGATGGCTTTCGTTATCGAGGACGACGAGGCGAAAACGTATCGGGTATATGGTAGCCTCACGCAGACTTCCCGCCTGCAAGCCGCCACGTTCGACCGCCTTTTCACGTTCGACAATCCGCGTGCGCGGTATGCCGACATATCCGACAAACACTGGCGGCTGATAACGCACGGCGAAGTCGCCGCCGGCATGACGAAAGACGAATGCCGCCTGTCGCTGGGGCGTCCGCAGCGGGTGCGCGAAATCCCCACGTACAGCGGATTAAATGAAGAATGGTATTACAATACGGGAGCTTATCTCTTTTTTGAAGACGGAAAACTGGTACGCTTCCGATAAAATGAACGAAATATGATTACGTACGAAAATTACTCGCTGCAAACGCTGCACACCTTTCATCTGCCGATAAAGACGCGCTATTACGTGGAATATGCGTCGGTCGATGAGTTGCGCACGTTTCTTGCCGAATCGCCGTTGGTCAAGGAATATCCGCTGTTCCACATGGGCGGCGGGAGCAACCTGCTGTTTCTGCACGACTACGAAGGCGTGGTGCTGCACTCGGGAATACGTTTCATCGAAACCCTTTCCGATGACGACGACACCGTATTGCTGCGCGTCGGGGCGGCAGTCGAGTGGGACACCCTTGTCGAGTATTGCGTGAAAAAGAGTTGGGGCGGCATCGAAAACCTGTCGCTCATACCCGGCGAAGTCGGTGCATCGGCAGTGCAGAACATCGGCGCCTACGGCGTGGAGGTGAAAGACGTCATCGAGCAGGTCGAGACCGTCGAGATACAAAGCGGTGCGATACGCATCTTTTCGACGGCGGAGTGCCGCTACGCCTACCGCGACAGCATCTTCAAAAACGAATTGAAAGGAAAATACATCGTTACCGCCGTGCAGTACCGCCTGCAAAAAAATCCCGAATACCATTTGGAATACGGACATCTGCGCGAAACCATCGGCGACCGCCCTCTGTCGCTTTCGTTGGTGCGTCAGGTCGTCATGGATATACGCCATTCCAAACTGCCCGATTGCAATGCCTGCGGCAATGCCGGAAGTTTTTTCAAAAATCCGATTGTGCCGGTCGCTCTTTATGAAAAATTGAAGAAACGCTATCCCGATATGCCGGCTTATCCTGTCGATGCCGAGCGGGTGAAGCTGCCTGCCGGTTGGCTTATCGACCGTGCCGGCTGGCGGGGCAGGACGCATCGCGGCGCCGGCGTGTGCGACACGCAGGCGCTGGTGCTGATAAACAAGGGCGATGCCGCGCCGCAGGATATTGTCGAACTGTCGTATATGATATGCCGCTCCGTAAAAGAGCAGTACGGCGTGGAGCTGACACCTGAAGTGAATATTATAGACTGAAATCATGCGCATCGAATTTTTGGGAACGGGAACATCGACCGGCGTGCCTACCATAGGCTGCGGGTGCGAGGTGTGCCACTCCGCCGACCCTCGCGACAACCGCCTGCGCTCGTCGGTGTGCGTAACCGTCGGCGGGAAAAATATTCTAATAGACTGCGGACCCGATTTCCGCCAGCAGATTCTGCGCAGCGGCATCGACCGCATCGACGCCGTACTGATTACCCACGAACACTACGACCATATTTCGGCTATCGACGAACTGCGGAGTTTCAGCAAAGAGTCGCCCGTGCCCCTCTATGCCGAGCCGAATGTGCTGGAAGTTATTACCGAACACTTTTTTTACTGCTTCAACAAACACCCGTATGCCGGTGTGGCGCATTTGCAGCTGCACGCGCTCGACGATTTGCGCCCCTTCTCCGTGCAGGGCATTGAAGTCGTGCCCATACGGGTCATGCACGGCGCGCTGCCCATCGTCGGATTCCGCATCGGGCGCTTTGCCTACATAACCGATATGCTCACCCTGCCCGAGAGCGAGTATGCCAAACTGGCGGGATTGGAAATATTGGTGATAAATGCGTTGCGGCACGAACCCCATGCTACGCACCAGACGCTTGCCGAAGCCCTTGCCGTTATCGAGTGGCTGGCACCCGAACGGGCTTACCTCACGCATATATGCCACCACATGGGCTTCCAAGCCGAGGAGGAAAAGAAACTTCCCGCCGGAGTCGCTTTTGCCTACGACGGATTGGTACTCCGCACTCGCGACTGAATATCCGTCCGAAAAATCGCCGCTTTTCCGATGAAATAAAAAAACGCCCTGCAACTACTGTTGCGGGGCGGCTTCCTATTGGAGAAATGGTAATTATCGGGCGATAATCATCTTTTTGCCGTTCACGATATACGCACCGTTCTGTAACGTTTTAAGGTCGGCGGCATCATCGGTTTCGAGCACCAACACGCCTTGCAGGTTATATACCGTTACGTGTCCGTCGGCTTTGTCTTGTTGTATTTCCGTAATGGCGGATGATTCGTCTATCGGCAATATCTTTCCGAATTTCACCCACCCTGCGGCAGCTTTGTACTTTCCTACCGATTCGGCAGGTACGTAAAGCGTACAGTTGGCACAATCGACACGCTCGAAAGCAAAGTAGGATATACCCACTTTATTTATATGCAAAAGATCTATTGGTGTTGGATTATAAGCTGTTACCGACGTCAAGCCCGTACAACCGTCAAAAGCCCTGTCGCCGATAGTGGTAACGCTATTGCCTATCGTTACCGACGTCAAGCTCGTGCAACGGTAAAAAGCATAGTCGCCGATAGAAGTAACACTATTGGGTATCGTTACCGATGTCAAACCCGAGCAACCGGAAAAAGCCGCGTCGCCGATAGTGGTAACACTCTCGGGTATCGTTACCGACGTCAAGCTGCGGCAACCGGAAAAAGCCGCGTCGCCGATAGTGGTAACACCATTTCCTATCGTTACCTCCGTCAAGCCGTCGCAATCCTCAAAAGCAGAAGAGCCGATAGTGGTAACACTCTCGGGTATCGTTACCGACGTCAAACCCGAGCAACCGGAAAAAGCAGATTTGCCGATAGTGGTAACAC
>CANQAM010000050.1 GCA_947589325.1 uncultured Bacteroidales bacterium | reverse complement strand
GGTCGGCATTCGGCTTTGCCGTCAAAACAGTTCGCGGATATTCCACTGCAAAAACTCTTCGACAGGGACACCGTCCGAGCCGACCACAAATGCGCGCTTCGGGCGGAATCGTTCGACGAACT
This sequence comes from uncultured Bacteroidales bacterium, assembly GCA_947589325.1. Lineage (GTDB taxonomy): Bacteria > Bacteroidota > Bacteroidia > Bacteroidales > UBA11471 > Caccoplasma. The sequence continues at coordinate 8,297 of CANQAM010000050.1, read as the reverse complement.
CGGGCAGACCGGCATTCGCGGTGCGATCGCCGCTCTTGACCTCGATAGCGATGCACCGGCGGTTGCTCTCGACCACGAAATCGACCTCTTTGTTGCCGGCGCGCCAGTAATAGACCTTGTAATCCTGTTCTTCGGCGTTGTTAAGGATATGCGCTCCGACGGCGCTCTCCACCCAGCGCCCCCACTCGGCGGGTGCGGTATATACTTTTCCGAAAGCAGCACCCGACAAGGCGCTCAACAGCGAGGTGTTGTAGACGCAGAGTTTGGGCACGGAATTGTATTTGCGCGCATTGTCGTTGGCATACTTTTGCAGACCGCACAAGAGTTGCGACTCGTCGAGCGTCGTCAGATAGTTTGCCAACGTAGTAACATTGCCGGCATCTTGCAGCTGCCCGAGCAGCTTCGTCAATGAAATCTCCTTGCCGGAATAGGTGCAGCCCAACATGAAAAGCTGCTTCATCAGTTCGGGCTTATAGACGATTTTCGTCGTCAGTATATCGCGCTCGACAGCCGGCGCGATGATGCTGTCTTTTATATACCTGCGCCAACGGGTCTCGTCGCTCATCAGGTGCGCACCGCCCGGATAGCCGCCGAAGAAAATATAATGCTCGGCATCTAACCCGAACGCATCGTGCATCTCCCGATAACTCCAATGGGGCATTCGTATCAGTTCGTAGCGCCCCGCCAGCGATTCCGTAAGACCGTCTTTGAGCAGCAGGCGCGACGAGCCGAGAATGACGACTTTCAAATTCACATCGTGAAATGTATCGGCGTCCCATTGCCGCTTGACCGCCTCGCTCCAATTGTCTATCTTGTGCACCTCGTCGATGACGAGCAGATATTCGGCGTGCCCGCCCAAACGCATGCGTGCCCGTGCAGTCTCCCACACCTCGCCTATCCACGCCGTATTTTCTTTGGGTATGCCGTCGGCCGACACGAGCATATTCGGGATAGCCGTTTCCTGCAACACCTGTTTGACCATAGTGGATTTCCCCACCTGACGCGGACCGCAGATAACCTGAATCATGCGGCGCGGCTCCTCCAGTCGGGCTGCCATTTCATCGTATTGCGCTCTTCTATACATAACTCGCTTATTTATTTGCCGCAAAGATACACAAAATGTTCAAATCTCAAAAATATTTTGCTCAAATCTTTCTCAGATTTTACTCAAATCTATTCGCGATTTTGCTCAAATATCACTCGAAATTTACTCAAATCTTATTTTGAATTTACTCAAATCTGTTTACGATTTTACTCAAAAGTAAGTGTAGGGCAATTGTCTTTTGCGTTCATTTTCATTATATTCCACGGAAACATGGAGGCTATGTGCCACAACTCCTCCAAATAACCGAGCTTCCGCGGTTATCGCAGCTGGACTTCTGCGATTATCGCAGTTGGGCTTCTGCGGTTATCGCAGTCGCTCTCCCCGCACCGTTGCGGGGCCAAGCCCTTACGGTAAGATAATCCGTATCTTTTCGGGTATTATACGAACTCCAAATAGTTCTCCCGATTCACGACATGAAAGTCGGCATGCGGATAAGCTTCTTGAAAGGCTTTCGGTGCAGCCGGCATCTTGTTCCCCCACTTGAACTCCAATGCGGTCAAGCGGCCGGCACGCTCCTCGAGCAGATCGACCTCCTGCCTGTCATACGTGCGCCAGAAATAGAACTCCTTGTGCAGCCCCTCGTTGAAATCGGCTTTGCGTCGCTCGCCGATGATGTAGTTCTCCCACAACGCGCCGACATCTTGCCGGATAGCCAGCGGCGAAAATGCACCGATAACGGCATTGCGGATACCGTTGTCGTAGAAATACCATTTCCCCGCTTTCGTAACCTCCTTGCGGAGATTGCGTGAATAAGCCCCCAGCCGGTAGACGACGAAGACCTTTTCCAAGAGGTCGAGATACTTTTCGACGGTCGTCTTGCTCATACCGAGTTGCCGGCCCAACTCCTCGCAAGAAACCTCGCTTCCCAACTGAAAGGCGATGAGCCGCAGCAGGTTGCGCATCTTACTCGAATTTTTCAGTCCGTCGAGCGTTAAAATATCTTTCAGCAGATATGCCCCGACAATATCGCGCAGGTAATCGGTCTTGCGCTCGTAGTCGTCCATCATCACCACCTCGGGATAGGAGCCGTAAATCAAGCGGGCTTCGAGGTTCTGACGGGTTTCGAGCGCCGTTTCCCTCTGTGCGATTTCTTGTTGCGAGAAAGGCGTAAGGAGGAATTGCGTACTGCGGCCGACCAACGGCTCGCCCGTCTTATTCAGCAAATCGAATGAAGACGAACCGCTGGCCAATACGCTGATACCCGGTATTTCATCGACGATAAGTTTCAGTATATTGCCGATTTGAGGAATGTGTTGCGCCTCATCGATAGCCAACAGGTCGATGCCCTCCAACAAATGCCGGTAATTGGCGACCGAACGATTCTCCAACAAAGCCGACGCATCGTAATCCTCACCGTTAAGCATCATCGTCCGCCCCGGATAATTGTTCACGATTTTGCGCATCATCACGGTTTTGCCCACGCGGCGGGCACCGAAAATCAATACGGCTTTGTTGGGCTCGAGCCTCGCCGTAATCTTCTTCTGGAGTATTCTGTCGATTGTTTCCATACCCTGCTTCTATTTCCCCGCAAATATAATCATTATTTTTTCAACTGGCGGTTTTAATATAAAAATCGCACTCTGAAATGACCGTTTTTACATTTTTCGGGAAATTACGATTTTATTTCATCGTGCGAATGCGATGTTCGAATGCGACGGAGCCGGTCATGTTCTGTTGAGGGTTTTCGTAAGGCATGTATGCGAAACGAAGCCGCCTTGGCAGGGGCGGCTTCGTCTATAAAGGGATTGCGCCGTATGATGCGATGAAACTCCGAATGACAGGATTTGAGTGCTTTCTCCCCGTTGTAATCCACCGTGCTAAGCATACCCGAGGGCGTGGCCCGCCATTGGAGAAAAAAGCTTGTCTCGGTATTTCATAAGATTTGAAGAGTTTCCCAATCCAATACGACGCAATCTTATGGGTTACCGTTTCAACAATACAAATATACTCATCTCTTTCGAGAAAAACAAATTTACCGGCAAAAAAAGTGAAAGCGGACGAAAATTTTTCGATTATTTTTGTCGTCGGGCGAATAACCGTATATTTGTATCGACGATAACGACAACCTCTGACAACATGAACAACTTTTCTTTTTGCACACCTACCGAATTTGTGTTCGGCCGCGACACGGAAACCCGATGCGGCGAGTTGTGCCGCAAATACGGCGCGTCCAAAGTATTGCTCGTTTACGGCGGCGGTTCGGCGGTGAAAAGCGGGCTGCTGGCTCGCGTCGAAGATTCCCTGCGCGGTGCAGGCGTGGCGAGTGTCGCGCTCGGCGGCATACAACCCAACCCCACCGACCCCAAAGTGTATGAAGGCATTGCCCTTGCCCGCGCCGAAGGGGCGGATATGCTGCTTGCCGTAGGCGGCGGTTCGGTCATCGACACCGCCAAAGCCATTGCCGCCGGCGTGCTGTACGACGGCGACTTTTGGGATTTCTTCGCGCAGAAAGCCGTCGTGGAAAAAGCGTTGAAAGTGGGCGTCGTACTCACCATTCCCGCTGCGGGCAGCGAGGGGTCGGGCAACAGCGTCATCACCAAACTCGACGGACTGCACAAGATAAGTCTGCGCACGCCGTCGGCGCTGCGACCCGTCTTTGCCGTGATGAATCCCGAGCTTACCTACACGCTGCCGCCGTTCCAGACGGCGTGCGGCATTGCCGACATGATGGCGCACATCATGGAGCGCTATTTCTCCAACACGACGGGCGTAGAGGTTACCGACCGCCTGTGCGAGGGGCTGTTGAAAGCGATTATCGGGCAGGCACGCATCGTCATGCAGACGCCGGACGACTACGATGCCCGCGCCAACCTGATGTGGAGCGGCACGTTGGCACACAACGGATTGTGCGGAGTCGGGCGCGACGAAGACTGGTCGTCGCACTTCATGGAGCACGAAATCAGTGCCGTGTATAACGTGGCGCACGGGGCGGGGCTGGCGGTCATCTTTCCGGCTTGGCTCACCTACATGGCGGAGCATCATGTCGATAAGCTCTACCAATTTGCCGTGCGCGTATGGGATATTCCCGAATCCGACGACCGCAAGACGGCGGCTCTGCGCGCCGTGCGCAAGCTGAAAGAGTTTTTCACCTCTCTCGGTCTGCCCGTCGATTTCAAGGGCTTGGGCATAGAGCAGCCCGACATCGACCTGTTGGTGAATAAGCTGCACGAAAACAAGGGCGAACGGGTAGGGGCTTACCTGCCGCTCGACCGCACCCGCAGCCGCCGCATTTACGAACTCGCTTTATAAGATGTTGGGTAAAAACAAAATAAAATTCATACGGTCGCTCGAACGGAAAAAGGAGCGGCGCGAGAGCGGCTGCTTCCTTGCCGAAGGCAGCAAGCTCGTGGGCGACACGCTCGACGCATTCGCGTGCGAACTGCTGGTCGCCACGCCCGCGTGGTTGCAGGCGCATCGCGAGGCGCGGGCGGCTGAAATCGTGGAAGCCGCGCCGGAGGAGATAGCCCGCGCCTCGCTGCTGACAACGCCGCAAGAAGTGCTGGCAGTCTATCGCATACCGCACCGCACCCTCGATGCGGCAGCTGTGGAGGAGCGGCTCACCCTCGCGCTCGATACGGTGCAAGACCCGGGCAATCTGGGTACCATCGTGCGCATTGCCGACTGGTACGGCATCGACGACATCGTTTGTTCGCCCGCCTGCGCCGACCTCTACAATCCCAAGACCGTGCAAGCCACGATGGGCGCCCTCTCGCGCGTGCGCGTACATTATATGCCTTTGCCCGAATTTCTGTCGCAGGTGCGCGTTCCCGTTTACGGAACATTTCTCGACGGCGAGAACATCTATACGCAGCCCCTTGCCGAGCGGGCGGTATTGGTCATGGGAAACGAGGGGAGCGGCATTTCCGCCGAGGTGGAGCCGTACATCGCCCGTCGCCTTTTCCTGCCCGACTATCCGGAGGGGCGGGCGGCATCGGAGTCGCTGAACGTCGCTGTGGCGACGGCGGTGGCGTGCGCCGAATTTCGCCGCCCCAAATAGCCGTTTTATCGAAAAGCCGATCGGCCGGAAACGCCGGTGCCGCCGTCGGAAGCAGAAGCATTACAACTCCTGCGCTTTGGCTTCGTTCCAAAGAGCGTCCATTTCGCCCAACGTCATTTCACGCAGCGGTCGGCCCTGTTTGCCGGCTTGCTCCTCCACATAATTGAAGCGGCGGATAAACTTTTGATTGGTGCGTTCCAGCGCATTTTCGGGATTGATTTTATAAAGTCGCGCCGCATTTATCAGACTGAAAAAGAGGTCGCCGCACTCCATTTCCGCCTTGTCGGCATCCATGCCGCCGATTTCGTTCTGGAACTCCGCAATTTCTTCTTTCACCTTGTCCCACACCTGTTCGCGCTCCTCCCAATCGAAACCGGCGTTGCGCGCTTTCTCCTGTATGCGGTAAGCCTTGATGAGGGCGGGCAGCGAGGCGGGAACACCCGCCAGCACGGTTTTGTTGCCCCCTTTCTCTCTCAGTTTCAGCGCCTCCCAGTTCTGTTCCACCTGTCCGGCAGTCTCGGCAGCCGCCGTGCCGAACACGTGCGGGTGCCGGTAAATCAACTTTTCACACAGCACGTTGCACACGTCCGCCATGTCGAAAAGCCCCTTTTCCTCGCCGATTTTGGCGTAGAAAGCCACGTGCAGCAGCACATCGCCCAACTCTTTTTCTATGGCGGCGTTGTCGTTCTGAATAATCGCCTCGCACAATTCGTAGGTTTCCTCTATCGTGTTGGAGCGGAGCGATTCGTTGGTCTGTTTGCGGTCCCACGGGCATTTCACCCGCAATTCATCGAGTATGTCGAGAAAGCGCCCGAATGCCGCGCACTTCTCTTCGCGTGTATGAATAGACATCTTTTTTATAAATTTTTCGTAGGCAAAGGTAATGATTTTCGTCGGAAAAAATTATCTTTGTCCTCTCATAGACAACCGAAGAAAACGAAAAACGAAAAATGGGAAAAGTCCTTATCATCGGCGCCGGCGGTGTAGCCACCGTAGCTGCCCACAAAGTGGCGCAAAACGCCGACGTCTTTAGCGATGTCATGATAGCCAGCCGCACCCTCTCCAAGTGCGACGCCATAGTGGAAGCCATCGGAGACTCTTCCGTAAAAACCGCGCAGGTCGATGCCGACGACATAGAGCAGCTCGTCGCCCTCTTTGAAAGTTTCCGCCCCGACATCGTCATGAATCTGGCGCTGCCCTATCAAGACCTTACTATCATGGAAGCCTGCCTGCGCACCGGCGTCAATTACCTCGATACGGCGAATTACGAGCCGAAAGACGAAGCGCACTTCGAATACAGCTGGCAGTGGGCTTACAAAGAACGTTTCGAGCAGGCGGGGCTTACCGCCATTCTCGGCTGCGGCTTCGACCCGGGCGTTACGAGCATATATACCGCTTATGCCGCCAAGCACCACTTCGACGAAATACACTATCTCGACATCGTGGACTGCAACGCCGGAAACCACCATAAGGCTTTCGCCACCAACTTCAATCCCGAAATCAATATCCGCGAAATCACCCAAAAAGGACTCTATTGGGAAAACGGCAAATGGATAGAAACGGAGCCGCTCGAAATACACCGCCCGCTCACCTATCCCCGCGTCGGCGCCCGCGAAAGCTATCTGCTGCACCACGAGGAGTTGGAGAGTCTGGTGAAAAACTATCCCACCATCAAGCGCGCCCGCTTCTGGATGACTTTCGGACAGGAGTACCTGACGCACCTGCGCGTGATACAGAACATCGGCATGGCGAGCATCGTGCCTATCGATTACAACGGCATGCAAATCGTGCCGCTGCAATTCCTCAAAGCCGTGCTGCCCAACCCGCAGGAACTGGGCGAAAACTACGACGGCGAGACCTCTATCGGTTGCCGCATTCGGGGCGTCAAAGACGGTAAAGAGCGCACCTACTACGTCTATAACAACTGTTCGCACCGCGCCGCCTACGAGGAGACCGGTATGCAGGGCGTAAGCTACACGACGGGCGTACCCGCCATGATTGGTGCGATGATGTTCCTCAAAGGCATCTGGCGCAAAGCCGGCGTGTTCAACGTCGAGGAGTTCGACCCCGACCCCTTCATGGAACAGTTGAACGAACAGGGGCTGCCGTGGCACGAAATCTTCGACGGCGACCTCGAATTGTAATGAAACGATAAACACACCCGATATGGAAGAAGAAAAGAAAGAAACCGCAAAAGCGGCAATACCGGCAGAGAAACTCAACGCTCTGCGCGCCGCTATGGATAAAATCGAAAAAAATTACGGCAAAGGCGCCATTATGAAATTGGGCGACGACCAAGTGGAAGAAATTGCCGTCATACCCACCGGCTCGATAGGGCTTAACGCCGCACTCGGCGTAGGCGGCTACCCGCGCGGGCGCGTCATCGAAATATACGGCCCCGAGTCGTCCGGTAAAACGACGCTCGCCATACACGCCATCGCCGAAGCGCAGAAAGCGGGCGGCATCGCCGCCATTATCGACGCCGAACACGCATTCGACCGCTTCTATGCCGAGAAGTTGGGCGTCGATGTCGAAAACCTTTGGATTTCGCAGCCCGACAGCGGCGAGCAGGCTTTGGAAATAGCCGAGCAGCTTATCCGCTCGTCGGCAGTCGATATCGTCGTCATCGACTCCGTGGCCGCGCTCACGCCGAAAGCCGAACTCGAAGGCGATATGGGCGACTCCAAAATGGGCTTGCAGGCGCGCCTCATGTCGCAGGCGCTGCGCAAACTCACAGCGACCATAAGCAAGACCAACACCACCTGCATCTTCATCAACCAGTTGCGCGACAAACTCGGCGTCATGTTCGGAAACCCCGAAACCACCACCGGCGGCAACGCCCTGAAATTCTATGCTTCCGTGCGTCTCGATATTCGCCGCATCAGTCAAATCAAAGACGGTGAAGAGGTCATCGGCAATCAGACTCGTGTAAAAGTGGTGAAAAACAAAGTGGCTCCACCTTTCCGTCGTGCGGAGTTCGACATCATGTTCGGCGAGGGCATTTCCCGTGCCGGCGAAATTGTCGATCTCGGGGTCGAGAAAGGCATCATCAAAAAGAGCGGCTCGTGGTTCAGCTACAACGACACCAAGTTGGGACAGGGACGCGATGCCACCAAGAAATGTATTCAGGACAATCCCGAATTGGCCGACGAATTGGAAGCCCTCATCATGGCGGCTCTCAAATCGACGAAATAA
>CANQAM010000049.1 GCA_947589325.1 uncultured Bacteroidales bacterium | reverse complement strand
GCAAAGGCTTTGAAGGCCTCTACAACCGTTACTTCAAGAAATAATCCCTATTATCCTCAAACACAAAGAGCAAGGCGCATCGCCTTGCTCTTTTTCGTTTTCTGTTGTTTATTGTATAATGCCGTCGCGGCGCATAAGGGCTTCGATTTGCGGCTCGCGCCCGCGAAAGTTTTTATAGAGCGTCATGGGGTCGTCGGTATTGCCTTTTTCCAGCACGTTTTTACGGAACGATGCGGCAACGGTTTTGTCGAAAATGCCTTTCTCCTTGAACAGGGAGAAGGCGTCGGCATCGAGCACTTCCGACCATTTGTAACCGTAATATCCGGCTGCGTAGCCGCCGCCGAATATGTGGGAGAACTGCGCGCTGATGAGCGTGCCGTCGATGAACGGGAGCAGCTGGGTTTCGGCAACGGCGTCGCGCTCGAATGCGGTAATGTCGGCAACGTCGGCGCCGCGTGTGTGCCAAGCCATGTCGAGCATACCGAAAGTGAGTTGCCGCACGCACCGGTAAGCGGCTTGATAGGCGGAAGACTTCCGTATCTTTTCTATCAGCGAGTCGGGCATCTGTTCACCGCTTTGGTAGTGGCGGGCGAAGGTGTAGAGAAACTCTTTTTCGGGCAGCCAGTTTTCCATCAGTTGGGAGGGCAGCTCCACGAAGTCGCGATAGACGCTCGTGCCGGAGAGCGATTCGTAGCGGCAGTTGGTCATCAATCCGTGCAAGGCGTGTCCGAACTCGTGCAGGAACGTGCTTACTTCGTAGTAGGTGAGCAGCGCCGGAACCGTGTCGGTGGGGCGCGTAAAATTCATTACCAACGAGACGTGCGGACGGCTGTTCGTGCCGTCGGCTTCGAGCCATTGACCTTTGAATTCGGTCATCCACGCCCCGCCCTGTTTCGTGGCGCGCGGGTGGAAATCGGTGTAGAGAATACCGAGAAAATCATCGTTTTCGTCGTGCACCTCAAACGTTTCCACTTCGGGGTGGTATTTCTGTATTTTGTCCGTTTTCCGGAATTTCAGTCCGTACAGGCGGGTCGCCAGTCCGAATACGCCTTTTTTCACCTGTTCCAACTCGAAATAGGGTTTCAGCATTTCATCGTTGAGATGATACAAGGCATCTTTCTGTTTTTCGGCATAGTAGGAAAAATCCCACCCCATGACGGTAACCGGTTTTCCTTCGAGTTTCGAGGCAAATTCGTTCAACTGTTCCACTTCCTGCAAGGCGGTCGGTTTGTAGGCATCGAGCAGGTGGTGAAGCAGGTCATATACGTGCTCGCTGTCGTGTGCCATGCGATGTTGCAGCACATGTGTCGCATAATCTTTTTCACCCAGCAGCCGGGCGATTTCGTAACGCAGCCGGGCAATGCGCTCGGCAACTTCGCGGTTGTCGTACTCTCCGCCGACGCAGCGGGTATTGTAGGCGCGGTATATTTTTTCACGCAAATCCCGACGCGACGAGTATTGCAGAAATGCCGAAAGGCTGGGATAGGAAAGGTCGAACAGATAGGCATTGTCGTGCCCCTTTTCTTTGGCGCGCATGGCTGCGGCATCGAGTACGCTTTGGGGCAGGCCTGCCGTTTCGCTTTCGTCGGTGAGAATCATTTCAAAAGCGTTGGTGGCTTTCAGTTCGTTTGACTCGAATTTCAGACAGAGGAGGCTTAACTCCTTGCTCAACCGGCGGTACTCTTCTTTGGCTTCGCCTTCGAGATTGGCGCCGTTGCGCGCCATGCCAGAATAGGTTTCTTCGAGCAGGCGGCGCTGTTCGGGCGTGAGCGTCAGCGTGTCGCGCTGTTCATAGACCGTTTTGATGCGGTGGAACAGTGCTTCGTTGAGATTGATGTTGTTGTCGTGTTCGGTGAGCAGGGGAGAGATGCGCTCCGAAATGGCAATCATTTCGTCGTCGCCGTTGGCGCTGAGCAGGTTGAAGAATATCGACGTGATGCGGCCGAGCGTGCTGCCGGAGGCTTCCAGCGCTTCTATCGTGTTTTCAAAAGTCGGAGCTTCCGGCTGCTGCACGATGGCGTCGATTTCGTTTTGATGCAGGCGTATCGCTTCGGCAACCGCCGGCTCGAAATCGGAGGTTTTTATGCGTTCGAACGGCGCCGTACCATACGGCGTATCGAATCGTTCCAAGAGCGGATTGTTCTGTGTCATGTCGTTACAAGCAAATAAAGTAAAAATGGGAATAAAATATAACAGTCGTTTCATCGGGAATGTTGTATGAAAATCGGAAAACAAATATCCGAATAAAAAACGGCTTGTGCCGTTTTGATATTTTTAATTTGTGTTAATATTGTTTTTCCCGTTGTAACGGGCGGCAATCATATATATCTTTGAAGAGAAAAAACGGATACGTATGATTCGACTGTTATATTTGGCCGGAATGTATTTCTGGTTTGTGTTGGTATTTCTCTTGCAAAAGCCTCTTTTCATGCTTTGGCAAGGCGACTTGTATGCTTCGACGGCGTTTGCCGACTGGTTTCGTGTCATGTGGCACGGATTGCCGATGGATTTTTCAGTAGCGGCTTACTTGTCGGTTTTGCCGATTTTGCTCGCGGGCGTGTCGGTGTGGACGGGCGGACGGTGGCTGCTCTATGCGCTGAGGATATATTTCGGCATCATCGTTTTACTGTTGGCCGTCATCTGCATCGGCGATGCCGAGTTGTACGGCTATTGGGGATTCCGCATCGACGCCACGCCGCTGTTTTACCTGCAATCGCCGGCCGATGCGATGGCGAGCGTATCGGCCGGACAGTTGGCCGGCGGAATTTTCGGCATACTCGTCTATGTAATCGTTGTCGGCTATCCGCTCGACAGGTGGCTGCTGCGCCCGCTGGCACATGAAAAGCCCCTTCCGACCGTCGGTCGTAAGACGGCGGTATCGCTCGTCTGCCTGCTTATGGCAGCCTTTTTGTTCCTGCCGATACGGGGTGGCGTTTCGGCATCGACAATGAATGTGGGCAAGGCTTATTTCAGTGAACGCATGGAGTTGAATCATGCGGCTATCAATCCGGTTTTCAGTCTGATGTCGTCGCTTTCAAAAGGCGAGGATTTCGCATCGCAATACCGTTTCATGTCCGATGCCGACGCCGAGGCCGCTTTTGCGCCGCTGGCTCCGCGTCCGGTCGTTTTTCCCGACGATACGGCGGCGTGGCTCACGACCACGCGCCCCGATATTATTCTGGTCGTACTCGAAAGTTTTACGGGGCATATTCTCGATATGCCCGGCGTGATGCCGCGTCTGAAAGCGCTTTCGGAGGAGGGTATCTATTTCTCCAATTTTTATGCGAACAGTTTTCGTACCGACAGAGGGTTGGTTTCGCTGCTCAGCGGTTATCCGGCGCAGCCCACGACGTCTATAATGAAAGTGCCAGCCAAGTCGCAGTCGCTGCCCGCCATTGCCCGCTCGCTGCGCAGGGCGGGTTACGACACGCAGATGATATACGGCGGCGATGCCGATTTCACCAATATGCGTTCTTATTTTTACGCGACAGGGTACGGGTCGGTCTTTTCCGTTACCGATTTTCCCGCCGATGAAAACACGGCAAAATGGGGCGTTCCCGACCACTTTTCTTTTCCCCGCGTGCTGCAAATGGCGCAGGAGGCGCCGCACCCGTTTATGAAAACTTTTCTGACATTGAGCAGCCACGAGCCTTTCGACGTACCGATGCGCCGGCACGAAGACCCCTATCTCAATTCGGTGGCTTACACCGACAGCTGTTTGGGAGCGTTTGTCGATAGCCTGCGCCTTACGCCGCTGTGGAACAATTTGCTGGTCGTTTTCGTGGCAGACCATACGATGCGCTATCCCGCCGGCATACGCGAAGACGAGGTACGCCGCCACCATATACCGATGGTGTGGTGCGGCGGTGCCGTGAAAGGGCATAGGGTAGTGGAACGTTACGCTTCGCAGATAGATTTGGCGCCCACGCTGCTGGCGCAGCTGCACATCGACTATTCCGATTTTTCTTTCGGCAAAAACGTGGCGGACACCACGCAGCGGGCGTTTGCCTACTATACATATAAAGACGGACTGGGGTATGTCGATGCGGAAAACCGCGTGATATACGATTGCGAGTCGCAGCAATGGACGCTTTCCGAAGGCAGCGAGGCAGCCGACCGGCAAAAATCGGCGCAGGCGTTTCTGCAAAAACTGTACGACGACTTGGGCAGCCGTTGATTACGATACGCGATACAGGAGTTGGTCGAGCAGAATGGGAATGTCGCTCTCGCGTATGCCGGCACGCACGAGGTCGGGAATATCCTGTTTGAAATTTTCACGGAAGCGGCGCAGGTCGCCGCCTTCGGCTGCAAGGCTTTCGCGGTAGAGGTCGAGCGCGCGGCGCACGTGTCCGAAAGCGAGTTCCACGTGTCCCGCGTTCATATAATCCGTTGCCGTCGGCTTATCGTTCAAAATCTTTTCGTAGTAGCGCTGCGCCTGCTCTTTCTTGCCTACGAGAAACGAGCACCACGCAATGGGGCGCCACGCCTTTCCGCTGTCGGGGGCGAGGTAATCGACTTTGAAATAGTATTTCAACGCTTCCTCGTAGTTTTTCGCTTCCACGTAGCAATGTCCGATGTTCAGCCCTATGGCGAGGCTGTCGGGTTGCAACTCTGCCGCCCGCAGGTAGTAGGCGAGAGCTTTCGCGCTGTTTTTCAGCGAGCGGTAGCAGGCGGCGATGCGGCGTATCGTCCAGAGGTTGTCGGGCTGTATCATTTCGGCGCGCAGGTAGACGTTCAACGCCTTTTCGTATTCGCCGAGAGTTTGCAGGCAATAGCCCGTCTTTTGGTAAATTCCGTTGTCGGCACCGTACTGTTCGGTCAGCCGCTCGAACACGGCGAGGGCATCGGTGTAAAACTCTTTTTTGAAATAAAATTCGGCAATGAGGCGCATCGTGTTTTCGTCGCCGAGAACCGATTGCAGGCTCGGAAGTTGCAACAAATCGACAGGCTCGGCAAACGGGTCGTAAAACTCCTCGCGCCGGCTGTGGAGCTTGAAGAAGCGGTAAAGGTCTTGAATGTACTGGTTGGCGATGCTCTTGCTCAATTCCTCGCCGGAGAGGCTCGTGCGCTCTTTTTCGAGCTGTTCGAGGTCGGTGCTTTCGGAGTTGAATTGGGAGGTCATCATCTGTCGCTGCGCTTCCGAAACCTGTTTCAGACTCAGGCAGAACGAATATTTGTCGGAGTTGCAGAGGAAACGCGAACTGCCGAGCAGTTTCAGAAACGTGTCGCCGCCGCTGCTTCCTGCGGGGAAAATGTCCTGCACGGCGCTGTGTTCCGCATAGAACGGCGCAAACCAGTTGCCTATGTCGTTGAAGAACGAAAAACTTTTCAGGTTGGAGAACGTACTCAAAAACACGTCCGAGCCTTCCATTTGCAAGTCGTTCATTTCCTTTATCTTGTCGGCGATGCCCGACTGTTCGAGCAGCTCCTGCCACTCCGGATTTTTATCGGGCGTGCCTTCGCTGTCGTTTGGCGACGGGTTTATTTTCTTGTAGAGCGAGGGCGAGAGCTTCATCATTTCGGGCAGCAGCTCTTCCGTCAGTTTTTTGGAGATGCGCTCTGCCTCGCGGCTGCGTATCAGTTGCAGGAATATGTTGCGCGTGTCGCGGGCGAAGCCCTCTTGCTCTTTCAGCGATTCGAGGTGCGCCGCCAGTGCGGTCGAGAGCGCGGCGCGGCTGCGGTAGATGTAAAGCAGCATCAATGCGCTGCACAAGGCGCGCTGCCGCACTTCGTCGTCGTGCCACTCGGTGTAGGCGGAGAGGAGCAGGCCGATTTTCCGCTCGTCGTAGCGTTGCAGCAGGTTCAGCAGCAGGGCGGCGACGACAGCCGATGCCGTTTCTGCCGGATAGCGGTCGGGCGACAGGCAGGCTTTCAGCGCCGCATAGTCGTCTTCCGTCGCGGGATAGTTCGTCCAGATAAGCGTAAACAGTTCTTCGCGGGCGCGTTCCGTTTTTTCGCGCAGCTGCTTTTGGCGGGCGCGCGTGTCGTCGTTTTCCTCCGCCAACAGTTGCAGCGAGAGTTCGTCGTAAGCCTTGTCCAGCGCTTTGCAGGCGCTCTGTATCGATGCGTCGGCAAGTTGCCGGAAATAGCGTTTTTTCTGGAAATAGAGCGTATTCGATTCGGCGGCGAGCAGCGCCTCTTCCGTGCGGTCTGCCAGCGTGTAGGCGGTAAGCATCAGCTTGCCGTACATCTGTTGGCGGTCGGGGTCGTCGCAGCCGTCGAGCATATATTGCGTCAGGTAGCGGTAGGCGGTTTCCGCCTCCGACAGTTTGTCGGCAATCTGCCACGCGTCGGGGAGCATCGACAGCCACACCGAAATGCGGTCGAACGCCTCTTTGAGCCGCTTCTCGTCGAGGAGCGCCATCACTTCGCGGTAGCGGTGTTGTATTTCGGCGACAGTCATATCGGGAACAACTCTTTTTCGATTTCCCCGCAAATTTTATGCCAAAACGATTTTACGAACAGCGCGGGGCGGAAATCGGAAATTTCCGGCAAACTATTTTACCCGATGTCTGTTATAGGGAGTAGAAGTTTTATAAAAATTACATCTATGAAAAAGTTGTTTCTTTTACTCTTGGCGCCGGCATTGCTGGCGGCGTGCCATTCGCGGCAACAGCAGGGCGAAAGCGTAAGCCTGCAAGCCGAAGCGATGGTCAATGATACGCTGGTTACGATTTACGAAGGGTGGGCGGAATCTGCCGACGGGCAAGCCATTCTCTACGACCTGTTCGTACTCACGCCCATGAACGGCGGCGATGAGCTATATCAAATGGTGATGTCGTATACCGACTCGGCAACGATGGCAGATACCAGCGTCATGATTCAGGCGCAGGTGATGCCTGTGCCCGCCGGTATGCCTGCCGACACGCTGATCGTGTTTTTCGGCAAAAACGGCGAGGACGTTTCGCTGCTGGCGCGGGGCGATTCGATGCTCGTAGGCATGGGGCGCGACATAAAGAAATTCGGGCGCAAAGCTGCCCATGTGCTCCACCGGTTGAAGTGATTTTATCCGAGTGGAGCAGAGGCTGCCTTTGCGATACGGGCAGCCTCTTTTTTATTGTTTTCGGTAAAAATAAAAAGCCGCCCTGCGTAAGGCAGGGCGGCGGTCAAAGATTATTTATTCAGGAAATTCGCTTTTCATTCTATTCTTTTGCACTATCGGGCGATAATCATTTTCTTGCCGTTCACGATGTAGGCACCGTTCTGTAACGTTTTGAGGTCGGCGGCATCATCGGTTTCGAGTACCGGCACGCCTTGCAGGTTATATACCGTTACGTGTCCGTCGGCTTTGTCTTGTTGTGTTTCCGTAATGGCGGACGATTCGTCTATCGGCAATATCTCTCCGAACTCGCTCCACCCTTCGGCGGCTTTATATAATTCTACCGATTCGGCAGGTACATAAAGCGTGCACTTGGAGCAATCTACACCCAAAAAAGCATTATCTTCTTCATATTCGTTCACTAAATTTACAGGTATCGGATTATAGGCAGTTACCGACGTCAAGCCAGTACAATGCTCAAAAGCCGCCTCGCCGATAGTGGTAACACTTTCTGGAATCGTTATCGACATCAAGTCCGTGCAATAGTAAAAAGCCTCGTTACCGATAACTTTAACGCCGTCTGGTATGGGATATTCGGTCAGTCCGCTCGGTGCAAACGCTTTCAATGTATCATTTACGACAAGACAACGATGATCGTCTGTTGCAAACTTTCCCTCGAATTTTTCCAATCCTTTGCAATGTTCAAAAGCATAGTTGCCAATAGAGGTAACACTCTCTGGTATCATTACCGACGTCAAGTCCTCACAGCTGGAAAAAGCATAGTCGCCAATAGAGGTAACGCCAGAGCCTAACGTTACCGATGTTAAGTCATAGCAATGGTAAAAAGCACCATCATCGATAGTAATTACATTATTGGGGATAATAATAGATTTTAAACCAAAACACTGGTAAAAAGCACAGTAGCCGATAGTAGTAACACTTTCTGGAATCGTTATCGACGTCAAGCTATAGCATTGGTAAAAAGTACCCTCGTTGATAGAAGTAACTCCGTTGCCTATCGTTATTTTCCGCAAGGCTTCACACTCCTCAAAAGCATAGTTTCCGATAGAGGTAACACTTTCTGGAATCGTTATCGACATCAAGTCCGTGCAATAGTAAAAAGCCTCGTTACCGATAACTTTAACGCCGTTTCCAATGGTTATCTCCTTCAAACCCAGACAATTTATAAAGGCATCGTCGCCGATAGTGGTAACACTGTTTGGTATCGTTATCGATGTTAAACCTTCGTAACTTGCAAAAACATAGTCGTCAATAACCTTAACTTCGTCGGGTATGGTATATTGGGTCAATCCACTCGGTGCAAACGCTTTCAAGGTGTTCAGTCAAGATAGAAGTGCAACAAAAGGAGATAGAAAATATCTGTTCCACATCTTGCAGCAAAGCAGAAAAG
>CANQAM010000048.1 GCA_947589325.1 uncultured Bacteroidales bacterium | reverse complement strand
TTGAAGATTTAGAGGTTCTCTCGTCGTTGCGAGTACTCAAAAATAAAAAATAAATCCGAAAAACGGAAATGTTTTTCAGATTTATTTTTCCTCTTTTTCTTGACGGCGGTTATTCGATGGTCAAATCGAACGGCATACGGGCTTGCAGACGGTCGATGTTGCGTATGTTTTTCAGGAAGTTAAATCCATTGAAATAAACGCCGAGACGTTCTTGCAGGCAACTTTTGATATAGCTTTCGGGGGTTTCCATAAGCGAAGTCAGGAAATCGGCTTTCTCAGGGTATTGCTCTAACCGATAATCGTCCGCCGTTCCGGCAGCTTCGGCAGCAAGCGAAATGGCGCGTTCGATGTCGCCCAGTTCATCGATGAGATTCAATTTCTGTGCTATTTCTCCTGTCCATACACGTCCTTCGGCAATGCGTTTTATTTCGTTTACGTCCATTTTACGCCCATCGGCACAACGGCGAACAAAGAGTTCATACCCGTTTTCCACCATATTTTGCATAATCTGTTTTTCCTGTTTGTTGAACGAATGCATGGGGCGATCCATATCGGCGAGTTCGTTGGTTTTTACGCCGTCAAAATGCAATCCGAGTTTTTCCGTCATCAATTCGGTAGCATCGGGCATCATGCCGAAGATGCCGATAGAGCCGGTAAGCGTGGTCGGTTCGGCGACAATGACATCGGCAGCACACGATATGTAATATCCGCCGGAAGCGGCATAGTCGCCCATCGAAACGACTACGGGCTTCTTTCCCTTCAACAGAGATACTTCCCGCCAGATTTGTTCCGACCCGTATGCACTGCCGCCCGGTGAATTGACACGGAGTACAACGGCTTTTACTTTATCGTTCTCGCGCAATTTCCGCAAATCGTTGATGACCTTTCCCGAAACGATGCCGCTGCCCGTTACCGATTCGGCACCGTCGATTTCGCCGTAAGCATAATACATGGCGATGATATTTTTACTTTTTTTCGGGGCGGCAGCCGGCAAATTAATCATATCGGCAGTCGTCAACGTATGCAGCTTTTCTTTTTCGCCTGCACCTACCAGACTTTTCAAATAATCGTTTACTTGATCTTTGTACATCAATGTATCTGCCAAACCGTATTGTACATACATTTCAGCTTTCTGAAAGTCCATGTTTTCATCGGCGAGTTCGTTCAGCTGCTCTGCCGTGATATGACGCGAGGCGGCTACGTCTGCCACTAACCGGTTCCAAATGGATTGCAGATATACGGAAGTTTGTTCTCTGTTGGCAGCACTCATTTCCGTTCCGATATACGGTTCTACTGCCGATTTATATGTACCCACGCGGAATATCTGCATATCGACACCGATTTTTTTCATCAGGTCTTTGTAGAAAATGAGTTGCGCCGAAAGTCCATGCCAGCCGAGACTGCCCGACGGATTCACAATCAGTTTGTCGGCGACACTGGCGATGTAGTATGCCCCTTGCGTATAGACACCGCCGTAGGCGACGATGAATTTTCCGCTTTCTTTGAATCGGAGCAGGGCATCGTGTATCTCCTGCATCGACGCCGGCGAACAGCCGAAAGCTCCGGCTTCCAGATAGATGCCTTCGATGTTTTTGTTTTCTTTTGCTTTTTCGATAGAGGCGAGCAGGTCGTCAAGTCCGTAAGTCGGCATTTGGTCGCTCCACAATTGTTCGAACGGCGCTTGCGCATGACGTTCTTCCACGATACCGGAAAGGTTGAGCACGTACACCGATTTTTCCTTGACGGTTGTGGGTTGTTGCGCTGTCATGGAGACCAGCGTCATAATGCCCACAAGGAAGAAGATGAACGAGGCTACTATCACACCGATGACAGAAGCCAGCATGAATTTGAAAAACTGTTTCATTGGTAATTGTTATTTTAAGTTACTATTTATCGGAAATTATCGGCAAGTTCTATCACTTCCAGATCTTTGAAATTGCCGGCGTCGATTGTAAAACGTATTAGTGTGCGCTGTTTATGGAATCCGTATTTTCCGGCAGCGCCCGGATTGATATGCAGCAGATTCAATTTCTTGTCGTACATTACTTTGAGAATGTGCGAATGTCCCGATATGAACAAATCGGGCGGATTTCGGAATATTTCGGGCATCACGGCGGCATCGTATTTGCCCGGATAGCCTCCGATATGGGTTATCCACACATCGGCGCCTTCAAGGGTGAACCGCTGGTGGCGCGGATATATCCGGCGCAATTCCTGCCCATCGATGTTCCCGAATACGGCGCGCAGCGGTTTTATTTCGGCGAGCCGGCGTGCTACTTCTGCCGAACCGATGTCGCCGGCGTGCCATATCTCGTCGCAGGAAGCGAAGTATTCGGCATACCGGTCGTCCCACCATGCGTGGGTATCAGATAGCAATCCGATGCGTTTCATGTTACAAATGTAGTGCCATTTCGGTAAAAATGGCACCGTTTTTTCAATAAATTATTCAAATTTGAGCGTCTTTGCCGGACGAATGGCCGTAATGATGTAGGAGGGCGCTATCAACATCAACGACGAAATGATGAACCCGCCGACGTTGAGCAACAACAGATAGAGTAAATTCAAATCGACAGGAACAGAGGGAATGTAATAAATTTCGGGGTCGAGTTTCAGCACATGGAGGTATTTTTGCAACAGGCACACGCACAAGCCCAACACGTCGCCCCACAATATGCCTTTACCCACCAAGAACAGAGCCACGTATAGAAATATGCGGCGAATGGAGCGGTTGCCGGTGCCCAGAGCTTTCAGCGTGCCTATCATGCGGGTATGTTCGAGTATGATGATGAGCAAGCCCGAAATCATGGTGAACCCCGATACGAGCGACATCAAGACGAGTATCACCCATACGTTCATATCCAAAAGGTCGAGCCAGTTGAACAGCTGCGGGTTCAGCTCCCGAATCGTCTGCGTGAAGCAGGGATTCCCGTAGCGGTCGGAAACGCCGAGGAGCACGGCATACAGCCGGTCGTTCACTGCATCGGTGGCATCGGCATCGTGCAGGCGTATTTCGACGCCGCTGTACTGGTCGTCGTGCCAGCCGTTGAGGCGCTGCACGTGGCGTGCATCGCCGAAGATGAAAAAACGGTCGTATTCCGTCAGGTTGGTTTGATAGATGCCGGCGATGGTGAATTTTCGGGCGCGCACATTCTCTTCCACGAAATAGCAATGCAGGGCATCTCCCGCGTGCAGCCGCAGGCGGTCGGCAATGTAGCGGGAGATGAGTATTTCGTCGGTGGCGTTTTCGGTCGATAAATTGGGGAAAGCGCCCTCTACAATGTATTGCGAGAGAATCTCGACAGGGTAGTCGGCGGTAATTCCTTTCAGTACGACGCCCGAAAAATCATCGTCGGTTTTCAGTATGCCCGGTTTGGTGGCGAAAACAGCATGGCTCGCCACTTCGGGCATGGTGGATAACAGGCTGTCCAGTGCCGGCATTATGGCGACGGGTGCGGTTTCGTAGGAGTTTTGGTAGGGAGTGCCCGTAATCTGTATGTGGGCGCCGAAGTCTGTGATTTTCCGGCTGATTTCTTTTTTGAATCCCACCACGACAGCCACCGCCACAATCATGATGGTCATGCCTAACGCCACGCCCCATGTGGCGATGCGTATGGCAGGCGGTGTCTTGTCCGGACTTTCCTTTCCTTTTCCGGTGCGCACCCGAATGCGTTTGGCTATGAACAGTTCTACGTTCATATCGTGCGTCCCGGATAGGCTTCCAATGCTTTTTGTAAGACTATCAATGCTTTACCCAAGTCTTCTTTTTTCAAAACATACGCCATGCGCACTTCGTTGATGCCGAGCCCGGGTGTCGTGTAAAATCCGGAACCGGGTGCCATAAATACGGTTTGACCTTCGTATTCGAAATGTTCGAGGCACCATGCGCAGAATTTGTCGGCATCGTCCACCGGCAGCTTTGCCATTGTGTAGAATGCCCCCATAGGAATGGGAGAGTAGCACCCCGGTATGCGGTTGATACCGTCGATGAGAAATTTTCGGCGTTCCACATATTCGTTGTAGGTCTCCGCCATATAATCGGCGGGAGCGTCGATAGAGGCTTCGGCGACGATTTGTCCTATCAGAGGCGGGCTGAGGCGGGCTTGGCAGAACTTCATGATGTTCTTTTTCAACTCCTCGTTTTTCGTAATGAGCGCGCCGATGCGTATGCCGCATTCGCTGTACCGCTTCGATACGGAATCGATGAGCACCACATGGTCTTCGATGCCGGCAAGGTGGAATGCCGAAATGTAGGCGGCTCCCGTGTAGCAGAATTCCCGATACACTTCGTCGGAAAAGAGGAACAAATCGTGTTTTTTCACGATGTCGCGTATCTGATTCATCTCTTTCTGCGAGTAGAGATAGCCCGTCGGGTTGTTGGGGTTGCAGATGAGAATGCCTTTCGTGCGGGGAGTTATCAGCTCCTCGAATTTCTCGAAAGAGGGCAGCGCGAAGCCTTCGTCTATCGACGACGGCAGCGTCTTGATAATGGCTCCCGCCGAAATGGCGAATGCCATATAATTGGCATATGCCGGCTCCGGAACGATGATTTCGTCGCCCGGGTCGAGGCACGCCATGAAAGCGAATAATACGGCTTCGGAACCGCCGGTGGTGATGATGATGTCATCGACCGACACACGGATATTGAAGCGATTATAATACTTGGTCAGTTTTTTGCGGAACGAGTAGATACCTTCGCTCGGACTGTATTCCAGCGTCGTGCGGTCGATGTGTCGCGCCGCCTCGAGACCTATTTCCGGTGTCGGCAGGTCGGGCTGTCCGATATTGAGGTGATACACTGTGATTCCGCGTTTCTTTGCTGCATTTGCCAGCGGCACCAGCTTGCGGATAGGGGAAGCGGGCATTATTTCGCCCCGTTGCGATATTGTCGGCATATAGCTTGGTATTTGTGCTCGCAAAGGTAGAAAGTTTTCCGAGAAATGCAATAAAAAAAGAAAATGATGATGCAATGGGATTCTTGCGGGGAAAATTCGCAAAGATTTTTCCGGTTGATTTCTCTTTTTTTCATACATTTGCATCGCTAAGCGAAAAAACATGATCAAAGAGATATTTTCCCGTTTATACGGTCTTATGTTCAGACCTACCGCCACGTGGACGAAGATGTCGGAGGTAGGCGAGGCAGCCCATGCGCTGTTTTTTACCCGTTTCCTCTATCCGATAATGGGGGTTGCCGCCTTGTCGTGTTTTACGGTGATTTTGGGCGCGGACTATCAGTCGGGCGAATTGGAAAAAGTGCTGCGGGCGGCTATCGTGGAATTTGTGAAATTCTTTATCGGTTTCTATCTGGTCGTGTTTTTGTGGAAAGAGTTTGCTCTCCGCGTCGCGCTCCCGTATGACAAGGAGACGACCGAGCGATTCTTCGGTTCGCTTCTTGCGGTGTATATGACGGTCGAAATAGTCGTCAATATTCTGCCGCGCGCTTTTTCGTTTCTCGAATATGCCGTATTCGGAATCATCTATATCGTATGGACGGGCACGGCGGCATTTCTGCACCTTGAAGAGGATAAACGCCGCATTTCCACCATCATCATTACGGTGCTTGTCTTGGCGGTGCCGTGGATTATCCGAAACATTTTTTACCTGCTGATGCCTGCCATGAATTGACATTCGTATGAAACTTCCGCAGATAAATATCAAAAACCGTCGGGCTTCGTTCGATTACGAACTCTTGGAAACCTACACGGCCGGCATCGTGCTGACGGGTACGGAAATCAAGTCGATACGGCTCGGAAAAGCCGGATTGGCAGATACTTTCTGCTATTTCAACAACGGCGAATTGTGGGTGAAAAACATGTATGTGGCGGAATATTTCTACGGTACGTATAACAATCACCAAAGCCGCCGCGACCGCAAACTGCTGCTTACGCACAAGGAATTGACGAAATTGCAGCGGCTCGCAAAGGAATCGGGATTTTCCATTATTCCCACCCGCCTGTTTATCAGTGAAAAAGGTTTGGCGAAATTAGTCATTGCCTTAGCCAAAGGCAAGAAAATGTACGACAAGCGCGAGTCGATAAAAGAACGCGAAGACCGCCGCCAGATGGATCGTGCTTTCAAACATTAACAAACGGGTACTTTCAGGCAGATAATCAATATTTTATCATTCTTCCATGTTGTGGCGAAAATGTATGTTTCGCCGCCCTCTTTTATTTTTGCCTGACGGCGCAGTTCGTCTGCCGAAAGCGGAAAGTTGCGGCACGTCAGATTGGCTTGCGGGTAGTGGGCGGCGCACGTTTTCAGCATCTGTCGGGAAAAGGGCAGCGTCTCCACGATTTCGAATATCCGCCCTTGAAAATCGGACACGAGCTTTTCGGACGTGTACAGGTGGCTGCTTGCCGACAATTTGCTGACGCCGAAGTCGCGGCATACCGATTTGTAGGCGCCGGCTTTCAGTATCGAGGCATTCGGTTCATAGAGGTACGAGCCGAGCGCAGCCGGCGGTATGGGAGCGGGGAGTGCCGCTTCTTCGGAGAGCGTGAACGAATACGTCTGTTCTCCTCCGTCCGCGAGGTTGATGCAATGAATGATAGCCTCGTCGTTGCACGCGGGTGACAGCAGGAAAAGCAGCTCTTTGCATTCGTTTTTCACCGACAGCACATACACGTCGGTGGCGGCATATTCGCGCAGCGTCTGCGAAATGTCCAGCATGGGCGACGCTTTCACGAGCAGGCGGGCGCTTTCGGCGGCAACCGTCTGCCACACTTCGGCGATGTCGGGTTCGCAGTCGGTCAGACCGAATACCCGCCGGTTGCCCCCGCCGCGGCGTGCAGGGTCGATGTAGTAGAGCGCGTGATGCGGGTGCGGTGCCTGCAAATACTCCCGACAGTCGGCGCAGACGACGGTAATATTACGACGCCCGAGCCGGTCGAAATTGTGGCACGCCACCTCGCAATAGCGCGGGAATCGCTCTATATATGAAACGTTTTCAGCTGTTTGCGAAAAATAAAGCGTATCGACACCCAGACCGCCCGTAAGGTCGCATATCGTATCGAAACGTGTGCCGAACAGCCGCTGCTTGCATCGGGCAGTCTCCTCCGACGAGGCTTGCTCTGCCGAGAGCGGCGACGGAAACAGGAGAGATTCGTTTTTCGCCCACGTCGGCAGTTTGTGTCCGGTTTTCTGCCGCGCCTCTATCTGGTCGATAGCGAATGCCGCCGCTTCGTCGCTGCCGTATTTGAGTCGAAGCCGATAGACGTCATCGTGCGCGTGCTCGCGTACAAAGTCGCTGAAATTTCCGAAAACAAGCTGTTCAATCGTTTTATTGTCAGACATTTGAATTTATTTTTCGCGGACACTTTTTACAGTCGTAATTCCACACAAAAATACGATAAAATTTCAAGATGCCGAAATCCGAGAAGTTGAAGGCGCACGTAAAAACTCGACTTATTGAAACAGACTGATTTTCGGCATGAATAAAATTTTGGATTTTGCGCACGTTTTGTTTGTGGAATTTATTATCTTTGTGAACGGATAAAGGGTGCTTTATCCGGCATATTATTGAAAAAAGAAGCGTTATGCTTATCTTGTAGTTTGAAAACGTATGATTCTTACAGAAAACCACATTATTGAACTAATGATATTTTCAAAACAGGGGGGATCTTTTGAAATTTGTAAATAGTTTGAAGAAGATTTAATGATGAAGAAATATATTTTAACAGGGTTACTATCCTTTATAGGTAGTATAACTAGCCTCTATGCAGAACCCAGTGGTAGAGGCTATGATCCTGACGCTCCAGATTTAGGTCTGCCAGAAGGTAATGAAGTGTTGACTACTCTTATCATCGCAATTATTGCCATTCCTATTGGATATGCAATATTAAATGCAGGTAAAAGAGATAACACTTCCGATGAAAGTCTATTTCCCGGTTGTTTGGGTGAGATTTTTATAGGTGGAGGATTGGTGTGCCTTTTTCCCTTAGTAGTATGGTTGTGTTCCATACTGAAAATCATTTTATCTGCTGTTTTTGCAATAGGTTTTGTTGCCGTTGTTATAATTGGAATCATCGCTTTAATATTTTCAAAAAAGAAATGAATTATATGAAAAGAAAAAATATCATTATAATTCTCTGGATTCTGTGGATTGTTTCTATGATTGGTATGGTGTTCGGTGTTTACTACTATATCAATAACAAGCGTATCAGATTGCATTCATCAAAACTATTATAATTATGAATAAAATAGTATTGACATTAGTAGCAACATGTATATGTACAGGGATAAATGCACAGACCATAAGTAAGGGGCTTATGGGAAATGTAGTAGTAAATACTGAGGGTGGTAATATGTTAGAACTTAGCTATTTCACAGAAAATGGAATAAATGTTGTTATAGTTCGTGATTGGTACACAAAATTAGGTGAAAGTGGCATCCATTTTTCATCTTTGGGAAATAACATATCGACTTTTAAGTCTGAATTAAGAATTTTACAAACCAAATATGAACAATGGATTGCAACAGCTCAATTTAACGATGTACAGGAGGTAGAAAAAGAAATGCCTTGTAATATTAGTTTTTCTACTTTTAGTTGTGATGCATACGCCGGAAATGCAACTAAAGTAATAGTAAAACCTTATTTTGTTATACGGAATTATGTGCCACGCTGTGAGATAAGAATATGGCAGTATTTTTATGATCGAACACCTAATTATAATGTTTGGTATCTCTCACCTAAAGATATTCCTTTTTTAATATCGGCTATAGATAAGGGTTATCAAGAATACATTGCGAAGAGTAAAACAGAAGATTTATTCAAATAGATTATTGGAAATTTCTTTTTAATTGCAGCCGTAGTCTAATTTATCCATGTAGTTTCGCACTTTCTGATGTATAGACTATGCGGTTGATTGCGAGCAGGAGAGGAGGATAAAGAAGATGCGGGGCGACGTATGGTCGCCCCGCTTTGTTTATGGTCGGTATAAAGTATTGATAAGTGAAAAGCGCGAAAAAACTCGACTTATTGAAATTGGTAGATTTTCGGCAAGAACAAAATTTTGGCTTTTGCGCACGTTTTGTTTATGGAATTTATTATCTTTGTGAACGGATAAAGGGTGCTTTATCCGGCATATTATTGAAAAAAGAAGCGTTATGCTTATCTTGTAGTTTGAAAACGTAGGAAATTTTCAAATTTAGCACAAGGATGGCATAGTGGTTCTCACGCTATAGCGTGGACTGCTATACCCCATATCTGTATCTACGGTTTCCTACGACCCTCAAACTAAGACGTGGCATTGCAGTTCCACGCTT
>CANQAM010000047.1 GCA_947589325.1 uncultured Bacteroidales bacterium | reverse complement strand
AATGTATTCAGGACAATCCCGAATTGGCCGACGAATTGGAAGCCCTCATCATGGCGGCTCTCAAATCGACGAAATAAAAACATAGCGCTCAAACACAAAGCGCACCCGAGGGGTGCGCTTTGTGTTTATATTTTTCCATAGAAATCAATAGAGGTCTTTGTCGTCGCTCATGTCGAGGTCGTCGAAACCTTCCGGGTCGAGTTCGTCGGGGTCGAAACCCGCATCGCCGTAGAAGTCGTCGTCGATGCCCAAATCATCGGTAACGGCATTTTTCTTTTCCAGTTCGTCGAAGTCGATGGTTTGGGGCGGAGGCGTGCCCATAGATTTGGAGCAGAGCGGTTTATCCAAATTCTTTCCCGTGACGATTTCGCGCAGTTCCATGAAGAACGCCCGTTCGGTCATGTTGTCGAATACGAACAGCATGCGCTGTTTTTCCTCTTCGAGCAGCTCGCTCAGTCGCGTGTCCGCCATAATCCACGAGTCCTCCTCGTAGCCCGTTTCCATATCCATAAGGGTAACTTCGGTTTTCTTTTCCCAGTTGTCCTCGCAGATGAAAAACGAGGTGAGCTGGTCGTGCGTGTAGTTTACCGAATCGAGAATGGCATTGTTGAGCTCGAGAAACGTCGCTTCGGAGTCGATGGAAATTTCGCGGGCGAAATGATCGACTTCATCGGAAAGAATCAGAAATTTATATACCATGTTTTTTTGTTTTTATGGATTTATTTACCCTTGACGATACCCCGTTCCGACGCACGGACGAATTGCAGTATTTCGTCGCGTTCGGGGGTAGCGGGAATGTTTGTTTCGATATATTTCAGGGCATCGGACGTGTTCATGCCTTTCATGTAGATGCAGCGGTACACCTCCTGTATCAGAGCGATGGCCTCTTCGCTGAAATTGCGGCGGCGCAATCCCACGATGTTGATGCCGGCAAAGGTGATGGGCGTGTGCCCTATCGTGGCGTATGGCGGAATGTCTTTGTTGATTTGCGAGCCGCCCTGCACCATGACGTGCTTGCCGATGCGGGTGAACTGGTGGCACAGCACTCCGCCGCTGATAATGGCGTAATCGTCGATTACCACTTCGCCGCCAATCTGCGTAGCATTCGATATGATGATATTGTTGCCCAGTTTGCAGTCGTGGGCTATGTGCACGTAAGCCATGAGCAGGCAGTTGCTGCCGATGACGGTTTTCCCTTTCGATGCCGTTCCGCGGTTCACTGTTACGCACTCGCGCAGCGTGGTGTTGTCGCCTATCTCGGCAGTCGTTTCTTCTCCTCTGAATTTGAGGTCTTGCGGTATGGCGGAAACGACGGCTCCCGGAAATATCTTGCAATTTTTTCCGATACGCGCTCCGCTCAATATCGTGACGTTCGACATGATGCATGTGCCGTCGCCGATGACGACATTTTTATCTATGGTAACGAAAGGTCCTATTTCTACGTTTTTCCCGATTTGGGCTTCGGGGTGAATACAAGCTGATGGGTGTTGCATATCAGTTTAGGTTTGTGTGTTTTTATTTGTTTTTGATAATTTGTGCCATGAATTCCACTTCGGTCGTTATCTTGTCGCCCACGAAAGCATACCCTTTCATGTAGGCGCAGCCGCGTCGCATTTCCGTCATGTACGATACGTGGAATATGACCGTATCGCCCGGCACCACTTTCTGACGGAATTTTACATTGTCTATTTTCAGGAAATAGGTCGAGTAGGAGGCAGGGTCATCGACAGAGTTGAG
The DNA here is from genome assembly GCA_947589325.1 of uncultured Bacteroidales bacterium. Lineage (GTDB taxonomy): Bacteria > Bacteroidota > Bacteroidia > Bacteroidales > UBA11471 > Caccoplasma. The sequence goes on along the minus strand of CANQAM010000047.1, from coordinate 8,685 downwards.
GGTCAGCAGACCGCCCGTCTGAGCCATAGCTTCGATGAGCAGCACGCCCGGCACGACCGGTTCCTGCGGAAAATGGCCTTGGAAAAACGGCTCGTTGCAGGTAAAGTTTTTGATGCCGACGATGTGGTTTTTCCCCATTTCGATGATTTTGTCCACCAACAGCATCGGGTAGCGGTGCGGGAGCAGCTCTTTGATGCGGTTCACGTCCATCACCGGAGCTTTGTTGGGGTCGTACAGCGGAGCCTGTATCTCCTGCCGTTTTATCTCTTTACGAATCAGATGTGTGAATTGGCTGTTGATTTTGTGTCCCGGACGGGTGGCGATGATACGCCCCTTTATCGGCCGCCCGATGAGTGCCATATCGCCGAGTACATCGAGCAGCTTATGGCGTGCCGGTTCGTTTTTGAATACCAGCGGACGGTTGCTGATGAAGCCGAGTTTGTCGGAATCGCGGCGCTGGGCCCCCGTCAGGTCGGCAATGCGGTCGAATTCCTGCTGCTCTATTTTCTGGTCGTAGATGACGATGGCGTTGTCGAGGTCGCCGCCCTTTATCAGGTTGTTTTTCAACAACTGCTCTATTTCGCGGACGAATACGAATGTGCGCGCCGACGCTATTTCTTCGGCAAAGCATTTCGTATCTTCCAGACTTGCATACTGGTAATTGAGAATGGGCGAATCGAAAAGCACCATGGCGCTGACACTGAAATGGTCGTCGGGAAGTGCCATGATGGTGGCGCCGGTTTCTTCGTCGGTTACCTCTATTTTGTTACGGATAATGTAGTAATCTTTTTCGGCGTTTTGTTCTTCGATGCCCACCCGCTCGATGTTTTCCACATAGATGCGGGCGCTGCCGTCGAGAATGGGAAATTCGGGCGCATTCACCTGCATCAGACAGTTGTCTATTTCCAGAGCGTAAAGAGCTGCCATGGCATGTTCGATGGTGCTTACCGACACGTTCTGTTTTCCCAACACGGTGCCGCGCTGCGTTGCCGTTACGTTTTCGGCTACGGCGTCGATGACGGGCTGTCCTTCGAGGTCGATGCGTTGTATTTTGTATCCGTGATTTTCGGGAGCGGGCAGAAAAGTGATTTCTATATCGAGTCCGGTATGCAATCCCTTGCCTTGCAGCGTGAAGCTCCCTTTAAGTGTCTGTTGTTTCATCTCGTTCGTTTACTTTATGCGTTGTCTTTTCCTGTTTCTTCCGATAATTGTCGTTTGAGGGCTGCCACCTCTTTTTGCAGCTCTCTGATGGTTTGGTTCAATTCGGGCAATTTTCGCATCAGTACGCTTGTGCGGGCAAATTCCCGTGCCGGTATTGCCGGAGTGCCCAGCAGGTTGCTGCCTGCTTCGACATGATTGGGAATACCCGATTGCGCTCCGAAATTCGACCGGTCGCCGACGGTGATATGTCCGGCAAAACCCACCTGTCCGCCTACCATACAGTGGCTTCCTATTTTGGTGGAGCCGGCCACGCCCACTTGTGCAGCCATGACGGTATGTTCGCCGACCTCTACGTTGTGAGCTATCTGTATGAGGTTGTCGAGTTTTGTTCCCCGATGTACGACGGTCGAGCCCATAGTGGCGCGGTCGATGGTCGTGTTGGCACCTACTTCCACGTCGTCTTCGATGAGCACGTTTCCGATTTGGGCTATCTTTTCATACTTTCCGTCGTGCGGGGCAAACCCGAATCCGTCGGCACCTATCACCGCCCCTGCGTGTATGATGCAGTGTGCGCCTATCACGCAGTCGCGGTATATTTTTACACCCGGATAGATAATGGTTCCGGCACCGATTTTTACGTTCTCGCCGATGTAGGCTTGAGGATAGATTTTACACCCTTCGCCCAGTACCACATTTTCATCGATGTAGGCGAATTCACCTATATATATAGATTCGGAAAGTTTTGCCGACGCTGCAATATGTGCATTTTTTTCGATGCCCTTTTTTTCGGGGCGGGCTTGATTGACCATATTCAGCAGCAAAGCCAGACAGGCATAAGAGTCTTCCACCTCGATGAGCGTCGCTTTTATTTCGCCTTCGGGTTGGAAGCCTTTGTTTACCAAAACGATGCCTGCGCATGTCGTATAGATGTGCGGCGTATATTTGGGATTGGCGAGAAACGTCAGCGAGTCGGGCGTACCTTCTTCTATCTTCGACAGGTTGCTTACGCGCACGTTTTCATCGCCTATCACTTTACCGTGCAGGAATTGTGCTATTTCTTTGGCTGAAAACTCCATAACTGTTTTCGGTTTCGTAAAGTCGAAAGTTGTTTTTAATAAAGTTACAAAGTACGTACTTTTTTTTGAAACGGAAAAATAATATGCAGGTTAATTTGCACTTCTCGTTTTTTCGGTGAAGAATTTTACGATTGTTGAAAGAAATCGCGGGAAAATAGCATTTTTTTGAAATAAAATGCCTACTTTTGCCCCCTTGATAGAAAATTAAAAAGTATCGTGCGATATGATGAAACCTTTGCAGGAAAAACTTGCGAAATATGATGCTCCGCAAAAAGCGAAAGCTATGGGAGTATATCCCTATTTTCGCAAAATAGAGAGCGATCAAGACACGGAAGTACTGATCAACGGAAAAAAAGTCCTCATGTTCGGGTCGAACAGCTATTTGGGACTTACCAATCACCCCAAAATCAAAGAAGCCGCCATCGCTGCCATAAAGAAATACGGTACCGGTTGTGCAGGTTCCCGTTTTCTCAACGGTACGCTCGATATTCATGTCGAGTTGGAAAACCGGTTGGCGCGTTTCATCGGAAAAGAAGAAGCCATTATATATTCCACCGGCTTTCAGGTGAATATGGGGGTCGTTTCGTGCCTTACCGGTCGGGACGATTGTTTGATATGGGACGAGCGCGACCATGCCTCCATTATCGAAGGTCGGCGACTCAGCTTCTCCAATCCGTTGAAATTCAAACACAACGATATGGAGTCGCTTGAAAAAGTACTGAAATCGTGTAAAGAAGACGCCATCAAACTGATAGTCGTAGAGAGCGTATACAGCATGGAGGGCGACGTAGCCGACCTTCCTGCCATTACGGCGCTGGCCAAAAAATACAATGCATCGGTATATGTCGATGAGGCACACGGGCTCGGCGTATTCGGCAAGCAGGGTCGCGGTGTGTGCAACCAGCTCGGCGTAACCGACGATGTCGATTGCATCATGGGTACGTTCAGCAAATCGTTTGCATCGCTCGGCGGTTTCATCGCCACCGACTCCGTTACCGCCAACTACCTGCGCCACAACTCCCGTTCCTACATATTCAGTGCGAGCATCACGCCGGCTTCTACCGCCGCCGTAGGGGCTGCGCTCGACATCATCGAAAGCGAACCCGAGCGCATTCAGAATCTTTGGGACGTTACCCGCTACGCCCTCGACGGTTTCCGTCGCATCGGTTGCGAGATAGGCAACACTTCGACACCTATCATTCCGCTCTTTATCCGCGATAACAACACCACTTTCATGATAACCCGCGACCTGTTCGAGGAAGGTATTTTCGTCAATCCCGTCGTTTCGCCCGCCGTGCCCTCCGAAGACACCTTGATACGGTTCTCGCTGATGGCTACCCACACGAAAAAACAGGTCGATTATGCCCTTGAAAAAATCGAAAAATGTTTCAAACATTACGGTGTTATCCGGTAAGACCGATTCCGTAAGACAACAAAAAAGCTCCCGCAAAACGGGAGCTTTTTTATTTGATGTGTCGGGATTATTTCAGTCCGAGTTTCTTTCGTATATCTTTGGGAATGGCATTCTTGTTTACCATGAACGACATGGTTTTGTATGCTACGAACGGACGGGAGAAGTAGTAATATCCGTCGTAAGGCGACGCCGTTACGCCCCATGAATTTTTCACCTTGTAATACGCATTGCCGTTTTGGTCGGTGGCCGTACCGATGATTACCATGCCGTGGTCGTCGGTGGTTTCGTAGTTGTCGAAAGCCGTTTGGCGCATTTCCTGCGTGATGACTTTTTCTTTGCCGGGCTTGTCGAATTTGTAGAGCATCTTGTCCCGTTCGGCAGGAGAGAGGTCGCCCCAGCGGGCGGCGTCGGTGCCTTCCATGCTCGACAGGTCGGCTTCGGGTACGATAGCGACGGCGAGCGAGCGGCTGAATCCTTTTTCCGTAACGTCGCTGCCCCATGCCACCGTATAATCATTGTCGAGGGCATAGTCGATGATTGTCATCAGTTCGTCCAGCGGCACGTTGTAGCTTACGCCCCAAGCCCAGTTGTCGGGTAGTTCTAAGACGAAAGGTGCGTAGAACGGGTGGTGCGTGTAGGAGGTAATATCCACGTAATCGTCCATTTTGATGGGCAGCGAGGCGGCAAACGATTGCGGCGTGTATTCTTTTCCGTTATAGGTGAATTTTTCGGGACGCACGCCGAAGTAGGCGTCGAGAATGCTGTTCAGACCCGTCTGCCATGCCGTCGTCAGTTTTCCGCCCGTGCGGTCTGCCGTGTTGATGACGGCATCGACATAGGCTTTCAGCACGGCGTCGATTTCGTTAAACTCCGGAAGCTCCGTTCCGTAGTTCAATCCCGGATACACCTCTTCGGGTACGATGCCGTAATTGCGTATGCCGTTGGTAACATCGTGGGCGGCGCCGCCTACGGCGAAATTCAAATGCCCGTGCAGACGCACGTATTTTACGGCTTTCTCGAAATAGATGTTTCGCACGATCCACATTTCGGCAAGGTCTATTTCTCCGCCTCCTGCGCGACGTATTTCATCTTCGAGAAACGAACATGTGGAGTAGCACCAGCACGTACCGCTGCGATACTGGTTTTTGATGGCGTTGGTCGGTATCACTTTTTGGTCGGTGAACCGGTACCCTTTTTCTTCCTCTTTGGCAGGCTCCTGTGCTGCGGCAGCGCATACGAAACCGCTTAAAACGAGTGAAAACAGAAACTTTTTCATATAATAATATTTATGGTAATGGAATTTTTGCATGTTTCCGAATTTCCACAAAAATACGAGAAACTTTGGAAATGATGATACGAATCGGACGTTTTCTTTCTTTTTTACATTTATTGCGTAAAAAATGTGGAACGGCATCATACCGCTTCCGAGTCGAGAATTTCCTGTAACACCTCCACGCCCCGCAGCACCGAATCCACCTGTGCGACGACCATGGAGCGTTTCTCCCTGATTTCACGCAGCTGGCAGCGGCGCGGATATTTTTGCAGGTAGGCGAGTATCTTGCCGAAAGTCGCCGACCGGAAATAGTGCGTATGTTCGTCGGAAACGAAATAGAGAATCATCTTGCCCTGTTTCAGCACGATTTTTTCCATGCCCAACTGTTTCGCCATGCGGCGCAGCGTAACGACCCGTATCAACTCCTCGCCTTCGGGCGGAATGCGTCCGAAGCGGTCGCGCAGCCGTTCGGCGAAAGCGCGTATGTCGCTCTCTTTCTCCATGTTGTCGAGCTCCTGATAGAGCGATATGCGCTCCGACGCGCCCGGTATGTAGTCGTCGGGAAAGAAGAGTTCGAGATCCGATTCTATCTGGCAGTCGTTCGTGAAATTTTTTTCTTCGCTTTCGGCCGATGCGTAGAGGTCGGCAAATTCATCTTCTTTCAGCTCCTGCACGGCTTCCCGCAAAATCTTTTGGTAAGTCTCGTAGCCGAGGTCGGCGATGAATCCGCTCTGTTCCGCGCCCAGCAGGTTGCCCGCGCCCCGTATGTCGAGGTCTTGCATGGCGATGTGTATGCCGCTGCCCAACTCCGAGAAGCTCTCTATCGCTTGCAGCCGGCGGCGGGCATCGACCGTTAGCGAGCGCATCGGGGGCGTGAGCAGGTAGCAGAACGCCTTTTTGTTGCTGCGTCCCACTCGGCCGCGCAGCTGGTGCAGCTCGCTCAACCCGAAATTCTGGGCGTTGTTGATGATGATGGTGTTGGTGTTCGGCATATCGATGCCCGACTCGATGATGGTCGTGCCGATAAGTATGTCGTATTCGTAGTCGGCGAATCCCAGTATGGCTTGTTCCAGCTCTTCGGGATTCATCTGTCCGTGCGCCACGACAGTGCGTGCGTCGGGCACTAATTTGTGTACGAGCTGTTCGAGGTCGTAGAGCTGCGGTATGCGGTTGTTGATGATGAATACCTGTCCGCTGCGGCTCAACTCGAATTCGATGGCTTCGCGTATGATTTCCTCGTTGAAACTGTGTACTTCGGTCTGTATCGGGTAGCGGTTGGGCGGCGGCGTGGTGATGGCGGAGAGGTCGCGCGCGCCCATCAGCGAAAATTGCAGTGTGCGCGGTATGGGGGTTGCCGACATGGTAAGCGTGTCGATGTTGGTGCGCAACTGTTTCAATTTCTCTTTCACCGCCACGCCGAACTTCTGTTCCTCGTCGATAATCAGCAGCCCGAGGTCTTTGAATTTCACGTCTTTGCCTATCAGGCGGTGCGTGCCGATGACGATGTTGATGCTGCCGTCGGCGAGTCCGTTCAGCGTTTCCCGTATCTGTGCCGAGCTGCGGGCGCGGCTCAGGTAGGCGATTTTCACGGGAAACTCTTTCAGTCGTTCGCTGAATGTCTTGTAGTGCTGGAACGCCAGCACGGTGGTGGGCACTAATACGGCGACCTGCTTGTTGTCGCATGCCGCCTTGAATGCCGCCCGTATGGCTATTTCGGTTTTCCCGAAACCCACGTCGCCGCAGATGAGGCGGTCCATGGGGCGGGGGCGCTCCATGTCGGCTTTTACTTCGGCGGTCGATTTCAGTTGGTCGGGCGTATCTTCGTAGATGAACGATGCCTCCAATTCGTGCTGCATGAAGGTGTCGGGCGAGAAAGCAAAACCCTTTTCCTCGCACCGGCGGGCATACAGTTTGATGAGGTCGCGGGCGATATCTTTCATCTTGCCCTTCGTCTTCTCCTTCATGCGCTCCCACGCGCCCGACCCCAGTTTGTTGATGCGGGGCGGCTCGCCCTCTTTGGCGCGGTATTTCGCCAATTTGTGCAGCGCATGAATGCTTACGAACAGTATGTCGTCGTTGGCGTAGATAAGTTTGATGACCTCCTGCATCGTGCCGTTGAGTTCGGTGCGGAACAGTCCGCCGAACTTGCCCACGCCGTGGTCTACATGCACGATGTAGTCGCCCACCTCGAACTGTCGCAGCTCTTTCAGCGAAAGTGCCAGTTTGCCCGAGCGCGCCTTGTCGCTGCGCAGTTGGTATTTGTGGTAGCGGTCGAACAGTTGGTGGTCGGTAAAGAAGCAATTGCCCCCCTCGCGGTCGATGAACCCTTCGTGTATCGTTTTCTTCACAGGCGTGAACGGTATGTCCTCGCCCTTGTCTTCGAAGATGTTGGCGATGCGCTGCGTCTGTTTCTCGCTGTCGCTCAGTATGTAAAGTTTGTATCCCTTTTGCAGCAGCTCGGTAAACGATTGCCCGACGAGGTCGAAATTTTTGTGGTAAATCGGCTGCGGGGCGCAGTCGAACGTCAGCGTGCAGTCGGGATTTTTGTCGAACGGTTTTGTACCGTAGTCGATGCGTTTGAAAGCGGGAATCATGCGGGCGAACTCCTCCACGTCGATAAGCCGCTCTTTGGCGTGCAGGTCGCCCTCCTCCGAGATAAGCAGCTGCGGCGAAATCGAATCCGCCGCCACACCCTGCATACGCTCCAATACCCACGCGAGGTCTTTCACCGCCAGCAGCGTGTCGGGGGCGACGAATTGCAGCAGCGATATGCCATTGCTCGTTTGCAGGTCGGGAATGATGAATATTTCATCGGCACTTTCCTGCGAGAGCTGCGTGTCGATGTTGAACGTCCGTATGCTCTCTATCTCGTCGCCGAAGGTGTCGATGCGGTAGGGGAGGTCGGACGAAAAAGAATAGACGTCGATGATGCTGCCGCGCAGCGCGAACTGCCCGGGCTCATACACATAGTCCACCCGCTCGAAGCCGTATTCCGTCAGGAAGTCGGCAATGGCGGTTAGGTCGCATTTTTCGTTTTTCCCTATCCGCAGCGTGTTTTTTTGCAGCTCCTCGTTGTCGGCAACTTTTTCGCACAACGCTTCGGGATAGGTAACCGCAATTGCCGGACGGTCGGTTTGACGCAGCCGGTTTATCGTGTCGGTGCGCAGTATTTCGGCGGCGGGGTCGGCTTGCCCGTATTTCAGGGCGCGTTTGTAGCCCGACGGGAAAAACAGCACGCTGTCGTCTCCGCGTATCTGCATGAAGTCGTGGTATAGGTAACCCGCCTCCTCCGCGTCGTTGGCGATGAACAGCGTCGTGGCGCCCGCTTCGGGAAGGCTTGCCAGCAGCAGCGCCGCCGCCGACCCTTGCAGCCCCGCGAGGTGCATGCGCCGCAGCTGTTTGTCTGCGAGGAAGCGCCGCACAGCCTCTTGCCGCGCCGGCGTATAAAAAAGCGTATGTAGCGATTGCAGTTCTGCCATATCCGAAAAGTTGTCGCAAAAATACACTTTTTCCCGTTTCCCCGCGCTTTCCGCCTCGTTAATTCCGTAAAATTCGCCTGTAAATGCCGCTTGTTATTAAAGGAATATTCCGTTTCTAAAAAAACGCAAAAAAACAGGCATCGGAAACAGTATTCCCGATGCCTGCCATGATAAAAGGAGAAATTATTTCTTTGAGATTTTGGAATAGCGTTTGTTGAGCAGGGTGATGATTTCGCCCGTGATGTTGTATGCCGGATTGATGAAAAGCGTGCTGTTTTTGTT
>CANQAM010000046.1 GCA_947589325.1 uncultured Bacteroidales bacterium | reverse complement strand
TGTTACGATTTGCATTTTGTTACGTTGTAAAATATAGATATACAGAATATTATATTTTTTCAAATTTAACCTAAGAGATTACTATTATCATGGAAACGGCGTACCGCAAGATTACGAGGACGCGGTGAAATGGTATTGCAAAGCCGCAGAACAAGGAAATGCCTATGCTCAAAACAATTTGGGAGATTGCTATTATAAAGGAAACGGCGTACCGCAAGATTACGAAAAAGCGGTGAAATGGTTCCGAGAAGCGGCGGAACAAGGTAATGCCGATGCTCAATTTATGTTGGGCAAATGTTATTATTCCGGACACGGTGTGCCGCAGGATTACGAAGAAGCGGTGAAATGGTACCGCAAAGCAGCAGAGCAAGGCAATGCCACTGCTCAAAACAATTTGGGCGAATGCTATTATTATGGACAAGGTGTACCGCAAGACTATACGGAAGCGGTAGAATGGTATCGCCAAGCCGCAGAACAAGGTGATGCTGATGCTCAAAACAATTTGGGCGAATGCTATTATTATGGAAAAGGCGTACCGCAAGACTCTCAGGAAGCGGTGAAATGGTACCAAAAAGCCGCAGAGCAAGGCGATGCCACAGCTCAATACAGTTTGGGCTATTGCTATGAATACGGACAAGGTGTAACACAAAACTATACGGAAGCGGTGAAATGGTATCGCAAAGCCGCAGAACAAGGAGATGCCGATGCTCAATACAATTTGGGAAATTGTTGTTATAATGGAAAAGGTGTACTGAAAGACTATACGGAAGCGGTGAAATGGTACCGTAAAGCCGCAGAGCAAGGCGAGGACGTTGCTCAATGCAATTTGGGCAAATGCTATTATAACGGAAAAGGCGTAAAAGAAAACGACACGGAAGCGGTGAAATGGTTCCGAGAAGCGGCGGAACAAGGCAATGCCTCAGCACAAAATTATTTGGGCGAATGCTATTATTATGGAGATGGTGTACTGCAAGATTACGAAGAAGCGGTGAAGTGGTATTTCAAAGCCGCAGAGCAGGGGTATGCCAAAGCTCAAAACAATTTGGGCATTTGCTATGAATACGGACAAGGTGTAACACAAAACTATACGGAAGCGGTAAAATGGTACCGCAAAGCCGTTGAACAAGGCATTGCCGGGGCTCAATACCGTTTGGGCAATTGCTATTATTTCGGACACGGTGTGCCGCAAGATTACGAAGAAGCGCAAAAATGGTGGAAGATGAGTGGTAGGAACAAAGGGATAAAAAGTCAAAAAAACGACTGAAAAAATGGACGATGATTTTCTTCCGTTTTGAAGGAACAATCATTTATTATTTGAAAAAATATTTGCCGACAGGATTATTTCAATCCGCCAAGAAGGCGAGCAGGCGGTAGTCGCGGCACACGAGGTATGCCATATACAAAATAAAGCAGCCGAGCAGGAAGTAAAAGATGCGGACGCCCCGCCGTCCGAATGCGCGCTGCATGGCGCGTCCGCCGGAGGTGGAGAAAAACCAGCGCCAATGAAAGAGTGCCACGCCGAGCGCCGCCAACCCGCAGAGCAGGAAGCAGGCAAAGACGATAGCGGCGGCGTAGGGTAGCATCGGGGCGGGGTGTTAAGGTTCGTCGATGCGTATCGTGCGCGAGCCGTCGGGCAGTTCGTCGATATACACATCGACCGTGCCGTCGGGGAGGAGCGCCTCTATTTTTTCGGGCCACTCGATGAAGCAGCGCGCACCGCTGTACACATACTCCTCGTAGCCGAAGTCGAGCGCCTCGTCGGTGCGTTCGATGCGGTAGAAGTCGAAGTGGTATATCGGCTCGCCCGTGCGGGCGGAGCGGTATTCGTTGACGATGGCGAATGTGGGGCTGTTGATTACGTCTTCGACGCCGAGCTCTTCGCACACGGCTTTGATGAAAGTGGTTTTTCCCGCGCCCATGCCGCCCCGAAAGGCGAAGACGGTGCGGCTGCCCATGGCGGCGATGAATTGGCGGGCTGCCTCGTGTATGCGGTCGAGGCTCGATACGGTGAACAGGGGCATGGCTTTATTTTCGGGTAAGGGTGATCAGGGGTATTATCATTTCTTCCATAGAGATGCCGCCGTGCTGGAAGGTGTCTTTGTAGTAGCTTACGTAGTGGTTGTAGTTGTTGGGGTAAGCGAAGAAGTCGCGCTCGGTGGCGAAGATGTAGGTGGAGCTGAGGTTGGGCGACGGCAGCCCGAAGCGGGCGGGCGTCTTTATCTCGAAAACCTGACGCGGGTCGTAGGTCATGTTTTTGCCCACCTTGTAGCGCAGGTTGGTGTTGGTGGCGCGGTCGGAAATCACCTTCACGGGATTATCGACGTGAATGGTGCCGTGGTCGGTCGTAAGCAGCACCTTGTAATTTTTTTCGGCGATGCGGCGGAACAGGTCGAGGGCGGGCGAGTGGCGGAACCACGATTCGGTGAGCGAGCGGTAGGCGGCGTCGGTGCCGGCGAGTTCGCGTATCATCTTGGAGTCGGTGCGGGCGTGCGAAAGCATATCGATGAAGTTGATGACGCAGACGTTGAGGTCGTTGTTTTCTAATCGGGAAAAGTCGCGCAGCACCCGTTCGCCGAAAGCCGATTCGAGAATCTTGGTATAGGAGTAGGAGTAGTGTTTGCGGTAGCGGTCGAGCAGCGTTCCGATGAGCGCCTCTTCGTGGGCGTTTTTGCTCTCGTCCTCGTCTTCGTCGCTCCACAGGTCGGGAAACATGGAGGCGATTTTGTCGGGCATCAGTCCGGCGAAAACGGCGTTGCGGGCATACTGCGTGGAGGTGGGGAGAATGCTGAAATACAACTCCTCGTCGAAAGTGAAATAGTCGGCAAGCAGCGGCATGAGCACGCGCCACTGGTCGTATCTGAAATTGTCGATAAGCACGACGAACACCTTTTCGCCGCTGTCGAGCAGGGGGAGCACCCGCCGGCTGAAAAGGTCGTGGCTCATCAACGGGCGTTCCTCGCTCGTAAGCCACTTTTCGTAGTTGCGTTTCACGAATTTGACAAAAGCGGCGTTGGCTTCGTCTTTCTGCATCAGAAGCATCTCCTTGAAATTTTCGCCGCTCTCTTCCAGCTCCAATTCCCAATATACGAGTTTCCGGTACACGTCGTACCACTCCTCCCACGAGTTGGTGCTGCCTATCAGTTCGCTTATGCGCCCGAACTCCTGCCGGTAGTCGGTCGCCGTCTGTTCCGAAATGATTTCCTTGCGGTACAGGTTTTTCTTGATAGAGAGCAGTATCTGGTTGGGATTGACGGGCTTTATCAGGTAGTCGGCTATCTTGTTGCCGATAGCCTGATTCATGATGTCCTCTTCTTCGCTTTTGGTAATCATGATGACGGGCGTCTGCGGCGCTTTTTCTTTGATGCGGCTCAGGGTTTCGAGTCCGCTCAGACCCGGCATATTCTCGTCGAGTATTATCAGGTCGAAATGGCGGTTGCCCACCTGTTCGAGCGCATCGCGACCGTTGGTTACCGTTACCACGTCGTACCCTTTTTGCGAGAGAAAGAGCAGGTGCGGTTTCAGCAAATCCATTTCGTCGTCAGCCCAAAGAATGGTATCATTCTTCATATTGCAAGAGTTGGTTTTCTTCCACAAAACGGAAATACTCCTCGAAAGTTCGCCCTTCGACCAGCAGGCGGAAATTGTCTTCGCTGATCATCACGGGGCGCACGCCGTCGGGTATTTCCACGCCGTCGGGCGCACTGAGCATACGGCGGTACAGCATCAGTTCGTCAAAGGTATAAAATCCTTTGACAACTAACATACTTATTTCGTTAAAGGTCATTATTTCGAGGTCGAAATCGCGAATAATGAAGTGCGAGAAGTTGTATTTGGCGATGTTGAACAGCAGCAGGTTGGCATCGATGCTGTCGGTGGGATAGACGAGCACGAGCAGGTGGGGCACGTCGCGGGCGGGGGAGAAAGGCTCCTGCTGCGCCGTCGAGTCGGCAGCCTCTCCCTCTTCGCCGCCACCGCCTAACCGCACGCTCCACAGGTCGATGCGTCCCATGCCCGAATAGACCTGCCGACCCTGCGCCATGCCTTTGAGCATATCTGCCGCGAGGGCGCTCACGTCTTCTTCGGGATAGAGGTCGAGCAGTTTTTTCAACGCCTCCTTGAATTCGTCGATGCGCCCTTCATCGACGTATGCCAACGCATCGACTAACATGAATTTGGGCATCAGCTTCGAGAGCGGGTAGGTGTTGCGCGTGTAGTCGTAGAGGGTGTGTACGGCGGTGTTGTTGCCTGCGCGGTAGGCGTCGTAGGTCGAGGCATAGAGCGAATCTTGCACGATGTCCATGCGCCGCAGGTTTTCGAGGTAGTTCGGGTCGGAGAGCGCCACGGCGTATTTGCTGTCAGGAAACTCCGCGATGAGGCGCCGTTTGTACTCGTTTGCCATACGTATGTCGTTGGTGCGCATACCGATGAGGTAGCAGTTGTAATAGGCTTCGAGGCGGTATTCGTTTTGCGGGAAGCGCCGTTCGAGCTCGCGGAAGTTTGCCATGGCGGCGTCCATATCTTCGAGCTTGTCTTTCAGCACCAATGCCATGTTGAAAAGCCCGTCGGCGATGATTTCGTTCGACGCGGCGACATCTTCTTCGGTGAGCGGCAGCTGTTGCAGGTAGAAGCGCGGGTCTTTCGGGTCGTCGCTGTATTCGGATTCGGCATTTTCGCCCGCTTCGCCGCCCTCCGTTTCCGCTGCCGGCGTTTCACCTGTCTCGTCGCCCTCCGCATTCTCGGTTATTTCTTCTTCGGAGAACACCGCCTTGTTGCGCCGCCGCCAGTCGTCTTCGAGCTTGCGGCGACCCCATTTGCGTTGAAACTCGGACTTGCCCGCCGTTTTGAGCGACGGGTTGTAGAAGTACCACGACGTGCTGTTGCTGCCCGGCATCGTGGGCGTATTCACCTGCTGTATGCGGTCGAGTTGCGGCGCATTGGCTTCGCGTTCGGCAAGCAGCGCTTCGCGCTCCGCCTCCTCCGCTGCCGCCTTTTCGGCGGCAATCAGGTCGTCGATGATTTTCTGTATATGCTTGTTCCGTTCGGCTTCGGGCATGGCGGCGATTCGTTGCAGGCTGTCTTGCAGATAGACGTTTTCGGCGTATATCGACAACTCGTCGAGCACCGTCGAGCGGCGCACCAATTTGTCGTAGTCGGGGTAGCTCTCATCGACCAACGGCAAGGCTTCGGCGTAGCAGGGCTGCGCTTTGTCGTACTGCCGCCGGTTGAAGTAGATGGCGCCCAGCGTCAATTGGCTGATGGCGCGCTCCACGCCCTGCCGCGTACTCTTTTCGGCAGCCAGCACATAGTTTTCGATAGCCCGCGTCGTGTCTTTGCGCGAGAGGTAGAGGTTGCCCAGCGCGTAGTATATCTGGTCGAGGTAGTCGCGGTTTTTGTAGTTGCGCGCCATGCGCCGCAGCGTCTTTTCCGCCTTGGCGGCATCGCCGCCCGTGAACACTTCGGTCTGGTTGATGCGGGCGTTCATCTCCACGCGGAACGTAGGATTCTTTTTCAGTACGTTTCGATACGAATTATAGGCGCCGGCTTTGTCGCCCGTCTTGGCTTGCAGCTGCGCCAGCAGGAACGTCATGCGTATCTTTTGGGCGCGACCGTCCGCCATTTTCAACGCTTCTTTCAACAGCGGAATGGCGTCGGCATATTCGCCGCGCCGTATCAGCAGGTCGGCTTGCACGGTGGCGAACCAGCGTTTCTGCGCTGTCGTGAGCGATTTGTCTTTCGCCACTTTATCCAGCGCATCTTCGGCTTCGTAGAGCCAGCCGAGTTCGAGGTAGCAGCGGGCAGTCCATATCTGCGCGTCGATGAGCAGGTCGGCTTTCCACGGAAAGTGGCGGGTGATGTAGATGAATGTCGATAGCGCGGCTAAAAAATCGCCTTGATAGAACTGCGATTCGCCCATCAGCACCCACGCATTGTGTATGAACGGATTGAACTCGCCCCGCTTGATGTATTCGCGATAGGCGGGGTCGCCCATTTTCTTTTGATTGCGCTTGGGCGGTTTCTGCATGGAGTGGGTGCGTATCGCCTTTTGGCTCTTTTCCAATGCCCGCGAGAAATCGCCTTTGGGCTGCGGGTCGGTCGGCACGCCATATGCCGATACGGGGTGCATATGCAACAGGTGCGTGAAGTTGTCTTCGTACCCGTTCTCCATCGCACGCAACTGTTCCTTGTAGCTCTCTATGCCGTTGAAATAGACATTGTAGCGGGTCATGAAAGCGTGGAGAAAACGGTTCCCCCGTGTGTTCTTTTGCGTAGAACACGCCGTCAGCAGCACCGCTGCCCCCAACAGGAGAAAAAGCCGTTTCGGTCGCAAGAGAAACATATACGCAATACTATCTTATATATAAACTCCGAATCGCGCGGTTTATTGCCTTACTTTTGTACGGCGCGGCATATCCATAACAGGCTGCGGGCTACCGCATACAGGGCTATAAACAGGAACACGATGCACGCGCCTGCCGGCACGTCGAGCAGGTAGGCGAGCCACAGACCGGCGATGCCGCCTGCTGCCGTCAGCACTCCCGACGCCCAGAGCATCGTGCGGTAGCGGCGGGTGAACAGTTCGACCGTCATTTGCGGAACGGTGAGCATCGAGAGCAGCAGCATGATGCCCGCCAGCCGTATCGTCAGCACCACGCACAGCGATACCATGACAATCATCGTGTAGTCGATAAGCCGCACCGGCAGCCGGCGGGTCGCCGCGAAGTCGCGGTCGAATGCCGTCGCCACCAACGGGCGGTAAAACAGGGCGAACAGCAGTATCAACACGCCGGCATAGAGGGCGAACCACAACAAATCGGCAGTCGTTACGGTGAGTATGTTGCCGAAAAGAAATTCATTCAGTCCGGGCGCATACCCGGGTGTCTTGAAGATGCAGATGACGCCTGTCGCCATACCCAGCGCCCACAGCGTGGCAATGGCGGAATCTTCGCGCACCGTGCCTCGCCGCGAGAGCCACCCGATGCCCAGCGCGGAACCGACGGCAAAGAACAGCGCGCTCAATGTGGGGTTGATGCCTAAAAACAGTCCGATACCCAATCCGCCGAACGAGGCGTGTGTGATGCCCCCCGTGATGAACACCATACGGCGGGTTACGATGTAGGTGCCCGCGATGCCGCTTATCACGCCGATAAGCACCACCGCCCACAGGGCATTTCTGAAAAAAGCGTATTGCAATATTTCCGTCATGGCTTGGAGTTCTCTTTTTTATCCGGTCTGTTCCGCCGCTCGGAAACGACGAGCAGCACCTCTTCTTTGAGCGCTGTCGGCAGCTCTACGCCGCGCAATTGCAGGCTGCGCGCCCAGCCGGCGACTTCGTTTCCCGCCAGCGTGTAGAATACTTCTTCAAATTCCGCCGTTTCTTCGGGCGTATAGCTGTCGGCAGTTTTTCCTTTGTAGCGGTCGAGTTCCTCATCGTCGTAATAGACGATTTCGCGGCTTGCCGCCGCCAACAGACTCTCTTTCTCGCACACGATGTGGCGGCCGCAGCACTCTCCGTCGGCAGGCTCGTTTTCGGGCGCTGCATCGTTTTCGGTCGGGTGCCGTCGGCTCCACGCATAGCACACCGCACCCAACAGCACCACCGAGAGAAAGATATACAGAAGTCCCATCGTCCGATTACTTTTCTTTTAGGGTAAATCCTGCCTGTTGCAGATGCGTCCAGTAGGCGGGGTACGACTTGCTCACCACTTCGGGGTGCAGCACTTCCAACGCGGGTACGGCGACGGCGGCAGGCGCGAAAGCCATTGCCATACGGTGGTCGTCGTAGGTTTTTATCTGCGGGCGGACTTGCGGCGCGCACCGCTCGCCGTGCCACTCTACGACGGAGTCGTCGCGGTCGGAGAGGCGGTAGCCTAATTTTGCCGATTCGCATTCCAACGCTGCGATGCGGTCGGTCTCCTTGATGCGCAGCGATTGCAGTCCGGTGAAACAGAACGGGCGTTGCAGCAGCAGACAGGTAACGACGAGCGTCTGCGCCAAGTCGGGCTGGTCGGAGAGGTCGAGCGACAGGAGCGAGGTGTCGGCGGTGCCGGTATGGTGCAGGCGCACGCCGTCGGCCGTAAATTCGGTGGCGACGCCCAAGTGCGCAAAAAACTCCGCCACGCGGGCATCGCCCTGCAAACTCTTTTCGTGCAGTCGGGGCAGCTCTATCACGCTGTCGGGCAGCAGCGCCGCCATTTCATACCAGTACGACGCTGCCGACCAGTCCGACTCCACGCTGTACGGCACGGGCGTGTAACCGCCCCGCGCCACCCGTATTTCGCTGCCGTGCCGTTCGCACGTGGCGCCCCACTGCCGCATCATGCCCAGCGTCATGTCGATGTAGGGGCGCGAAATCATTTCGCCCGTAAGGGTCAGTGTCAGACCGTTTTCCATGCAGGGGGCAATCATCAGCAGCGCCGATATATATTGCGAGCTTACGCCACCGTTCAGCGACAGGCTGCCGCCCGACAGCCGACGCCCCTCGATGCGCAGCGGGGGGAATCCCTCTTCGGCGAGGTAGTCGATATGCGCCCCTAACGTGCGGAGCGCATCGACCAACAGCCGTATGGGGCGGTGCCGCATACGTTCGGTGCCCGTAATCGTCCACACGCCTTCGCGCTGCGACAGGTAGGCGGTCAGGAAGCGCATGGCGGTACCCGCCGCCTTGATGTCGATGTCGCGGCGGTTTTCGGAAAAGGCTTTCACCATAACCTGCGTATCGTCGCAGTCCGAAATGTTTTCGAGCGGAAACCGGCTGTCCGACAACGCATTCAATATCAATGCGCGGTTGCAGATGCTTTTCGACGACGGCAGCTCGATGCGTGCCGCGATGCGTTTCGGTGCAGAAAGAAGTAAACCCATATCTGTTTCGTTACAAGTTGCAAAAATAACGATTTTTCAGGAAACGCCATTCGATAACGCGGTTTTGTTGCGATGATAAAAAAGTAAGTGGATATGGTTTCATAACAGGAATAGAGTAGGAGCGACGAAAGCAAAATGTCTGATAAAATGAATAAAATAAGACTTTTTGTCAAAGAAAGAATTTTCTTGTTCGCTATTTGTCAAAAAAATGCCGATATGTTTTATTATTTTCAAATTTTGAATTATCTTTGCCGCCGAAATAAAAGAAACGACCTTTTATTTTCATGAAACTGAAATTTATTTTTCACTTTTAATTATAAAATACAATGAATGCTCAAAAAGTAATTAGTGATTTGAAAAGACGCTTCCCCAACGAGCCGGAGTATCATCAGGCGGTTGCCGAAGTGTTGAGTACTATCGAGGAGGCTTACAACGAGCACCCCGAGTTCGACCGTTACAATCTGATTGAAAGATTGTGCATACCCGACCGCATTTTCTCTTTCCGCGTTACGTGGGTCGATGACAAAGGTCAGGTGCAGACCAACATGGGCTACCGCATACAGCACAACAATGCCATCGGTCCGTACAAAGGCGGTATCCGCTTCCACTCGTCGGTGAACCTCTCCATTCTGAAATTCCTTGCTTTCGAGCAGACATTCAAAAACTCCCTCACCACCCTGCCTATGGGCGGTGGCAAAGGCGGTTCCGATTTCAGCCCGCGCGGTAAGTCCGACGGCGAAATCATGCGTTTCTGTCAGGCTTTCGTAGCCGAATTGTGGCGCCACATCGGTCCGCAAACCGACGTACCCGCCGGCGATATAGGCGTAGGCGGTCGCGAAGTGGGCTATATGTACGGTATGTACAAGAAAATGGCTCGCGAAAACACCGGAACGTTCACCGGTAAGGGTCTCGAATTCGGCGGTTCGCTCATTCGTCCCGAAGCCACCGGTTACGGCAACGTGTACTTCCTGCTCGAAATGCTGAAAACCCGCAACATCGACATCAAGGGCAAAGTGGTTGCCGTGTCGGGTGCCGGCAACGTGGCGCAATACACCGTCGAAAAACTGATAAGCCTCGGCGCAAAAGTCATCACCATGTCCGACAGCGACGGCTACATCTACGACCCCGACGGCATCGACGCCGAGAAACTGGCATACATCTTTGAATTGAAGAACATCTATCGCGGTCGTATTCGCGAATACGCCGAAAAATACGGCTGCAAATACGTGGCAGGCGCACGTCCTTGGAACGAAAAATGCGACATCGCCATGCCGTCGGCTACCCAGAACGAAATCGATGGCGACGACGCCCGTGCCCTGCTTGCCAACGGCTGCTTTGCCGTGTCCGAAGGCGCCAACATGCCCTCCACACCCGAAGCTATCGAGGAGTTCCTCAAAGCTAAAATCCTTTACGCCCCGGGCAAAGCTGCCAACGCCGGCGGTGTGTCGGTGAGCGGTCTCGAAATGACGCAGAACTCCATCAAACTGAGCTGGACGAAAGAAGAAGTCGATGCCCGTCTCAAACAAATCATGTTCGACATTCACACCCAATGCGTAAAATACGGAAAACAACCCGACGGGTACGTCAATTACGTAAAAGGTGCCAATGTAGCCGGATTTATGAAAGTTGCCAAAGCCATGATGGCGCAAGGCATTCTCTAATCATTCCACTCTTTTTTTCAGAAAACTCCGC
>CANQAM010000045.1 GCA_947589325.1 uncultured Bacteroidales bacterium | reverse complement strand
GGCAGTGCATGGCGGGCTTACAAGAGCGGCGTGCGCGAGATATGCGGCGTGCGCCTGCCGGAGGGCATGCGTGAGAACGAAAAATTCCCGCACCCGATTATCACGCCGACGACCAAAGCCGAAATGGGATTGCACGACGAGGACATTTCCAAAGAGGAGATTTTGGCGAAAGGGCTGGCTACCCCCGAAGAGTATGCGCTGCTCGAAAAATATACGCTCGCCCTTTTCGAGAGAGGTACGCAGATAGCTGCCGAGCGCGGACTTATTTTGGTCGATACCAAATACGAGTTCGGAAAGCACGACGGCAAAATCTACCTGCTGGACGAAATACACACGCCCGATTCGAGCCGCTATTTTTATGCCGACGGCTATCAGGAGCGTTTCGAAAAAGGCGAAGCACAGAAGCAACTCTCCAAAGAGTTTGTGCGCGAGTGGCTTATGGCTAACGGATTTCAAGGCAAGGCGGGGCAGAAAGTGCCCGAAATGACCGATGCCATCGTCGAGTCCATCAGCGAACGCTACATGGAGCTGTTCGAGCACATTACCGGCGAAAAATTCATCACGACCGATACCGATGCCCTTTCCGCACGGATTGAAAAAAATGTATCGGACTTTTTGCAAAACAGAAAATAAAAGCCGTATAAAAGGGTAGGGGACGGCAACGTTCCTTTGCCCGTTTTTCTCTGTGTATGAACGAACGGCAGAAGATATGCGACCTCGAAACGGTACGACCCTACAACGACAGCGAAAACAAAGGTTCGCAAATCGAACGAATGTTCGATACGATAGCGCCGGCGTATGATCGCATGAACCGGTTGATGACTTTGGGCCTCGACTTGCGTTGGCGGCGAAAAGCCCTGAAAATGTTGTCGGCGTACCGCCCGCGCACCGTACTCGATGCGGCTTGCGGGACGGGCGACCTTTCTCTGCTGATACACAAAATCGTGAAACCGGAAAAGATAACGGGTATCGACCTTTCCGACGGTATGCTCGAGGTGGCGCGGCGCAAGCGCGACGAAGCGGGATTGCAGGAGAGCATCGTTTTCGAGCGGCAGGATTGTCTGGCATTGACATTTCCCGATGCGAGCTGCGATGCGGTAACCGTCGCTTTCGGAGTGCGGAATTTCCAGCAGCTGCGGCAGGGCGTTTCCGAAATGTATCGGGTCTTGCGGCGGGGCGGCGTATTGATGATTATCGAATTGTCCACGCCCGTGCGCTTTCCGTTCGACAGGCTTTACCGCTTTTATGCCGGCAGCATCATACCTTGTCTGGGGCGGTTGTTCACACAGGATAAGCAGGCATATACTTATCTGCCTCGCTCTATCGAAATGGTACCGCAAAGAGAGGAAATGACGGATATTCTTCGAGAGGCGGGTTTCGGAAAGACGCGATATATACCTTTCACGTTCGGCGTGTGTACGGTATATATCGGAGAAAAGTAATAAAAGCGACTATTTTTTATTGCTTTCGGCGAGCATTTTTTCCTGCATCATTTCGAGGCGCTCTTTGTAAAGTTCGTTCATTTCTCTCAGTAAGGCTATTTCATGGTCTTTCGAGATAATAAGATCTTCAAAAGAAAACGGAGTTTTTTTAGAAATTTTATATTTTTCAAATTCCTCCGATACGGCAGAAAGTGCGGGAGATGATTCGTCGGAATATAGCTTGAACCTATTTTCGTAGGTTTCTTCACTTTCACCATATTCGCTGACGAAAAAGTCCGAAATGTTAAGGTGATACTTGTTGCAGATGGTCAGCAGTACGCTCATATTGAGATTCCCGCCTCGCACTGCTTTGCCGATAGTATTCTTGTCGATACCCAAGTAAGCCGATGCTTCCTGATAGGTGATGCCTCGTCTTGACAGAAATTCGCGGAATTTAGCTCCGGAGTAAATAATTTTGGACATAGCACATGTTGTTATTATAGAGCTTATAGAATATTAAATTCCGTATTCCCGTAAACAAAGGGACTACGAAAATGGTTTTACAGATACTAATATACAAAAATATTGAGATATAGCCAACTGCGTTGCACGAAGGCATAAAAAAAGAAAAATATGGAGACCATCAGAAGACTTGTAGCTGAATTGGAAAGGTTGTGTACTGCCATGGGGGTCAATTATGCCGTCTTTTTTTCGGAAAGACCGCATTCCATTACAGGAGGTGCGACATTTACCACCGAAGAAATTGCTATTTTGTTTGAAACGTTTTCTCGTAAACTACCCCTTGAACAGGTTAAATTTTTACGGGCTGTCATGGATACGATTATCCGTGACCGCACTTCTTGGAATTGATAGGACGAAGATTTTGATAAATAGGGAGAAAAGGATATTTGCTATAAATCTTTTGCCGCATTTCCCGAGAAATGAAAAGTCATTTTGTTTCCGTGTTTCGTCGGGTTTGCTCCAATTCTTTTCGTAGAAGCCGTATAGTTTCCTGCAAGGCTTTGATACGCTGCCGGTGGCGTATATCTCGTTTAACGATATTTCTGTTTTCTTTTCGCTGCTCTTGCAAGGCGTTTTGCGCTTTGTTCAGTTTGTTGTACAGCGAGGCATAGCGGTGTCTTACGACGACGGTATCGCCGTTTTCTTCGTCTGCAACACCGCAGTCGAAAACTTTTTCTTCTTTTGTTTTCGGAGAAACGGCTTCTTTGTTTTCTTTTTCGTCCGTTTCCGGAAGCGCATCTTCTTCGGAGAGAAGCCCTAACGACCGTGCTTTTATTTTGTTGATTTGCCGCAGTTTTTCTTCGATGTCGTGTTCGTATGTGTCCCGCGATTCGGTCAATTCCGTTTCGAGTTGGCGTATGCGGTCGGTGAGCATTTGGCGCACGCGGTCGGTGCTCAGTTTGTATTTTTGCGCTTTCTCTTTTTCTTGCTGAAGTTCGGCGATTTGCTCTTGCAGTTTTTTTATCTCTGCCAGCCGGAGGGCTTCTTCTTCGCTCCATTTTTCCGACAGCTCTTGCCGTGCCATATTGTAGGATTCCCGTTTGAATCGCGACAGGGCATCGGCCAGCTTTTCATAGACTTCTTCGATGTTGAGGTCGGAGAGGGTTTGTTCATTGACGACGGCATCGTTGATTTGTTGCGCCAAAGATTCGAGCAGATGTTGTTCGGCGGCATCGGCATTCGGGAGCGAAAACTCCGGCGTGTCGTTTGGGGCGGGAGTTGGCGCGTTTTTTCGGAGTTTCTCGCGCCATTGCTGCATGATTGATTTGACGAAATCCATGATATACGATTTATTTTATTGCGGTTTTATGACAATTCCTTCACTTTTTTTACCGTTGATTTTAACCGTTAGTGCCTGATTGAAGTGCAAGACGCGCAGGAATTGTGTTTCCTGTACGGCTTCCCGACTGTCGAGAAAGGCCTCATCGTAAAGGCAGTTTTTTATCTGGGGATTGAGCGTGAAGTAGCCTACGCCGAAAGAGGTCAGATTTTGGAAAAAGTGCGTTCCTTGACTCGGTTCGATAAAGTAGTTCGACAAGGCGGTTTCGACGATGAGGCGGGCAGCCGATATGTGCGGCCACTTCACCGGAATGCCCAGTGCCGTGTCGCTCGAGCCCCACCGCCCGGGACCGATGAGAATGTAGTTTTCGCTTCGTTCGAGGAAACCTTTGTTTATCTTTTCTATTTCACGGGCGATAAGCGGATTGTTCGACGCCTGAAAGTCTTTGCTTTTTACATATACGATATGGTGAATATCGGACATGATGCCGTGCCCCAATGCCGATGAGGTTTTCAGCAGCAGCTCGCTGTCGGGCACTTCGTCTATCTCGTCGTCGCGCATCTCTTTGGTATCGACGATGGGCCGTATCTGCAACCAGTAAAGCGCGCCTTTGGGGTGCTGCTCGTTGGGGAGTATGCCGGCAAATTCTATTTCGACGTGGCGCCCCATGTCGTGCGAACCGTATTCGAGCATCTGTTCCAACAGCGGTGTAAGCGGGAAAATATTGTGTTGCAGTATGTTGGCGAAAGTAACCACTTTGCGTCCGCCCTCGTAGTAGCCGTCGCGTATCACTTGGTCGTAAGGGTCGAAAGTCGATACCATACCGCGCAGGGAGTTGTCGGCTTCGGCGTCGCGTATGGAGAGGCGCAGCAGGTTGAAACTGTCATCGACCTCGAAATGTTCCTGCATATTTTTCAAGTCGAGAGCGTAGAAGCGGGTTTGCGTGTCGCGGAGCGCCAAATCGAGCGTACTCGTCTGCAACACTTTGTTGGGGTGTTTGGGCGAGAAGCGCAGGCTGCGTCCGCCATCGACGATGTATTTGCCGAGCCCTACGGCAATATCGACGACCCCGTCTTCGGTCTTTTCGTCGTTTATGGGGTAGTAGTTGAGCGACCGCCCCACACCGGCGAAAGAGGGGTAATAGCGGTCGCCGTATTGCGTGCCGACGACCTCTTGCAGGATTATCGCCATTTTTTCCTGATCGATGACATTCGACGTCGCCGTCATATACGCCTTGCTGTCGGAGTAGAATACAGAGGCGTAAACGCCTTTTATCGCAGCCGATAGCATACGGTAAAGTTCTTCTCGGTCGTTGAGGAACGGAATCATATACGTCGAATAGACACCGGCGAACGGTTGGTAGTGCGAGTCTTCGAGCAGACTCGAAGAGCGCACGGCTATGGGGCGTCCCACGACCTCGAAGAAGGCGAGCACGTCGTCTTTGAGGCGGTCGGGCAGTTTTGCCGCGAGGAAATGTTGCAGTATTTCTTCGTTGGGCAGGTCGGAGAGCGCCACCTGATAGAGGTTATTGCTCTCCATGAATTCGTCGAAAATGTCGGTACACAGCACGACGGTCTTGGGCACCGTAACGCTTACGCCTTCGTAATCTTCGAGCACGGGGTGGCGCTTGATGAGCGAGTCGATGAAAGCAAGACCGCGTCCTTTTCCTCCCAGCGAACCTTGTCCGATGCGGGCGAAGTTGGAATAGCGGTCGAAACGGTTTCGCTCGAAAATGGCGACGACGCCCCGATTCTTCATTTTGCGGTAGAGCACTATCGAGTCGAAAATCTCCTGCCGTATTTCGGGTATTTCGTCGAGGTTGTGAGGCCAGCGGCGGCGCACTAATTCCGCCAGCGGGAACAGCGCCCGCGAATAGAGCCAACGCGATATGTGGTTGCGCGAAGCGTGGTAGAGCAGCGACTCGGCGGGAATGGACAGGATATTTTCCTGCAAGTCTTTCAGCTGCTTGATAGTAATCAGCACTTTTCCCGTGTCGGGGTCGATAAATTCAAAGTCGCCGAACCCGAAATTGCGCATGATTGCCTCCCGCAAATCGACCGGCAGTTTCTTGGAATTTTTGTCGAGGAAAGCGGCTTCGAGGGCGTGTGCCGGCGCTTCGTTTTCGATTTCGGACGATTCGATAATCATCGGCATGAACGGGTCTTTGTCCCGCACATAGGAACAGAATTTCAGTCCCGCCTTGGCGTCTTTGTGTCCTTCGTGCATGAACGACACGTCCGATACGATGCCCAATATGTTGTTGGCATATTTTTCGTAGGTCGCCATGGCCTCTTCGTAGGAGCGCGCCAGTTTTATTTTGGGTCTCCCCCGCATACGCAGCATCTGTTCGTGTTCGTTGAGCGCTTCGGTCGAGAAAATTTGCGACTGCTTCAACACGAACCGGTAGAGGTGCGGCAGCACCGACGAATAGAAGCGCACCGAGTCTTCCACCAGCAAGATGATTTGCACGCCCGATTTCACATCTTCTTCGATGTTCATTTCGTCTTCGAGCAGCTTGATAATGGCGAGCAGCAGGTCGGTGTTTCCCAACCAACTGAATACGTAGTCGATGCCGCTGAGGTCTTCTTTTTCGAGACGCCGCGATACTTCGCGCGAGAAAGGCGTGAGCAGTACGATGGGTATGTCGGGGTAATGGTGCTTTATCTCTTTGGCTTTGTCGTAAGTGTCGCTATGTTCGACGTCGGGTATCGTGATGATAAGGTCGAACCGTTTTGTCGCCAGTTCGCGGAATGCCTCTTCGAGGTTGTTTACCTGCGTTACGCGGGGGGGCGAACTCAGGTTGAGCGAGGTGTACTCGAAAAATATCTGTTCCTCGACGCGCCCGTCTTCTTCCAAAATGAAAGCGTCGTAGTAGGAGGCGACCAGCAAGACGTTGAAGATGCGTTTCTGCATCAGGTTGGTGAACGATGTATCTTTGAGGTAGAGGTGCTTTATATTGTCTTGTTCTTCCATGTGCATTAGAAATAAAGGGCGCCGATTTGTTTTCCGTGCCAAAAATACGATTATTTTTATAAATTGAAAAATTTATAGGGTAAAAATTTCAAAAAGAAAGACTTATCGATAAAAAAACAGTCCGTATAAATGGTGTTTCGATAAATTTTGGAACAGGTTTATTCCAATAAATAATTTATAATCAATCGTATAATCATATAGAATATTTGTTTTTTCAAAAAAAACAGCGGCGTCGAAAGACGCCGCTGTTGAGAGAGGGAGGGGATTTTTATTTGAACTCTTTCCAACTTTTTATGGGCAGGTCGTGCAGCTCGACGGAACAGAAGGCTTCGATGAAAGCACCGGCGAGCCGTGCGTTCGTAATCAGCGGAATGTTGTGATCGACGGCGGCGCGGCGTATTTTGTAGCCGTTTGTCATTTCGTGCTTGGTGTAGTTTTTCGGCACGTTGATGATGAGGTCGAACACGTGTCCGGCAATCATATCCATGACGTTGTTTTCGCGGTGTTCGTCAGGCCACGAAACCTCTATCACGTTTTCGACGCCGTTTTCGAGGAGGAATTTGCGGGTGCCTGCCGTCGCATATATCTCGTAGCCTTTTTCGTAAAGCATGCGGCAGCCGTCGAGCAAATCGACTTTCGAGCGGGTGGCGCCCGACGACACCATGACGCGGCGGGGTATCGTGTAACCTACCGCCAGCATGGCGGTGAGCAGGGCTTCGTTGAAGTCGTCGCCGATGCAGCCCACTTCGCCGGTCGATGCCATATCGACACCGGGTATGGGGTCGGCGTTTTGCAGACGGGCGAATGAGAATTGCGGGGCTTTCACACCGATGCAATCGACATCGAACGCCGATTTGTCGGGTTGCGTGTAGGAAGCGTTGAGCATGATGCGGGTGGCAGTCTCGATGAAGTTGCGTTTCAACACTTTCGATACGAAGGGGAAGCTGCGCGATGCCCGCAGGTTGCATTCAATGACTTTTACTTCGTTGTTCTTGGCGAGGTATTGTATGTTGAACGGACCGCTGATGTTCAGTTCTTTGGCTATCTGCCGGCTGATTTTCTTAATGCGGCGAGCCGTCTCGAAGTAGATTTTCTGCGCGGGGAATACCAGCGTGGCGTCGCCGGAGTGTACGCCGGCATATTCGATGTGTTCGGAAATGGCGTATTCCACCACTTCGCCGTTCTGTGCTACGGCGTCGAATTCTATCTCTTTGGTATTCTGCATGAATTGCGATACGACTACCGGATACTCTTTCGACACGTGGGCGGCGAGCGCGAGAAATTCTTTCAGACCGTCCATGTCGTAGCATACGTTCATCGCCGCGCCGGAGAGCACGTAGGAGGGTCGCACGAGTACGGGGAACCCCACTTTGCCGATGAACGCCTTGATGTCGTCCATCGAGGTAAGCTCTTTCCATGCCGGTTGGTCGATGCCGAGCTGGTCGAGCATACTCGAAAATTTGTGGCGGTTTTCGGCGCGGTCGATGGAAACCGGCGAGGTGCCGAGTATGGGCACTTGCTGCCGGTACAGCTTCATGGCGAGGTTGTTGGGTATCTGTCCGCCTACCGAAACGATGACGCCGTTGGGCGCTTCCAAGTCGATGACGTCGAGCACCCGCTCGAACGACAGTTCGTCGAAATAGAGCCGGTCGCACATATCGTAGTCGGTCGAAACCGTTTCGGGGTTGTAGTTTATCATAATGGATTTGTACCCCAGTTTGCGCGCCGTCTGTATGGCATTGACCGAACACCAGTCGAACTCCACCGAGCTGCCTATGCGGTATGCGCCCGAACCGAGCACCACCACCGAACGGTCGTTCTTATAATAAGGTATGTCGTGGTCGCTGCCGTCGTAGGTGAGGTAGAGGTAGTTGGTGAGGTCGGGGTGTTCCGACGCCACCGTGTCGATGCGTTTTACCGAAGGCAGTATGCCGTTTTTCTTGCGGAGGATGCGCACCCGTATCGATTCGGATTCGAGGTTGCCCGACGGGTTTTCGACGAATCGGGCTATCTGGAAGTCGGAGAATCCCAGCCGTTTCGCTTCGAGCAGCACGTCGGCGGGCAGGTCTTCGATGCGGTTGTATGTTTCGAGTTTCAGTTTGTAGTCGTAGATGTTTTTCAATCGTTCGAGGAACCACGGGTCGATTTTTGTCAAGTCGTAAATCCGTTCGATGCTGTATCCGCGCGCGAAGGCTTCGGCGATGGCGAAGATGCGCATATCGGTGGGATTTGCCAATTCGTCGTCGAGGTTGTCGAACGTCAGGTCGTTGTTGCCGACGAATCCGTGCATGCCTTGCCCTATCATGCGCAACCCTTTCTGTATGATTTCCTCGAAGCTCTTGCCGATAGACATGATTTCGCCCACCGATTTCATGCTCGACCCGATGCGGCGCGACACGCCGACGAATTTGCTGAGGTCCCAGCGGGGTATTTTGCAGATGAGGTAGTCGAGGCTCGGGACCACGTATGCCGAGTTGGTGGTGCCCATTTCGCCGATTTGGTCGAGGGTGTAGCCGAGCGCTATTTTGGCGGCGACGAAGGCGAGGGGGTAGCCGGTGGCTTTGGAGGCGAGCGCCGACGAGCGGCTCATGCGGGCATTGACTTCGATGACGCGGTAGTCGTCGGTGTCGGAGTTGAAAGCGTACTGTATGTTGCATTCGCCCACGATGTCGAGGTGACGTATGATGTCGCGGGAGAGTCCTTGCAGCATGGTGAGTTCGCCTTCGTCGAGCGAGCAGGTGGGCGCCACCACGATACTCTCGCCGGTGTGTATGCCCAACGGGTCTACGTTTTCCATGCTTGCCACCGTGAAACAGTGGTTGTTGCTGTCGCGGATTACTTCAAATTCGATTTCCTTCCACCCTTTCAACGACTCTTCGACCAATATCTGCGGGGCGTATGAAAAGGCGTTTTCCGCCAGCGTTTTCAGCTCTTGGTCGTTGTTGCAGAATCCGCTGCCCATGCCGCCGAGCACGTAAGCCGAGCGTATGATTAGCGGGAATCCGATTTCATGGGCGGCTTTGAAAGCGTCGTCCAACGATTCGACGGCGATGCTTTTCGGCGTTTTTATATTTATTTCGTTCAGTTTCTTGACGAAGCGGTCGCGGTCTTCGGTGTTCATGATTGCCTCAACGGAGGTGCCCAATACCTGCACGCCGTATTTTCCCAGAATGCCGTTGTTATACAGCTCCGTACCGCAGTTGAGGGCGGTTTGTCCGCCGAAAGCGAGCAGTATGCCGTCCGGCTGCTCTTTCTTGAAAACCTCTTCCACGAAATAGGGCGTGATAGGCAGGTAATACACTTGGTCGGCGATGCCTTCCGATGTCTGTATCGTGGCGATGTTTGGGTTGATGAGGACGGTTTTGATTCCCTCTTCCCGCATGGCTTTCAGGGCTTGCGAGCCGGAGTAGTCGAACTCGCCCGCCTGTCCGATTTTCAGAGCGCCCGAACCGAGTACGAGAACTTTTTTGATGGTCTGTTGCATGGCAGTGTGTGTTTATGATAATTATTTTTTAGTCGATGCGAATGCGCTGCCCGATTTTCAGCGTGCCTGTTGGACTGATTTTATTCAGGCGGCAAAGCGTGTTGATGGAGGTGCTGTATTTTCGGGCAATAGAGGTCAGCGTGTCGCCCTTGCGCACGCGATATACCGAGTAGGAAACGCCGTTGGCATAATAGGTTTCAGTGCCTGCCCGATAGGGGGCGGAGCGGAACAGAAACGTGTCTTTCCGAACATTTTGCGCGCTGAAATCGACGATTTCATTCGGATTCAAATCCAGCCCGAGAAAGCGTATTTCGAAGTGGAGATGCGGTCCGGTGGAGCGTCCCGTGTTGCCTCCTAAGGCTATGGGGTCGCCTACCTTCACGATGTCGCCCTCTTTCACCAAAAAACGGGAAAGGTGTGCGTAAATGGTTTCCAGCCCGTTGGGGTGCCGTATCACCACGTAGTAGCCGTACCCGCGCCGCTCGTATTCGGTGAATCGCACCTGTCCGGCAAAGGCGGCGCGAACGGTATCGCCTACTGAAAGTCTTAAATCCACGCCGCGGTGCATACGGGAGCGGCGAAATCCGTAATCGGAGGTCTTGCGTCCGGGAACGGGCATTCGGAAATTGGCGACGTTCACGACGAAACTGTCCGGCAGCTGCACACCGGCACGGCGGTAGGGATTGACCCAGCGGTTTTCCCACACGTTGCCGTAGAGGTCGCTGGCAGGGGCTATGCCGAATACCTGCCGCAACCGTTGGCTGTACGTGGTCGAGTCGTCGATGGTGAGCATCGCGGGCAGTATTTTGTTCTTTTGCAAATTCTCTTGTTGCGCGGCGATATGTCGGGCAATGCCTGCGTCATCGCTTTGGGCGATAGCGGAATAGGGGCACATCGCACCCGCCGTCGCGGCAAAAAGCAGGGTGGCAGCTATTTTGTTTTTCATC
>CANQAM010000044.1 GCA_947589325.1 uncultured Bacteroidales bacterium | reverse complement strand
AATCTGTTTTTTTGCGGCGAGAGATAGCGGAATAATTTGTAGCTGACTTGGCTACGTTGTAGCGGGGCGACGTATGGTCGCCCCGCTTTGTTTGTGGGTATTGATAAGCCGGAATTATAAAATGCGACGAGGCTAATCGGAAAAAGGGTGTAGAGTGCAGCTATTTCCCGATTACGGCTCGGCAGCGTGCAGGCGGGGCAGGAGTACGGTGCGGTATTCGTTCTCGAAATTGGGCGTGAAGATGCCTTTTCCTAATGCGGCGTCGATTTCGGCGAGCGACCAGAATCTGCCGCATTCCACTTCGTCGCGGTCGGGCACGGGCGTGGCGTCGCAGCGGGTGAGGAAGGTGTGTATCAACTCTTTTTCAATTGCCGACTCAAAGATATAGCGCTGCACGAATTGCGGCTCGAAGCCGGTCAATCCTAATTCTTCGCGCGCCTCGCGCCGCAAGGCGGCTTCGACGCTTTCGCCGTAATCGACGTGTCCGCCTACGGCGGTGTCCCACTTGCCGGGCTGAATGTCTTTGTGCATCGCCCGTTTTTGCAGATAGAGTTCGCCCCGCATATTGAAGAGATGCAGATGCACGACGGGGTGCAGCAGCTTGCTGCCGTTGTGGCACTCCTGCCGCGTGGCGCTGCCTACGACGGCGCCGCTTTCATCGACGAGCGGGAAAAGTTCCTGTGGATTTCCGGGCATATTTTTACGAGTTAGGGTGAATGGTTTTCAATATTTTACGCAAGGTCTTTTCGTCGGCATCTTCGGGGCAGCGGTCGAAAGGCAGGCGGAAGGTACACCCCGTTTTCCACTCGGAGCAGCCGTAGGCGCTTTTCCCTTTCAGCACGGTGCCTTTCCCGCACAGCGGACAGCGCAGCGGCGCGGCGGTGTCCGCCGTTTTTGCGGTCGTGCTGCGGCTCTTTTTCTCTTTCGGGGCAGGCGTTTCCGCCGGCTTTTCTTCGACGGTGATGACGCGGCGGGTGCGGTCGCTGCGCACGTCGTTTACAATCTGCGTAACCATCGTTTTCAGTTCCGACAGGAAATCGGCTGCCTTGTATTCGCCGCGTTCGATGCGGCGCAGCTTGTTTTCCCAAATGCCCGTCAGCTCTGCCGACTTCAACAGCTCTTCCTGTATCGTGTCGATGAGCTCCATGCCGGTGGCGGTGGCGGAGAGATTTTTCCGCTCCTTGCGTATGTAGTTGCGTTTGAGCAGTGTTTCGATGATAGCCGCCCGTGTGGAGGGTCGCCCGATGCCGTTCTCTTTCAGCGCGTCGCGCAGGCTTTCGTCTTCCACCAATTTGCCCGCCGTCTCCATGGTGCGCAGCAGAGTGGCTTCGGTGTAGAGTTTGGGCGGCTGCGTCCATTTCTCGGAGAGGGTGGGCGTGTGCGCGCCGCTTTCGCCCTTGACGAAAGGCGGGAGCACGCCGTCGCCGTTCTCCTCCTTTCCGACCGCGTCGTCGTTTTGTTCTTTGTCGAACACAGCGCGCCAGCCCGCGACGAGAATCTCTTTGCCCGAAGTCTTGAATGCCACGCCATTGACGTCGCCCGACACGGTGGTCGTGGCGATTTGGCAGTCGGGGTAGAAGGCGGCGATGAAGCGGCGGGCGACGAGGTCGTAGACTTTCCGCTCCATGTCCGACAGATTGAGCGGACGCACATTCGTCGGTATGATGGCGTGGTGGTCGGTAACCTTGCTGTTGTCGAACACTTTTTTCGTCTTGGGCAGTTTGTCGAGCCGGAGCGCGCCGACCAGCGGCATATAGACCGCCTGCGACGCCACCGCCTGCAATATGCCGGCGCACTTGGGGTAGATATCGTCGCTCAAATAGGTGGTATCGACGCGCGGGTAGGTGGTAACCTTTTTTTCGTACAACGCCTGTATGAGGCGCAGGGTTTCGTCTGCCGAAAAGGCGAATTTCTTGTTGCACTCGACTTGCAGCGAGGTGAGGTCGAACAGGCGGGGCGCAAACTCTTTCCCTTCTTTGCGGGTAACGTCGGTAACGGTGAAGGGGGCGTTCTCTATCTCGGCGAGCTTTTTGTTGCCTTCGTCCACGCTGTCGAAACGCCCGCTCGTTACCGAGAAAACGGTGTCGCGATACACCGTCTTCAATTCCCAATAGGGCTGCGGCACGAACTGTTCGATTTCGCGCTGCCGATTCACGATAAGGGCGAGCGTGGGCGTCTGCACCCGTCCGATAGAGAGTATCTGGCGCCGCTGTCCGTACTTCAACGTGTAGAGGCGCGTGGCGTTCATGCCCAGCAGCCAGTCGCCGATAGCGCGCGACAGTCCGGCTTCGTAAAGGAGCGTAAATTCTTCCTGTTTTTTCAGGTTGTCGAATCCCTCGCGTATCGCCTCCTCCGTCAGCGACGAAATCCACAAGCGGTATACGGGGCAGCGGCAGGAGGCTTTCTGCATGACCCAGCGCTGTATCAATTCGCCCTCCTGTCCGGCATCGCCGCAGTTGATGACGGCATCGGCTTTGCTTATCAGGGTTTCGATGACGCCGAACTGTTTTTCGATGCCTTTGTCGTCGATGAGTTTGATGCCGAAACGGGGCGGAATCATGGGCAGGTCGGCAAGCGACCATTGCTTCCATTGCGGGGTGTATTCGTGCGGCTCTTTGAGCGAACAGAGATGTCCGAAGGTCCACGTTACGCAGTAGCCGTTTCCTTCGAAATAGCCGTCGCGGCGGGCTTTTGCGCCGAGTACTTCGGCGATGTCTTTGGCGACACTCGGTTTTTCGGCGATGCAGACTTTCATTCGGTTTCTTTTAATCCGATAATGGTCAATAACGTGCCGGCACCTATCGATAGCAGCAGGACGAGCAGCAGATTTCGGGAGGTCGGTTTCATGGCAGCAGGCAGTTTTTGAACGTAAGAAAGCGGCTTAAAAAATAATGAAACAATGTAAATTCTGTAAACGGTTTACGGTTTTTGCAATATTTCACGGGCACGCGCCAAATCTTTTTCAAACAGATGCAGGCGCACGCCGCCCACATTCGAGTCGAACATCGGATATACCGTCGCCATATTTTCGTTGGAGATAAAACAGGGTATGCCGCACGATTCGAGCATGTTGCGCGCCTCGTAGGCTTCGGAAAGCGTATTGTAGCTGCTGTATACTATGATTTTGTCGCTGTCGTGATTATCCTTGTCTTTTTCCATACGTTATGCTTTTTGCGCGGGATAGTTCAGGTTCGCTTCCGTCAGTACGTCGAGCACCTCCCGCAGGTATTTGTCGGCTTCGTATTTCGCCATAGGCAGGTCATGCAGCAGGTAGTTGCCGCAGTCTTGCGGAGCGGCACCGGGCACTTCGCCCTCGAAGTCGCGGATAAAACGAAATGTCTCACGCATAAGTTCGACGATGTCGCCCGATTTCAAATCGCCGCGCATCAGAAAATAATTGCCCGTACAGCAGCCCATCGGCCCCCAAAAGACGATGCGGTCGGCATACACGGGGTGGTTGCGCAGGTAGGTGGCGGCAAGATGCTCTATCGTGTGCAGGGCGCCGTAACCCAAAGCCGGTTCGCGGTTCGGCTCTTTCATGCGTATGTCGAATGTCGTTACCACCTCGTCGCCGATGTAGTCTTTGCGCGACACGTAGATGCCGCGCAACAGATGCAGGTGGTCGATAGTAAAACTCGGAATTTTTTTCATAAAAGAGCCCTATATGTTATTTATAATCCGGCGAATAACCGAAAATGACTGTTCCGGAGCTTTCTCCCAAAAATCGTTGTACTGGTCGAAATGATTTTCCACGCCGGGCGTATCGCTGATGATGCGCAGGCTGATAAACGGCGTGTCGAGCAGGTAGCAGGTTTGGGCGATTGCCGCCGATTCCATATCGACCGCCAGCCCTTCGGGAAAATTCCGTTTGATGCTTTCCAGTTCTGTCCGGTCGGTAACGAAACGGTCGCCGCTGCATATCAGTCCGCTGTATATGCGTTCGTTTCCGGCGGTCGCCGCCTGCACTTTGCACAACAGCTCTTTGTCGGCGGCGAAGCGGGGAGGAAGCCCCTGTATCTGTCCGATAACGTTTCCTTCGCCGAACCATGCGTCGTGATACACCACTTCGCTGCCGATAACCGTATCGAACACGCGCAGTGAGGCATCGATGCCCCCTGCCACACCCGTATTGATGATGCAGTCGGGTGCGAAACGCCGTATGAGCGTTTGCGCGTGCAGGGCGGCGTTCACTTTACCGATGCCGCTTTGGGTGAGTATCAGCCGGTGGGTGCCGTTTGTTCCCGTAAAGAATGTTTCGTTTCCGAATCGTTCTTCTTTCCCGTCTTGGAGCAATGCCCGTATGCAGGCAAGTTCGGACGACATGGCAACGATGATTCCGATTTTCATGCGCTTACATTTTGCGTATCAACTCCATACCTTTGAGTATGGCTTGTTCGTTCATCGGTATCAGGTGGTGGTGGCGTTCGGGCAGCGATTTTTTCAAACCTTTCAGTACGCTGTCGAGCGTTACTATCGGTTTGATTTTCAGTAGTCCGCCCAGCACGAGCATATTGAAAGCCTTGGCGTTCTGCATTTCGGTGGCGGCGTCCATGGCATCGATGCAATAGATATTTATGTCGGTGCGCGAGGGGGCGTGGTGTATGCCGTATCCGTCGTAAATAAGTGTTCCGCCCGGTTTCACTTTGCTCTCGAATTTTTCGAGCGAAGGCTGGTTCAGAATAATGGCGGTGTCGAACGCATTGAGTACGGGCGAACTGATGCGTTCGTCGCTCAAAATGACGGTAACGTTGGCGGTGCCGCCGCGTTGTTCCGGCCCGTATGAAGGCATCCACGTTACCTCTTTGTTTTCCATAAGACCCGAATAGGCAAGGATTTTACCCATGGAGAGGACGCCCTGTCCTCCGAATCCGGCTATAATGATTTCTTCTTTCATCGGAATAAGGTTTGGGTTGTTATATGTTTTTCAGGTCGCCCAACGGATATTTGGCAAACATGTTTTCTTGCAGCCATTTGTTGGCGTTTTCGGGCGACATTTTCCACCCCGAAACACATGTCGATACAAATTCGACCAACGAAGCGCCTTTTTTCGCCATCGAATTTTCAAAGGCGTGCCGCAGGGCTTTTTTCGCTTTTTTCACGGCAGCGGCTGTTTCCACGCTTTGACGGGTAACGTAGCAGGCGCCGTCGAGTTTTGCCACGAGGTCCGATATTTTCAGCGGATAGCCGTAAAGCTCTACGTTGCGTCCGTAGGGACAGGTCGATGTAACCATTCCTTCGAGCGTGGTCGGCGCCATTTGTCCGCCTGTCATACCGTATATAGCGTTGTTTATGAATACGATAACGATGTTCTCGCCTCGGTTGCAGGCATGTATCGTTTCGGCCGTGCCGATAGCGGCGAGGTCGCCGTCGCCTTGATAGGTGAAGACCATTTTGTCGGGATTCAGCCGTTTGATAGCGGTAGCTATGGCGGGCGCACGTCCGTGTGCCGCTTCTTCCCAGTCGATGTCGATATAGTTGTAGGCAAATACGGCGCAGCCTACGGGGGCGATGCCTATCGTGTTTTCTTCCATTCCCATTTCGTCGATGACTTCGGCGATGAGTTTGTGCACTACGCCGTGGCTGCAACCCGGACAGTAGTGCATGGGATTGTCGTTCATCAGACGCGGTTTGCTGTAAACGAGATTTTCGGGTTTGATAATATCATTCATATCCTCTCGATTTTACAAAAGTTTCTCTTTTATGGCGTTTACCACTTCGTCGGGTGTGGGGACGATGCCGCCCAACCGACCGAAATGTTCAACTTTCACGCGACCGTTCACGGCGAGGCGCACGTCCTCGACCATCTGACCCGCATTCAGTTCCACCGAAATCATGCTTTTTACCTTGTCGGCGTAGTGCGAGATGATTTCGCTCGGGAAGGGCCACAGCGTAATGGGGCGGAGCACTCCGACGTTGATGCCTTCGGCGCGCGCCAATTCCTGCGCTTTCTGGCAGATACGCGCCATCGAGCCGAAAGCCACAATCAGGTAGTCGGCATTTTCACAGCCTATTTCTTCGTAGCGCACTTCGTTTTTCTCTATCTCCCTGTATTTGGCTTGGAAGCGGATATTGTTCTCTTCCATGCGGGCGGGGTCGAGTTCGAGCGAAGTGATGACGTTCCGTTTACGGTTTTTCGTTTTTCCGGTGGCAGCCCACGGGCGGGCAGCCCGTATCTGTTCGTCGGTGAGGCGGGGTTGGAACGGCGGCAGCACCACTTTTTCCATCATTTGCCCGATGATGCCGTCTGCCAAAATGATAGCCGGATTCCGGTATTTGAAAGCCAAATCGAAACCGAGTTTTACGAAATCCGCCATTTCCTGCACCGAAGCGGGCGCCAGCGTAATGAGGCGGTAATCGCCGTGTCCGCCGCCCTTGACGGTCTGGAAATAATCGGCTTGGCTCGGCTGTATCGTTCCCAGTCCGGGACCGCCGCGCATCACGTTTACAATCAATGCCGGCAGTTCGGCGCCTGCCAGATAGGAGATACCTTCCTGTTTGAGGCTGATGCCCGGACTCGACGACGAGGTCATAACCGCCTTTCCGCTGCCGGCGCCGCCGTACACCATGTTGATGGCAGCCACTTCGCTTTCGGCTTGCAGCACCACCATGCCGGTCGTTTCCCACGGCTTTTCTTCCATGAGCGTCTCCATGATTTCCGACTGAGGGGTAATCGGGTAGCCGAAATATCCGTCGGCCCCGTAGCGTATCGCTGCGTGTGCGATGGCTTCGTTACCCTTCATCAGTTTTACTTCTTCTGCCATATCGTGTATAAATTGTTTTGCATTTATTGTTTTTCTTTGTATACGGAGATGCACCCGTCGGGGCACACATATCCGCAACTGGCACACCCGATGCAGTCGTCGGGATTTTTCATGTAAGCATAATGATAACCTTTGTCGTTCACCTCTTTGGGTTGTAGTGCCAATACCCCGCAGGGACAGGCAACGACGCAGAGGTTGCACCCTTTGCACCGTTCTTCATCGACGACGACAGCGCCTTTTATCTTTGCCATGTTTATCGGTTTTTAATTTACACAAAGATAACTCTATTATTTCAAAAAAATCGCTTCTCGGAAAAGAAATTTTCAGAATATGCGTCTTTCGCTGATTACCTGCGTCATGGGTATGTCGTGCGGTGCTGCTGGTATTTCCGGAACGAGCTGGCAGTCGTAGGCCACGCCTATCGTCGGCGCCTGTATGTGTGTCAGCAGTTTATCGTAAAATCCTTTGCCGCGTCCTAACCGGTTGCGGCGGCTGTCGAATGCCATGCCGGGCACGATGACGAGGTCGATGCGGGAGAGGTCGTCGAGGTTTTCGCCTGCGGGTTCGCAGATGCCGAAAGCTCCGACCGAAAGCTCCTCTTGCCGGTAGCGGCGCACAACGAGATTGCTGTCCTCGACGACAGGAAGATACAATTCTTTGACGTGCTGCCATCGTGCGAGCCATACGCGGGTATCGACTTCGTCGGGCAGCGAATGGTAGAGCAGTATGCGACGGGCGGCGGCAAAGCAGGGAAGTGCCTTTATCCGTGCACCGATGATGCGGGCGCTTTCCCGCTTTTCATCGTCGGAGAGGCGTTTTTTCGCCTCCCGCACCATTTGTCGCAATTCAGCCTTTTCCATTATTCCGCAGCGATAGGAAATCCTTTGTCGGCATCGAGCACCTCTACGGCTTTGAGAAACGTTTTGTCTTCGGAGAGGAATATCGGATAGAAAGCGTCGTCGCCGATGATGTTGCGTGCGATATAGCTTTCGAGATAGTTGGTCAATAGTTTTTTCGAGGTTTCAATTTGCTTGCTGTCGCGCTTTACGCCGTGTTGTGCCGCATACGTTGTAAATTCTTGCAGGAGCGGCTGTTGCTGCAAATATTTTTGCAGACTTTTATACTCTTTGTATGCCGCAAGTTTGTCGCGGTTTTCGTCGGCGTATTTGAAAGCGTACTGGTAAATGAGTCCTTTGTTCACCGCATCGTTGAGATATTGCGAATCGCCGGTCGTATCGCGGGCTACGAATATGTCGGGCATGATGCCTCCGCCGCCATATACCGTGCGGCCGTAGCGTGTGCGGTAGGCGAGCGAGTCGATTTGCTTGATGCTGTCGGGGTGGTCGAACTCGCCGTGCATAAAGCGGTTCAGAATATCTTTTTCATAATCTTCACCGTTTCCCAGTTCATATTCTTTTTGTATGCACCGTCCCGACGGTGTGTGATAGCGGGCTACCGTCAGGCGTATGGCAGAGCCGTCGGCAAAAGGCAGCTGCTGTTGCACCAATCCTTTCCCGAACGAGCGGCGTCCGATTATCGTACCGCGATCGTTGTCTTGTATCGCTCCGGCGAATATCTCACTGGCGGAGGCCGACCATTCGTCTATCAGTACGACGAGCTGGTCGTCGCGGAAAGAGCCGCGCCCGTCCGATACGGCTTCGCTGCGGGGAAACGCCTTTCCTTCGGTATAGACGATAAGTTCGCCTTTCGGCAGAAATTCGTTTATCATGTTGATGGCGATTTCGAGTATGCCGCCCGAGTTGCCGCGCAGGTCGATGATATATTTGCGGGCGTTCTGGCTTTTCAGTTTGGCAAGGGCGGTAAGAAATTCGGTGTATGTCGTGCGGCCGAATTTATTGATTTTGATATAACCCGTTTCCGGCGCTGCCATGAAAGCCACATCGACGCTGTTCACGGGTATGTCGCCCCGCGTGATTTCGTAGGTGAGCATTTCGGGCGAAGTAGCTCGTATGATGCCCAACTTCACAATACTCCCTTTTTCGCCGCGCAGCTTTTTCAATACTTTGTCATTCGTTACCTCTTTTCCTACAAATGCCGAATCATCGACCTCTACGATGCGGTCGCCGGGCATAAGTCCCATTTTCTCGGACGGACCGCCGGACACGATGCCTACGACGGTAATGGTGTCGTTGAGAATGCTGAATTGCACGCCGATGCCGCTGAACGAGCCTTCCAGTTCCTCGTTTACCGCCTGCAAATCTTCGGCGGGAATGTAAGCGGAGTGGGGGTCGAGTTCATCGACAATCTGCGGCATGATGTCTTCGATTAGTGCATCGGCATCGACTGTATCGACATATTGATATTCGATGATGTCCATCAAATTGTCTATTTTGTTCCGTGTCAGGGAAAATAAATTCTGTTCATCGGTAGGCGAGGGCGACGCATAGCGGTGTCCTACGACGATGCCCAGAACAATGGAGACGGCAATGATTACCGGCAGCCATACAAGCGTTTTCTTTTTCATAGTAGGAATAAAAACAGGATTAAAAACACTAAGAAACTTCTACAAAATCGACCGTTATACCGGCGGCTTTCAGCAGTTCCAAACCGTCGGCAAGGCGGTAATTTTCCGAATAGACCACACGCGCGATGCCGGCTTGAATAATCAGTTTGGCGCATTCGATGCAGGGCGAAGTCGTTACATACAGCGTTGCGCCCTCGCTGTTGTTGCCCGAGCGTGCTATTTTGGTGATGGCATTGGCTTCGGCGTGCAGCACGTAAGGGTAGGTGTGTCCCGTTTCGTCCTCGCAGACGTTCTCGAATCCGGTGGGCGTGCCGTTGTAGCCATCGGAAATAATGGTTTTGTTTTTGACCAAAAGCGCACCGACCTGACGCCGTTTGCAGTAGGAATTTTCTGCCCAAATCTTCGCCATGCGTATGTAGCGGCGGTCGAGGAGCGCTTGTTTTTCGGTTGTATCTGTTGTCATGATAAAATCTAAAATCTGACAAAAATACACAATTCCATAAAAATAATACCTAATTCAATTGTGAAAAACAATTATTAAATGATAACAAACAGGGCTGCCCGAGCTTCAATAGAAAATTAGAAATGTGTTTCGTCGCTTTTTTGAAAAATTTTTCCCGAAATATTTGCACGGATAAAATATTTCCCGTATATTTGTAACGAATAAAAAAATATAATTATTATAAATGATAGAGAGAAACGGCTATAATCGTCTGCTGGAACACGGCATAAAACCCTCGATGCAGCGGGTCGCTATCATGGATTACCTGATAGCCAACCCCGTACACCCGACGGTCGATACCATATTTTCGGCACTCAGTCCGCAGATGCCCACGCTCTCGCGCATGACGGTGTACAACACGCTCAACCTCCTGCTCGAACATCAAGCCGTGCGGCAGCTCACTATCGACGAGAAACAGTCGCGCTACGATGCCGAGCTGGCGCCTCACGCCCATTTCCGCTGCGAGGTTTGCGGGGCGATATACGACGTGCCGATGCCGCTTGCGGCACCCTGCGCCTTTCCCGACTTCGAGGTGTCGGAAATGCAAATCTACTACAAAGGATTGTGTAAAGAATGCAAACAAAAACGAAACAAATAAACTCCTATTATTAACCCAAAATTCCAAAGATTATGAAAAAGAAATTTATCTGCACCGTATGCGGTTATGTACACGAAGGCGATACCGCTCCCGAAAAATGTCCCCAATGCGGCGTACCCGCTTCCAAATTCAAAGAACTGGACAGCAACGACGGCGCTCTGCAATTCGTAACCGAACACCACATCGGCGACGGTATCGTCGATGACAAAGAGGTTACCGACGGACTGAAAGCCCACTTTGCCGGCGAATGCACCGAAGTGGGAATGTATCTGGCAATGAGCCGCCAAGCCGACCGCGAAGGCTATCCCGAAATTGCCGAAGCCTTCAAACGCTACGCTTTCGAGGAGGCTGAACACGCCGCCAAATTCGCCGAACTTTTAGGCGAAGTGGTATGGGACACCAAGAAAAATCTGGAAGCCCGCAAAGATGCCGAATGCGGTGCCTGCGCCGACAAACTGCGCATCGCCAAACGTGCCAAAGAACTCGGCTACGATGCCATACACGACACCGTACACGAAATGGCAAAAGACGAAGCCCGCCACGGCAAAGGCTTTGAAGGCCTCTACAACCGTTACTTCAAGAAATAATCCCTATTATCCTCAAACACAAAGAGCAAGGCG
>CANQAM010000043.1 GCA_947589325.1 uncultured Bacteroidales bacterium | reverse complement strand
CAAGCTGACGATACCCGAAGGCACATTCGGAGATGCCGCCTTTGCCGCCGACCCGACCACCGGACACTGCAACCCCGCCCTCGTTTATACCTACACGATAAAAGCACCGGAGCCCGAAGAGCCGGAACAGGACTTCGAGCCGGTAACGGAAACGCCGGAGACAGGCAGCGAAGAGATAAGTTTCACCCGCGCAACCCTCACCTTTACAGAAGCACCCGTACTACTCGACAATCGGGTCATGCTGGCAAAATCGGACAGCACCGTACTCTATCCGGCACTTCTCACGCTCGGTGAAGGCAACACGCTCGAAATCACGCTGCGCTACGGCGAATTGAAAACGGAAGGCACCTACCTGTTGAACATACCCGCCGGCACGGTGAGCGATGCATCGGGCAAGCACATCAATCCCGAATATACCTACGTCTATACGCTGACACCGGAAGCCGGTTCGGTGCCGACACCGGAAGCCGAATCCGCCGGCATAACCGTCTATAACCTGC
Source organism: uncultured Bacteroidales bacterium (assembly GCA_947589325.1). Classification (GTDB taxonomy): domain Bacteria; phylum Bacteroidota; class Bacteroidia; order Bacteroidales; family UBA11471; genus Caccoplasma. The sequence continues at coordinate 10,497 of CANQAM010000043.1, read as the reverse complement.
AAGGGATTCAGATGCTGCAAACCGACGATGCCGCTGCGCTTAAAACATTGCCTGCAGGCGACTACATCGTGAACGGCAAAAAGACCGTCATTGCCGAACAATAGAATGAAAAAAATGCCTCAATAGCTAAAATTTTGACCGCCGCCCTGCCATTCACATGGCAGGGCGGTTTTTTTTACGCTTGCCGGCAGCCCGCCGCTGCAACACTGCGAATGGTCGATTGATGATTTTCGTCCCTCAAAGTTGCGGCAACCGGCGAGAAAAGTTATCTTTGTCCGTTCAATGCCGCGACAGGCATTTGCGTCGCAGCAGCCGACTTACGCCGAATGGAATTTATATTGCAGCATACCGACCCGCAAAGCCGCGCCCGTGCCGGACTTATCACGACCGACCACGGGACGATAGAAACGCCCATATTCATGCCGGTGGGTACGGCAGGTACGGTGAAAGCCGTGCATCGGCGCGAGTTGTGCGACGACATCGGTGCGCAAATCATTCTCGGCAACACCTACCACCTCTACCTGCGTCCGGGTCTCGACATACTCGAACGCGCCGGCGGGCTGCACCGTTTCAGCGGTTGGGAGCGCCCCATTCTCACCGACAGCGGCGGTTATCAGGTATTTTCGCTCTCTTCCATACGCAAGCTCACCGAAGAGGGCGTGCAGTTCCGTTCGCACATCGACGGGTCGAAACACCTTTTCACACCCGAAAACGTGGTCGATACGCAGCGCATCATTGGCGCCGACATCATCATGGCGCTCGACGAATGCACACCGGGCGATGCCGACTATGCTTATGCCCGCAAGTCGCTCTCGCTCACGCAGCGCTGGCTCGAACGCGGCTGGCGGCGCATGAACGAAACCGAAGGCCGGTACGGTTATCGGCAGACATTTTTCCCTATCGTGCAGGGGTGCGTGTATCCCGACCTGCGCCGTGAGGCAGCCGAACACGCCGCCTCGCTCGGTGCCGAAGGCTACGCCATAGGCGGACTTGCCGTAGGCGAACCCGTCGAAAAAATGTACGAAATGATAGAAGTCGTCGATGAAATACTCCCCGCCGACCGTCCCCGCTACCTCATGGGTGTGGGTACGCCCGCCAATCTGCTCGAAGCCATAGAGCGCGGCGTCGATATGTTCGACTGCGTGATGCCCACCCGCAACGGGCGCAACGGCATGCTTTTCACCCGCAACGGCATCATGAACATGCGCAACCGCAAGTGGGCTGACGATTTCGAACCGCTCGACGAAGGCGGCGCCTCATTCGTCGATACGCAATATTCCCGCGCCTATCTGCGGCACCTTTTCGTCGCCGACGAGTTGCTCGCCTTGCAGATAGCCTCGATACATAATCTGGCATTTTACCTGTGGCTCGTGCGGGAAGCTCGCAGCCATATCGCCGCCGGCGATTTCGCCGCATGGAAGAAAGAGATGCTTGCTCGCGTAACGCAGCGGCTTTGATATATATGCGATAGAAAAATGAAAAAGATAGACATCTATATCATCAGGAAGTTTCTGGGGACTTACATATTCTCCATCGCCTTGATTATCGCCATCGTCGTGGTGTTCGACATCAACGAAAAGATAGACTCCCTGCTCGCCGCGCCGCTGAAAGCGACGATTTTCGATTACTATCTCAATTTCATACCCTATTTTCTCAGTCTGTTCAGTCCGCTGTTTACCTTTATATCGGTTATCTTTTTCACCTCGAAACTTGCCGACAATTCAGAGATTATCGCCATGCTTGCCAGCGGCATCAGTTTCAAGCGGCTCGTCGTGCCCTACATGATTTCGGCGGCTATCATTGCCGGCGTCAATTTCGTGCTCAACAGCTACGTCATACCGCAGGCCACCTCCACCCGCATCGAGTTTCAGAATCAATACATCAAAAACAAAAAAGTCGATTATGCCAGCAACATACAGCTGCAAGTCGAGCCGGGTGTCATTGCCTATATGAGCCGTTACGACAACCGCACCAAAACCGGCTATCGTTTTTCGCTCGAAAAATTCGACGGAAAAATATTGAAATCGCGGCTGACGGCACAAACCATTTCATACGATACCGACCAACACTGGGTCGTCAAAAATTACGTGATACGCGATTTCGACGATATGAGAGAATACCTTACGCGCGGCTCGCAGCTCGATACGATTATTGCCATAGAACCGTCGGATTTTCTGATTTCAAAATACGACAGCGAACTGATGACCACGCCGGAGCTGAAAACCTACATCACCCGACAAAAACAGCGGGGCATCGGAAATATCATCGATTTCGAAATCGAATATCACAAACGTTTCTCCAATACGGCGGCGGCATTTATACTTACGCTTATCGGCGTGTCGCTCTCTTCTCGAAAAATGAAAGGCGGTATGGGATTCAACATAGCCATGGGGCTTTTACTCAGTTTTTCCTACATACTTTTCGATATGGTGTCGTCGTCGTTCGCCATATCGGGGTCTACGTCGCCGCAGCTTGCCGTGTGGATTCCCAACATTCTGTACATTTTTATTGCCGCCGCACTTTACCTGAAAGCTCCCAAATAATCTGCGGTGCAGGCAGGAGGTAGGTAGACTATTTCGCTTTCTTTGCCGACACCCTTTCCAGAACGGCTACCAGCGCATATCCCGCGATGACGGCGACGACCGGCACCCAGTCGTATTCGGCGGGCAGCGTGTTGCTCTCGGCAGCATCTTTCCACGGCCACACCTTGTTGAGCGATCCGAGCATGAAACCTGCCAGTGCCGCGATGGTTATGTCGTGGTAGTTTTTCAGCAGGAAAGAGAGAAATTTTGAAAACAGTACGATGCCTATCGCTGCACCTGCAATGAACACGGCGATGACCGGCACATTCAAACTGCCGATAGCCTGCATCATGTATTCATATTTTCCCAAAAGCAGCAGAATGAAACTGCCGGAAATGCCGGGCAGTATCATGGCGCAGATAGCTATCGCTCCCGACAGGAAGATAAACCACAAGGCATCGGGCGTCTGCGCCGGCGTCGCTACCGTGATGTAGAAGGCGATGGCTGCCCCTGCGGCGAAAGCTATCCAACGGTTGTATTTCCACGACGTTACCTGTTTGGAAACGAATATTGTCGAAGCGAGCACCAGTCCGAAAAAAAATGCCCATACCGGTACGGGATAGACCGACAATGCCCACGTAATCAGTTTTGCCAGTGAAAGAAAACTGATGCCGATACCCACAATGACCGCCAGCAGGAACGACCCGTTTATCCCTTTCCAGAAATCTCCGATTTTCCCTTTCAATAGCGAGGCGACCGCTTTGTCCGCATTTTTTATGGAGCTTACCAGTTCTTCATAGATTCCCACGATGAAAGCTATCGTGCCGCCCGACACGCCGGGTACCACATCGGCTGCTCCCATGCCCATGCCTTTGAGGGCAAGCAGTAGATAATCCGTTGCTGTTCTTTTGTTGTTTTCTGTATTCATGTTTAGAAATAATAAATATCGGTGTTGTTCAAATCGCTGCCCAATCTTTTCCGTAAAAACTCGACAATTTCGAGCAGCGTTTTGGTACGCTCTCGGCTCTCCTCGTCCATATCTTTCCACGTATCGGGATTGTAAATAAGCTCCTCTATCGTATCGATTTCTTGCAGGGCTTCGTCGGTGGCTCCGCATTTGAAATGCAGCAAGGCCGATTTTAACAATATCTCCACATCGGTCCCGCCCGACAAATCGATAGCGGCGGCATAATATTCGAGCGCCTTTTGTTCGTATTCGTTTTTTCGAGCGTCTTTCACCGTGAGCGAAAGTTCCTCCCATATTTCCGCCAGATTTTTGGTGGCGTAGAGGTTGTCGGGGTCTTGCTCCAAAGCGCGTTGGAAAAACGGCAGAGCATCGTTCCATGCTTTGTCCTTGACTGCGAGTTCGCCCATGAACAGGAGCGATTCCAAGTGGCAGTCGTCGGCGTTGAGCGCTTTTCCCAGTGCTTCCCGTGCATGGTGCATATCGCCGATTTCATAATAATCGGACGCCATTTGGCAGTACAGGTCGGCATTCAGGGTGTAGTTGTAGTCCCGTACAGCCGACTGCATGGTCTCTATGGCTTTCGAGTAAAGTCCCAAACGTGAGTAGCAGGCCGACAGCATGGCAAGTGCGGTGCCTTTGTCCGTCGCGTGTTCCGATACGCTGTCGAATATCTGCGAGGCGGTTTTCAGGTCGCCTTTATCGTAAAAACAGCAGCCGCGGAAGAACAGTACTTCGATATTGTTTTCGTCGATAGTCAGGGCGAAGTCGCATGCCTCTATGGCTTCATCGTATTTGCCTTGTTCCTCCAACAGTCGGGCTAAGTCTATCCAATAGTCGAGCGTATAAGGATATTTGTCGAGCAGGCGGTTGTAGGTGGTTATCGCCTCCTCCGGCAAGGAGCGTTCTTCGTATAGATGCGCCAGTTCGTGCAGGAAATCTTCCTGTTCGTCTTCCGGCAAACGCGAGAGGGCCTCTTCCGTAAACGGAGCGATGCGGTCGGCGTAGTTGTAATCGAAAAACAGCTCGATGACGTCGAGGCACACCTCCCACGACAGTTCGTCCGACGCCAAAACTTCCGTTATAAGGTCGGCTGCTGCCGGCAGGTTTTCCCGTATCATGGCTATTTCCGCACGGATAAGGAGCGCATCGACCGAGCGGCTCGGCAGCGAATTGATTAATTGCTCGGCTTCTTCCACGCGGTCGAGGCAGAGCAGATAGTCGGCGCGCCGCTCTTCCAGCTCGGGATTGTCGGGGTGCAGCCGCAGACCGTATTCCACGACGTCGAGAGCCTCCGCATACCGGTGTGCCGTTTCATAATGGTAAGCGATGTCTTCGATGTCTTCGGTATCGAAATAGCGTCGCTCGCCGTTACGCTGCATCTCCTCGTAACGCCGTACCAATTCCGCTTCTGCATCTTCGTTTTTCATACGCATTCAAAAAACGATACCGAAGCAAAGGCAAAACATCGTTTCCCTTTGTTCCGGTAAAGTCGGTATGGAATCAGTTTTTGCCTTTGATTTTTTCCCAACTGTCTTTCAGTGACACGGTGCGGTTGAACACCAAGTGCCCTTCCGTGCTGTCGGGATCGACGCTGAAATATCCGATGCGCTGGAACTGGTAGTGGTCGCCCGCTTTGGCTGTCTCGGCGAGATACGGCTCGATGACGGCTTTCACCACTTTCAACGAATCGGGGTTGAGCAGCTCGCGGAAATCGACCTCTTTTTCTTCCGACGGATTTTCCACGCAGAACAGGCGGTCGTACAGACGCACTTCGGCTTCTACGCCGTATTGTGCCGAAACCCAGTGCAGCGTGCCTTTGACTTTGCGGTTGCTCTCGGGCAGGCCGCTGCGCGTAGCGGGGTCGTATTCGCAATAAATCTCTTCGATTTCGCCGGCAGCGTTTTTCTTGCAGCCGGTGCATTTCACGATGTATGCCGATTTCAGGCGCACTTCCTGTCCGGGCGTCATGCGGAAAAATTTTTTCGGCGGAATTTCCATGAAGTCTTCCCGCTCGATGTAGAGTTCGCGCGTGAACGGCATGGCGTGCGTACCGGCTTCGGGTTTCTCCGGATTGTTTTCCGTATCGAGATATTCGACCTGCCCTTCGGGGAAATTCGTGACGATTAGTTTCACCGGATTGACGACGGCTGCCACCCGATTGGCATTCTTGTTGAGGTCTTCGCGAATGCTGTGTTCGAGCAGTGCCACGTCGATGAGACCGTCGAATTTCGTATAGCCGATTTTATCGACGAAGTTGCGTATCGACTCGGGCGTATATCCGCGCCGGCGCAATCCGCAAAGGGTCGGCATGCGGGGGTCGTCCCAGCCCGAAACGAGTTTTTCCTGCACGAGTTGCAGCAGTTTGCGTTTGCTCATCACCGTGTAGGTAAGGTTGAGGCGGTTGAATTCGATTTGTCGCGGGCCGTAGTTTTCGTCTGCCAGAAAGTTTACGAACCATTCGTAAAGCGGACGGTGTACCTCGAATTCCAGCGTGCAAATCGAATGGGTAACCCCTTCGAAATAGTCCGATTGTCCGTGTGCGAAATCGTACATGGGATATACGTTCCATTTCGTGCCCGTGCGGTGGTGCGGATATTTGATGATGCGGTACATGATAGGGTCGCGCATGTGCATATTGGGCGACGCCATATCTATTTTGGCGCGCAGCACCATCGACCCTTCGGCAAATTCGCCCTTGTTCATGCGCTCGAACAAGTCGAGGTTTTCTTCGATGGGGCGGTCGCGGTAGGGGCTGTGTACACCGGGTTGCGTGGGAGTGCCCTTTTGTTGCGCTATCTCTTCGGACGTTTGTTCATCGACGTAGGCATACCCTTCTTTAATCATGCGCACCGCCAATTCGTAGAGTTTCGGGAAATAGTCGGAAGCGTAGTACAGGCGGTCGCCCCAGTCGAACCCTAACCAATGAATATCCTCTTTGATGGAATCGACATACTCCACGTCTTCACGGGCGGGGTTGGTGTCGTCGAACCGCAGGTTGCACGTACCGCCGTATTTGGCGGCGATTCCGAAATCCATGCAAATGGCTTTTGCATGACCGATATGCAGGTAACCGTTCGGTTCCGGCGGGAATCGCGTATTCAACCGTCCCCCGTTTTTCCCCGCAGCCAAGTCGGCTTCGACGGCAAGCTCTATGAAATTCAGGCTTTTTTTCTCTTCTTCGTTTTTTTCTTCTGCTTGTGTCATAGTCCCGATATTTTTGAGATACACGAATCACCTTGCGGCAAAAATCGAGTGCCGCCCGATAGACGCTCTTTTTTTGAGGGTATCGGTGTAACCTATCTTTGCCCGTTATAATTTTGCAAAGATAGTGATAAATTCATTCGCAAATCGTTTTCCCCGAAAAATATTCGCGAAGAAAAGCCGTTATCGCTTGGGGAGAATTGCGTCGGTCAGTCGTTTTTGTGGTCGATATACTCTTTGACGGTTTTGAAAAGATTCGAGGCGAAGATGAAATCGTTGAGTTTCTCGTTCGTCGAAGTGTAGATATCGTTGCTGGTACCCACCCATTCTTTCTCGCCTTGGTTGAGAAAAATGATGTTATCGCCGATGCCTAATACCGAACTCATGTCGTGCGTATTGATGATGGTCGTTATGTTGTATTCCCGTGTGATGTCGCGCACTAACTCATCGATGAGAATCGACGTCTGCGGGTCGAGACCTGAGTTGGGTTCGTCGCAGAAAAGGTATTTGGGATTGAGCGCGATGGCGCGGGCTATCGCCACCCGTTTCTGCATACCGCCGCTTATCTCCGACGGGAATTGCCGGTCGGCACCCGACAGATTGACACGTTCCAGACAGAAGCGCGCCCGTTTCTCCCGTTCGGCAGCCGATTGCCGCGTAAACATTTTCAGCGGGAACATCACGTTTTCGAGTACCGTCAGCGAGTCGAAGAGGGCGGAGCCTTGAAACAACATGCCTATTTCGCAGCGCAGCGTTTTTACGTCGTTTTCGCTCATGCCCAAAAAGTCTTTGCCGTCGTAAAGCACATGTCCCGAATCGGGCTTTATCAGTCCGACGATGGATTTCATCAACACCGTTTTTCCCGAACCGCTTTTACCGATAATCAGATTCGTTTTTCCGGTATGGAATTGGGCGGATATATCGCGCAGCACGGGTTTTCCGTCGAACGATTTGAAAATGTTTTTTACTTCTATCATTGTAACAGCAATTTAGTGAGTATGACATCGAGCAGAAGTATCGTGACGCTGCTCACCACCACCGAGTCGGTGCTGGCTTTTCCCACTTCGAGCGCGCCGCCTCGTACCTTGTAGCCGAAATACGATGCCACGCTGCTGATGACGAATGCGAAGAAAAACGATTTGATGATGGTGTACCAAATGTAGTATTCGGTGAAGTAGGATTGCAGTCCGTAGATGTAGCGCGATGCCGGAATGATGCTTGTGAACGATGCCACCAAATAACCTCCGAACAGCCCCGCTGCCATGCTGAATACGACCAACACCGGAATGAACACCACCATGGCGGCGATTTTGGGGAGTATCAGATAATTGGCGGAATTGACCCCCATGATGTCGAGGGCGTCGATTTGTTCGGTAACGCGCATCGTCCCGATTTCGGAAGCGATGTTGGAGCCGATTTTCCCCGCCAGCAGCAGGCACATAATCGACGATGAAAATTCGAGCAGCAGCGTGTCGCGCGTTACCAGACCCACCGTATAGGCGGGCAGCAGCGGCGACGATACGTTGAGCTGCGTCTGTATCGTTATCACCGCGCCGATGAACAGCGATATGGTAACGACGATGGCGATGGAGCCGATGATGAGCGAACCGGCTTCGTCGATGAATCTCCGGAAAAACTCGCTCCACCGGTCGGGGACGGTGAATATCCTTTTTTGCAGCAGGATATAGTCGCCGAAATGGTGTAAAGATTGAAAAAGCATTTTATAAATCAATTTCGCAGGAGGCATACGGCTGTCCCTGCATAATCGACTGCAAAAATACAAATTTTTGTATTTTGTTTCTGAAAAACGGAGAATATCTGTTGTGAAAATGCTGTATCTATACCTTTCATTTCACTTGATGTGGATTAAATTTACAAAATAAATTTGTTGTGTCTGTCAAGAAAAATATGATAGTTTCACAAAAAAAGGACTATTTATTCTCCCATTTTCTGCGTATATCATAAAACCAATTCTTTCTTTCTCCAATCTTTCCAATTTCTTCATCATAAAATACTTCTAATTTGTTGCACATATCCAACATCCATGTTTTACGGTTAACAGGAGTATTAAATGATAAAGTGTTTGCATTTGCTATCTGAATTTGGCCCCAGCCTAAGGCTCCGAGCGTAAGACAATTCCAAGAAAATTCTTCAATAGGCTTAAAATAACAATCTTTATATTGTATGGAATTGTTGGTAGTCTGATATGAAACTATTAGAATACAAAAAGTATTATTGTCATTTTCATAAAAGTTTGCTAATCGTTTTACAGATATTAAATTAGGCATATTAAATTGTGTGGATAGATTATGAGTTTTGACATCTACGGCATAATAATTACCATTATTGTCCTCAAATGCGATATCTTCCATAGAACGGCGAGAGAAATCACTAGTAATAAGCGGTACATCACAATCCCTTATAGCTTCGGCAAAACCTCTATTTGCCAAAAAATCTTGTACGGCATCGCCAATTGAACGAGGTGAACTCATAGAGTTCTTAGAGACTATGTGCATACAATCTCTATTTAATATTGAAAGAATTTTCTCCGATAGTTCATCTAAATTCATAACAGTCAATAATTAGTATTATTAAATAAATCTCTTGAGGGTATAATTGAGGTCGGTCTTTTTTCTTTTTGTAAATTTAAGGAATTCCTTTCCCAAAAGAAACCACCACTATATCCTTGTATTTCTGTATCGCTTTCTGCTGATATTAATCTTTTAGCTCCAAGTAAACAATATTCTTCATCAATTTCTATACCAAGATATCGTCGTCCGAGTTTTTTTGCAACAACGCATGATGTCCCACTTCCAACAAATGGGTCAAATACTAAGTCATCATGCTTAGATGAGGCTAATATAAGTTTAGCAATAAGTTTCTCAGATTTTTGAGTCGGATGGTCGGTGTTCTCGGGCATTGACCAAAACGGAATGCTGATATCATCCCAAAAATTTGAAGGATATGTAATGCGGATATTTCCATTCTCAGATTCTTCCCAATCTTTTGGTTTGCCATTTTCTCTGTATGGGGCAATGACACGACGCTTCATCTTTACAGCGTCTACATTAAAATAATAATCCTTAGGCGATTTGACGGCAAACCAGATATCTTCCATATTATTTTTCCAATTAGAATTTGCCCCTCTTCCTTTTTCGCGTTGCCATGTAATTCTGTTTATAATGGTCAATTGTTCCGAAATGACTTTTTGTTGAATAAATGAACATTTCCAATCGCCACACATATATAATGACCCATTAGGAGCAAGTTTCATGCATATTTTTGAGAACCAACTTCTTAAATAAGTTTCATATTTTTTATCAGATGTTGCTGCAAATGAAGAAGAATTAAATTTCTTTGATAAATTATAAGGTGGATCGATAATGATTAAATTTGCACATTCATTTGGAATATAATCTATAATATCGAATAAATTTGCATTTATTAAACAGTTTTCAAAATTGGTTTTTCCATTTATGTCATGGGAATATAATATTTTATTTCTTAAATTAGAAATTTCTTCGGCAGATATTGTGAGAGTTCTATTTCGATCTGCTCTATTTTTTTTTCTGTCTTCCATATTCTATAACTTATGGGGTAAAGATACAAAAAAAGATTATATCCCGCAATCAATTTATTATTTCAATGATTAAAATTTTAATACGGAGTTCAAATGCAAAAAATATCATATTAGTTGTTGTTAATTCCAGCTTTGAGTTTTAAAGCTGTATGTTCAGTCAAGATAGAAGTGCAACAAAAGGAGATAGAAAATATCTGTTCCACATCTTGCAGCAAAGCAGAAAAGAT
>CANQAM010000042.1 GCA_947589325.1 uncultured Bacteroidales bacterium | reverse complement strand
GTTGTAAATTGCTTTCAAAATTGTATCTTTGTCATACTGAATACAGCTGGATATGAATATCGCACTACAATTCAGTATTTTAGGCAAGGAATTAGAAACGGAAAATGTATTCAGATAAAACGGGAGAATCAGTGCGATTCTCCCGTTTTTGCTTTTCAAAAGAGTTCGAGCTGTTGTCCGGGCGCCGACGGCGATACCGGTTTATGGGCATAAAATATTTCCATCATGCCGAATTGTTTGTCGGTAATGCACAAAATTCCGACTTCGCCCAACGGCGGAAGAAAACTTTTGACCCGTTTTATATGTACATCGGCATTTTCGCGACTGGCGCAGTGGCGTACATATATCGAAAACTGGAACATCGTAAAGCCGTCCTGCATCAACCGCTTCCGAAACACGGTGTAGGCTTTCCGCTCCTTTTTGGTGTCGGTCGGCAGATCGAAAAACACAAGTACCCACATGATACGGTATTCGCTGAATCGGTCGATGTTTGCACTCACATTTCAGGATAACTTATTTTACGCAATTCGCCTGAAAAACATTTGTACAACGAAGCGGTAGTCTGTCCGACAGCCACCATGAGCGGACTGCGCTGTCCGCCGATATTCACTTCCGTAACGGGTATCGACAGCAGCTTTGTTTTGACTGTGGTCGTGAGTTCGGCAATTTCCGTCCGTTCATCGAGCATATCGCAGATCATGCGATCGACATACGGGCGGTACGGCTCCATAATATCGTCGGCAAGACAATAGGCGTTGTAACGGTTGTGATGATGTATGCCCCACGTGGGGAGCATACCGCTGCCCACCAACGCACGAGCCACGACCGCCCGCAGTATGGCGTATCCGTAATTGAGCAGGTTGTTGGGCGGTATGCCGTCGCGGTTGCGGCGGAAGTCGGGAATCTGCGGGAAAATATTGCTCCAATAATACACGGCTGCCCGTGCTTCCATATTATCGACATCGCCGCTGCGCACTTCGCCTATCCACTTTTGCATATTTTTCGCCTCGATGCCGCGCTGTTGCAACAGGGCGGCTTGGTTGGCGATTTTGGCTTGCACGGTCTGCTGCCACAACTGTTTGCGCAACGGGGCGGAGGCTTCGAGCTGGTAACGGAAGCGCTCGTTTTGGGTGGCATTGCCGCAGAGCGGCAGCAGCAGACCGACGGGCAGATGTGCATCGTCGCACGTGATGACGGCGCAATTGTTGTCGAGCAGCGCCGCCAACAGGGCGTGGCTGACGGTTATCTGCCGATGGTCGAGTATCACGACACCGATGTCCTCGATAGGAATCGTCCGTTCGGCTTTCTGCTTGAACGAAAGGGGCAGCGAATCGTTTTTCTCGACTTCGGGCAGCCGCAGCACCAACTGGGCATTGGTCATACTCAGGTAGGCGGGGTTTCCGAAATAGAGCGTCTTCTTTATCATAGGGCAGTAATTCTTCCGAGCAAATCGATTTTCACTTTATGGGGATTGACCTTTCTCAATGCGTCAAGACTGGCTATCCAACGCACACGATTCATCTTCTGGGACAACTTCAAATTAAAGGTTTTCTTTCCGGTTTCATCTACATATCGGTCATCGGAAGCTGTTTCTATATGAAAACGGAATACATAAGCACCCGTGCCCAGTTTCTGCACCCTGTACAGATATTTGCCGAGCAGTGCATAATCGCCGTTTTCCATAGCATCGGCATAGAGGTCGTCGGGCATACCGAGAATGAACATTTCGTTTTGCTGCATCGAGAACTCGAATTTCCACGAAACATCGGGCAGTTGCGACAGGAACGATTCAGGCATGGCATCGGTTACGCTGTCCCATACGGCATCGGGGTGTTCGATGACAACGGGCAGCCCGAATTTCTTGCGCTCTACGGCGTGCCAGAAGGTTACGACGTGTTCGTGCAGTTTGCCGTCGCGGTCGGTATAGATGGCAATATGGTGGTTGTTGCCGGGCTTGACAAATCCAATTGGTCTATCGCCGTCGTATTTCACGGGCACGACCGCCGACAGACCGGTGAAGCAGCGCACGGTATTTATTCTTTTGCCGGCTGCGGTGTACAACGGCTCGGCATACACCTGTCGTGCATTGCCGCCGCAGGCTTCGAGGCGTCGGCGCAAAATCTCGCGTATGCCGCCGTCGATGACATACGGCAACGTTTTCTCGTCGATAGCTGCTACAGGATATTTTATGACGTATTCCTGACGAAGCGACGTTTCCCCTTTTTTGTTTTTCTCGTACCGCCGGATAACGCCATAGACGCTTTGTTCGCTCAACGCGCCGCGCGGCACGACAATGCCCTGCTGCACCAAAATGCGTTTGCCGCCCCGATGGATATAGCGCTTACCTTGCGTGGCGACCCGCTTTCCGGCTTTGAAAGAGATGAGTATCTTCTCGACGGCAGCCCGCACTTCGGCATAGGAGAAATGCGGCTGCTCCTGCATATACCGGTCGAGCGACATGTAGGCGTCGCCCTCCTCGTCGGAGAGGGCAGAGAGGGTGTTGAGGCGCTGTATATAGCCCTGCCGGGTACAAGCTATGGCAAGGGCATCGACGGCGTGGTGGCGATGGTCGAGCCGTTTGCTCCAATCTTTGATGCACTCGGTATCGACATGATTCACCTCGCGTATTTCGGTAAGTCCGCCGGCTTTGTAGCGGTCGAGGTTGAGGTCGTGCAGCACGAGGTCCCAGCCCCATATATGGCGCAGGTAGGCGGTAACGCCTCCGCCGGTGGCATATACGCTGCGGCAGACGCTCCGCAATATATCCAACGCCTTGCGCGCCATGTACTGGCTTTCGCGCATCTGGCGGTTGAGAAAATCCTGCGGAATATCTCTCTGCCGCATCATCAGATAGGAATATTTCTGTTTGGAGATTTTATGCTCCTCATACATCTTTTTTATCCGTTCGAGATAAATGGCAAGCGAGCCTTCGCCCTGCGACGCCATGTAATCGTAGGCAGTGCGATTTCCTTTTTCCTGATTGCACTTGCGGCAGGAGCAAACTTTGTTGGCAAAACTGTCATCGAAGTAAAGCGAACGGGGTATGATATGCTCGACTTCGGTATCGTAGCCTTGCAAGAAAGCCGTCAGATTCACCGGTTGCCCGCAATACATACAAAGATGCTGGCTTTCTTCATACATACGGTATTTTTGTACGCGGGAGCGCGTAGGCGAAAGGTTCATTTCCGAAATTTTTTCGGCATAGAATTTATTATGGCTTTCCCGCTCCCGATTGTTTTTATCGGCTTTTTCACGCTCCTCGCGGCTCTGTTTCAATTCGCGCGCCAGCTCCACCCGTATTTCGTCGAAGCGTCCGTATTCCTGCATCAACGCATTGACGAGGTTTATCATCTGATTGAGAATCTTTTCCACAACGGGCTGCCGCAGTTCGCCTTTGGCAATGGGCGGCAGTTTGTCTGCCAACTCCCGCGCCAGATTTTCGCCTTTGGTGAGCGAATTGCTGTGGTTGTAGCCCGCCATGAAGCAAGCCTCCGCATAGCCATATCCCATTTGCAGATAGGGCAGTATGCGGCGCATGGCGGCACTCGACAGATTGCCGTAGCCGGCTTTCACGAAGTCGAGCGCACACAGGTCATGACGGACGCCGGCATCGTCGATGCCGAACTTTTCCTGCAAAATGCGGTCGAGCACCTCCATGTCGTCGATGGAATAGAGCATGTGCCAAAGACGGTAGAACGGCTCCTGTTCGAAACTTTCGTCGATGATTTTCCGCTCGACGACTTCACCGGTATCGGGGTCGGCAAATTCTTCGGCCCTGACTTTCAAGTCGAAGCGCAGCAGATGACTGTAACCGCCTTTCAAGGCTTTGGCGACAGCCGTGTACGTAGTGTTGCCCTGCAAGCCCGTACCTATCGCCTTGCCGCCCCACCAGCCGTCGCTCTTTTTGATGCCGAGAATTTTTTGCAAGTCGGTGAGTTTCAATTTTTCGTTTCGATTCATGTGGTCGAACAGCGCCTGACGCTGCATCGCCGTCATCTCGAAACGCTCGTTCCGCTTGTTGCGGAGTTCGAGGTTGTTGAGGCTCTGCTCTATCTTGCATACCTGAAAGAGCGGCGACGTGCGCGGCGCCACTTTCACGCCTTTGACCGCCACCGTGCCGTCGGGTCGCACGTAGCGCACACTCGCCAGCGTGCAGTCGCCGACCAAATGTTTGCACGACTTCAACGGCCGCTGATAATAAATAATGTAGTCGCGCAAGTGGGCGATGTGTTCGTCGGTAAGTATCTCATGGAAGCGTCGCTGACACACCATGATGCGGTCGAACTCCTCGACGTAGGCGGCACGGGGGAAAACTTGGTCTTTGCAGCGGTAATCGGGATTGGCTTGCAACTCGGCATAAAACTTTTCGCCGATGGTGATGCCCCGCTCCTGTATCTCTTTATAGCGTCCGCTCACGGCAGCCAGATACTCCGAACTTTTCTTGTCCTGAAAATCGGCTTTTCCCGATTTATAACCCCGTTTCTGATTGAGGTGATAAAGCACACGTCCCAACTCGGGCAACTCGATTTTTTCGTGTACCGCCTTGGCGCGCAGCCCCCACAGCTCGACCTGCGGCAGCTTGATAAGCCGCTCGTCGGGCGCCATGCCCAACCGATGCAGGTAATCGGTAAGCAGGCGGCGACGCAGCCCGTAACGGTCGTAACCTTTCCGCTGCGTGCGCATGGCCGTGCGTTCGGAATTTTTCGTGATAGCTTTTCCGGTGGTAAACTGCGTGGCATCGTCGGTCGAAAGGGGCACTATACGGGAGCCCAACCGTTCTATACTGCGGGTATTTTCGTCTTCGCGGACAACAGCCCAACCGATGCTGCCCGACCCGAGATCCAGTCCTAATATGGTTTTCATGGCAAACAAAAATGTATGAATCATAAAGGTAATAAAAAATTTTTGATAACAAGTGTTGCAGCTATGAATTTTTTTCTTTATGTTTGTAAAACAATTTTGAAGCAATTCACAATAAGGATTATTCCGTTGTGAAAACATTTTGAGTGGGGCGCTTGCGCCTCGCTTTTTTGTGTCTGCCTTTTAATTTGCTTTCAACGGCTTACCGTTTTAACGGAGAAAAAAATGTGTTCATCGGCGGGATATTTTCATTAAATTTTTTTGCGGGATAATGATATTTTATATTTTTGTGCCAAAATTCGATAATGTAAAATTTAAGTTATGAATACAAGGAAATGTGTTATGCTTGCAGCCGTATGCGTGTTCGCACTTACCGCTTGCAAGAATGATGACCCCAAAGAGCCGGATATGCCGGGATTCGGTATGACACCGCCGCCCTTTATTCCCAGTCCGTCGCTGCCCCTGCCCGACCCCGATCCGATACCCGATCCGGCACCTGAACCCGAAGAAGCCCGCCGTCAGACGCTGGAATATTTCCAAGCCCAACTCGACCAAGACAATATCGGACAGCCGCCGTCGTTCCTTTACGGACAAATATTTACTCCCGATACGGCGGAAGCGGAAGGCGCCGCCATGTGGGAGCTTTGGAAAGAGGCGAATACCGCCCGGCTGCAAGAGAGCGGCATCATAGATTTCATCGCCACCGGCGACACGGTTATCTGGGATATTCCTGCGGGACAGCGCATGAAAGCCTTGCTCCTTGCCAAAGGCGAGAAACCGGCAAACGGCTATAAGCTGTTCATCAATCTGCACGGCGGCGGGAGAGCTTCTTTGGCCGAAAGCGCGTGGGACAGCTATACGAATACGCTCGCATGGGAGGCAGAAATGAAAAGAGCCAAATTGTATAACGATGCGCCCAGCATGTACTTCGTGCCCCGTATGGCGGACGACCGCATCGGGCGGTGGTATCTGGCGCCGCAGCGCACGGCTTTCCGCCGCGTATTCCAGCTCGGCGTGCTGAGCGGCTATGTCGACCCCGACAGTGTCTACATTCTGGGCACCTCCGAAGGCGGCTACGGCAGTCATCGGCTTGCCCTGTTCATGCCCGACTATTTTGCCGGAGCGGGTCCTATGGCAGCCGCCGAACCGCTTGCTGCCGCAGAGAATCTGCGCAATATCGCTTTCGGTCTCGAAGTGGGCGAAACCGACGCCGGATTCAAACGCAACGAATATGCCCAACTCTGGAAAGACGAATTAGACAGACTGCAACGCCTCTCCCCGAACGATTTTGAGCACCGCGTGGACATTCAGCCGGGCAAGGGACACGGCAATACCGATTTCACGGTCATGACGCCGTGGTTGAAGAAGTTTTCGCGCCGCACCTATCCCAAACATTTGAGTTACCAATATCGCAACCTGACGCCCGATTACTGGATGGAGAGCTACTCTTCCGGCGTATATTACCTCGACTTTCGCGGACTGATGCACACGAAAAACGCGAACCGCTCGTTCGACTTGGTAATGGAAGGGAACGAAATACGAATAACGACGCAAATGATTTCGGACGGAGATGTCTGGGGCGATTTGGGCATATACCTCGACCCGAAGCAGATAGACTTGACGCAACCGATAACGGTCTACATCGACAGACGCATCTCTTTCCAAGGCATGGCGAAAATCAGTCGAGGCATTTTGGCGGAATCCATCGCCCTGTTCGGCGACCCCAAGCGCATCTACCCTGCCAAAGTAAGAGTGCTTATCTATTGATTTGTAAAGCATTATAGCTCATTATCTTCGACCTATGATAAAGACTTATATAATGCTTTTGCTGGCTATCGGGTTTGAAACTTTCGCAACTTCGCTGCTAAAACAGAGCGAACAGTTTACGAAAGCGATTCCCGCCGTTTCATGTATTTTCTGCTACATCGCTTCATTTTTCTTCCTAAGCCATGTACTGAAATCCATGCCTGTGGGAATTGCTTATGCGATATGGTCAGCCGTAGGCATTGTTTTAATCTCGCTAATAGGTCTATTTTGGTTCAAACAGCATCTTGACCTCCCTGCAATAATCGGTTTGGGATTGATTATCGCAGGCGTAGTTGTCATTAATCTGTTTTCCAAAACCATATCGCATTAAAATACACCTGCAAAAGAATATCTCGGTGATATATGAACGGCATTTATGCGAGGCTGCATAAATGCCGTTTTACTATAAACGTAATTCCAAAAATCGTATCTTTGCGGTATGAAACCTGTATTGCGACCGGAAGTGCCGGAGGGACGGCGGGAGGTGCTGCTGCACTGTTGCTGTGCGCCCTGCTCGTCGGCTATCGTGGAGTGTCTGCTCGACAACGGCATACGTCCGACGCTCTTTTTTTACAATCCGAACATCTACCCGCGCGAGGAGTACGAGCGGCGCAAAGCGGAGTGCATACGCCACGCCGAGCGGCTGGGGCTCGACTTCATCGACGGCGACTACGACCACGCCCTGTGGCAGAACGCCGTGCAGGGATTGGAGGGCGAACCGGAGCGGGGGGCGCGCTGCCTGCGCTGTTTTATCGTGCGGCTGCGCGTGGCTGCCCGTTATGCGGCGGCACACGGATTTCGGGTGCTGGCGACGACTCTCGCCTCGTCGCGCTGGAAAAATCTCGACCAGATAAACGAGGCGGGACGCACGGCTGCGGGCGAAGTCGAAGGGGTTACGTTTTGGGAACAGAACTGGCGCAAAGGCGGCTTGCAGGAGCGCCGCCGCGAACTGATTGCCGAATACCGCTTCTACAATCAGACTTATTGCGGCTGCGAATACAGCCTGCGAAACAGCGAGGAGAAGCAGTCATAACGATTCAAAAACGACGAGGGGAGAAAAATATTTCTCCCCTCGTCGTTTATATCCGGAGCCACTCGACGGGCATCATTCATTTTTCCGGCAAAAGCAGCGGCATCGCCGTTATTTTTCGGGCGGGGTGTCGCGGTTGGGAAGTATGGGCAGCCCCACGCGGTAACGCACCGCCAAGATGCGGGTAATGAACACGCCGACGCCGCAGACGATTTGGCAGAGGTACGGCTCCATGCCGCACAAGTCGCAGAGCCAATAAAGAAAGCCGCCCAGCACGCACGCCGTCGCGTAAATCTCTTTGCGGAATATCAACGGTATTTCATTAATGAATACATCGCGCAGCACGCCGCCTGCCGCACCGGTGAGCGTACCCATGATAATGGCGACCCAGAACGGATAACCCAACGCCAGACTTTTGCCCATGCCCACGACGGTGAAAAGCGCCAGCCCTATCGTGTCGAAAATGAAGAAGGTAATGTCGAGCCGCACGAGCTTCCGCCCGAAAAGTATGACCCACAGCAGGGCAACTCCCGTACACAGGAGGTACATGGGGTTGGTGAGCCACATGGGGGTAACGTCGAGCAGGAGGTCGCGTATGGTACCGCCGCCGATAGCAGTGGCAAAGCCCACGACATAGGCGCCGAACCAGTCGAACCGACGCGCCGACGCCATGCGTATGCCGCTGATAGCAAAGGCAAACGTACCGATGAAATCGAGTATCTGTACAAAAGTAGAAGTAGGCATAGGTTAAATAACAACGAACAAGCGAACGTAACGGCTCAGATTCTTTTGGTATAGGCGCGGCGGCGCTTGTTGAGGTGATGTTCGAAATACTGCCATTGCTGCTGCACCTTGTTGTTGGTAAGCAGCTCGGGATTGGTCTCGACGTACTTCACCCCGTCAGCGATGAAATGGGGCAGAATGTCCTCGAAGAGAATGGCATTGGCGCCCAGATTCTGGTAATCGGGGTGTATCGCCACAAGCAGGAGATCTATCGTGTCGTTTTTGCCTTTCAAGGCTTTGAGCAGGTGTATGAAGCCAAAGGGGAAGAAGCGGCCGTGCGACTTCTGCAAGGCGCGGGTCATCGACGGCATGACAATGCCCACGCCCACCACGTTGTCGTGTTCATCGACAATGACCGAAATATGTTTGAGCCGCACAATGGGGATATACATTTTCACGTAATGCTCTATCTGTCGGGGCGTGAGAGTCGCATACCCGTAAAGGTCTTTATAGGCAAGGTTGATAAGCTCGAAGAGCTGCCGCCCGTAGTCGCGCGCCAGTTTTTTGATGCTCTTGTAGTCTTTTATGACGCTGCGCAGGCGGTATTTTTTCCGCACGATTTCGGCGATACGAAGGTGCTTTTCCGACATGACGGGCGGCACGACGCAGTGAAACTCCACCCATTCGCTCTCGGCCGTAAAGCCGCGCCGCAGAATATGATCGACATAATAGGGATAATTATAGATGGTCGCCATCGTGCCCACTTGGTCGTAACCCTCGACGAGAAGCCCCTCGGGGTCCATATCGGTAAATCCCAGCGGACCGGTAAGATGCTCCATGCCCTTGCCGCGCGCCCACTCCTCGACAGCATCGAAAAGGGCATCGCTCACTTGCGGGTCGTCGATGAAATCGACGAATCCGAAACGCGCCTCCTTCTTGCCGGTCTTCGTGTTGAGATTATGATTGATGATGCCGGCAATGCGTCCGACCGGCTTTTTGCCGTCGTACGCCATAAACTGCACGGCGTCGCAAAACTCGAAAGCCGGATTTTTCGACGGAGTGAACGTGGCTATCTCGTCGGACACCAAAGGCGGCACCTTGTAAGGATTGCCTTTGTAGAGGTCGATATTGAACTGCACAAATTTTCGCAATTCGCGCCTGCCGGAGATTTCGCGTACGGTGATGCTCATAGTCGTCTGTTTAAGGTATATTCTCTCAGCAGGCAAAAATAAGAAAAAAGAAAAAACGTCCCGCAAAAAATCGTCAAAAACTCAACTTCCACCTTTTCCAAAGAATGTTTCCTTAATCTTTTTTTGTAATGTTGCACTTGCCGGCAGACTCTACCGTTGCGTCTACCATTCAGTTTTAACAATCAATTATTTGTCAAGTAACCATTTTGTGGCAGGAATAACATTTATGGTGCAGCCATCTTCCTCAATTGTTTCATGTTCTTCAAAGGTTACAAGCGTAAGGTTATTGCATTTTAATTTTTTTGCGGCATTCTTCAATCCTCTTATCTCTCTATTGCGTGTCTTTTCAGTAGAGATATCAAATGATACCTGTATCAACTCTTGTACATTACTATTTTTTGCTATCACAAAATCAACTTGCGAAGAAGATGTTTCCTTATAGTAGAAAACATCACAAAAGAGTGGCTTATAGCGTCGCATCAGCTCAATACAGACAATATTTTCCAACTTCCAACCGAGATTTTCCAATGAGAAATTATCCTCACGGTCTGTAACAAATGCAGTATCCACTACATAAACTTTCTCGTTTCTTACACGATCCCGACTTTTATATGAGAATCGATTGACTCCTACCAATAGAAAAGCCTCTTTAAGGTAGGAATAATAGTTCTCTGCCGTGTGATTTGACACCCCGAACAATTCACCTACGGTCTTGGCTACAAACTCCTGACAATAATTATCGGCAAGATAAGCCGCTATTCTTCGTAATGCTTCCACATTACGGACATTGAAGCGTTTTGCTATATCATTTTTGATGATGGCATCTAATAATCCGTTAATGTAGCCTCTACGATTACTTTCATTGAACAATTCCGGAAATCCGCCTTGTTGAAGATATTCGTGCAGGGTACTTTTGCGAAGACCTTTCGCTTTCGTTGATAGCGAAGTTGTATCAATCTTCTTCATTGCACAATACTCTGAGAACGAAAAAGGATAGAGCTCAATTTTGTTGTTTCTTCCTGTCAGGTGTGTACTCAATTCCTTACTGAGTAATTTAGAATTAGAACCTGTAATAAACAAGTGTATTTTCTGGCGAAGCAGTCTATTGACAAACAATGGCCAGCCTTCTATATTTTGTATCTCATCAAGGAAAAGATATTTGAATTCAGCATATATCATATATAATGCTTCGAGCAAACGGTCTAAGTCGCTTGCTTTCATATCCTTCATTCGGTCATCATCAAAGTTTACATAAGCAAATTCAATTCCCTTTTGTTTAAGGAACATTTCACATAAGGTTGATTTTCCACATCGTCTGACACCTATTACCACCTGAGCTCGATTGCTCTTTAAGTCAAACTGTGATTCTTCGGGACGTGAGCACAACTCCGAGTAATCATTCGCCAGCAACTCCTCACGCTGGTCTGCTACT
Source organism: uncultured Bacteroidales bacterium (assembly GCA_947589325.1). GTDB lineage: Bacteria > Bacteroidota > Bacteroidia > Bacteroidales > UBA11471 > Caccoplasma. The sequence continues at coordinate 1,517 of CANQAM010000042.1, read as the reverse complement.
ATTGATAGTAATGTCTGTGTATTCATAATTCATTTTATTACTGCAAAAATAATTCTATTTCCATAAAACTGCAAATTTTTGCAAAAATATTTCCATAAATAGCATTATTTCCATTCCCTTACTTCCATAAACAAAGCAATATGGGAATTTCTATTTCCATAACTCTCCGATTTGAGTTCAATTAAACGTCCCGCAAAAAATCGTCAAAAACTCAACTTCCACCCTTCCCGAGAACGTTTTTCGGCTCATTCCCGATTGTCCTTGGATCGTACTTCCTTAAATTTTTTCGCGAGAGATGCGGAATTCGATTTAATTTTATATCTTTACGGCGGAAATTCCCTCGATTGGAATTTCCGGACATACTTGTCGGCTCAATCGCTCTCGAATCACCACCTCGAAATAGAACGAGCTGAACTGTATCAACTGGCTACGTGCATATATTGCGCGGACATTTCACCATGTTGATACAAGGCTTGTGGTGAGCCTGAGAGCGTATGGCGAAAGTCTGCGCTTCTTTTTTATCCGGCTGTGCGGAGTTTCGCCAAACAAACGCGAAACCAACCGTACAGAGCCATGAGCCAAAACAAGACCACGACGGGCGGAAAGAATGCCGCCCTGCACCAAGCCAAAAAGGGCAAGAACGACGAGTTCTACACCCAACTGCCCGACATCGAAAAAGAATTGTGCCATTACGATGCGTTTTTCAGAGGGAAAACCGTCCTCTGCAACTGCGACGACCCGCGCGTCAGCAATTTCTTCAAGTATTTTGCCCTCAAATTCAATACGCTGGGGCTGAAACGCATTATCACCACCTGCTACAAAAACGACTGTCCCGACCTGTTCAGTCGAAACGACACGGAACAAGCTGTCTATCTGATTTACGACGGCAACGACGGAAAAAGTATGCCCGACTGGGACAAGGTGGACGTAAAGCCGCTGCACGGCAACGGGGATTTCCGCAGTGCCGAATGCATCGAACTATTGAAACAAGCCGACATCGTAGTAACCAATCCACCCTTCTCGCTCTTTCGTGAATACGTGGCACAACTTATTGCATACAATAAGAAGTTCCTTATTATCGGAAATCAAAACGCTATAACCTACAAAGAGATATTTCCGCTTATTAAAGAAAACAGACTGTGGCTCGGTTATACTAATCCGAAAGAATTTGTCGTACCCCATATAATCAATAAAAACTGTATCAAAAACAGCAATGGTGTCATTATTGCAAAATTCGGCAATATCGCATGGTTTACCAATCTCGAACATAGCAAGCGCCACGAAGAGCTGATACTTTACGAGCGCTATAATCCTGAAAAATATCCGAAATATGACAACTACGACGCTATCAACGTAGATAAAGTAAATGAAATTCCCTGCGACTACGACGGCGTAATGGGCGTCCCTATTTCTTTCATGGACAAGTACAATCCGGAGCAGTTCGAGATACTCGGCGCGACAGAGAGCGAAGGTAAAGGTTTTTCCAATGGTCTATTTAATAAAGAACACTTCACCAT
>CANQAM010000041.1 GCA_947589325.1 uncultured Bacteroidales bacterium | reverse complement strand
GGTAACACTCTCGGGTATCGTTACCGACGTCAAACCCGAGCAACCGGAAAAAGCAGATTTGCCGATAGTGGTAACACCATTTCCTATCGTTACCTCCGTCAAGCCGTCGCAATCCTCAAAAGCAGAAGAGCCGATAGTGGTAACACTCTCGGGTATCGTTACCGACGTCAAACCCGAGCAACCGGAAAAAGCAGATTTGCCGATAGTGGTAACACTCTCGGGTATCGTTACCGACGTCAAGCTGCGGCAACCGGAAAAAGCCGCGTCGCCGATAGTGGTAACACTCTCGGGTATCGTTACCGACGTCAAGCTGCGGCAACCGGAAAAAGCAGATTCGCCGATAGTGGTAACACTATTGCCTATCGTTACCGACGTCAAACCCGAGCAACCGGAAAAAGCAGATTCGCCGATAGCGGTAACTTGGTTGCTGATGGTCAATGAAACAAGGGTCGTTTTTTCTCTGAACGGAGAATAATTGTAAGAAACATTCCGTCCCAAATACACTGTATCCAATGGAGAATAGTCAAACGAGCTATTTAACACCAATGTTTCCAAACCGTCCTCTATCCGCAAATTCGTTAGACTCGTGCAACCGTAAAAAGCCGCGTAGTCGATAGTGGTAACACCGTCGGGTATCGTTACCGACGTCAAGCCCGTGCAACCGTAAAAAGCACTGTTACCGATAGCGGTAACTTGGTTGCCGATAGTCAATGAAACAAGGGTCGTTTTTTCTCTGAACGGAGAATAACTGTAAGAAACATTCCGTCCCAAATACACTGTATCCAATGGAGAATGGGCAAACGAGCTATTTAACACCAATGTTTCCAAACCGTCCTCTATCCGCAAATTCGTTAGACTCGGGCACTCGTAAAAAGTACTGATGTTGATAGTGGTAACACTCTTTGGTATCGTTACCGATTTCAATCCATGGCAACCCTGAAAAGCACCAGAGCCGATAGTCGTAACACTCTCGGGTATCGTTACCGACGTTAAGCTCGTGCAACCGTAAAACGTATTGGATTTGATAATGGTAACGCTATTGGGTATGGTTATTGATATCAAGCTCTCGCAATGGGAAAAAGCATCTTCGCCGATAGCGGTAACACTATTGGGTATCGTTACCGACATCAAGCCGTAGCAACGGGAAAAAACGCTATTACCGATAGTGGTAACACCCTCGCCTATCGTTACCGACGTCAAGCCGTAGCAACAGGAAAAAGCCTGCCTGCCGATATAGGTAACGCTCTCAGGTATCGTTACCGATGTCAAACCGGTATAGAGAAAAGCATCGTCACCGATTGAGGTAACGCTGTTGGGTATCGTTACCGACGTCAAGCTCGTGCAATCCTCAAAAGCCCTGTAGCCGATAGCGGTAACCCGATATTCAATACCCTCATTCGTTACCGTTTCGGGAATGGTTACATTGCCTGAATAATTACCACTCGTAACCTCGACCGTATTGTCGTTCAACGAAAGAATGTTGTACCAGATACCGTTTGCCTCAAAGTCATACGCCCATGCGGCAGGGGAGAAGGCGAGGAAGAAGATGACTCCCCAAATTTTCTGAAACATTTGTCTGTGTCGTTTCATTGCAAAAAAAATTAAAAGGCACTTGCGGCTCGAAGAGTGCCGATAACAGTTTTTCGATTCAGGCATAAAAAAGAAGCGGAGCCACTGTTTCACTCGCCTACTCAGTGTGGGCTTCGACTCCCCCAATATACTCGGCAAGTAAACGCAACTCCACTTTGGTCGTATATCCGAGATAGATATAACAAACCAAAGAAAGAGCGTACTTTCATTACCATTCCGTATATTGTTGAAATTGTCGAAGTTTCACTAAGGGAACGATGCGAAAACGCTTTCTTCAATATGTCTGCACACCGGTCGGGTGTACGGAGCAAAGGTAGTCATTTTCTTGAAAGTACGCTCTTGTATTGTTGTTTTTTTATCGAAAAAGATAAAAAGCGGTTTTTCTCGGCACCGAACAAACGCCTCCCCGTCTGCACGGAAAAGGCGAATTGACTGCACGCAATCGCTCGTAAAAAGCGATTATCGCGATGTACCGACGCATTTTCATAGGTTACCCTTTCCTCTCGCAAAGATAATTAAAAATAAAATTTCCAAAAAACTTTCCGCTAAAAATTTTTGCATTCTTTTGAGATGGAGAAGGTGGGAAAGAGAGGCGCAGGGCGGCAGGTGTGAAGTCAGCGGAGGCGGTAGGCGTTGCCGTCGAGCAGGAGGAAGCGTTCGTCGCAGAGGTATCGGAGCGTCTCGACCACTTGGTCTTGCGGGTAGGGCAGGCGCGCCACGATTTCGTCGAGCGTGCAGGGCGCCTGCGACAGCAGCTCTTTCACCGACGCCGTGATTTTGTCGAATCGCACCGCCGACAGTCCTTCGTCTTTTTTCTTCAAACAGATGTCGCACGCGCCGCAGTCGCGTTCGCTTTTTTCGCCGAAGTAGTCGAGCAGCAGCCGTTCCCGACACACATTGTCGGCGGTGGCGTATTGCAAGATGCGTTCGATGCGGTGGCTGAACTTCTCTTTCCGGTCTTCGTAAGCCGACTTGGGAATGTCGAGGCGTTCCGCGCTTTCGCGGGCGCGGGTGAAGTAGATGAGCGGCATACGCTTGCGCGGAATGTAGTGCAGTATGCCCGACTTGCTGAGATAGATAAGGCTTTCATATACCTTTTCCGCCGGCAGACCGGTGCGCTGTTCGAGCACCGATTCGCGTATATACACGTAGTCGGCGAACAGTCCCGTGTAGGAGCGCAGCAGGCATTGCAGCACTTCGTCGGTTTCGGCGTCGTCGGTTTTCAGTTTGTAGAGTTCGTCGCGCTGTACGGTAACCATGATGCGCGACTGCGAGTTGGCGTCTTCGATATATTCGAGGTAGCCCGAGTGTTCCAATATTTTCAATGCGTGGTATGTGGGCAGTACCGGCAGTTTGAAATTCAGGCAGAAAAGGTTGATGTCGAAATCGTGCATCGTATCGAAGCCGAAACCCTCCGCCACTTGCAGGAAGTTGCACACGGAAATATATACGCGGGTGATGAAATCGCGTTCGGGAAAAGAGTCGGCGATGCGTTTGTGCAGCTTGGCTTTGTCGGTCGAGGAGTAGAGCAGTACGGCGTATGCCGTTTCCCCGTCACGACCGGCGCGCCCCGCCTCTTGGTAATACTCCTCCGGCGAGTTGGGCAGGTCGAGGTGCACGACGAGGCGCACGTCGGATTTGTCGATGCCCATGCCGAAAGCATTGGTGGCGACCATGACGCGTGCGCGTCCCTCTTTCCACGACTGCTGCCGCATATCTTTTTCTTCGGCTTCGATGCCGGCATGGTAGTGCTGCGCCGAGATGCCCGCCCGATGCAGCTCCTCCGCCACCTCTTTCGTGCGCTTGCGGCTGCGCACATATACGATGGCACTGCCCGGCACGCGCGACAATATATAGATGAGCTGCTGCATCTTGTCTTCGTTGTGGCGGACGATGTAGTGCAGATTCGGACGGTGGAAACTTTTGCGGAAAACATTTTCTTTCCGGAAAAGAAGTTTCGCCTGTATGTCGCGGGCGACTTCGGGCGTGGCTGTCGCCGTTACCGCCAGCACGGGAATCGTCGGCAGCAGCGTCCGCAGCTCGGCGATTTTCAGATACTCCGGACGGAAGTCGTAGCCCCATTGCGAAATGCAGTGCGCCTCGTCCACCACCAAAAGCGACACGTTCAGCTCTTTGAGCTTATCGAGAAAAAGTTGGGTGGCGAGGCGTTCGGGCGAAACGTAGAGAAATTTGTATTTCCCGAAGATGCAGTTTTCGAGCACGACCCGCATTTCCCGATACGACATGCCCGAATGCAGGTAAGCCGCCTTTATGTCGAGCGCCCGCAGGGTATCGACCTGATCTTTCATCAGAGCGATAAGCGGCGTAACGACGATACATATCCCGTCGAGAAACACGCCGGGCACCTGATAGGTAATCGACTTGCCGCCGCCGGTGGGCATCAGCGCCAGCGTGTCGCGACCGTCGAGTATGGCGTGTATGACCTCTTCCTGCAACGGGCGGAAGGAGTCGTAGCCCCAGTAGCGTTTCAATATTTCGTGTATCGTCTGCGTCATCTGTTGCAAAGGTAACATATCTTTTCATCTTGTCAGTATTGACAGAGAAATAAATGTTTCGCCTGCCTTTTTGGCAGTTTTTTACTTAAAAAAGAATTTGGCACGCTATTCGCTGTGAAAAGGGTGTCGCAAGACAAAACAGCGAATAAAACAAACAATAAATAACTTAAAACAAGAAGCTATGAAGATCAGACCCTTAGCAGACCGCGTGCTGATAAAACCGGCACCCGCAGAAGAAAAGACGGTAGGCGGCATCATCATTCCCGACTCCGCCAAAGAAAAGCCGTTGCGCGGCGAAATCGTCGCCGTAGGCAACGGAACCAAAGACGAAGAAATGGTACTGAAAGCCGGCGATACCGTACTCTACGGCAAATATGCCGGTACCGAACTCGAACTGGAAGGCGAGAAATATCTCATCATGCGCCAGTCCGACGTATTGGCTGTTCTCTGATAGTATAACGATTTATTTTTTACAACTATGGCAAAAGAAATAAAATTCAATATCGAGGCTCGCGAAGAGCTGAAAAAAGGCGTCGATGCGTTGGCTAACGCCGTGAAAGTAACGCTGGGTCCGAAAGGCCGTAACGTCATCATCGAAAAGAAATTCGGCGCACCCCACATCACGAAAGACGGCGTAACCGTAGCCAAAGAGGTGGAACTCGAAGATGCTTTCCAGAACATGGGCGCACAACTCGTGAAAGAGGTCGCCTCCAAAACCGGCGACGATGCCGGCGACGGAACGACCACCGCTACCGTATTGGCACAAGCCATCATAAACGTCGGCTTGAAAAACGTTACCGCCGGCGCCAACCCGATGGACTTGAAACGCGGTATCGACAAAGCCGTTGCCGGCGTGGTGGAACATATCAAATCGCAGGCACAGGAAGTGGGCAACGACATGGCTAAAATAGAATCGGTAGCCCGCATATCGGCAAACAACGACGTAGAAATAGGCAAACTCATTGCCGAAGCTATGGAGAAGGTAAAACGCGAAGGCGTCATCACGGTGGAAGAGGCCAAAGGCACCGACACGACGGTTAAAATCGTCGAAGGTATGCAGTTCGACCGCGGTTACATTTCGCCTTACTTCGTAACCAATACCGAGAAAATGGAATGCGAAATGGATAATCCTTACATTCTTATTTTCGACAAAAAAATCTCCTCGCTCAAAGAAATGCTGCCTATCCTCGAAGCTACGGCACAGTCGGGCCGTCCTTTGCTGATTATCGCCGAAGATGTCGATAGCGAGGCATTGGCAACGTTGGTGGTAAACCGTCTGCGCGGCTCTCTGAAAGTCTGCGCCGTGAAAGCTCCGGGCTTCGGCGACCGTCGCAAAGAGATGCTCGAAGATATTGCCGTACTTACGGGCGGTGTCGTTATCTCCGAAGAGAAAGGTCTGAAACTCGAAGGCGCTACCGTCGATATGCTGGGACACGCCGAGAAAGTTTCCGTAAATAAAGAGAATACGACCATTGTCAAAGGTCTGGGCGACAAGGCTGCCATTGCAGCCCGCGTGGCTCAAATCAAAGCCCAAATCGAAAAGACGACTTCCGACTACGACCGCGAGAAATTGCAGGAGCGTCTGGCAAAACTCGCCGGCGGTGTTGCCGTTCTCTACATCGGCGCCGCTTCCGAAGTGGAAATGAAAGAGAAGAAAGACCGCGTAGACGATGCGTTGAGCGCTACCCGCGCCGCCATTGCCGAAGGTATCGTACCGGGCGGCGGTGTGGCTTATATTCGCGCCATTGAAGCTCTCGAAGGTGTGAAAGGCGACAACGAAGACGAAACGACCGGTATCGAAATCATCAAACGCGCTATCGAAGAGCCGTTGCGTCAGATTGTCATCAACGCCGGTGTCGAAGGTGCCGTCGTCGTACAACGTGTGAAAGACGGCAAGGGCGACTTCGGTTACAATGCCCGCACGGGTGAATACGAAAACTTCTTCGCCGCAGGCGTTATCGACCCTGCCAAAGTAACGCGCGTAGCTCTCGAAAATGCCGCTTCCATTGCCGGTATGTTCCTCACCACCGAGTGCGTCATTGCCGACAAGAAAGAAGAAAATCCCGCTCCGGCAGCTATGGCTCCCGGCATGGGAGGTATGGGCGGAATGATGTAACAAATTCTTTCCATAATTTTGAAATGGCTGTATCGGAAACGGTACAGCCATTTTTATTTCTGAAAGTATCTTATAAGAAGAATTAACGGAAACGAAAATTTTAGATGCCAAGTACTTCGACGTAAATGTGTATATTATTGAATAATAGCGATATAGCCTGTTTGAAAATTCCAAAATCACGACATATTGCCCTGCGTGGCGGGAGCCTGTTTTTATCATATTTTTTCATTGTTATTTTAGCAAACGCTATTTATTATTAATCGATTGATTTATAATAAATAAGAGCTGTTTTGTGAAACTTGAAGTTCTCTAAAACCGCTGTTCTTTTTCTCTCAGAAGTTGTCAAACCGAAATGATATCCCTCAAATAGAATGAAAAATTTGGATTTTTTCAAAATCCGTGTTTCACAACGATAAAAAAACTCAATTCATTTACAGCCGTTTATAAAGTCCGAATCCACAAGAACACGGGCGGTTGGCTGCAAGGTGGAGGCGGCGCGATTTGAAAATACGAACGGCATGATGAAAGATGTTGAAAAAATACTTCCCCTTTTGAGTTTGATGACGAGTACGTTTTTTCTCGGAATCCTTGTGGCGGCGTTGTCCTGCACCGATGAACTCGACGCGCCGGAAATCGGCGTCGCTGAGGGTTTGCCATGTACGGTTTCCATGCAGGTGCATCTTGCCGATATGGAGCACTTGACCCGTGCTGCCGGCGTTTCGCCCGACAGCGATGACGCCCGCAATATCGACGATTTGTGGGTAGGTATCTACAATGCAGCGACCGGCGAGCGCACGGGCTGCACCACTGTCGAGGGGCTGACGGCGCAGCATCATGCCGATTACCCGTTGGCGGTTTCTGCCAAGTCGGGCAGGAGCTACATCGTCGCTGTTGCCAACGCCGCTGCCCATTACGGCATCATGTACGGAGAAGAAAAGGGACAGCAGCCGCTCGACGAATTGCTGGCGGCAGCCGACACGTGGGACAAATACAAACGCATCGTTGCTGTGCAGTCCGACCCGCAATCGGTGGCGCAGGTGTCGGACGATTTTCTGATGAGCGGAATTTACCGCGCGACAGAAGCCTCTGAAAATGAAGCTACTGTTGATTATACCGATACCGACGGCATACCGTTTTCGTCGGTCGAGCTGCGCGCCGGACCCGTAATCCTTTCGGGGGCGATACATCTTCGCCGGTTAGTCGCCTATGTACGTTTTCATCTTGCGGCAGCTGAAAATCTTACGTTGGAACCGGTTTCGTGGCAGGTAGTCAATCTGCCCGCAGCGAGCTATTTGCAGGAGCGTATGGACTGCGACGACACCACACCGCCGCAATATACGCCGAATGCCGCCGATATGGAAATGGCGAATCTGCCCGAAAATTACGGCGGTGCGACGTACAGCCGCTCGCCTGTTTTCGATGCGGCGACGTTCGTTCAGGAGCCGCAAGAGGGCGTTTCAAGTTACAGTTTCGATTTTTACCAGTACGAAAACAAGCATCGGGGACTTGCCGGCGTATCTTCGTATGCTGACCGAGAGCAGGAGTACAAACAGCCTGATCGGAGTAACAGCGGTTGGTATGCCTCGTTAGTGCGTGCCGCCGGCGAAACCGTACCCGCCGAGCCGAGCTACGATGCCGCCCTGATGAACAACAATGCCACGTATGTCGTCATAAAATGCCGTGTCGCCTATTACGTCGATGCCGCCAACGTGCGTGTGCCTGCCGCGACTGCCGGCGCCGTGCGTCGGGCGGGAGAGGCGACTTATGTCATACATCTCGGCTTTTGCGAACACAAGAGCAACGGCGCGCCGACGGCCGAAACTGCCCGCGATTTCAATTGTCGGCGCAATACCCGATATACTTACAACGGAACCGTGAACGGCTTGGACGATATTCGCGTGGAGGCAGTCGGGGGCAATGGGGAAATAGCCGCCGGTGTGTCGGGCGATGTTACCGATATGATAACCGATCGCATCGAACTCGATTCGCATTACGGTGTGTTCAATATCCGCCTTACCGACGAACAGCGGAAAAATTTTGTCTGGCGCATTCGTGCCCCCTTTGGCGACGGCGCGGTCGATATGGTGGGCGGCAGCGGAAACAGAGCCGTGTTTACCACCGGAAACGCCGGCATCGTCGATGTAACCGACGAAAGCAACCGAAATCGCTACGAGGCTTTGCCCGACAATCAGTTTTACACGTGGCTGCAATTCCGACCCGCTGCGGGCGAAACGTCGCTCGCTCCCTATCCGGGCGACCCGCGATACGGCGGACGGGCGGCAGCTACGACAGCCGGCGACCCGGGCGTGTGGTATATCGAGCAGCTGCGCGACCCCGACCGCTTTCCCAATCCGAGCGGCAGTGAATGGTATACCGTCTTTGTCGATGAATATCTCTATGAACGCGAGTACGATGCCGGCACCGCCGGTTTTACGGGCGGAAAAGCCGATTATGCCCTGTGGCGGAATTTTGCCAACAAGGAGAATCGGCAGGCATGGATAGCGTTGGGCCGCATGAATGTTTCCAACGACGGCGAAAGCACCTATTCCAATTCGGTGTATCTGATTACGCAGAAATCCATACAAACCTATTATGCCGATGAAGCGCCCGAAGCCATCGGTATAGAGCACGAAAACGAAAGCCGCAACGGAACTTCATTTGCATGGGTCGATTACAACAATAAGGTTTATGCGACCGACGGGCGGACGAATCTTTACAATTTTGTCCGCACCAACACGGCGCGGAATCAATGGAATAAAATTCTGATGACCGACGGAAGCGGCGCAAATATGCCCCGTACCTACGCCGGAAAGACTTACGCCCTGCCGAATCACCCCGATGAATATATGACAGCTTGCATGGCCCGCAACCGCGATTTGAACGGCGACAACGTAATCGACGAGGACGAGATACGCTGGTATCTGCCGGCTGCCGCCACCTATACGCAAATTGTATTAGGCGCGCTGTCGCTGCCTTCGCCGCTCTTTCGCTTTACCGATTATTCGCCCGATGAAATCACGGCGGGTGTCGGTGCGCTCGATTCCCATTATGCGGGCAGCGACAACCGTATGTTGTGGGGCGAGGAGCTAGCTGCCATGAGCGAACTCAATCCGACGAACTGGTCGCCCACGCCCGTGTATGCCGGTGCGTTGCGCTGCATACGCAAACTCGGACGCGATATGTCGTCGTTATCGGGCGATGCCGATATAGAGCAGGCATATCATCACGACCCTGCGACACGGACGATTGAAATGGATTATTTTCGGGCGGAGTCTCTCCGTCCGGCTGCGACATCGTTCATTGCGAGCCATGATATTTCGAGCATCAACAGTTTTCCGGCGCGAAAATTCAAATATGCCGGCCAAGACTGCAACCGCCTCAATACCACGAATGTGCAAGGCGAAATAAGTTTGAATCTCAACGGTTCGCTCAACGGTTATTACCGTGCCTCTACGGGAACATCGAAATATTATCTCGACAGGTGGGAAAATTCGCTGGCTTCCAATTCGGTATGCGGAAGATACTCCGAAGAAGCCGACGGGAGCGATCGCGGCTCGTGGCGTGTGCCGAATATATCGGAATTGACGATACTGCACTATTTCGGCATCGTTACGACCTCGCATTTGAGTTGCTCGCGGGAGTATTTTTCTTCTCGGGGACAATATTTTTTAGGCGTAACCCAATCGGAAGTTTCGGCAGAACCAGATACGGGAAACCGCAGCGTAATCTATCTTCGCTGTGTCAAAGATGTACCGGAATAAAGAAAGCGACCCGTCGGAGGTCGCTTTCTCTCTTTATTCGTCGGACGGCTCGTCGGCGGCATCGAGCATACGCGGCGACTGCGTTCGTTTGGTAGGCAGCCCTAATTTGCGTAGTTTTTCGCCCACCCGTATGATGTTGTCGTTGCCCGACGTGAGGCGTTTGTGGGCATCGTTGTAAGCAGAGCGGGCTTTTTCGAGCGAAGCGCCGACGTTTTCGAGCGATTCGGTGAAAGCCACCAGTTGGTCGTAGAGTTTCGTTCCGCAAGTTACTATGTCGGCAGTGTTTTTGCTTTGCGCGTTCCGTTTCCACAAGTCATCGACAAGTTTCAACAGGGCGAACAGATTGGTGGGCGACGAGATAATGACTTTCTTGTCGTAGGCTTCCGCCCATATCGAGTTGTCCGTCTGCAATGCCGCGAGGAATGCCGGTTCGTTCGGAATGAACATGATGACGAAATCGGGCGATTCGAGCAGCCGTTGGTATTCCTTGCGTCCCAGTTCCGCCACGTGCTGCCGCACCGATGCCACATGAGCTGCCAGCGCGCTTCGCCGCGTCGGTTCGTCTTCGGCGCTTACCGAATTGACGAATGCCGTAAGCGAGACTTTCGAGTCGATGACGATGCGTTTTCCTTCGGGCAGGTAGAGTACGACGTCGGGGCGCAGGTTGTTGCCCGCCTCGTCTTTCAGATTGACTTGCGTGTCGTAGTGTACGCCCTTTATCAGGTTCGAGCCGTCGAGTATCGTTTCGAGAATCATTTCTCCCCAGTCGCCCTGCACTTTGGAATTTCCTTTCAGGGCGTTGGTCAGGTTGGTGGTTTCGGTGGTGATGCGGCGGTTCAGTTCCATCAGATTCCGCAGCTCGTTCCGCAGAGCTCCCTGCTGCTCGTTTTCGCTGGCATAGATGCGTTCCACGCGGTCTCTGAATTCCGAAATATTCTCTTTGAACGGTTTGAGCAGTTGGTCTAACGATTCTTTGTTCGTTTCTTTGAAATGCTGCGACTGTTCCGCCAGAATATCGTTTGCGAGATTCCGGAATTGCGTCCGCATCATTTCTTCGGCTTTTTCCCGTTCGGCACGTTCGTTTTCCATGCGCTCTTCCGTAGCCGCCAATCGTTCGCGGGCGGCGGCATTCTGTTCGATAAGGGTGCGCACGCGCTCTTCGGCAGCTTCGCGTCCGGCTCGTTCACGCTCTTCGTTCTGTACGGCGGCATCGCGCTCGGCGGCAATGGAGGCAGCCGATTTATGCTGCATCGCCCAAAGAACGAGGAATACGACGAACAAAATTGCCGCGACAATAGCTATAATAATGGAAATCATACGATTATAATAATTGACTGGCTATTTCCGAAAGTTGGCTGCGTTCGCCCTTGACGAGATTCACGTGTCCGAAGATTTCCTGTCCCTGCATACGGTCTATCATGTAGGCAAGTCCGTTCGACTGCGTGTCGAGGTAGGGAGAGTCTATCTGATACACGTCGCCCGTGAATACCATTTTCGTACCTTCGGCGGCGCGGGTGATGATGGTCTTTATTTCGTGCGGCGTCAGGTTTTGGGCTTCGTCGATGATGCAGAAAGTATCGGAGAGGCTTCGTCCGCGTATGTAGGCGAGGGCTTCGATGACTAATGAGCCGTTCGTCTGCAACTCCTGCAAGGTGCGGTAGTCGTTGCTGTCGAGCGAGAATTGCCGTTTGATGAAATTCAGGTTGTCGAACAGCGGCTGCATGTAAGGCGCCACTTTCTGCTTTTCATCGCCGGGCAGGAATCCGAGATCTTTGTTTGCCAGCGATACGATGGGGCGGGCGAGGAGTATCTGTTTGTAAAGTCCGTGCTGTTTTAATGCACCGGCGAGCGCCAGCAGCGTTTTTCCCGTACCGGCTTTTCCCGTAATGGCGAGAAGTTTTATGCGGTCGTCGTTCAGCAGGTCGAAAGCAAATGCCTGTTCGGCGTTGCGCGGTTCGATGCCGAAATTTTTTTCTTTGGAGACTTTGCGCACCACGCCGTCAGCGGTAACGTAGCGCGCCAGAGCCGAAGAGGTGCCGCTGTCGAGAATGAAACATTCGTTGGTGCGCAGTTCCAAGCCGGTTTGTTCGACGGGAATGCCGTTTTTCGAACTGTAAATCGCGTTGATGACGTCTGGCGATATGCCGGTAATGGTTCGGTGTTCGTTCTCGAATATATCGCTGTTTTTCACCTTGTCGGTGTAGTAATCCTCCGTGTCGATGCCCAATGCGCGGGCTTTCATGCGCAGGTTGATGTCTTTGGTAACGAGTACCGTGCGCATACCTTTGTGGTTTTCGGCGACTTCGAGAGCCGCCGAGAGTATGCGGTGGTCGGGCTTGTCTTCGTGGAAAGCCTCGCGCACCCGCCGGTGCAGCGATGTGGTGAGGACGACGGAGAGCCGTCCCGATTCCGGTGTGAGTTGCACGCCCTTTTCAAAAAAGTCGTTGTTGGAATATTTGTCGAGCTGGCGGGTAAATTCGCGTGCATTGAAATTTATTTCTTCATTTCCTTTCTTGAATTTATCCAATTCTTCCAATACGACGATAGGAATGAAAACGTCGTTTTCCTGAAAGTTGAAAATGCTCTTGTAATCGTGAAGGAGGACATTCGTGTCCAGCACAAAATTTTTCTTTCCCATGGCTTGAAGATTTAGAGGTTCTCTCGTCGTTGCGAGTACTCAAAAATAAAAAATAAATCCGAAAAACGGAAATGTTTTTC
>CANQAM010000040.1 GCA_947589325.1 uncultured Bacteroidales bacterium | reverse complement strand
AGCGAAAAACGGGACTCGAACCCGCGACCCTAACCTTGGCAAGGTTATGCTCTACCAACTGAGCTATTTTCGCATTTGCGGTTGCAAATATACGGCGGTTATTTTATTTGTGCAAATCTTATCCCGTTTTTTTCTTCAAAAAATAAAAACGAAAAATCCGACAGCGTTAAACGGCAAATGTACCGTTACAAACTAAAATTGAAAAATACTTTTTAAGAATAGGTATTTTCACTGCTTTTTATTGCTTTGCTGTCTTGCCTGAAATGTGGAGATTTCCTGCCTTGAAACAGACTGTGGTATTACAGGTCGAGGACGCTGCTCTCCATCGTGGCGAGGTCGATAGAGAAAAGCCGGTTGTAAAGCGGCGTGCCGCACCCTGTAATGATTTTTATCGCTTCGGCCGCCTCCATGCTGCCGACGACGGCAGGGGTAGGTCCCATCACTCCTGCGGCGGCTTTGGGGCGTGCTTCCAGCTCGGCGCGGTCGGAGTAGAGGTCTTGGTAGCGCCGTGCCCGTCCTCCGTTGAATACCGACACCTGCCCGCGCAATCCCATGATGCTGCCGTAAACGTAGGGCTTTCCCAGACGGGCGCATAGGTCGTCGATGAGGTAGCGGGTGGCGAAGTTGTCGCACCCGTCAGCCACGATGTCGTAGCGCGAGATGATTTCTTCGGCATTTTCCCGTGTCAGAAAACAGGGGTAGGTTTCGATGACGCAGCTGCTGTTGTGGCCGGCAAGCGTGCGTGCGGCACATTCGACTTTCGGCTGCCCCACTTCGGCTTCGGTGTAGAGCACCTGCCGCTGCAAGTTGCTTTCCGACACCACGTCGGCGTCGATAAGTCCTAATCGTCCGACCCCCGCTGCGCAGAGGTAGAGCGACAGGGGCGAGCCAAGCCCGCCCACGCCTACCACCAGCACGGAGGCTTCGGAGAGTGCTTTTTGCCCCTTGATACCCACTTCGGGCAGCATGATTTGGCGGGCATACCGTTCTTTCCAATGTTCGTTCATTGTCTTTTGGTTTTTAGTCGAAAATACGATCCCAGTCTTTCCACACCACTTCGTAGCCGAGCGATTTAATGGCTTGCTCCACTTCGGCGGGCGTGCGCTCGTCGCTTACGGCGAATTGTTCCAATGCCTGCGGGTGGGTGCAGTAGCCGCCCGGCTCGGTGCGGGAGCCGGCGCTGAGCGAGGTGGCGCCTAACGTGGCGATGTGGTCGCGGAAGTGCGGATTTTCGCGGGTCGATATGGAAATGTCGGCATCGTGGTCGAACAGCCGGAAGGCGAAAATGGTCTGCGCCAGTTCACGGTCGCTCATGACGACGTTGGGCTGGAAGTGTCCTTCCGACGGACGCATACGGGGGAAATTGACGCTGTATCGGGTCTTCCAATATTTCTTCCGCAGGTATTGCAGGTGCATCGCCATGAAGGTAACGTCGGTGCGCCACTCTTCGAGTCCGATAAGCACGCCCATGCCTATTTTGTGCACACCTGCCTGCCCCATGCGGTCGAACCCGTTGAGCCGCCATTCGAAATTCGATTTCATGCCTTTGGGGTGATATACCTTGTAACGCTCCCGATGATAGGTCTCCTGAAAGCAGACGACACCGTTCAGTCCCGATTGGGTGAGGCGGTAGTAGTCTTCGCTTTTCAGCGGCATGACTTCGATGGTGAGATTCGAAAAGTAAGGGCGTGCCAGCCGCAAGGCGTTTTCGAGATAATCGACCCCTGCGTCGCGCGGATTCTCTCCGGTAACGATAAGCAGGTTTTCAAACGGTCCGAGCCGGCGTATCGCCTTGCACTCCTCCACGATTTCTTCGTCGTTGAGAATGATGCGGCGTATCGGGTTGTTGTGGTTGAATCCGCAATATACGCAAAAGTTGGTGCATGAATTGGTGATATACAGCGGTATATACATGCTTATCGTTTTGCCGAACCGCTGTTGGGTGTAGTAGCGGCTCCGCACCGCCATTTCCTCTATATTTGCGCTTGCCGCCGGCGATATGAGCGCCATGAAGTCGTCGATGTCGATATGCTCTTTGGCGAGAGCGCGGGCTGCATCGTCGGGGGTTTTAGCGTATATCCGGCGGGTGATTTCGTCCCACGAATAATTTTCCAATTCTTCTGAAAACATGATAATCTGTTTTTGCAAAAGTTATTTGATACAATCTTTCAAACTCCGGCTGATGCGCATGGCGCAGAAGTTGGGACCGCACATCGTACAGTATTCGCCGTCGTTTACGGAACTTTCCTTGTAATAAGCCAGTGCCCGCTCGGGGTCGAGCGAGAGGTTGAACTGGTCTTTCCAGCGGAACTCGAAGCGCGCTTTACTCAGCGCATCGTCGCGCACGGTGGCGCCCGGATAGCCTTTGGCTATGTCGGCGGTGTGGGCGGCTATCTTGTAGGCGATGACGCCGTTGCGCACGTCTTCGCGGTCGGGCAGTCCGAGATGTTCTTTGGGGGTAACGTAGCATATCATCGCCGTGCCGAGCCAAGCAATCTGCGCTGCGCCGATAGCCGAAGTGATGTGGTCGTATCCCGGGGCGATGTCGGTGGTCAGCGGACCGAGCGTGTAGAAAGGCGCTTTGTGGCACGAGGTGAGCTGGCGCTCCATGTTCTCTTCGATTTTCTGCATGGGCACGTGTCCGGGCCCCTCGATGATTACCTGCACGTTGTGCGCCCACGCCTTTTCGGTGAGTTCGCCCAGCACGTCGAGTTCGAGGAATTGCGAGC
The DNA here is from genome assembly GCA_947589325.1 of uncultured Bacteroidales bacterium. Lineage (GTDB taxonomy): Bacteria > Bacteroidota > Bacteroidia > Bacteroidales > UBA11471 > Caccoplasma. Next base: position 10,199 of record CANQAM010000040.1, on the reverse strand, counting down.
GGTCGTTGGCGTCGTGTATGGAGCCGGGGCGCATGCCGTCGCCTAACGAAAGCGCCACGTCGTAGCGCTTCACGATTTCGCAGATTTCGTCGAAGTGCGTGTAGAGGAAATTTTCCGCGTTGTGGCTTACGCACCATTTGGTCATGATAGAGCCGCCGCGCGAAACGATGCCCGTAAGCCTTTCGCCTACCAGCTCGGCGTGCGCTTTCAGCACGCCGGCGTGTATGGTGAAGTAATCGACTCCCTGCTCGCACTGCTCTATCAGCGTGTCGCGGTAAATCGCCCACGTGAGGTCTTCGGCGACGCCGTTCACCTTTTCGAGTGCCTGATAGATAGGCACCGTGCCCATCGGCACCGGACAGTTGCGGATTATCCACTCGCGGGTTTCGTGTATGTGGTCGCCGGTGGAGAGGTCCATGAGCGTGTCGCCGCCCCAATAGCAGCTCCATACGGCTTTGTCCACTTCCTCCTCGATGCCCGACGAGAGCGCGGAGTTGCCGATGTTGGTGTTGAGTTTCACCGCGAAGTTGCGCCCGATAATCATCGGCTCGGCTTCGGGGTGGTTAATGTTGGCGGGAATGATGGCTCTGCCGCAGGCCACCTCGTTGCGGACGAATTCCGGCGTGATGTGCGAGGCGATGCCCAGCTGTTCGTTTTGCAGATTTTCCCGTATGGCGACATACTCCATTTCGGGGGTGATGATGCCTTGTCGGGCGTAATACATCTGTGTGATTTCTTTGCCCTCTTTGGCGCGGCGGGGCAGATGCAGGTGTTTGAATCGTATGGCGTCGAGGCTTTTGTCGGCTTGCCGTTGGCGTCCGTATTCCGACGATATTTCCGGCAGCTGCTCCGTGTCGTTGCGCGCAGCCACCCATGCCTCCCGCATACGGGGCAAGCCCTTATCCAAATCTATCTCCACGTCGGGGTCGGTGAACGCGCCGCTGGTGTCGTAGAGGTAGACGGGGTCGTTGTGGCGCACCACGCGCTTGCCGTCGATGATGTTTACGGTGTCGGTGAGATTCACTTTGCGCATGGCGACCCGTATGTCGTGCAGTTTGCCCGAAACGTAGACTTTCTCCGAGTTGGGATAAAAGTATCGTGTAAAATCTTTTTTCATAATCCGTGGGGTATAGGGTTAGTCTAAAAATGAAGTGAGCGGGCTGCTGGCGACCGCGTGGAATGTTTGCGCGCCGAGCCCCGCTTCATAGGCGCGGCGACCGGCGACGACGGCTTCTTTGAAAGCGATTGCCATTTCCGTCGGATTGCCGGCGACGGCGATTGCCGTGTTCACCAATACGGCGTCGGCGCCCATTTCCATCGCTTCGGCGGCGTGCGAGGGTGCGCCTATGCCGGCATCGACCACGACGGGTACGTTGCTCTGTTCGATGATGATTTCGAGCAGGTCGCGGGTGCGCAGACCGCGATTCGTGCCGATAGGTGCGCCGAGCGGCATCACGGTGGCGGCGCCGACTTCTTCGAGGCGTTTGCACAACACGGGGTCGGCCTGTATGTAGGGCAGCACGGTGAATCCCATTTTCGCCAGCGCCTCAGTGGCTTTCAGTGTTTCCACCGGGTCGGGCAGCAGGTATTTGGGGTCGGGGTGAATTTCGAGTTTGATGAAATTCGTGCCGAAGGCTTCGCGTGCCAGCTGGGCGGCGAGTATCGCTTCGTCGGCGTCGCGCACGCCCGACGTGTTGGGCAGCAGCTGTATATTCTCCCGCCGAATGTGGGCGAGCAGGTCGTCCGACTGCGGCGCAGCGGTATCGACGCGCTTCATGGCGACGGTTACCATTTCTGTTTCCGATGCGAGAACGGCTTGTTCCATGACTGTGTTGGAACTGAATTTGCCGGTTCCGACAAACAGGCGGGAGCGAAACTCCCTGCCTCTGATGACAAGATTGCTCATAAGGTAAAAGTTTTTATAGTATCGATTATATTTTTTGTTTCTGTTACGGGGTCGTCGGCGCGCAGTATCGTGCCCGACAGGGCGATGCCCGCGATGCCGGTCGCCATGAGGGCGGGTATGTCGCCGCGCTCGATGCCGCCGATAGCGACGACAGGTATGGTATAACCTTTTGCGCGGCACTGTTGCAGCAGCGAACGGTAGCCCTCCAAGCCGAGAACGGGGCTCAGATTTTTTTTCGTCTCCGTGAAGCGGAACGGCCCGAGTCCGATGTAATCGACGCCGCAGGCAATGAGGCGCTCGATGTCGCCGAATGTGTTTGCCGTGCCGCCGATGACGGCTTTGCCGCCCAAAAGGCGGCGGGCTTCGTCGGGCGGCATATCGTGCTTGCCGAGATGCACACCGTCGGCTCCGCACGCTGCAACCAAATGCACCCGGTCGTCGAGTATCAGCGTGGCGCCGTATTGCCGGCAGAGGGTGCGCAGAGGGTGCGCCACCGCCAGCACTTCGTCGTCGCCGGCATCTTTCATGCGGAGCTGTATCCAGCGGCAGCCGCCTTTCAGGGCAGTCGCAGCGGCGTCGAAGTAGCCGTATCGTTCGTTGGTATGCGTGATAAATTGCAACATATATTTATATAGTATTTGCCGCATGGAGCGCCGCCATGCGCTCTTTTGCATTTTGTTCGTTCAGTCCGTTCCACAGATAGCCCAGCAGCACGGCGCCGCCGAATCCGAGCGCGCGCAGCTGCGGGAGGTGCCGCGGCTCTACGCCGCCCAAGGCATACACCCGTTCGCCGATGATACCCTCTTGTGCGGCACGACGAAGCGCCGCTTCCGTGAAACGGGAGCGGTAACCGCTTTTCGACAGGCTGTCGTAAATGGGACTGAGGAAACAGTAATCGACATCGGCGCTCCGCTGCACCTCCTCGAAGGTGTGGCACGAGCGTCCCGTGCGGCCGGCATACCCTGCCGGAGCGACGGGGTTGCGGTGGTTCAGGTGCAGACCGCCCACGCCGAAGCGTTCTGCCAGCTCGAAGCGGTCGTGCAGAATCAGGTGCGAATGGTATGTTGCAGGAATCTGTTGCAGCAGCCCGACAAGTTGCTCGGACGAATATCCCGGCTTGCGAATGTGCATTTCGTGCAATCCGTTGTCTAACAGCAGCGCGATGAGGCGTGCTTCGTTTTCGTATCTCGTTTCGGTGGTGATGCCTGTCAATTTCATAAACGTAAAACTTGAAATACCGAAGCCCGACTCTCCGATTCCCGAAGAATCGGGCTTTACGATGCATAGAGCGTTATCCTCCGCAGACGGCTTGAATGACTGTTACATTATCGTCATTCGACAAGAATGTTTCCGCCCAATCCTCTTTGTGGATAATCTTGTTGTTTACGGCCACAGCCACCCCTTCGGGGCTGATGCTTTGCCCGGCAAGCAACTCTTTGAGAGTTACGCGACTGCCGACGTAGATTTCCTGTCGGTTCAAAAATACTTTCATTAGATTTCAAGTTTAGGTCTTATGGTGTGTTTCCTCGTTTCTGTCGATTATGTGCAGCGGTTGCGGGTCGAAGAAGTGGTCGATGGGTCCGTGTCCCTTTCCCACCGACACTCCGGCGCCAGCTTCGAGGGCGCGTGCCACGTAGGTTTTGGCTTGCGCCACCGCTTCGTCCAACGGTTTGCCCAATGCCAGAAAGGCGGCGATGGCAGAGGAGAGCGAGCAGCCCGTGCCGTGCGTATTGACGGTTTCGACTTTCGCCGACGAAAATACCTGCGGCTCTTTGCCGGCGGCAAACAGTACGTCGTTCATTGTCGCCCCCGACAGATGCCCCCCTTTCACCAGCACGGCGCGGCAACCGTCGTGCAATAATTTTTCGCCGGCGCGATACACCTCTTTTTCGCCCGATATTTCCACTCCGCTTAATAAAGCGGCTTCGGGAATATTTGGGGTGATAAGGGTTACGCGCGGGAAAAAACGTTCTTTCAGAATGCGGCATATATCGTCGCCGGCGAGCCGATGCCCGCTGGTCGATACCATGACCGGATCGAGAACGATGAATTGCGGGATATATTGGTCCAAGATGTCAAGGAGCGCAATGGCGATGTCGGTGGAGTATAGCATACCTATCTTCACGGTATCGCAGGATATATCGGAAAGTATCGCTTGTGCTTGTGCTTTTACAATTTCGGGTGGAATCGGGTGTATGGCGGTTACGCCTTGCGTGTTTTGCGCCGTGATAGCCGTGATGACCGACATACCATAGACCCCGAGCGCCGACATCGTTTTCAAGTCGGCTTGTATGCCGGCGCCTCCGCTGCTGTCCGAGCCGGCTACGGTGAGACACGTGCTGTAAGTACGAACCATATTCGCTGTTTTCTTTTTCGAGGGCGAACGGTCGTCGGGCAGTAGGATAGGTCTGCGTGTCTCTATGAACAAAATTCCTTCTCGGCATTACCCGGGCAGGTTCATAGGGTGTAATCTCAGCCGTTGCGGCACCCCTTTTGTTACTTCGCAAAAATAGGGAGAAAAATTTGATTTATCAATCTTTTTGAAGAAAAAATCCGCTCTTTATTCGTTTTATGCGGCTGCACGGATATAACTAAATGATGTAATATATTGATTATTAAATTATTTTTTTATTGACAGGCGACTGTCGTGTCGAATAATTTACGAAAATTTGTAAGCTACTCCGCGAGAGTGTTTGCAGGAACGATATTTTTCGTATCTTTGTGGCGATACGGGGAACGGAGGTTCTCCGCAAACGATTGATTCGTAAAGCGTTTCGTTTTATCCTTATCCGAAAAATTCGCCAAAATTTTGCATACAAGGATAGACAGTGCAAACGCTCATGCAGCCGATATGCGCCGTGAGGTGTTCATATATGGCAGGCGTGGGGTAGCTGTTTATTTGTATGCGGGTGTTTGGCGATACCTTTGGATAGATAAACGGAAATTGTTCCCACGCTTTTATTGTATTATGCTTATTATTAACGCCTTGTCGGGGAACAACGGGCATAAAATTTTTGAAACATGAAAAAGCAGTATGGTTTTTGTCGCACGGCGCTGCTGCTGTGCACGTGGCTGTTCTCCACTGCCGTATGGGCAGATGACTTTGTGGTAGACGGCATCTATTACAACATTACTTCGTCAGGATACAAAACGGTTGAGGTTACGGGAACTCCAGATCGCAGCTATTCGGGCGATATAACCATTCCCGCAACGGTAATGTATGGAGGAACCAAATATCGAGTTACCGCTATCGGCGACCATGCTTTTACTTATTGCCGCAACTTGATGTCGATAACAATAAGCGTTGGTGTTACCACTATCGGCGACTTTGCTTTTTATTGGTGCGAGAATTTGACGTCGGTAACGATACCTAATGGTGTTACCATTATCGGCAAAAACGCTTTTTACGGTTGCTATGGTTTGACATCGGTAACGATACCCAATAGTGTTATCACTATCGACGAATATGCTTTTTCCTGTTGCAAGTTTTTGAAGTCGGTAACAATAGGAACAGGGGTTACGACTATTGGTGTAAATGCTTTTTCCGAGAGCGGCTTGACGTCGGTAACGATACCCAATAGTGTTGCTACTATCGACGACCATGCTTTTTCCTATTGCAAGGGATTGAAGTCTGCAATAATAGGAACAGGGGTTACCACTATCGGCGAAAGTGCTTTTGCTTATTGTAGCAATTTAGAAAGATTTGAAGGAAAAATTGCAACAAACGATTATCGGTGTCTTGTCATAAATGATACATTGACGGCTTTTGCGCCGAAAGATTTGACCGAATATAACATACCCGACGGTGTTACGACTATCGGCGAGAGGGCTTTTGCGTATTGCGAAAATTTAACATCGGTAACGATACCCAATAGTGTTACCGCTATCGGCGACTGGGCTTTTTCCGATTGCACCGGCTTGACGTCGATAACGATACCCGAAAGTGTTACCTCTATCGGCAATTATGCTTTTTCCAGTTGCTATGGCTTGACGTCGATAACGATACCCGAAAGTGTTACCTCTATCGGCAGCAGCGCTTTTTCTTGGTGTTCCGGTTTGACGTCAGTGACTGCCTATAATCCGATACCGGTGGATATTGTAGAAACAGGTAAATATACCAATTCGGCTTTCGAGGATGTGTACGCCAATTGCATACTCTATGTACCTGCTCAATCGTTAGGTATGTATCAAGTAGCCAAAGGGTGGTGTGAATTTGATACGATATTGCCAATAGACGAATCCTCCGCCATTACGGAAATACGACAAGACAAAGCCGACGGACACGTAACGGTGTATAACCTGCAAGGCGTGTTGGTGCTCGAAACCGATGATGCCGCCGACCTTAAAACGTTACAGAACGGCACCTATATCGTGAACGGCAAGAAGATGATAATCGTCCGATAGCATGAATATTACAACAAAAGAGCATAGAATGAAAAGAGAATTTCCTGAATAAATGATCTTTGACACGCCGCCCCGCCATTCATATGGCAGGGCGGCTTTTTTATTTTATTGCTGATAGCTTTTTGCCGATATTGATGCGGAAAAGTGCGGGGCGAGGGTTCGGGAGAATGCGGTGTCGGCACTGAATTTCACACAGGTGCAAGGCTTTTTTGCCATTGTTTTGCAAAATTCGGGCAAAATGTTTACCTTTGCAACCTGAAATAATCGGTAAACACCGAAATAAAATATATCACTTATGAGTCTGAAAATTGTGGTACTTGCCAAGCAGGTGCCGGATACCCGAAACGTAGGGAAAGATGCCATGAAAGCCGACGGCACCGTCAATCGCGCCGCCCTTCCCGCCATCTTCAATCCCGAAGACTTGAACGCGCTTGAACAGGCGCTTCAACTCAAAGAAAAATATCCCGGAACGACGGTGAAACTGCTCACGATGGGTCCTCCCCGTGCAGCCGACATCATTCGCGAAGGTCTCTTTCGCGGCGCCGACGGCGGCTATCTGCTCACCGACCGTGCTTTTGCCGGAGCCGACACGCTGGCTACCTCGTATGCACTGGCTTGCGCCGTGCGCAAAATCGGCGACTTCGACCTCGTAATCGGCGGTCGTCAGGCAATCGATGGCGATACGGCGCAGGTAGGTCCGCAAGTGGCTGAGAAACTCGGCATTCCGCAAATCACGTATGCCGAAGAAATCATTAGTGCCGAACAGGGAAAAGTCGTGGTAAAACGCCGTCTCGAACGCGGTGTCGAAACCGTCGAGGCACCCTATCCCGCCGTCATCACCGTAAACGGCAGCGCCGACGAGTGCCGTCCCCGCAACGCCCGTGCCACCCAGAAATACAAATACGCCAAGACTCCGAGCGAACGGCAAGCCGACAACACCTCGTATTACGCTACGCTGTGCGAGGAGCGTCCCTATCTCAACCTGACCGAGTGGGGCGTTGCCGACGTCGATGCCGACCTCTCGCAGGTAGGTCTTGCCGGGTCGCCCACGAAAGTGAAACAAATCGAAAACGTCGTGTTCCAAGCCAAAGAGAGCAAAACGCTCACCGCGTCGGACACCGACATCGAGGAGTTGATAAAAGAACTGATCGTAAATCATACTATCGGATAATAACCCGTTGCGGCGCAGCCGCTACACAACACACAGAATTATGAATAATTTATTTGTATATTGCGAAATAGAAGACGGAGTTATTGCCGACGTCAGTCTCGAATTGCTCACCAAAGGGCGTTCGCTGGCAAATCAGCTCCATTGCAAACTCGAAGCCCTCGTCATCGGGCATCGCCTCGACGGGGTTGCCGCACAAGTATTCCCCTACGGCGTCGATACCCTCTATCTGGTCGATGACGCACGGCTCTATCCCTACACTTCGCAGCCCCATGCCGCCGTGTTGATCAATCTCTTCAAAGAGCAGAAACCCCAAGTGTGCCTCATGGGCGCCACCAGCATCGGACGCGACCTCGGTCCCCGCGTGTCGTCGGCGCTGCACAGCGGTTTGACCGCCGACTGCACCGCCCTCGAAATAGGTACCTTCGAAGATAAGAAAGAGAACAAGACCTACGAAAATCTGCTCTATCAGATACGTCCCGCATTCGGCGGAAACATCGTCGCCACGATTGTCAATCCCGAATGCCGCCCCCAGATGGCGACCGTGCGCGAGGGCGTCATGAAGAAAGAAATCGTCGATGCCGCCCACAAGGGCGAAATCGTGCGCCTCGACGTGAAGAAGTATGTTTCCGATACCGACTTCGTCGTTTCGGTCATCGACCGTCAGATGGAGAAGTCGAAAATCAACATCAAGTCGTCGCCCATCATCGTGGCGGGCGGTTACGGCGTAGGCTCCAAAGAAAACTTCAAACTGCTTTTCGACCTCGCCGAAACCATCGGCGCACAGGTGGGTGCATCGCGCGCCGCCGTCGATGCCGGATTTACCGAACACGAACGCCAAATCGGACAGACCGGCGTTACCGTTCACCCCAAACTCTATATCGCTTGCGGCATATCGGGGCAGATACAGCACATCGCCGGTATGCAGGACAGTTCGATTATCATCTCTGTCAATAGCGACCCCAACGCGCCCATCAATACCATTGCCGATTACGTGATTACCGGAACGGTGGAGGAGGTGCTGCCCAAAATGATCAAGTATTACAAGAAAAACAGCAAATAATCGAGGAATATGGCAAATTTTTATACCGATAACAGTGATTTGAAACATCACTTGACACACCCGCTCATGCAGCGGATTGTGGCTCTGAAAGAGCGCGATTATGCCGATGCGAAAAAATACGATTATGCTCCGCTCGATTTCGAGGACGCCATGGACAGCTACGAGAAAGTACTCGAAATAGCCGGCGAAATATGCGGCGACATCGTGGCTCCCAATGCCGAAGGCGTCGATCACGAAGGCCCCCGCGTCGTCAATGGTCATGTGGAATATGCCTCCGGTACGGTACGCAACCTCGATGCTCTGGTGAAAGCCGGTCTGATGGGCATTTCGCTGCCCCGCCGCTACAACGGCCTCAACTTTTCGCTCGTCCCCTACATCATGGCTGCCGATATGGTGAGCTGCGCCGATGCCGGATTTGTGAACATCTGGGGCTTGCAGGACTGCGCCGAAACCATTTACGAATTTGCCAGCGAAGACCAGAAGCAGCGTTTCCTGCCCCGCGTATGCGCCGGTGAAACCATGGCGATGGACTTGACCGAACCCGATGCCGGCTCCGACCTGCAATCGGTCATGCTCAAAGCCACGTACAGCGAAGCCGACGGCTGTTGGTATCTCAACGGCGTGAAGCGCTTCATCACCAACGGCGACGGACACATCGCCCTCGTCCTCGCCCGCTCCGAAGAGGGCACGCGCGACGGTCGCGGTCTGTCGATGTTCATCTACGACCGCAACAGCGGCGGCGTAACCGTGCGCCGCATCGAGAACAAGATGGGTATCAAAGGCTCGCCTACCTGCGAACTGGTGTTCCGCAATGCAAAAGCCGAACTTTGCGGCGACCGCAAAATGGGACTTATCAAATACGTCATGGCACTGATGAACGGCGCCCGTCTGGGCATCGCCGCCCAATCGGTCGGAATTTCCGAAGCCGCTTATCGCGAAGCCCTCGCATACGCCCGCGAACGCCGTCAGTTCGGGAAAGCCATTATCGAGTTCCCCGCCGTGTCGGAAATGCTCTCGCTGATGAAAGCCAAACTCGACGCCTCCCGTTCGCTCCTCTACGAAACCACCCGTTTCGTAGATATGTATAAGATTTACGAGGACATATCGAAAGAGCGCAAACTCGAAAAAGAGGAACGCGACGAAATGAAAAAATACCAGCGTCAGGCCGATGCCTACACCCCTATGTCGAAAGGTATGGGCAGCGAGTTCTGCAACCAGAACGCTTACGACTGCATACAGATACACGGCGGTTCGGGCTTCATGAAAGACTATGCCTGCGAACGCATCTACCGCGATGCCCGTATCACCTCCATTTACGAAGGCACCACGCAGTTGCAGGTCGTTGCCGCCATTCGCCACGTAACCACCGGCACCTATCTCGGCATGATGCGCTTCTACGAGGAGCAGCCTGTTTCGGGCGACTTGCAGACCCTGCGCACCCGCCTCAAAGACCTTGCCGACCTCTACGAGGCGACCGTCGAAAAAGTAACCGCTACGAAAGACAACGATTACATCGACTTCCACGCCCGCCGCATGGTCGAAATGGCAGGGCACATCATCATGGCGCACCTGCTCGTGCTCGACACCGAACGCACCGAGTCGTTCCGCACCTCTGCCGAAGTGTATATGCGCTATGCCGATGCCGAAGTGCGCAAGAA
>CANQAM010000039.1 GCA_947589325.1 uncultured Bacteroidales bacterium | reverse complement strand
CAAATGTCTTCGGTAACGACACCGGCTTCGAGCGATGCCGCTACGGCGCGACGAATGGCGGCGCCTTCGTCCATCAGGTTGAACGCATATTCAAACATCAGGGCTGCCGAGAGTATCGTGGCTACGGGGTTGGCGATGTCTTTGCCGGCGGCTTGCGGGTAGGAGCCGTGTATCGGCTCGAATACCGACGTGTGTATGCCTACCGATGCCGACGGCAGCATACCCAGCGAGCCGGTGATGACCGAGGCTTCGTCGGTGAGTATGTCGCCGAACATATTTTCGGTAACTAGCACGTCGAAGCGGCTCGGGAATTGCACCAACTGCATGGCGGCGTTATCGACGAACATATATTCGGTGGTGATGTCGGGATTTTCTTTGGCGATTTCCTGCGCCACTTCGCGCCATAGACGGGAGGTGCAAAGCACGTTGGCTTTATCGACGACGGTAACTTTTTTGCGGCGCTGCCGTGCGTATTTGTAGGCGAGGCGCACGATACGTTCCACCTCTTCGCGGCTATATACGCAGGTGTCGTAGGCGGTGTTTCCGTCTTCGCTGCGACCTTGCGGACGACCGAAGTAGATGCCGCCCGTCAGTTCCCGTATGCACATGAGGTCGGTACCTTCCACGATGTCGCGGCGCAGCGGCGATTTGTGCAGCAGCGAGGCGAATGTGCTGACGGGGCGGATATTGGCGTACAGTCCCAGCTGTTTGCGCATACCCAGCAATCCCTGTTCGGGGCGCACTTTGGCGGTGGGGTTGTTGTCGTATTTCGGGTCGCCGATAGCGCCGAACAGCACGGCGTCAGACTGCATGCACAATTCGTGCGTTTCGGCGGGGTAGGGCGAGCCGCACCGGTCGATAGCGCAGGCGCCCACGAGGGCGTGTTTGTGCGTGAGTTCATGTCCGAATCGCCGGCAGACGGTTTCGGTAACTTCAAGAGCCTGCCCCACGATTTCGGGTCCGATGCCGTCGCCGGGCAGTACAGCGATATTCAGTTTCATAGACGTATTGGTTTATATGATTTACAATTACATATTTTCGATTTGGTTGAGCATTTTCACCGTTGCCTGTATGGCGGCTTCGGTCTGGTCGGCATCGAGACCGCGCGTTTTGAAAGCGTGTCCGCGATATTCCCACGAGATGACCGTTTGCACGAAAGCGTCGGTGCGTCCGCCCGGCGGAATATCCACCATATAGTTCGTCAGCACGGGAAACTCCCGTTTCAACTGTTGCTTGTAGATAGTGCGTACGGCTTTTACGAAAGCGTCGTACTGTCCGTCGCCCGTCGAGGTCTGTTCGTACTGTTTCCCGTGAATCTCTATCTTGACGACAGCGACGGGGTGCAGCCCCTGTGCCAGCGCCAACGAATAGTTGAGCAGTTTTATTTTCTGGTTGCCGGCGTCGTGGTTGAGCACGTCGGAAATGATGTAGGGCAGGTCTTCCTGCGTTACCGTCTCTTTTTTGTCGCCGAGTTTGATGATGCGGTCGGTAACCTTGCGCATCGCCTCTTCGTCGAGTTCGATGCCCAGCGCTTCGAGATTTTTCCGGATATTGGCTTTCCCCGAAGTTTTGCCCAGCGCATATTCGCGGGTACGTCCGAAGCGTTCGGGCAGCAGGTCGTTGTAGTAGAGATTGTTTTTGCTGTCGCCGTCGGCGTGTATGCCGGCGCACTGCGTGAACACGTGTTCGCCGATAATCGGTTTGTTGGCGGGAATGCGTATGCCCGAATACGATTCCACGACGCGGCTCACCTGATTGATTTTGCTCTCGTCGAGGTGCGTTTCCAGCTTCAACTGGTCGTGCACCACCGCCAGTACGCTCGACAGCGGCGCGTTGCCCGCACGTTCCCCCAATCCGTTCACCGTGCAGTGTATGCCCTGTATGCCCGCTTTTATGGCGGCGAATACGTTGGCGACGGCAAGGTCGTAATCGTTGTGCGCGTGGAAGTCGAAGCGGTACGAGGGATAGCGGTCGATGATGGCGCGGCTGAATTTGTAGGTCTGGTAGGGGTTGAGCACACCTAACGTGTCGGGGAGCATGAATCGCGCCACCGGCATATCGCGGAGGGCGTCGAGCAAACCGAATACATATTCGGGCGAATGTATCATACCGTTCGACCAGTCTTCGAGGTAGATGTTTACCCGCATGCCGTGCTGTCGGGCGTCGGCAATTTCGCGGCGTATGTCGGCGATATGTTCTTCGGGCGTCTTGTGTAGCTGTTCCCGACAGTGTTTCAAAGAGCCTTTGCACAGGAGGTTGATGACCTTCCCGCCCGCATTTTTTATCCACGCTATCGACGTGCCGTTATCGACGAATCCGAGAATTTCCACCTGTTCGAGGCGATTCTCTTTTCGCGCCCAGTCGCACACTTTCCGCACCGACTCGAACTCGCCGTCGGACACCCGTGCCGACGCGATTTCTATGCGGTCGATGTGCAGCACCGTAAGCAGCAGGCGGGCGATACTCAACTTTTCCTGCGGGGCGAATGCCACCCCCGAAGTCTGTTCGCCGTCGCGCAGCGTCGTATCCATTATTTCGATAAACATGCCTATTTGCTTTTCCTTTCCCACGCTTCGATAGCGGATTTTTGGCTCAACAGGTAATCGATGTCGTCGAGTCCGTTCATCAGGCAATGTTTTTTGTAGGCGTTTATTTCAAAGGTTTCCGAGTGTCCCGTCGTTTTGTTGGTGATGGTTTGTGCCGGCAGATTGACTTCGACCTCGCTTTTGGGATTGGCGGCAATCGTGTCGAACAACTTTTTCAGGAAACTTTCGCTTACCACCACCGGCAGCACGAAGTTGTTTAACTCGTTGTTTTTGTGAATGTCGGCGAAGAAGCTCGACACCACGACGCGGAATCCGTAGTCGGCGATAGCCCACGCTGCGTGTTCGCGGCTCGACCCCGACCCGAAGTTTTTGCCTGCCACCAATATTTCACCGCTGTATGCGGGGTTGTTCAGCACGAAATTTTTGTTCGGCGTGCCGTCGGCGTTGTATCGCCAGTCCCGAAAGAGGTTTTCGCCGAACCCTTCGCGGGTGGTCGCTTTCAGAAAGCGGGCAGGTATGATTTGGTCGGTATCGACATTTTCCAGCGGCAGCGGTACGCATGTGCTGGTTATGATATTGAATTTCTGTTTCATAGTCTTTTCGGATAATATTACAACAACTCTCTCGGATCGGTGATGACACCCGTAACGGCTGCGGCTGCCGCCGTCAGCGGACTTGCCAGCAGCGTGCGTGCGCCGGGTCCCTGCCGTCCCTCGAAATTGCGATTGCTCGTCGATACGGCATATTTTCCGGCGGGAATTTTGTCGTCGTTCATGGCGAGGCAGGCAGAGCAGCCCGGCTGGCGTATCTCGAAGCCCGCTTCCAGCAAAACCTTGTCCAAGCCCTCTTCCCGTATCTGCGCATCGACCGCCCACGAGCCGGGTACCAGCCAAGCGGTGATGCCGGCGGCTTTCCGGCGGCCTTTCACGAGTGCGGCAAAGGCACGGAAATCTTCGATGCGACCGTTGGTGCAGGCGCCGAGAAATACGTAATCGACCGGTTTGCCGAGCAGCGGTTCTCCGGCGCGGAATCCCATGTAGGCGAGCGATTTCTCGAAAGAGCTTTTTTCTGTTTCGCTCATGCCGTCGGTCGTCGGTATGCAGTCGGTAACCGCCATGCCCATGCCCGGATTGGTGCCGTAGGTAATCATCGGCTGTATGTCGGCGGCGTCGAAGTGCACCTCTTTGTCGAATACGGCATCGTCGTCGCTTTTCAGCGTTTTCCAGTAAGCCAGTGCCTTGTCCCATGCTTCGCCTTTCGGGGCGTATTCGCGTCCCTTGATGTAGGCGAACGTCGTTTCGTCGGGCGCTATCATGCCGCCGCGCGCTCCCATTTCTATACTCAGGTTGCAGAGCGTGAGGCGCCCTTCCATCGTCAGGCTGCGGATAGCTTCACCCGCATATTCGATGAAGTAGCCCGTTGCCCCGCTGGTGGAAATTTTCCACATCATGTACAGGGCTATGTCTTTGGCGGTAACCCCTTTGCCTAATTTGCCATCGACGGTGATGCGCATCGTTTTGGGGCGCGATTGCAGAATGCACTGCGATGCCATAACCATTTCCACTTCGCTCGTGCCGATGCCGAAAGCCACCGCGCCCATAGCTCCGTGCGTCGAGGTGTGCGAGTCGCCGCACACGATAGTCATGCCCGGCAGGGTCAGTCCCCGTTCCGGACCTACCACGTGTATGATGCCGTTTTTGGGCGACATCATGCCGAAATGGTTGAGCCCGAACTCTTGGGCGTTGCGGGCTAAGGTATCGACCTGTGCCCGCGACACGGGATCTTCGATAGGCTTGTCTTGGTCGTGGGTCGGCGTGTTATGGTCGGGCATGCAATAGATGCGTTCGGGGCGAAAACATTTCAGCCCGCGTGCCCGTAGCCCGTCGAATGCCTGCGGACTGGTTACTTCGTGGCAATAAAGCCGGTCGATGTAGAGCTGCGTGGGACCCTCCTCGATTTGCTGTACGATATGGGCGTCCCATATTTTATCGAACAAAGTTTTCATAAGTGTGTCGTATGATGCGTTTTTAATGAACGAATTTATTGATGGCGTCGATGAATGCCTCCACCGAAGCCGCCACGATGTCGGTATTGGCAGCGAAACCGTTGTAGTGTATTCCTTCGTGCGAAACGGCCATGTGTACTTTACCCACGTCGTCGCTGCCTTTGGTAATGGCTTGTATGAGGAACTCCTGAATGGTCATCTGCCGGTGAATGATTTGTTTGACGGCTTTGATAGCGGCATCGACAGGACCGTTTCCGCTGGCGGCGGCTTCAAACCGTTCGCCGGCGATGAGCAGACCTACGCTGGCGACCGCGCGCACGCCCACGCCGGAGGTTACTTGCAGGTAGTCGAGCGTGATGCGGGCTTTCTCCGAGCGGGCTTTACCCACGAGCATCAATATATCGTCGTCGTTGATATCTTTTTTGCGGTCGGCAAGTTTCAGGAAACCGTCGTAGGCTTTGTCGAGAGCCTCTTTGTCGAGCTCTACGCCGAGCAGATGCAGGCGGTGTTTCAAGGCGGCGCGTCCGCTTCGGGCAGTCAGCACGATGGAATTTTCGTCGATGCCCACCTCCTGCGGGTCGATGATTTCGTAGTTTTCCCGATTTTTCAGCACGCCGTCCTGATGAATGCCCGACGAGTGGGCGAAGGCGTTGCGTCCCACAATGGCTTTGTTGGGCTGCACCGGCATGTTCATGAGGCTCGATACGAGCCGGCTGGTGCCGTATATTTTTTGCGTGTTGATGTTAGTGTCGATGCCGATGTGTTTGTGGCTTTTCAGTATCATGGCGACCTCTTCGAGCGACGTGTTGCCGGCGCGCTCGCCGATGCCGTTTACCGTTACTTCGGCTTGACGGGCGCCGTTGAGTATGCCAGCCATGGTGTTGGCGGTCGCCATGCCCAAATCGTTGTGGCAGTGCGTGGCGATAATGGCGTTGTCGATGCCCTTGACATTCTCTTTGAGATAGGCGATTTTCCGTCCGAACTCATCGGGCAGGCAATAGCCCGTGGTGTCGGGAATGTTTACGACCGTAGCGCCTGCTTTTATCACCGCTTCGATGACGCGCGCCAGATATTCGTTGTCGGTGCGTCCGGCGTCTTCGGCATAAAACTCCACGTCTTCCACATACTTTTTCGCGAATTTCACCGCTGCCACCGCCCGCTCGATAATCTCTTCGCGGGTGGAGTTGAATTTGTATTTGATGTGGTAGTCCGACGTGCCGATGCCCGTGTGTATGCGTTTGTGCTTGGCATATTGCAGGGCTTCGGCAGCCACTTTGATGTCGTTTTCGTTGGCGCGGGTGAGGGCGCAGATAGTAGGCCACGTAACCGCTTTGGATATTTCCACCACCGATTTGAAATCGCCCGGACTCGATACCGGAAAGCCGGCTTCGATAATATCGACGCCCAGCGTTTCGAGCGCGCGGGCTACTTCTATTTTTTCCACCGTGTTCAGTTGGCAACCGGGCACCTGTTCGCCGTCGCGCAGTGTCGTGTCGAAAATGTATAATCTGTCTGCCATATCCATATAGTTCTATTATAAAAAAACCTTTCAGCACGGAGTGTGAGAAAGGTCGTATGAATTTCTGTTTGTTCGTTTTTACGCACCGACTCACCCTCTATCGAATCTCGATAGAATAATGCTAATTCGCAGGTCGTGAAGTCGGAAATCGGTCATTTCTCTCCGGTTTTTGTTTTCGTGTGCAAAGATACGGCGACTTATCGGAATATGCAAATAAAAAAACAATAAATTTTCTTTCCGCATTTACGGTTTGATATTTTATGCAGCCTGTTTTACGATAAATCGTTATATAAGAGAAAAATATTTTTACCGAGTGTATATATGAAAGACGGCAGGCTGCCCGTCGGGGCAGCCTGCCGTTATGAAAAGGGATAACGCTTTTTATCCCAAATAAGATTTAAGAAGTTTGCTGCGAGCGCTTTGACGCAACCGGCGTATGGCTTTCTCTTTGATTTGGCGCACACGTTCGCGTGTCAGCCCGAATTTGTCGCCGATTTCTTCCAACGTCATTTCCTGACAGCCGATGCCGAAGAAGAGTTTGATGATGTCGCTCTCCCGTTCGGTGAGGGTCGCCAAGGCGCGATCTATCTCTTTTGCCAGCGATTCGTTGATGAGGGAGCGGTCGGCAATGGGAGAGTCGTCGTTTACCAGCACATCGAGCAGGCTGTTGTCTTCGCCTTCGACAAAGGGGGCATCGACCGAAATGTGTCGTCCCGACACTTTCATGGTGTCCGAAATTTTATCGACGGGAATGTCCAGCTCTTTTGCCAATTCTTCGGGGGAGGGGCGGCGTTCGTTTTCTTGCTCGAATTTGGAAAATGCTTTGCTGATTTTGTTCAGCGAACCGACTTGGTTCAAAGGCAAGCGTACGATACGCGACTGTTCCGCCAATGCTTGAAGAATGGACTGGCGAATCCACCAAACGGCGTAGGAGATGAATTTGAATCCGCGTGTTTCGTCGAATTTCTCGGCAGCTTTTATCAGTCCCAGATTGCCTTCGTTGATGAGGTCGGGCAGGCTGAGTCCTTGATTTTGATACTGTTTGGCTACCGAAACGACGAAACGCAGGTTGGCGCGGGTCAGTTTCTCCAATGCTGCGCGGTCGCCTTTTTTGATGCGCTGGGCGAGCTCCACCTCTTCTTCTACCGAGATCAGGTCTTCACGACCTATTTCCTGCAAGTATTTGTCTAAGGAAGCACTCTCGCGGTTTGTGATTGATTTTGTGATTTTTAACTGTCTCATTCGCGGACTGAAAAAATTTTGGGTCGCAAATATAATCATTTCCGATAAAAAAATCTCTGCCGAAGATGATTTTTTTGAAATAATTAAATTAGTCGTTCGAAATGTTTTTTTATTGGTTTAGGATAATTCAGTAAGGCAGGAGCTGTTTCCTCGGAAAACAGAGGACAGCTCCTGCCGCAAGGTCATTCGGAGAGAGGCACGGCGTAATAACCGGCTTTTCCGTTGGGGTACAAGCCTTTGATAAACATTACCTTGTCGGCGGTACCGCTTTTCATGATGACTTGGAACACTTTTTCCACATCTTGTACGCGGGCTATCCGCTCGCCGTTGATGTCGAGTATGATGAAGCCTTTGCGAATGCCGGACTTCTTGAATTGTCCCTCTTTCACGTCGGCCACCTCCACGCCTCCGCGTATGTTGAGTTTCGCTTTGACGGCGTCGTCGGCTTCTTTCAGCGTGGCGCCCAGCATATCGATGTTCATGGCTTTGGTTACGTCGGTATTGCCGTAGCTGTTTTTCAGCGTGGCGTCAGCCGATTTCTTCTCTTTGCCGCGCACGAACTCCACTTTCACCTTGTCGCCCGGACGGTAGCGGGCTACCTGTTCCTGCAATACGGCTACGGTAGGAGTGGCTACGTCGTTGATTGACACGATGATGTCGCCCTCTTTTATGCCGGCTTCCATGGCGGCGCTGCGTTCGCTCACCTCTTCCACATAGACGCCTTTGCGCAGTTCGATGTTTTTCTCTTTGGCGAGTTCGTCGTTCATTTCGCGTATCACGACACCCAGCATGGCGCGCTGCACGGTGCCATACTGTTTCAGGTCGGTGATGACTTTGCTCACGATGCTGGTGGGTATGGCAAACGAGTAGCCGGCATAGTTGCCCGTTTCGGAATAAATGGCGGTGTTGATGCCCACGAGTTCTCCGGCGGTATTGACGAGTGCCCCACCGCTGTTGCCCGGATTGACGGCGGCATCGGTCTGTATGAACGATTCGATGCCTAACGTATTGTTTGCCGAAATCATGCCGAGATTACGCGACTTGGCGCTCACGATGCCTGCCGTAACGGTGGAGTTCAGTTGGAACGGGTTGCCTACGGCGAGCACCCATTCGCCCACTTGCAGCTTGTCCGAGTCGCCGAATCGCACGACGGGCAGACCGTCGGCGTCGATTTTCAGCAGGGCGATGTCGGTCGTGGGGTCGGTGCCCACGAGCGTGGCGGTGAACGTACGTTTGTCGTTGAGGGTAACCTCTATTTTGTCGGCGCCCTCTATCACGTGGTTGTTGGTTACGATGTAGCCGTCTTCCGAAATGATGACGCCCGAGCCCATGCCTATGCGCGGCTGCGGTTTATACTCCCGACTGCCCTGTCCGAAGAAGAATTTGAAAAATTCCTCCTCCATGCTGCCCGATTGCCGCTGTTGCTGCATGACGGTCGATTTGATGCTCACCACGCCGTTCACCGTGTTGGCGGCGGCGACGGTGAAGTCGGTTTCCACAGCGGGTTTCGACACGGTGGTGGTGAATCCCGTCGGGGTGGCATACGAGGCGTTTACGGTTGTGTCGGTGGCGGCAAGGCTGTTGCCGCTGTTCTTTTGCAAGGTCGAAAACAAGGCGATGCTTATGCCGGAGCTGATGGCGGCGACAACGATGAATCCGAGTAATGTTTTTTTGAAAGAACCCATATTCCTTGAAATTTTAATTGTTAATACAATATTGTTTTTTAAGAATTTCAGTCGTTAAATTTAATACAAAATACGCGCCATTGTCGGGGAATATTGTACGTCTTAGTTATTTTTAATACACCTTGTCGCGTACTTAACAGCCCTTAACGGCCGGTATATGAAAAACCGCCATTTTGTCGGTTTTGTTCTTTCCGGCTGCCGATTCTGCCGATAGGGTGTTTTTGCGGGCGGCAGGGCGGGCGATAGTTGAGAGCGATGTTTTTTTGCGGCGCGGAGTTGCGGGGAACGGCAAAATATGCTTACCTTTGCGCCGGCAGCAGGACAGCCTGTCGCTTGCTTCGTGCAAGAGGAAAGTCCGGGCAACACAGAGCGCCATATTTCCTAACGGGAAGCTATCCGCGAGGGTAGAGCCGCGTAACAGAAAACGACCGCCGTCCCTGCGACGGTAAGGGTGAAAAGGCGAGGTAAGAGCTCACCGGTCTTTGCGGCGACGCAGAGAGCCGTACGTCTTATGGGTTGCAAGGTTACGTACACCGACGCTATGAGGGCTGCTCGTCCCATGTCGGGGGGTAAACCGCTTGAGCCTTGCGGCGACGCAGGGCGTAGATAAATGACAGGCGCTTTTCTTCACGGAAAAGTACAGAACCCGGCTTATCGTCCTGCTGTTTTTTTATGGAAAACGGTAAATTTTTTATAGCGATGCGCATCATCGGAAATGTTATTTGGATTCTTTTCGGCGGCTTCGTCATGGCAGCCGAATATTTGGTGGGAGGGGTGCTGTTGTGCTGCACCCTTATCGGCATACCCTTCGGGTGGCAGGTTTTCAAAATCGGCCTTTTGGCGCTGCTGCCGTTCGGGCAGACTTCCGTTGTCGAGGGCGGCAGCCGCAGCTGTCTGGCTGTCGTGATGAATGTCCTTTGGTTTTTTATCGGCGGCATTTGGATAGCCCTTTCGCATCTGTTGTGGGGATTGCTGTTCTGCATCACCGTCGTGGGCATACCCTTCGGGTTGCAGCATTTCAAACTGATGCGGGTGGCGTTGTTCCCGTTCGGGCGCGTCGTCGTACCGGCGTAAGCCGTGTATGAAAAAACGGGCGGGCTGCCGATGTCGGCAGCCCGCTCTGTTTATAGGAGGGAGGCTTAGTCCCACAGCAGCTCGAAGTCGTCGAGCCACATGCGGCTTTGCGACGAGCCGCTGAAGTAGTCGCCCCAGCGCGATGCCGAGCATACGATAATCAGGTGCGTGGGCTTCTCGTTGGTGCTCCGGTACTCGAGCGGTATCGTAAACTCCCGCCATTCGCCGATGGATTCGTCGATCATCCATTCGCCGTAGCCTATCACGGCGGGGGATTTGCTGTTGAAGAATGTCTTGACATCGGCCGTATATATCTGTACCGGCGATTCTGCCGTGCCGCCGTATTCTTTGGGCGTCCATGTACCTACGGCGATATATATCGAGCCTTGGTCTTTATCGCCTTTTTGCAGTATTCTGTCCTGCGGCTGTTGGTCGCCTATTCTGTCGATGGTGCCCTGTGTATATTTTATCCAGCCGTGCAGGGCGGTGGGGCGGGCGGTGAAAGGTCGTCCGAAGTTTACTTTTCCGTTGGTGCCCGCCGTTTCGGCATACGTTCCGATGAAGATGTTTCCGGCGGCGAATTTTACGATGACGTATTGGGAATGCAGTTCTGCCGAAGAATGTCCGCTGCTGCCCGGACGTACGTCGGGTGAGCTTTGCGAAATGATAGCGCCTACCGATTGCGAGCCTTTGTTGCCCGTGTCCCAGAAAGCATCGTCCGGTGAGAGGTAGGGGTGCAGTATGCCGCCCGACAGCGTAGCCCAGTCTTCGAAGCCGGCGTTCGGCAGCGGTAGCGTCCGTTCGGTCATGAATTTCTCGGCGGCGGTGGTGTCGCTGCCCGAGTAGGCGATTACCTCGTACACGCTTTCGGGTTCGAGGCCGCGCAGGCGGGTTTGGAAGGCGCCGCCGTCTATTTTTATATCGTCGTCGGGCACCTTTATCCACGCATCGCTGCCCGAGGCGCGGTACGAGAATCCCATGGCCGAGCCGCTTTCGCCGGAGGCGTAGAGCCAAGCCGTTTTCGACCACCCGTCTATTTGGGTGAATGTCACTTTGGCGTCGGTATGTTCCACATGGAGCCACCATGTTTCGGTGCGGCCGTGGCAGGTAACGTCGATTCGCCGGTCGCCCTCGCTGAAATCGTGCAGCACGTACAGGTTGGTATCGCACAGTTCCGTACTCTGCCATATCATTCGGGTGATGCCGGCAGGACCGAGTTTCAGCGTTTTTATGGAGATGTTCCACAAGTCGTCCGTGCTCACTTTTACGCGCGCCGTTTTATTTTCCATATCCCATTCGGTGGCGCCCACTTGGCTTTCCACTCTGAATTCGCGGGTGATGGTTTGGGTCGCTTCGATGCGCCATTCGTAGTTTTGGTAGAGTGTAAGAGTAACGATCATCGGGACGCTCAGGTTTTGGATACCCGTAATCGGTTCCGATGTCCGCGCGTTTGGCGATATCGAGGCGGAAGTGATGTTCACGGCCTGTATGTCGGTGGTATCGACCAGCGGCAGGGTGACTGTGCGGTTTATCCGGTCGTATGTCGGTTCGCCCGAAAGGCCTTCGGCGGCTATCGAGTCGATGACGCACTCGATGATAGGGTAGGGCACGTCGTTTTTTATGCAGCCGGTGAGCAGCACGACGGATAGCAGCAAGGCGTATATTTTGTTCGGTTTCATGGGCTTACTGTTTTACAAAAGCTCTTTTCGCGCTCTTTTTGGCGTTCCACAGGTGGAACGTCAGGCCGATGCGTATATCAAGGAGGTTGAGCCGGAAATTCAGATTCGAGTAGTGGCGTTTGCCGGTTTTCTCGCCGTTTTCGTCATACTGTTGGGTGAATGTGTATTTGAATCCGCCCAGTCCGAACGACACCGACGCGCTCACGTTGGGCAGTGCATACACGGCTACGCCCGGGCTGAACAGCACGCGCACGCTTTGGCTTTTGGAGCGGGTATGTTTCAGTCGGTCGCCCGATTTGTAGGCGAACATATTGTCGCCGTTCGTGTAAGAGAGTTCCAGCTCGCCGAAGGCTCCGAAGCGGCATTTCTCGTCGAGTGCCACGTAGGTGCGGTGGAATGCGCTGGCCGAGAAGCGCCGGCTCGACAGGTCTATCCACGGTATATCCAGTTCGATGTCGTTTTCCTCGCCGAGGTTTACCCCGAACGAGTCGAGCGTGCCGTCCACATGCGAGTAGCCGAATCGCACGCCGAAGCAGTTGTTGTCGCGGTAGAAATACCCGATATACGGATTCAGCGTTACGATAGAGCCTCCCACCTTTATCTCCTCGAATATGGGGAACATATCGGCGTTGTCCGTATTCAGCGTCCCGTGCGAAATGGTCAGACCCATCATCGTTTCTCCCTTATATACGAATTTGTTTTTCTCCATTTCGCGGTCGATGCGGCGGCGGGTCGGCATGAAGTGGCGTTTCGCCGCCGGCTGCACGGAGTCGGGTTTCACGAGAGCCGTATCGGGTGCGGCTTTCGGGGCTGCCCGCCGTTTCTTTTTTACGGCCGACGAATCCTGCTGCGCCATTTTCACGACTGCGGCGGCATCGAGGGGCACGTTGATTGTCCGCTTTTTCGCGGGAGCGGGTGCCGTGATATCGCTCTTCACGGCCGACGAGTCGGGTGCGGCTTTCGGGGCTGCCCGCCGTTTCTTTTTCACGGCCGACGAATCCTGCTGCGCCATTTTCACGACTGCGGCGGCATCGAGGGGCACGTTGATTGTCCTGTTTTTCGCGGGAGCGGGCGCCGTGATATCGCTCTTCATGGCCGACGAGTCGGGTGCGGCTTTCGGGGCTGTCCGCCGTTTCTTTTTCACGGCCGACGAATCCTGCTGCGCCATTTTCACGACTGCGGCGGCATCGAGGGGCACGTTGA
>CANQAM010000038.1 GCA_947589325.1 uncultured Bacteroidales bacterium | reverse complement strand
AAGTAGGAAGCCGCCACCCACACGAAAAAGCGTCAGGGACACACTCCCCGACGCTTTTCTCGTTTTATACCCGCCCCTGAAAATAAAAACATGTACGCATTTTTTCCCTCCCCTTCCCATGTAATACATCACTCTTCTTCTCTGTTACTTTTTGCTTATAGTCGTTTTTTTATGTGTTAAACTTTTTTATTCATTTGCAACTTAAAAATGTATTAATAACAGAAAAGCTGCTTGTGCATAATTTCCTGACTGTAAGCGCCATGGCCGGCATAGTCGATAATTAAAATTCGGTCCAATTCAAAATATTTGAAAAAAAACATGATAAATATTTGTTTTGTGATTATTATATATCTATCTTTACGGCGTGCAAAAAGTGCTAATGACATAATATTATATCGTTAAATTTTAAACAAAAGAAGCAATGAAACATTTATCAAAAAGTGTGATGACATTTGTATTATGCTTGATGTCATGGGGGGTATGTGCTCAAGAAGAACCTCAAAAAGAAGTGGTGATTATTAATCCGTTTACGCATACCGATGCAGTAAGTGATGCTGTAAGTGACAATGTACGTGCTGCTGTTTTGTCGGGGTTTTCTGATCGAAACCGTTTTTATGTCGTAGATGCTTTGACGGACGCTACGTTGTCGAAATTGTATGCCAATCGCAATTATGAAGATGTCGTAAATGATGACAATTGGAAAAGCGAAAGTGAGGCGGCTTATAAATCGCTGGGTGCGAAAAGTCTTGTAATCGGTACGGCAAATAATGCCGCAGCAACGACTAAACGTGATGATGATGGAGACATGGTGTATTATTGGACTGTCGCTTTTTCATTGAAAGTTTACAATATCATGGACGGTACGATGACTGCTTCGGAGGATATTACTGTCAGTGAACTCAGCCCTTCTTCATCTGATGCAGCATTTGCCAGTGCTATGAAGGCTATCAGCATCCGGATGAAAAGTTTTGTAGATGACCATTTCAAATTTGAAACTTATATCCTCGAATTGGGTGAAGTCGATAAAAAAGGTAATCCGAAAGAAATTTATATTTCC
Source organism: uncultured Bacteroidales bacterium (assembly GCA_947589325.1). GTDB lineage: Bacteria > Bacteroidota > Bacteroidia > Bacteroidales > UBA11471 > Caccoplasma. The sequence continues at coordinate 12,802 of CANQAM010000038.1, read as the reverse complement.
GGCGGTACGGAAATGGGCATTATCAAGGGTACGTTATTCGATGTCATGGTGAATAAGAAAATCGGTTCGAAAGTTACAAAACAAAAAATAGGAACTCTTTTGGCAAAAGAAGTGTTGGACGGCGTATGCCGGTGTACAGTTAAAGATGGAGCCGGAGAAATAAAAAATGTTTTCAATGAAGATCCGAAATCGATAACGATAATAAGCGGGCAAAACCGTAAAGATAAGACGGCGAATTTCTTCAAGGGTCTTACAGGCATCGATGTTAGAAATCTATAATTCTATATAAATTAGGAAATTGGCTAAAAAGTCATATCGGCTTTTTAGTCAATCTCTTATATGAATTTGTATAATCCGTTTACTATATGAAAAAGAAAATTTTTTTGATATTCCAATTCTTTTTTATTGGAATTGTTTCGATGACAGCACAAGATTATATGGGTGATGCCATGTTAGTGAAGATTGTGGATAATTATGCCGTTTTGGAATGTTCCGGCATTGGGAAAAATAAAAAGGACGCAATCGAAATGGCAAAAAAATCGGCGGTTTATACATATTTATACAGCGGCATACAAGGTCTCAACAATGGCCGTCCTTTATTGGGAATATCTCCGAGCAAAGAGGCTCGAGAGTATGCCGATAACAAGGTGCTTGGCACTTCAAATTATGCCAATTATATCCGTAATTGTGAGATTTCCGATGACGTGAACAAAACAAGGGACAAACAGATTCAGGTAAAAGCGACCATCGAGTTTTATTATCAATCTATAGAACGAACCCTTGTGAATAACGGAATTATCGACCGCAAGGCTGCGGATATAGCGATGGCAGATACGTATGAAGCTATTGCCATGCCCACCATTATGGTCGTACCTTTCAAAAAAGATGGCGAATCTTATAAGGAGGCTTTAACGGCGAACACCGATGTTTTAATGGCAATTTCAAAAATTAATGAGGGATTTATTGCCGAAGGGGTGGAAACCAAAGATATTGTAACGTGTATCGACAATGCCGATATGTATATGGCTAAAATGGGAGGAAATATGTCTCTCGATGATATGATTTTAGCTAATTCCGGTGCCGATATAGCCGTGAGCGTACGGGTAAGCAAAGATGAAAACCCGTCGGGGCTGCAGATTTCTTTGTTCCTTCGTGCAATAGAGATTGCTACCGGCAATACGCTTGCCGATAAAGCGGAAACGTCGGCTCGCAAGCGGGCTACTGCCGAAGCAATATGCGGACCTATGGCAAAATATATGGTCGGTAAAGGCGGCTTTTTGAAGCAGATAGCGACCCGGTTGGCGACTAAAATTTCAACAGGACAAAGTATAACTGTATATTTTACTATTGATCCGTCTTCTGCTATTAATATGGATACGGAAATCAATAACATAATGCCTCTTTCAGACATATTGATTTCATGGATTAAACGGCATTCACAAGGGGGGCGATATCATTCACAAGGGCGTACAGAAACGATGCTTGCTTTCAGCGATATATTTATAGATAATTCTGTCGAGGACGGTATGCAGTCGGATATAAACGATTTTTCATTGGCATTGTATCAGTATTTGAAAGGGCTTAATTTGAGCATTCGGCGCAGTATCAATGGAAATCGGGTGGATATTGTAATTTTATGATGAAAACTCTGTTTTTTTGCTTTATGCTGCTTGCTTCCATACAAAGTATGGGGGCGCAGGAGTCACGAATAGGATTTTCTGTCCAGTTGTCCTCTCTTTCGGAAGAACTTAGTGAGGCCAATCAGAATATTCTCAAAAATAAGATTGAGCAGATTATTGCCCGAAACAGTGCAGGAGCGGTATCGGCATCGAGTGTATTGTTTTCTATTCGTCCGGAATTGATTATTACGCAAAATGATATTGTTCGGACGGGAATGCAAGATGTGTATGTTTATAGAGCAGAACTCACTTTATATGCCGTGGGGCAGGCCGATGAAAACGTTTTTGCTTCGGTAGTCATTCCTTTGAATGGAAACGGTCGTTCGAAAAATGAGGCTGTTCGACAGATGTTGAATCGATTGAATATTTCCGATGTGAAAATAACTCGCTTCATACGGAATGCACAGGAAAAAATAGAAAACTTTTTTATCGACAATGCGTCGGCATTTATACTCAAAGCCGACATGCTGGCCAAACAAAGAAAATACGAAGAAGCTGTAATCGTTCTGTCTTTTATACCGGAGACCGTTGCCGGTTATGATGCGATAAGTGAACGCATATCCCGGTATTACATGCAAAAAATCGATATGGAAAACGAGCGCGAAATTAATCGGGCAGAAGCCTTATTGTTGAAAGACGATGTCGCTGGAGCGTTGGATATACTTGCCGCCGTTGATCCGTTAAGCACCTATTACGATAAGGCAAAGAAAATAATGAAAAAGATAAAAGCCGATAAAGATGCCGCTATGGCTGCCGAAGCTGAACGGTTGGAGCGGGAAATGGAGCTTCGAGAACGGGAATTTGATGCACAGAAACGGGACGAAGAATTGCTCTATGCGGCAAAAAACTCGACACAAGGCACGCTTACAGACAGTGTGGGAGGGGTTATACTTGATTGTTTCAAAGATATAGCCGTAGGAATAATAACAAATTAATTTAGAATTATATGCCACAGTGTCCAAGATGTAAAGGCGATATGCCGTTGTTGTCGAAAGTATGTCCTACTTGCGGCTTTGTGTTGGAAAGCGAAACATCATCTACTGTTGAAGAACAAATCGACTCTCTCGAACAGTGTGTACTCAAAATCAAACAGGTACCGCCGCCTACTTTTTTGACGAGTTTGCGCGATATGTTGGGTATTGTGGTGTTTCTTGTTACGGTATATTGTCTTGTAATGGCATACGTCAGCGATTTGACGATATTCAAAATAGTAGGAGGGGTATTTTTGGTCGTACTACAATATTTTATCGGTCGAATGGTCGTATCTTGGTTCAAACCATCACCGAAAAAAGAGTTTGAAACAATCAAAAACGAGTTTGAATACAAAGAGCGCATAGCACGCCGTACTTTCGGAAAAAGTTTGGAAGTGTCGCGGCAGATTGATGCGGCAGTGGCAGAAATGATAGATATTGACGAAAAGCGTAGAACCGATGTGAAACATATTCAACGGATATGGCTTGTCTGCGGTATCGTATTTCTGCTGTTTGCCTCAGGCACTATTTCGCTGGCGGATTGGAGGGCAGGCAAGGAGGCGGAAAATGCCGAATACGGTGCGTTTCAGAAACGCATCGACAGTTTTGTCGCCTCAGCCGAAAATAGCGAATATATCGGAGAAAACGTTCGTTTGAACCTCGTAAAAGATATGGTTGCCGACGGGAAAATGGATTATGCCGAAACATTTTTCTTTTCGTATTGTCAAGAGCGTATAGGCGATTTCGAATGTGCCAGGGCTATCGTGCAGGGTTATCTTTTGACCAGCGATAAAGAAAAAGCGGCATCTTTTGCTGCACATGCCAAGTTGCGCTATAAGTCCGATGGAAATAAATTGAAAAAAATGTTGAAATAATGGGCTTGTTTGGTAATAATAAAAATGGCGGAATCTTAAATGTTATTCGATGCGACGAACCTGAATATTTGGTTTGGAAATGGCAGCCGCAAGGCGTTCCGTCGCGAAGAGAAAATGCCATTCGCTGGGGGTCGAAATTGCGGGTGAAAGAGGGCGAGGTCGCCGTGTTCGTCTATCAGAAAAACGAGGGCGGACAAATGGATTTTATAGAGGGGCCGGTCGATACAGCTTTGCATACGGCTAACCTCCCTATATTATCGGGCATACTCGGTACGATGTATGGCGGAGATACGCCATTTCAGGCAGAGGTCTATTTCATTAATCTTGCAGGAAATAACAGTATACCGTTTTATATACCTCCGTTCGATGTATCCGATCCTCGATTTTTGGATTTTGCCGTACCGGTTTCCGTGCGGGGACGAATCTTGCTGAATATTACCGATTACAAGGGATTCATCAAACTGCATCGAATGATAAATTTTGAATGGGAGGAATTTGCTTCGGAGATACGGGCTTCTGTAATCAGATGTGTCAAGGGGGCTGTTACCAATGCTCCTATGCAGGCTTCGATACCTTTGTTGCAGATAGAACGGTCTATTGAAACACTTTCTGCCATTGTCGAGGATAAGCTCCGGATAATATTGCAATCTGATTTTGGGGTCAATTTGAAACGTTTCGATTTTGAATCGCTTGAACTTGACAAAGAATCTCAGGGGTATGCCGATTTGTACGAAGTGACAGCTCAACAGGCATCGGAAATAACAAAAGCTCGCACGCAGGATACAGTTGAACGTTTGCGCATGGGGCGTGATGTCGAGTTCAAACGTCAAAATCTGAGTGCCGAAACGGATTATTTTGCCGCCCACAGATTGAACCGACAATCAGATGTCGCCGAAATTGCTGCCGAAAGTCTTGGAGAACTCGGCTCCAATAGCGGTGATGCGGCAAGCGATATTTTTAATCCGGCCGGCATGATGGCGGGTATGATGCTTGGCGGGTCGGTGGGGGCCAATGTTGCCGGTATGATGAACAATTTTATGGGTGGTGTACAAGGCCAAATGAATCCTCCGACAATGCAGACACCCCCGCCAATTACAACAATTATGTTTTATGTTGCCGACAACGGACAGCAAACAGGTCCGTTCGATATATCTGCCATTCGCGCCATGATAGAAGAAGGTCGCATTACGCGCGATACACCTGTGTGGAAAGCCGGAATGCCGGCATGGGAGCGGGCAGGTAATGTGCCGGATATATTGTCGATGTTTTCCGTTGCTGCGACACCTCCGCCTTTACAGAATATGCCCCCTAAACTTTAATTGAAAATCATAGCCGGAAGAAATGAAGCGTATTGCAATAATATTGATGATATTCTCTTTGTTCTGTTCAATGAGTTTTGCGCAGAAAGAGAAAATCGTAGAGCGTAGTGCGAAAAAAACTCCGGACTGGATCGGCATGTCTACAAATGATTATTTCAGTGTTTCGGCAACCGCAGAAACACTTGATGCCGCACAGAAACAGTGCATGAACGATATTCGTCAGTATATCATAAATTCTATTGCAGTGAATGTCGTTTCATCGGAAAACTTTTACCAAAATCAAACGTACCAAAACGAGGTAGTGGATATTTTACAGAATTATTCTTCGCAAGTCGATACGAAATCTGCTGCCTTGCCGTATTTATGCGGATTATCTCTTTCAAAAGCAGATGATATATATTGGGAGCGAAGAATGATAAAAAACGAAAAGCGCTATTATTATGTATGTCATGTGAAATATCCGTTTACGGAGCAGGAACGTCGTAATGCCATAGCCGCTTTCAAAAAAATAGATAATAGTTATACCGAACGTCTTGAAACAATACGTAATAATGCCGAAACATTCGATAATTTGGCATATATCGACCAAGCCCTTGCCGAATTGAATGCGCTTATATCGTATTTTTTCGATGATACTCGTCTGAATGAAGCCAAGATGTTGCAATCGCGGTTTCGCAATATGGGAGGCGAAGTGGCTTTGGCTACTGATAGTGCCGTTTTGGGATATTTTCGTTACCATTTGACTTTGCATGGCAGAAGGGTTTTTACCGATCGTACACCGAAACTCAATAGCGATTATGCCATGAATATGCGGGTCGTACGCGATGACGATGAGTATGTTCTCTTGTACGACGAGCAGGGAATTGCAGGAGAAGAAAATAAGATAGATATTAAATACTCGTTTAGTGGACATACTCTGGCATATACGGTAGTTTTCAATCCGCTTGAAAATAAAATTTTCGTCCGTCCGTATGGCACTATCGTTGTAGAACCTGCGTCGTCGGAAACAGAATGGGTTGTAAACATTTCTTTGCGTTCACAGACACAAAATGAGTTTATAGTATCCGCTGTAGAGGTTTATATACCGGAATTGTCGGTATTGACAATGACTTCGGGAAAAATATCTTTTGCAGGGAAAGGAACTCATCTTTTGCAATTCACTTCCACGGCTTCCGCACAAGACAATCATGATAAACAGCTCGCTGATGGAGTTATGAAATTGTATAACCCTAAAAACGGAATGGAAACAGACGTGAAATTTATCTTACCATATAAGTTGAGAAAAAATTAATGTTAAACGTAAATAATAAGAGTATGAAAAAATTTTTTTATGGAGCCTTGCTCCTTCTGCTTATCGGTTTGACATCGTGTGCTTCGACACGACCTTCGGGAATGAAAGAAGACGTAACTCCTATGACCGGTGAACAATATCATAGCGATGAAAATTATTTCCGGGCTGTACAAAATGGTGTAAGTACCGATAGAAGTATTGCTCAGAAAATTGCTATGCAGAATTGCCGTCAAGAGCTTGCCGCCAATATTCAAGCTGAATTGCAGCTGGTGATTGAAAGTTATTTGAATGTAATGAATACGTCGCTGGGTACCGAAAATGAATCACAATATGAGGAAATGTCGTATACGACTGTTCAACAAAAACTGTTGGATATACAGATTGTTGAAGAAAAAATTTATCGTGAAGATGATCATTTCCGTTACTATGTATGTATGCAAATGCCTAAAATTGAAATTGAGAAAGCAATCGAAGATTCCTTGGCTAATGATGAGAAGTTGAAATTGAATTTTGACAGAGAAAAATTCAAAGAAATATTTAATTCTAAATTAAAGAAATAGTTGAGGTACACTATATCTTTGATGGAAGAATCAATCGCCTTGAAAACAATTGCCGGATAGGTGATAAAAGAAATTGAATTTCCGTTGCATTAAAATAAGCTGCACTAACACTACTCACTCAGGACTGTCGGGAAAATATTTTCTCGACAGTTTTTTATAAATAAAAAGTTGTCCGGTGCCGATTTAATTTAATAATACCGATACGATTGCGGGGATTGTTTCTGTGTCTGTTTTTTCATGGTAGATTGATTTCATGGTTGAAACTTCATGTTATATATAACCGTTGCGAGGATAGGTATAATTTTTGCCAATTAAACATAGAAGATGAATTTAATAAAATCAGAAAAAAACGCGGGGAATGTCGCGGATAACTTTTTTTTTGTATCTTTGTGCGCTTATAATAGGCAAGCTATATTATCGTAAACTTAAAAACAGAACATATAAATGGCTACATTACAGAAAATCAGAAACAAAGCCGGTTTGCTCGTCGTTGTTATCGGCGTTGCCTTGCTGGCATTCATCATCGGCGACTTTCTTAATTCGGCGAACACGTTTTTCCGCATGATGCAGGATAAAGTCGTCGTAGTAAACGGTAACAAAGTTACGACGCAGGAATTTTCGGAATTAGTAAGCCGCCGCACCGAAGAGATGCAGAATCTTTTCCGCCGTCAATACGGAACGGCAATGCCCGAAGGATATTCCGACCGTATCAATAAAAGCGTGTTCGACCAACTCGTGGAAGAGATGGTCGTAAGCGATGCCGCTGCCGAAGTGGGCGTTACCGTATCGAATGAGGAGTTGAATGACCTGCTCTACGGTGACCACATCGCGCCGCAGGTACAGCAGCAATTCCAGAGCAAAGCCGATTTGCTGAATTTCGTGCAGACCATTTACAGCGACGATTTTTCGCAATATCCCGAAAATGTGGTGGAGCAGATTCTCGAATACCGCACCATGTGGGAGAATACCAAGAACGAAGTGCAAAAACAGCGTTTGGCTGAAAAATATTTCAATTTGGTGTTGCGCACGATGGCTCCCAACAAATACGATTTGCAAGCCTCTTACGACGCTGCGCGCCGCACGGTGCAGTTCGATTACGCTCTGCAACCCTACACCGCCGTGTCGAACGACGATGTTACCGTGTCGAACGAAGAGTTGAATGCTGCCTATCACAAAAATAAGGAGCGTTACAAACAGGACGCCAACCGCACCATCAAATACATTGCGGTGGATATTGTTCCGAGCGAAGCCGACTATAAAGCCACCGAGAAAAAAGTCAGTGAGCTGCGCGACGGTTTTGCTGCCGCCAAGGATATGAACGGATTTCTCTCTTTCAATACCGACGTTCCTTACAGCGAAGCCTACGTGGCTGTCGCTTCGATGGACGACGAAATGAAAAATTTTGTGGAAAAATCGAATGTAGACGATGTATATGGGCCTTTCTTCGAGGACGAATCGTACAAGATGTACCGCCTGATGGGCAAGAGCTCGGCTCCCGATTCGGTGAATGTACGTCATATTGTTTTCCCCTTGCAGAGCAACGCCGTGCTGACGGCTCGCCTCGACAGTATTTATAATGTATTGAAAAATGGAGGCGACTTTGCCGCTTTGGCTCGCCAGTTCTCGTATGACCAAAATTCCGGCGCCAACGGCGGTGAAATCGGCTGGATTACCGAAACCGAAGCTGCGCAGTTCGGACACGACTTTTTGGAATATTGCTTCCGCGGCAACAGCAAGGAAGTGGTGCGCATCGATTCGCCTTACGGCACACATCTCGTGCAGGTAACCGACCGCAAATCGCCGGTGGCAAAAGCCAATGTGGCACAACTGGTCATGGGTGTTCGTCCCAGCTCTGAAACGTACAGCACGCTGTACAACAAAATCAGTTCGTACATCGCCAACAACAATAAACCGGAAAATTTTGAAACCAATGCCGCTGCCGAAGGGTTGATGGTAAATACCGCTACGCTGGGTATCGACGATATAAATTTCGGTACGGTAAATGACGGCCGCTCGATTGTGAAATGGGCGTTCAATACCAAACCCGGAGTGCTTTCCGAAATCTTCAATGTCGATAACCGTTTCCTCGTGGCTATGGTATCGAATGCCATGGAGAAAGGATATATGCCCCAACAAAATGTAGAAGTATTCCTCCGCAGCGAGTTGCTGAACGAGAAGAAAGGCGAGAAAATCGCTGCCGACCTGAAAACCAAAAATCCGACAAACATAACGGCTGCCGCACAGGCGATGGATTCCAAAGTGGAAGAAGCCAAATTCGTTACGTTCAATACCGCATCGATTGCCGGTCTGGGAGCTGAAAACGCACTTATCGGCGCCGCTTCCGTTGCCGAAAAAGGCAAATTGCAGGGCCCGCTTGCCGGTGCACGCGGCGTGTATATGTTCACGGTTACCGACCAAACGCTCAATACGCAGCCGATAGACCTCTCTGCCGAAACCGAAAAATACAACCAGCGGGTTTATTCGTTGATGGGTCAGTTCCTGCCCGTACTCAAAGAGCAAGCCGATATCGAAGATAATCGTATCAAATTCTATTGATAACATATTTTTTCCTCCGCAGGCGCGGCAGTCGAAATTTCGATTGCCGCGCTTTTTGTTCCCTGTCGTAGGTATTGCCCGAAATATTGACTACCTTTGCCGCTGTATAAACGAAGTGTATGGAACCCGATTCTTTTTTGGCAGGAAAGACGTTGTCGGAGCTGTCGGCAGTTGCCGAGCGATACGGAATGCCCCGTTTCGCCGCTGCCCAAATGGCATCATGGCTCTACCGCCGACCGGTGCGCCGCATCGCCGACATGACCAACTTGTCGAAAGCCGCCCGTGAGCGGCTTGCCGCCGATTTTGAAATCGGATATGCCGACCCCGTCGAAGCGAACCGTTCGACCGACGGTACGGTAAAATACCTGTTTGCCGTAGGCAGGGATTTTGTGGAGAGCGTTTACATTCCCGACGGCGACCGCGCCACCCTCTGCGTGTCGTCGCAGGTGGGCTGCAAGATGAACTGCGCTTTCTGCATGACGGGTCGGCAGGGTTTTACACGCAATCTTACCGCCGCCGAAATCATCAATCAGGTCGTTTCCATTCCCGAACGCGACACCTTGACAAACATCGTATTCATGGGCATGGGCGAGCCGCTCGACAACATCGACGAAGTGATGAAAGCGCTGGAAATACTCACTGCCGAGTGGGGATTCGCATGGAGTCCGCGCCGCATCACCCTTTCCACTGTCGGGCTTACCGACCGGCTGTGCCGCTTTCTCGACGAAAGCCGCTGCCATTTGGCGGTGAGCCTGCACAACCCTTTTGGCGAGGAGCGTGCGGCGATGATGCCCATACAGAAAGCCCTGCCCATAGAAAAGACCGTCGAGTTGCTGCGCCGCTACGATTTTAGCCACCAGCGGAGGCTCTCGTTCGAGTACATCGTGTTCGAGGGCATCAACGATACACCTGCGCACATCGATGCTTTGGGGCGGCTGCTCAAAGGCTTGGAGTGCCGCATCAACCTGATACGTTTTCACGTCATACCGCAGCTCGACCTGCACAGCCCCACCGTCGAAAAAATGGAGGCGTTCCGCGACGCCCTCTCCCGCAAGGGGTTGATATGCACTATACGCGCTTCGCGCGGCGAAGACGTGAAAGCCGCCTGCGGTATGCTCTCCACCGCACGAAAACAGTCGGCGGAGGAATGACGAAACCCGTGTCTGCCGAAAATCGGACACCTTGCTGTCGCCGGCTCTTTCAGTCGGAAAAATTGCTAAAAAGAAACGATAATTTTGATATTACGGGAAGAATCGCTACCTTAGCGTTGCGATAACTGCTTTACCGCTTAAAACAGAAGACAATGGAACGTAAATTAAGAATAGGCATCACGCACGGCGACATCAACGGCGTGAGTTATGAAGTGATATTGAAAACGTTGGCAGACCCGCATATCGTCGAGGTGTGCACCCCGATAGTCTATGGCGCGTCGAAAGTGGCAGCCTATCACCGCAAGGCGCTCGACCTGCCGCCTTTCAATTTCAATATGATCACTTCGGCGGAATACTGTGCGGAGGGAAAAGTGAACATGATAAACTGCTTTGAGGAAGAACTCAAAGTGGAACTCGCCAAAGCCACTCCGCAAGCGGGCGAAGCCGCATTTTTGGCGCTCGAAGCCGCCACTGCCGATTTGCAGGCGGGTTTCCTCGACGCCATCGTTACCGCACCTATCAACAAGCACACTATACAGTCCGACCGCTTCGATTTTCCCGGACACACCGAATATTTTGAAAATCGGGTGGGGCAGGGCAAAAAATCGTTGATGATTCTGCTTAATGAACGCATACGGGTGGCATTGGTTACCACGCACGTGCCGCTCGCCAAAGTACCCTCCCTCATAACGAAAGACGCCATACTCGAAAAGCTCGCCATTTTCAACAGCAGCCTGCGCGACGACTTCCGTATAGAAAAGCCCCGCATCGCCGTGCTGTCGCTCAATCCGCACGCCGGCGAAAGCGGACTCTTGGGCGACGAGGAACAAAACGTCATCGTTCCCGCCCTCGAAGAAGCGGGCAGACAGGGAATACTCTGTTTCGGACCGTATGCCGCCGACGGATTCTTCGGCTCGGGGCATTTCGCCCAATTCGACGGCGTACTGGCGATGTACCACGATCAGGGCTTGGCGCCGTTCAAAACCCTTGCTATGGACGACGGCGTCAATTTCACCGCCGGTCTGCCGATCGTCCGCACCTCGCCTGCGCACGGCACCGCCTACGACATCACGGGCAAAAACGTGGCATCGGAGCTTTCATTCCGCAACGCGCTCTATCTGGCAGCGGACGTCTGCGTCAATCGGGCGCGCAACAAGGAGGAGCGCGCCAATCCCCTCCGCAAGCAGTATTTCGACAAGAGCGGCGACAAAGAGGTGCTCGACCTCAATACCCCCGAAAAAGAAGATTGATTCACGACTGTCGCAAATCAAGTTAGGTTGTGTTGCCGATACGTGTCGAATCTTTGATGAGATTCGGATAAAAATGTTTACCTTTGCGGCGTCTTAGAAACATAAACGTAAAGAGTATGAAAGCATTTGTATTCCCGGGACAAGGCGCCCAGTTCGTAGGTATGGGTAAAACGTTGTACGAAACGAACGATACGGCAAAATCCCTGTTCGAAAAAGCCGATGAAATATTAGGATTCCGCATTACCGACCTGATGTTTGCCGGAACCGACGAAGACCTGCGTCAGACCAAAGTAACGCAGCCCGCCATATTCCTGCACTCGGTGATTCTGGCGAAAACCATGGGAGCGGACTTTTGCCCCGATATGGTGGCAGGACACTCGCTCGGCGAATTTTCGGCATTAGTAGCTGCCGACGCCCTCTCTTTCGACGACGGCGTGCGTCTGGTTGCCGCCCGCGCCCGTGCCATGCAGAAAGCCTGCGAAGCCAAACCTTCGACTATGGCGGCTGTCTTGGCGCTTCCCGATGAAAAAATAGAAGAAATCTGCCGCTCGGTAACCGGAGGCATCGTCGTGCCGGCAAACTACAATTGTCCGGGTCAGGTCGTCATTTCCGGCGAAGAAGCCGCTATCGACGCCGCTTGCGAAAAAATGCTCGCCGCCGGCGCCAAACGGGCATTGAAACTCAAAGTGGGCGGCGCATTCCATTCGCCCATTATGGAGCCTGCCCGTGCCGAACTCGCCGACGCCATAGCCCGCACGCAATTCCACGCTCCGAAATGCCCCGTTTACCAAAACGTAACGGCTCAGGCGGAAACCGATCCCGATGCCATAAAGAAGAATCTTATCGCCCAACTGACCGCCCCCGTGCGCTGGACGCAAACGGTGCTCCACATGATTGCCGACGGCGCCACTTCGTTCACCGAAGTCGGTCCGGGCACCGTGCTGCAAGGTTTGGTAAAGAAGATAAACAAAGAAGTCGAAACTTCCGGCATTCAATAAATTCCGCGAATATCCGCTTGAAGAGAGAGTCTTGCATACAAGGCTCTCTTTTTTTGTGAATAAAAGCACCTGTTGAATCATCTTTTCAAAAAAATGATTACATTTGTATTATTGTATAACATTTAATGACTCGAATATGGAAACAGGAAAAA
>CANQAM010000037.1 GCA_947589325.1 uncultured Bacteroidales bacterium | reverse complement strand
ACGCCAATACATACCGAAAGGAACCGATATAAATACCCTTTCCGACCGAAAAATAAAAATCATTAAAAACAAATTAATGCAAGACCTCGTCAAAAACTCAACTTTAACTCCCCAAAAGAGTGTTTCTTCAATCTTTTTTTGTAATGTTGCACTTGCTGGTTGACTCTACCGTTTTAAAGCTGTAAAAAAAATATGTACGGTTTGCCGCAGAGCGATAAAAAATCATTACCTTTGTTCGCTATGAAACGGTTTCACGATATTCATTTTCCCCTGCGGAAGAAAGAGGCGGTGCCCGGTCCCGAAGAAATGGCGAAGATTGCCGCTGAGGGAAAAATGGTGCTGCGCACCGAAGACTTGGTGAAGAAATACGGTCAGCGCACCGTCGCCAATCATGTTTCTATCGATGTGCGGCAGGGCGAAATCGTGGGCTTGCTCGGCCCCAACGGCGCGGGCAAGACGACCACTTTCTATATGACGACCGGACTGATAACCCCGAACGAAGGCCGCATATTTCTCAACGATTTGGATATTACCACTTTCCCCGTATTCCGTCGGGCGCAGTATGGCATCGGCTATCTGGCACAGGAAGCATCGGTGTTTCGCAAACTCTCGGTCGAGGACAATTTGATAGCCGTCTTGCAGATGACGGGAAAAAGCAAGGAATACCAAAAGGAAAAACTGGAAAGCCTTATTGCCGAATTTCGTTTGGAGAAAGTGCGCAAGAACTTGGGCGACCGCCTTTCGGGCGGTGAACGCCGCCGCACGGAGATAGCCCGCTGTCTGGCTATTGACCCCAAATTCATCATGCTCGACGAACCTTTTGCCGGCGTCGATCCCATTGCCGTCGAAGACATACAGTATATCGTTTACAAGCTCAAAGAGAAAAACATCGGCATACTTATTACTGACCACAATGCTCCTGAAACCCTGAGTATTACCGACCGCGCCTATCTGCTTTTCGAGGGTAAGATACTCTTTCAGGGCACCTCCGAAGAGTTGGCGGAAAATCCCGTCGTGCGCGAAAAATATTTGGGGCGCAACTTCATTTTCCGCCGCAAGAATTTCGACCACTTCGAAAACAAATAAAACCTTTTTGTCGAGCAGAAAGGGTAAAGCAGCGGGACGATTTTTATCGGCGGGGATAGGAATTTTTTGAAATATTGATTATTTTCGTTGTCGAAAACAATCGCATCGTCATGAAAGAGATTTTGGATTTCCTGCGCCGTCTGCGCCAACACAACAACCGCGAGTGGTTCAATGCCCACAAAGAGGAATACATGCGTCTGCGGAAAGATTTTGAATTGTATATCGACAAAATCATAGCCCTGCTTAGCGAAAAGGACGAGGAGTTGCGCGGGCTCGAAGCCAAAGACTGCATGTTCCGCATCTACCGCGACATACGTTTCTCGCAAGACAAAACGCCTTATAAAACCTATTTTTCGGCATACATGGTGCGGGGCGGCAAAAACTCGCCGCGTGCGGGTTATTACCTCCACATCGAGCCGGATAATTGTTTGTATGCCGGCGGCTTGTGGTGCCCCGAGCCGCATTTGCTGAAAGCCGTGCGGCAAGCCGTGTACGACAATTGCGACGAGTTTCGCGAGATATTGGAGAATCCCGACTTCAAGCGGCTCTATACAGGGCTCGACACCGAGCGCAGCCTCAAAATCATGCCGCGTCCTTTTCCTAAGGATTTTGCCTATCCCGAGCTGTTGATGCAGCGCGACTACACGGTGTATGGGCACAAGGACGAATCGTTTTTCCAACAAAAAGAGTGGCTGCACCGTGCTGCCGAAGAATTGCTGCTGATGCAGCCGTTCAACCGCTTTCTCAACTACACGTGCGACGAAATTTTGGAGTAGCCGCCGGCGGTTTCCGTTTGCTCTGTCGCCGGCAGCAGAAAAGTTTTTAGCTGAATACCCCGCTGAGGTACTGTTTGGTGAGTTCGTGCTGCGGATTTTTGAAAAGCTCTTCCGCCGTGCCTTGCTCTATCACTTCGCCCATATACATGAATATCACGTAGTCGGCGATGCGCAGCGCCTGACGCAGCGTGTGCGTTACCATGATGATGCCGTAGCGTTTGCGCAGTTTGGCGAAGAGGTCTTCGATGTGCTTGCTCGATATGGGGTCGAGCGCCGACGTCGATTCGTCGGCGAGAATGAATTGCGGCTCCACCGCGAGACCGCGTGCGAGGCACAGCCGCTGCTGCTGTCCGATGGAGAGTGCCGACGCCGGCGTGTGCAGGCGGTCTTTCACCTCGTCCCACAGATTCACGTTGCGCAGGTATTTTTCCACGATGCCGTCGAGTTTCTTGCGGTTGCGTTCCCCGTGTATGCGGCAGCCGTAGGTTATGTTGTCGTATATCGACATGGGCAGCGGGGTGGGGCGCTGCGAGAGCAGTCCTATTTTTTTGCGGATATGGGTGATTTCGGCTTTCCGGTCGTAAATGTCTTCGCCGTCCACGCACACGCGACCCGTAACGCGCAGGTGTTCGGTCGTCTCTATCATGCGATTGATGCTGCGCAGGAGCGTGGTTTTTCCGCACCCCGAAGGACCGATGATGCAGGTTATCTTTTTGTCGTGCAGGGACAAATTGATGTTTTTCAAGATATGTTGTTCGCGGATATAGACGTTCAGGTTTTCGATGTCGATAACCGCGTCTTCGCTTTTTTCTCCCGTTTCTTCGACGAAGGGCGTCTCCGGTTTTTCGGTACTGCTTTTCCAAAAAGCGAACCGCTGCAATATGCGGGACGATTCCGATTTTTCTTTCTCCATTATTTTATCTTGTTTTTAGAGAATCTGTGGGTAATCATGCGCCCGACAATGCTCAATACCAATACGATAAGCGTAAGCAGCATGGCGGCGGCGTAGGCGCGTTCGCGCACGTCGGGTATGGGGCTGCTCAGCTGGAAGAAGATAGCCAGCGGCAGCGTGGCGGCGGGCTGGTCGAGCGACGTGGGTATGCTGTCGGTGAATCCGGCGGTGAACATCACGCCTGCCGCGTCGCCTATGGCGCGGCCTATCGACAGCAGCGTGGCGGTGGCTATGCCCGGCAGTATCTGCCGTATCGCCACTTTGATGACTTCGTAGCGCGTGGCGCCCAGCGAGTAGGTGGCATCGAGCAGGTGGCGGGGCAGCTGTCGCGCCACTTCGTCCATCGACCGCACGAATATGGGTATGATGAGCAGCGTGATGACGATGATGCCGCCCAGCAGCGAGGTGCGCAGCCCGAGCGAAATCATGATGGCGAATCCGAATGCGCCGTAGACTATCGACGGTATGCCGTAAAGCACGTCGAACGACAGCCGCGAGATGCTTGCCAGCTTCGAGTCGCTTTTCAGGTAGATGTTGATATAGAATACGATAGGTATGCTGATAAACAGCCCCAATACCGTCGAGGCACCCACGATGTAGAGCGAGCCCACGATAGCGTTGAGCACGCCGCCCTCTTTGCCGATGTAGAATCCGCCGCCCGGCAGCTGCGTTATCATGTCCCACGACATGGCAGGCCAGCCGTTGCGCACGATCGTGATAAGAATGCTTCCCAAAAATCCGAAGACGAGGATTACCGAAATAATCATCAGTCCGAGAAATATTTTTTCAACGATGAATTTGCTTTTCATGGTGCAGCTCCTTATCCGGTCAAAGTTTGAAATTCCGTTCGATATTCCGCAGCACCCACCGCGAAATAATGTTGAATATCAAGATGATGAAAAACAAAATGAAGGCGGCGAACATCAGTGCCGATTCATACAGCGGCAGCGAGAGCATTTCGCCGTAGTTGTTGGCGATGAGGGCGGGCAGGGGGTAGCACGGGTCGAACAGCGAGCGCGGTATCGCCGCGTAGTTGCCGCACACCATCAGTACCGCGATGGTTTCGCCGAAGGCTTTTGATATGGAGAGCACCACGGCGGCGACGATACCCGGCAGCGCTTTCCGCAAAATCACTTTCCAGCAGGTCTGCCACTTGGTCGCGCCCAGCGATGCCGACGCTTCGCGATAGTCCTGCGGCACGATAGTGAAAATCTCGATGAGCAGGCTTACCAGTATGGGCAGTATCATCACGCCCAGCACCACGCCGCTCGCCAGCACCGTGTAGCCGCTCGTGTAATCCACGAATTTCGGACCCAGCCGGTCGGCAATCCACGGCACGATGATGAGTGTGCCCCACACGCCGTACACGACGGAGGGTATGCCTGCCAGAATATCGAATATGGGAAACACCACCCGCTTCACCCACGAGCCGGCATACTCCGTCAGGAACAGGGCCGACAGCAGGGCGATAGGCAGCGCAATGGCTATCGACAGTGCCGTAACGAACAGTGTCCCCACGATGAAAGGCAGGAATCCGAATTCCCCGCTGAGCGGCTTCCATGCCGACCCCGACAGCAGCTCCCACAGCGAGTGCTCCGACAGTATCAATCGGCTTTTGAAAAACAGACCGATGCCTATCGCCACCAATAAAAACAGCGACAGCCACGTCAGTACGCGCATAAGCGTACGCATGACTTTGTCTTTGTAGAGGCGTCGTTGCAGCAGCGGGAGGCTCATGATGTTAGGGGTTCAGTTTGGCGAGTTCGCGGTCTATCGTACTTTGCGGCAGCGGTATGTAGCCTGTTTCTATGGCATATTTCTGCCCTTCCGTCAAGGCGAATCGTATAAATTCCACCACGACCTCGCTTTGCGGTGTGCCGTTGCTTACCAAGTAGAGGTTGCGGGCGGGAGGCGAGGGGTAGCGGCCGTCGCTTATGGCGGCAATCAAATCCGGTGTCGTGTCGTAGAAAAGTTCGTCCGCGTCTATTTGCCCGTTTTCATCGGTGTCGATAGGGAGCACCGCCATGCCCTCGTAAGGCTTGCGCGTGCGCATATCATATATATAGGCGATGTTGTTGTAGCCGATGCCCACTTTGTCTTTCTGTATGGCGGCAGCCACGCCCGGGTCGCTGTACACCGCCGTGCCTTCGAGCTGTTCCTGTCGTTTGCCGAACCACGCCGCCCACGTTTCCGCAGCGCCGCAGGCGTCGGAGCGGGTGTATACGTGTATGGGTATGCTGCTGTCGGTACCCAGCAAGTCGCCGTAGGTGGCGTATTCGTTGTTCCACAGAGCCGATGCCGTTTCGCGGCGCAGCCCCTTGCGGCAAAGCTCGTCGTACAGCGGATTTTCACGGTTTATCGTAGCCACTACGGCATCTTTCGTAACGGCGAAGCCGAAAGCCCCGTTCTCTTTTTCCACGTCGTAAATCTCGCGCGACACCATGCCCAGATCCACGACCTTCGCCAGCGCGTCGGTCATGCCTTTGCCGGCACCGCCGCCCGAAATGTCGATGCGCACCTGCGGGTGCAGCTTGCGAAACTCTTCCGACCATTTCACCACCATCGGATAGAGCGCGAATGCCCCCGAAAACGAAATGCTGCCCGTCAGCGAATCGCCCGCCGCAGCCGTTTCCGTTCCGTTTGCCGCGCCGGTTCCTCCGCTCTTTTGCCGGCAGCCTGCCGATAAGAGCAGCAGCGCTGCGAGAAATATCGATACCTTTTTCATCTCCGTTTGGTTAAAAATATTCATATCGGACAACATATCCGGTATGAAATCGAAATAATTTACAAATTTACGAATAAAATTCGTGAAGTAGGTTATAATAGAACTATTTTAATTTTCTTTCACGTCCGTATGCCCTTGTCGGCAAGACGGTAAAAAATTCAGAAATATTCGTTTTTCGAAAATTATCCGATAAAATTTGCAAGCTGCCCGGCAGGAATGTTTGCAGGAACGATATTTTTCGTATCTTTGTGGCGATACGGGGAACGGTGGTTCTCCGCAAACGATTGATTCGTAAAGCGTTTCGTTTTATCCTTTGTATAAAATTCGCCAAAAATTTCAACAAAGAAGGGTAGACAGTATAAACGCTCATGCAGCCGATATGCGCCGTGAGGTGTTCATATATGGCAGGCGTGGGGTAGCTGTTTATTTCTTTGTGGGTGTTTGGCGATACCTTATACAAGATAAACGGAGATTGTTCCTCACGCTTTTATTTTATTATGCTTATTATTAACGCCTTGTCGTGGAACAGCGGGCACAAATTTTTGAAACATGAAAAAAGAACGATTGTACACTTCCGATTCGGAGCGCATTTTGCGAATGAAACTAAAAATTTTTAGCGGAAAGTTTTGTAAATTTATTTTCTAAGACTACATTTGTAGCGATTTATTAACCTATAAAATTACGACAAAATGAAACGAACACTGTTTTTTATGTTTTTGTCCGTATGCCTGTCTACTCCTGCCGCGTGGGCGTATGACTATGACTTTAAGGCAGACGGTATTTATTACAACATTACTTCGTCGGACGACAAGACGGTCGAAGTTACGACGGGTAATTATTCGGGCGATGTAACCATTCCCGCAACGGTAACGTATGGGGATGTCGAATATCGGGTTACCGCTATCGGCGAGGAGACTTTTCGTCGCTGCCATAACTTGACGTCGGTAACGATAGGCGACGGTGTTACTACTATCGGCGAGTGGGCTTTTGATAATTGCTATGACTTGACGGAGGTAACAATTCCTGAAAGTGTTCAGACTATCGGTGACTATGCTTTTAATGGTTGTTCGAGTTTGACGTCGGTAACGATAGGCGACGGCGTTACCACTATCGGTGACTATGCTTTTAATGGTTGTTCGAGTTTGACGTCGGTAACGATACCCGAGAGTGTTACTTTTATCGGCGACAGGGCTTTTTCCTATTGCGACGGCTTAACATCGGTAACGATACCCGAGAGGGTTACCGCTATCGGCGATGGGGCTTTTTCCGGTTGCAGCGATTTGACCGAATTTAAGGGAAAATTTGCATCGGACAACGGGCGCTGTCTTATCGTAAACGATACCTTGAAATCCTTTGCACCGAGCGGATTGCCCCAATACACCATACCGGACGAAGTTAAGGTCATCGGCGGCAGAGCTTTTTCCAGTTGCAGCAGCTTGACATCGGTAACGATAGGTGAGAGTGTTACCGCTATCGGCGACGAGGCTTTTAGGGATTGTTCGGGTTTGACATCGGTAACGATAGGTGAGGGTGTTACCACTATCGGTGACGGAGCTTTTTCCTTTTGCTCGGGCTTGACATCGGTAACGATAGGTAATAGCGTTACCACTATCGGCAGCAGTGCTTTTGCGTATTGCGAAAATTTGACGGAGGTAACGATAGGCGACGGTGTTACCACTATCGGCGACTTGGCTTTTCGGAATTGCGACGGCCTGACATCGGTAACGATACCCGAGAGTGTTACTGCTATCGGCGACTATGCTTTTACCGATTGCAGCGGTTTGACGTCGGTAACAATTCCTGAGAGTGTTCAGGTTATCGGCGACGATGCTTTTTATGGGTGTAGTGGTTTGAAAAATTTCGAAGGGAAAATTGCAACAGCCGATCATCGTTGTCTTGTCATAAACGATACCTTGAAAGCCTTTGCACCGAGCGGATTGACCCAATACACCATACCAAAAGAAGTTAAGGTCATCGGCGGTCATGCTTTTTCCGGTTGCGACGGCTTGACATCGGTAACGATAGGTAAGAATGTTCAAACTATCGGCGAAGATGCTTTTTGGCAGTGCACCGGCTTGACGTCGGTAACGGCTTATAATCCGACACCGGTAGCCTATTATTTCTACAATGATGTCAATTGTACCAACTGCACGCTCTATGTACCTGCCGAATCGGTAGAATTGTATAAAGCCGCCGAAGGGTGGAGCGAGTTCGGAGAGATATTGCCGATCGTGGCATACGACTTCGAAGCCGCACCGACGATAACTCCCGTTGAAAACGACGAAACGATAACCGCCCTCTCCACCTTTACGCTCACTTTCGACGAGCGTCCCGCCCTCGTAGGCGACTCGGCTGCGGTGATGAAAACCGACAGCTCGGCATACTATCCCGCCAGCATTACAGCGAGTGAAGACGGAAAAAGTTTCATTATCACCCTGCAAGGCGACGAACAGACGAAAGCAGCCGAATACAGCCTGACAGAAGCAGGCACCTATCTGCTCGTAATTCCGGCAGGAACATTCGGCGACGACGTCTTTGCTGCCGACCCGAAAACGGGACATAGCAACCCCGAACTCGTTTATACCTACACGATAAAAGCGCCGGAGCCCGTAGAACCTGACGAGCCGGACGACCCGTCGTCGATAACGGAAACGCAGGCAGATACCGGACACATAACGGTATATAATCTGCAAGGCGTACCGGTACTCGAAACGAACGATGCCGCCGACCTCAAAACGTTACAGAATGGCGCCTACATCGTGAACGGCAAGAAGATGATTATCGCCCGATAGCGAAACGATGTTGCTGTAAGATAGGAAAAATCGTTGTAAATAATTTTGACCGCCACCCTGCCATGTGAATGGCGGGGCGGCTTTTTATTCTTCCCGTTGGCGACGGTATAAAGAAAACGCAAGGACACCGGTTTCGTGTCCTTGCGTTTTTGTAGGAAAATATCTGTCAGGCGTTTAGGGCGAGGCGCAGCCCGAAATGGGCATAGGCATTGACAGGGGGATTACTGAAACGGTATGTCACGCGGCAGTCTTCTGCCTGATTGTATGCGCTGCCGCCGCGCAGTACCCGCCGCTTGCCGTCCCGCGGGCCTCGCGGATTGATTTGCGTTTCGCGGGTGTACTTGCCGTAGAAGTCGCTGCACCACTCCCACACGTTGCCGCTCATGTCGAACAATCCGAGTTCGTTGGGGGCTTTCGTGCCAATCGGCTGCACCGTATTGTCGGTGTTGTCGCGGTACCACCCCACTTGCAGAATAGAGTTGCTGCCGCTGTATCGGCAGCCGCGGCTCAACGTGCCGCCCCGTGCGGCAAATTCCCACTCGGCCTCGGTGGGGAGGCGGAATTGTTTGCCCGTGCATTCGTTCAACTTTTTCAAAAACTCCTGACACATATTCCACGAAACGCCCGTCATCGGCAGAAAGGAGCCCAGAACCGCTTTATAGGGAATTTCGCCCATGACTTCCGTCCACAACTCCTCAGTAACACAGGTCTCGCCGATGTAGAACGACGGCAGCGTAACACGGTGTGCCGGCTGCTCCCAGAATTTGGCGTCTTCGTCGTCGGGCGATGCGCCCATCATGAACGTGCCGCCTTTTACCTGTATCATTTTGAAACGGTAATCGTTCGCATTAAAAATCAAATCGGTGAGAGGTTCTTCGGTAATCATGGAAATGGATTTTTCGGGTTATTCTCCTTTCATTTCGCGTATCTTGGCTTCGGCTTCGTCGGCCAGCCGCGAGGCTTGTTTCTTGGCTTCTTCCACCATTTTCTTCTTGGCGGCTTCGGCAGCTACTTTTGCCAGCGGATTTTTGGCGCCGTCCACCAATTTCTGGCCTTCTTTTTCGGCAGCTTCCACCAATTTTTTGCCGGCTTCGTCGGCTTGTTTCCGTATGTTGGCTACCTGTTCGTCGGTCGTGCCTTTGCCGGCGATGGCTTCGATGACCTTGTTGGTAACAGCTTGTTTTACGGCTGCGCCCAAATCGACTTTGATGTCGGGCTTGGTGAACGTGCCGCCGATTTTCGCCGTCACCGTTCCCACGTATTCGCCCGCTTTCTCTTTGCTCAGGTCGATGACGGCGGTGTAGTCGATGGTCTGGTCGAGCCCCGTCGAGCCGGAGAGCGTCAGAAGGATATTGCCCAGTTTCAGGTCGAAGGGCGAAGTCGTGATGCGTCCGTTATCGATAGCAAAGGCGATGTCGATGTCTTTCGCTTCGATGCGGCGCAGTTTGTCGTTTTTCAACAGCGTGGCGAGTTGGTCGAATACGTCGATGTTTTGTATGCGAATGTCGTTCGATTTCAGCCGGCCTTTTGCCGAAAGCGTTTCCAACATCGGCGACATTTGCGCGTCGAGGCGGCAGTTCATGTCGAGCGACAGGGAGCAGGAGCCGCCCGTTTTGGAGAACAGCGGCACGAGTTGCTGCACCATGTCGAGCTGTTTGAATATCTCTTCGAATCGGGCTTTCTGTATGTCGAGGTCGAAAGTTACCGCCGGCGACTCGGGCGATTGCGCCGTGCTGTACGAGGCGTTGGCCGCAAGGGCGCCGCCGAAGGCATCGACCGACAGCGGGTCAATCTTCACCGTACCGTCGGCAACCGTTACTTTGCCCGTAAAGCGGTCGAGCGTCATTTTCTGGAAAAGAATTTTGCCGACGCTCGCTTGCAGGGCGAGGTCTAAATCGGTGGGCACGACGAACACTTCGAGTGCCGACGTGTCGGCCGCTTCATCGGCTGCGGCAGTTTCGGTTTCCGTCGATTCGCCCATCAGTTCGTTGAGGTCGAGCAGCGACGAGGTAAGCGTCAGCGAGCCGTGCAGCGTCTTGCCCTGCAACAGATAAGGCATATAGTTGCTCACCTGTCCTTTGGCGTGCAGGTTGCTGCGCCCGACGGTGAGGTCGAAGCGGCTCAGCGTAAGGGCGTCGGTGGTGGCGCGCAGGTCGGCTTTCGATACGCCTATCGCCGGCATGTCGGGCATGTCGAGCTTTATGTTCGCGAGCGAAAGATCGGCGACACCCTTATTAAGGGTAACCTTGCCGGCAAAATGACCCAGCGTCATGTCTTGGAACAGAATTTTGTCGATATTCGTTTGCAAGGCGAGATTCAGATTTTCGGGAATGGCAAATTCATCGGAGCCGGCCGTGTCGGCAGCCGGCGTTTCACTTTCGGTAGCAGCGGTTTCCTCTTCCGTCGATTCGCCCATCAGTTCGTTGAGGTCGAGCAGCGACGAAGCGAGTGTCAGCGAGCCGTTCAGCGTTTCGTTGTTCAGCACGTAAGGCAGGTAGTTGCTTACCTCGCCTTTGGCGTGCAGGTCGCTGCGCCCGATGAGCAGGTCGAGACGGCTTAGCGTAAGGGCTTTCGGCGATACTTGCGCTTCGGCTTTCGACAGCGTTACGGGGGGCAGGTCGGGCATGACGAGTTTCATATCCGTGATAGAGAAGCTGCCTTCGCCCTCGATGTTTTGGTAACGTTCGTTTTCGATATCCGACATTTTTCCGCCGAGTTTCAGATTGGCAGCGATGATGCCGTTCAGGTCGGTGTCGTCGCCCAGCGGATAAATATCTTTCACGCCGCCGAGATTTATCGTACCGTCGGCAGTCGCCTTGAAATGCAGGTCGGAGAGGGGCGTGGAGGCGTTCAGCGTGAGGGCGAACGGATTGCCCGCGAAAGTGAAGCGGAACGGGTCGAGGGCGATGGTCGTACCGTCGAGGTCGCCGCCCGGATTATCGACACGCAGGGCTATGGCGATGTCGTCCACCGACTTGGGCATTCCCGTGTAGAACACTTTGGCGTTGTTCACATCGAGATTTACGGTAAATGCCGGATAGCTTTCGCCTTGCAGCCGCCCTTTGGCTACGGCTTTGAGGGCAACGTTGCCCGACGTTTGCAGGTCGGCGAAATTGTTTTGGTAGATAGCCGGAATCATCGACAAAATGTCTTTGAAGTTGATTTTCGGCGTGGAGAGGGAGATGTCCATGTCTATGGCGTCGTCGGGCATGGCGACCCAGCCGTCGAGCGTCATTTCTATCGCGTTCAGTCTGAACACGTTTTCATCGAGTGTGAATTTATAGTTTTCGAGGTCGGCGAGAAGTTTCATGTCGGTTTCTATTTCCGCGTCTTTCAGATAGGGAATGCCGTCCATGGCAAAATACACCTGCTTTGCCGAAACATCGCATTTCAGGGTCGTCTGCAAGCCGCTGAGCGCACCTTTCAGTAAAATATCTAATTCGCCGGTGCGGAAACTCATGTTCGAGGCTTCGTCATAGTAGGCGATAGCGCCTTTTTTGATATGGAATTTCCGAAGTTGCAATTTGATTGCCGATGAACTTTCCGGTTCGTCCGTATCATCCTCCACTTCATCGGTTGGCTTCACGATGTCCCAGTTTACCGTGCTGTCGTTGCACACTAACGCATTGATTACCGGCCGGTCGAGAAGAATGTTCGTGATTTCGTAACCGGAATCGCGGAAAAGGCTCATGATGTCCACCGTAACCGCTATTTCGTCGGCAGCCGCCAGCGTGTCGCCTTCGAAGCGGTCGATTCCTACGACCGACAGTTTTTCGAGCGCTATGGTTGCTTTCGGAAAGTTGCGCAGCAGACTGATGTCCAATTCCTCAAATTCCAAACGGGCATTCAGCATTTTGTTCGCTTCCGATTTGACGATTTCCGCCACCTTGTCTTTCAATAGAAATGGAAGGACAAGCAATACTGCCAAAACAACAACAAGGACGATTCCTGTAATCCCTGTGATCTTCAATACCTTTTTCATTTTTGTTTTGTTTTTAGAGGAGCGGCGCGCGTTCCGTTTTTTCGTTTATGGAATTTTTCTCGGAAAAGTTCCGATAGTGCAACAAAATTAATAAAAACTTTGATAAGCGGATAAAAATTGTATCAGATAATTGTTTTTTTGAAAATAAAAAAGATTTTTATTTGCGGTATCGCAGGTATTGTTTTACCTTTGTAAAGATTGACAAATAGTCGGATATATGAATATTTTGAAAAAAAACGTTCCGGTAGGTCTTGCCAGCGACCATGCCGGATATGAATTGAAGCAGTTTATTTTCTCATGGCTCGAAGAGAGGAAGATACCTTATCGGGATTTCGGAACCTGCTCGGCGGAGAGTTGCGACTATGCCGACTATGCCCACCCGTTGGCAGAGGCGGTGGAGCGCGGCGAGTGCTACCCGGGAATCGCCATTTGCGGCAGCGGCAACGGTATCAACATGACGCTCAACAAACATCAGGGCATACGCGCCGCTCTCTGTTGGAGCGAAGAAATTTCCCGACTGGCGCGTCAGCACAACGATGCCAATGTCTGCGTGATGCCCGGCCGCTTTATCGACACCGATACGGCGCAGCATATTCTCGACGCTTTTCTGAATACCGATTTTGAAGGCGGCCGCCACCGGCGGCGCATCGATAAAATTCCGGTAAAATAAAAGGTAACGATATAAAAAAAACAGACCCCGAAAAACCAACGTTTTTCGGGGTCTGTCGGTAATATATCACATATTACATGATGCCTTTCTCGCGCAGGCGCAGTTGCCACTTCCACGCCGATGCCAGCGTGTCGGCAAGCGATGCTTCGGCTTTCCAACCCAATACGCGGTTGGCTTTTTCAGGATTTGCCCACACCTGCGTGATGTCGCCTTCGCGGCGTCCCACGATTTTGTAATTGAGTTTTACGCCGGTCGTTTCCTCGAAAATTTTTATCAACTCCAACACCGATACGCCGTGACCCGTGCCGAGGTTGAATACCTCCACCGGCTCCGCGCTTTTCTTTTCGAGCATACGTTCGATAGCCTTTACATGCGCTTTGGCAAGGTCTACCACATAGATGTAGTCGCGTATGCACGAGCCGTCGGGGGTGTCGTAGTCGTCGCCAAAGACGCTCAACTGTTCCCGTATGCCGATAGCCGTCTGCGTAACATAGGGCAGCAGATTTTGCGGCACGCCGAGCGGCAGCTCGCCGATTTCGGCAGAGGGGTGCGCGCCCACCGGATTGAAGTAGCGCAGCAATATCGACCGGAACGGCGCTCCGGCGTGTATCGTGTCGGTGATGATTTCTTCGCATATCTGCTTCGTGTTGCCGTAGGGCGACATCGCCGGTTTTATCGGCGCCGTTTCATCGACGGGCATACGGTCGGGCTGACCGTATACCGTGCACGACGACGAAAATACCAGACCTTCCACACCGTATTGCGGCATCAGGTCGAGCAGGTTCATCAGCGTAACGAGGTTGTTGCGGTAGTAGAGCAGGGGATTTTTCACCGATTCGCCCACCGCTTTGCTGGCTGCAAAATTGATTACACCTTTTATATTCGGGTGGTCTTCAAACAGTTGTTGCAGCTTTGCTTTGTCCTGCATATCCATTTTCACGAAAGCGGGACGTATGCCCGTAATGCGTTCGATGCCGTCGATGACCTCGATGTTCGAATTCGACAGGTTGTCGAGAATCACCACTTCGTAACCGGCGTTTTGCAACTCCACCGCCGTGTGCGAGCCTATGTATCCGGCACCGCCTGTAACAAG
>CANQAM010000036.1 GCA_947589325.1 uncultured Bacteroidales bacterium | reverse complement strand
ATTTTCCGACCGGAACATTTCTCGTTCTATGACCTTATCTGTATCTTCATGGCGGTTATGGTTACCGACATTATCCTTCTTGACATCTTCAACTCATTGGGTATGCCGACATCGACCACCGTTTCAATGGTTTTCGAACTGCTTGGCGCTACATTCGTGGTCGCCCTTATCAAAATGGCAGGTGGAATCGAACTCGGTTTTGCCGAATTGCTCAATACAGAGAAAGCATTATCGGTAATCTTAGGAATATTCCTTTCTGTGGCAATCGCTTTCTTTTTCGGAACAGTAGTGCAATTCCTGTCCCGAATGGTTTTCACATTCGAGTATAAAAGCCGCTTGAAGTGGAAAATAGGAATTTTTGGCGGTATCTGCGCTACGGCAATCGTATATTTCCTTCTGCTCAAAGGTGCGAAAGACCTTACTTTTATGACTCCGGAGGTTAAGGCATGGATTAAAGAGAACACACAGATCATTCTTGGCGGATGCCTCGTATTCTTCACCGTCATCATGCAGTTGCTTTACTGGTTGAAGGTCAATGTGCTGAAAGTAATCGTCCTTATGGGCACTTTTGCCCTTGCCATGGCTTTTGCCGGAAACGACCTTGTAAACTTCATCGGGGTTCCTCTCACCGGACTTGCCTCCTATCAGGATTATATTGCCAATGGGGGAGGCGATGCTCACGGCTTTTTAATGGGGGCTCTCAACGGACCGTCGAACACACCGCTTTATTTTCTCATCGGTGCCGGAGTAATAATGGTTACGGCACTTGCTACATCGAAGAAAGCCCGTAATGTCTCTAAGACAGAAATCGGTCTTGGTTCGCAGTACGGTGGTGATGAAATGTTCGGTTCATCAAGAATTGCCCGCAGGCTCGTGCGTTGGATTCTTTCCATATTGGCTCGGGTAAGACGCATAATGCCATTTCGTGTACGACGTTGGTTCAATCGACGTTTCAATGTCGATGAAACGATAATGGAGCAGGGGGCAGCCTTCGATCTCATTCGTGGTTCTATCAATCTTGTACTCGCCGGAACACTCATAGCACTCGGCACATCGTTGAAGCTGCCCCTTTCCACCACATTCGTAACATTCATGGTGGCTATGGGCACATCGCTTGCCGACAAGGCATGGGGACGGGAGAGCGCAGTTTTTAGAGTTACCGGTGTCATCTCTGTTATCGGAGGTTGGTTTATTACCGCCGGTGCCGCGTTCATCGGTGCCGGAATAATTGTCCTCGCAATGTACTACGGCGGTCATTGGGCTATGGTAGCACTGGCAGCTCTTACGCTTTGGCTCATCGTTCGGAGCAACCGGCGTTTTAAGGAAAAGCAGGAGGAGGAAGAAGGAGATACCTTGTTTCAGACTGTCCTCACCACTGATGACAAGCAGGAAACATGGAGTCTTACATTGCTGTATATTGTTGAGCAACAGCGGAAGTTTATGGAATATGCTCGGAAACTTTACAGCGGCATAACCGAATCTTTCATAAAAGAAAATGCCGGCGGATTGTCAAAAGCCGACAAAAGTCTGGAAATGGAAAAACGGATACTGAAAAATGCCAGACGAAAAGAAACCCTTTGTATCCGTCGTGTCAATCACGAAACCGCGATAGAGAAAAACGCATGGTTTCATTTGAGCAACGACTGTTGTATGAGCATTCTTTATAATCTCCGACGCATAAATGAAGTGTGCAAGGAGCATGTGGAAAATAATTTTCTCCCTCTGCCGCCCCGATATGTGAAGGAGTTGGAGATGATCCGTACACAGGTCGATACTCTTCTCAACGACACCATTATCCTTATGGACACCGGAAGTATGGAAGCAATCCCGACACTTCGCCGTCGCGGAGATGAAATTAGGGAGATGGTTTCAGACACCTATCATCGTCTGTTCGACCGGCTCCATGACGGTAATCCCACGACAATGACCGTGCTCTACGTCTATATCAACATTCTTCAGGAAACACGGGAGATGACATCTTCATTACGAAAATATCTTCGGGCATTTGCCAAACTCCATGATTCCGAATTCCGTTCCCGAATAATTCCTGCTGTCAGTCCGGCATAATTATCTTCGGCAAAAAAGATTGTATTTGGAATGATGCAGACCATATCGGCTGCATCATTCTTGTGTTTAATATTTTCGTAATGATTCCTATATATTTTTGAAATGATGTAAGGGTTACTTTGTGGAGTAATAATTAAAAAAATGATACTCCCATTACCGATAAAATTCCACAGCAGGATACATATATTATTTGGCAATCCGGCAAATACGCTTGCAAAGTTCATCTTCTTTCTTTTGTTTGCACTCACATCTTCTATGTATGCTCAAATCGATATCAATAAGGATTATCTTCCGGAAATACACGGTACTATACGTGCCAAGTATGAGTATGAACCGCCTATTGATAAAGGACGCTTCGAGATACGGAATGCCCGTCTGAGTGTTGAAGGTAAGGTAAGACCCATAGTCCTGTATAAAGCCGAAATTGACCTTTCGGACGAAGGTAAAATCAAGATGCTTGATGCCTATGTACGTATCCGGCCGAAAGATTGGAAATTCACGGTGGGTCAGATGCGGGTGCCATTTACAATAGATGCTCACCGCTCTCCTCATCTTCAATTCTTTGCCAACCGGTCTTTCATAGCCAAACAGGTAGGAAATGTACGAGATGTGGGAGCTTCGGTGTCATGGACTTCCCGATGGCCGACACCGGTAACTTTTGAAGGTGGCATATTCAACGGTTCAGGTTTGACAGACCAGAAAGATTTTTGGACAAATAATTATAATTTCTCATTCAAAGCCGAGGCATTCATTGCCAAACATCTTAATATAACATTCAGTTGCCAGAAGGCTAATGCCGAAGATGTAAATGTGATGATGTGGGAGGTGGGAACATACTGGCAGACATCGCGCTGGCATATCGAGGGCGAATATATGCGTAAAAACTATGTTCACAATTCATTTACTCCCGTAAATGCCGTTGATGCCTTTGCCGCCTACTGTCTCCCGCTGAAAAAAGTGTCTTCTATATCTTTTCTCGGACGATACGACTATATGAGTAATCATAGCAATGGCAATAAAGATGCGGAAGGCAAATTGAAAATTGATGATCCGGAACGGCACAGGCTTACAGGAGGAATAACATTGAGACTCGGAACAGCCAAGCTGCAATCCGATATAAGGTTGAATTACGAACAATACTTTTATAAAAAGGGTGTCCTACCCTCTATATCTGAACAGAATAAAATTGTGTTAGAGCTCGTCGCACATTTCTGATATTTTATCTTGGAGGGAATTGCTATTCCGATTCCCTCTTTTCCGATGCTCCGTTTCTGTCATTCAGTTCTTTCTGTATCACGGAAGCCTGTTCGTAAGCCTCCTTGTCGATAGCCTCTTGCAGGCGTTGTTTCAATTCATCTACGGAGCAGTCGCGCAGTGTTTTTCGTTTTATCTGTATGATAGTGGTCAATTCCGGTCGGACGGAAATTTTTATCGTATCGGGAATATAGGCAAAATCATCTAAAAGACTCTTTTTCGCAAAGATAGGCGCATTCAGACGCACCGCCAAGGCTATGGCATCGGACGCGCGGGCGTCGATGCGCATCTCGGTGCCGTTTCCCGAAAACACCATTTCGGTTTCGTAAATGCCGTTGTGGTATTCGTTGAGGCACACCTCTTTCAATTCGATGCCGAATGCCCTCGATACCGACGAAAACAGGTCGTGCGTCAGCGGACGTTTCGGAATGATGCGTCGGGCAAATGCGAGGAGCGACAACGCCTCTGCCTCGCCCGTTTCGATAGTCAGCTCCCGCTTTCCGTTCTCTTCGATGAGAAAAATCACGAAATTTTCTTTCTGCAACTGATTGCGCGATACGCCTAAAAAATTCATGCCTATTTTTTCTTCCATGCTTTCAATCCTCGTTTTAGCACTTCTTCGTTCCTCTTTTCCGAAGCAAATATATCGTTTTTTCCGAAAAATTCAAATCTTTCTTTGTTTTCATAACGCCGCTGCGTGTCGTTTTATTCTACTTGCTTAGCAGCCTTTCACCGTTTTTACTATTTATTTTCTATCTTTGCCGCTACAAATATTTCGGAATGAAATTTTCAGAACTCTTGCAAAAACGTGTTTTGGTGCTCGACGGAGCGATGGGTACCATGATACAGCAGTATGCACCGACGGAAAAAGATTTTCGGGGCGACCGCTTTGCCGATGCCGAAATCTTGCAGAAGGGCAACAACGACCTGCTCTGTCTCACGCAGCCGCATATCATTTCGTCGATACACGAAGCCTATCTCGATGCGGGAGCCGACATCATAGAAACCGATTCGTTCAATGCCACGACCGTTTCGCTGGGCGACTACGGTATGCAGGCGTATGCCGCCGAGATAAACCGTGCGGCGGCGCAGCTTGCCCGTGCCGCTGTCGACAAATATACGGCGCTCACACCCGACAAACCCCGTTTCGTGGCAGGTTCCATAGGACCTACGAACAAGACCTGTTCCATGTCCCCCGACGTGAGCGACCCCGCTTACCGCGCCGTTACTTTCGACACGCTTGCCGATGCCTATCGCGAGCAGATAACGGCGTTGATAGAAGGGGGCGTCGATGTGCTGCTCATTGAAACCGTTTTCGATACGCTCAATGCCAAAGCCGCGCTTTTTGCTGCCGACGATGCCATGCAGGCGTGCGGCAGGCAGCTGCCCGTCATGCTGTCGCTGACGCTTTCCGATGCGGGCGGACGCACCCTGTCGGGGCAGACGTTGGAGGCTTTTCTCGCTTCGGTGAGCCATGCCCCGATTTTCTCGGTGGGACTGAACTGCTCGTTCGGCGCGCGCGACATGAAACCTTTTCTGCAGCAGCTGGCGCAGACGGCTCCTTACTATATTTCGGCTTATCCCAATGCCGGACTGCCTAACCGCTTCGGACAATACGACGAAACGCCGGAAACGATGGCGGCGCAGGTGCAGGAGTTTCTCGACGGCGGGTGGGTCAATATCATAGGCGGCTGCTGCGGCACCACACCCGCCCATATCGCCGCCCTTGTCCGTATAGCGGAAAATGCCGCTCCGCACCGTCTGGTCGCGAAGAAGCACGAACTTTGTCTTTCGGGCTTGGAACCGTTGCGGGTCGTTCCCGAAAATAATTTCATCGATATCGGCGAACGCTGCAACGTTGCCGGTTCGCGCAAATTCCTGCGCCTTATTTCGGAAAAGAAATACGACGAAGCGCTCGACATCGCCCGCAAACAGGTCGAAGCCGGCGCGCAGGTCATCGACATAAACATGGACGACGCCATGCTCGATGCACGCAGCGAAATGGTAACATTTCTCAATCTTGTGGCATCAGACCCCGAAATATGCCGCGTGCCGGTGATGATAGACTCCTCGAAATGGGAGGTCATCGAAGCCGGATTGAAATGCGTGCAGGGAAAAGGCATCGTCAATTCCATCAGCCTCAAAGAGGGCGAAGCGGTGTTTCTTGCCCATGCCCGATTGCTGCACCGGTTAGGGGCGGCGATGGTGGTCATGGCGTTCGACGAGAACGGGCAAGCCGATACGTTCGAGCGCAGAATTGCCGTTTGCCGGCGGGCATACGAACTGCTGCTCCGCGAGGGCATACCCGCCGAAGACATCATTTTCGACCCCAACGTGCTGGCGCTTGCCACCGGCATCGAGGCGCATCTCGATTACGGGGTCGATTTCATTCGCGCCGTGGCGTGGATAAAGGAGAATCTGGCGGGAGCCAAAGTGAGCGGCGGCATCAGCAACTTGTCGTTTTCGTTTCGCGGCAACAACTACATACGCGAAGCCATGCACGCCGTATTCCTCTATCACGCCATACAGGCGGGCATGGATATGGCGATTGTCAATCCCGCTTCCGCCGTAACCTATGCCGATATTCCGCCGGAGCTGACGACGTGCATCGAAGATGTCATCTTCAACCGCCGTCCCGATGCTACCGAACGGTTGATTGCCGCCGCCGAAAAATTGAAAGAGGAGCAGTCGCCCGCTGCCGGGCAGCCGTCTGCTGCCGACCCGCGCGATGCCATGACGGTCGATGAACGCCTCGAATACGCCCTTGTCAAAGGCGTGGGCGACCATTTGGAAAGCGACCTGCTCGAAGCGCTGAAACTTTACGGCGACCCTGTAAAAATCATTGAAAAGCCGCTTATGGCAGGCATGAACAAGGTGGGTGCACTATTCGGCGAGGGCAAGATGTTTCTGCCGCAGGTCGTCAAGACGGCACGCACCATGAAACAGGCGGTCGCCATATTGCAGCCCTATATACAAAAACAAAAGCGCGACGCCGCAAGCGCAGGAAAAATATTGCTGGCTACCGTCAAGGGCGACGTGCACGACATCGGAAAAAACATCGTTTCCGTCGTGTTGGCTTGCAACAATTACGAAATCATCGACCTTGGCGTCATGGTGCCGGTCGAGACGATTATCGAAACGGCTATACGCGAAAAGGTCGATATTATCGGCGTGAGCGGATTGATAACCCCCTCGCTCGAAGAGATGTGCCGCGTGGCGGAAGCTATGGAAAAAGCCGGCTTGGACATTCCGTTGATGGTGGGTGGGGCGACCACCTCGAAACTCCATACGGCGGTGAAGATAGCCCCCTGTTATCATGGCGCCGTCATTCATACGCGCGATGCGGCGCAGATGCCCGTTGCTGTCGCCCGCTGGCTTCGAGCCGACACGCGGGAGGTGTTTTTACAGGAGCTGCGGCAGGAACAGGAAGCCCTGCGCCGTTCCGTCGAAAAGAGAGGAGAGGAGTTGTGCCCTATCGACGAAGCCGATGCCCGCGCCCCGAAAACCGATTGGTCGCAATATGCGCCGGTAGAGCCGCAAGAGGCGGGCATCGTCCGTGAAGATACGATTTCGCTGCAAGAGGCGCGAAAGTGCATCAATTGGAAATATTTTCTCCATACGTGGAAGTTGAGCGGAAAAGAACAGCCGCAGGAGCATACGTGCGAGCATTGCAAAAGCCGGCTTCCCGTGCAGCCCGCTACGGCGGAGCAGCAGAGCAAGACGCTCGAATCGCATCGGCTGATTGTCGATGCGCAAAGCCTTCTCGACCGTTTGGAGAGTTCGGACGGCGATATGCGGCTGCGCGCCCGTTTCGGCATATTCCCTGCCAACAGCGATGGCAACGCCATCGTGCTGCACACCCCGCAGGGGGCGGTCGCAATACCCTGTTTGCGCCAGCAGCGGCGCAACGACGAAGGGTGCTATGTCGCGCTTTCCGATTACGTGATGCCCGCTGCCGAGAACCGCACCGATTACGTCGGAGCTTTCGTCATAACCGTCGCTCCCGCATTCGTGCAGGAGGTGGAACGCTGCCGGCTCGCCGGCGATACCTACAACGCCCTGCTCTTGCAGTCGCTCGGCGACCGTCTGGTCGAGGCGGCGATCGAATGGCTGCATTACCGCATACGCACGCGCTATTGGGGATATGCGCCTATGGAGAAACCCCATATTCCGTCGTTGCTTGCCCAGCACTATCAAGGCATACGACCGGCGGCAGGCTATCCCTCGCTGCCCGATCAGTCGCTCTGTTTCGACTTGGATAAGATTCTCGGATTCAGCAGCATCGGCGTTTCCGTTACCGAAAACGGCGCCATGTCGCCCGCCTCCACCATATCGGGACTGGTCATTGCCTACCCGCAGGCAGCCTATTTCCATATAGGCGAAATCGACGACGAACAGCGCGAACGTTACTGCCGTGCACGGGGCTACTCCGCAGCCGACTCCCGCAAATGGCTCTCGGTCTGACGACAATTGAACCAATGAAAAAATAACGTGTTGTATTATCGTTGAAAAATCAGTTACTATGGCAACAATCACTTTCTTGGGCAATCCCCTGCATACCTGCGGCGAACTGCCGGCAGTCGGCTCGCAAGCTCCGGCGTTCGAGTTGGTACGGGGCGACCTTTCCGTGTTGAAGTCCGGCGACCTTGCGGGAAAACACCTCGTGTTGAATATCTTTCCGAGCCTCGACACCGGTGTGTGCGCCACTTCGGTGCGCAAGTTCAATCAACTGGCGGCAGCGATGGAAAACACCGTCGTCCTTGCTATCTCCAAAGACCTGCCGTTTGCGCAGAGCCGTTTTTGCACCGTCGAAAATATTGCCGGCGTCGTACCTTTGTCGGCATTCCGTTCCGACAAGTTTGCCGAGCAGTACGGTGTCGGGATAATCGACGGAGCCATGCAGGGCTTGCTGGCGCGTGCCGTCGTGGTTATCGACGCGGCGGGCAAAGTCGTTTACACCGAGTTGGTGCCGGAAATCGCGCAAGAACCCGATTACGATGCCGTTCTTGCCGTTTTGAAAAAATAAGACGATATTGGTATTTAAGCGAAAGCCCTGTCCGACCGATGTCGGACAGGGCTTTCGCTATTGAGATAAATGCGTTTGTCAGCGGACGATAGTCATTTCGTCAATAAGATTTTTGGCGCCGGCATATTTGTCGATGATGAAAAGTATGTAGCGTATATCGACGTTGATGCAGCGCTGCAATTCTTTTTCGAATACGATGTCGCCGCTCATGGCTTCCCAGTTGCCGTCGAAAGCCGCGCCTATCAGTTCACCGTTGGCGTTGATGACGGGGCTGCCCGAGTTGCCGCCGGTGATGTCGTTGTTGCTCAGGAAGCAGATAGGCAGTTCGCCGTTCGGCATGGCATATTCGCCGAAATCTTTTTGGTATATCAACTCCTTCAACCGAGCCGGTACGACAAATTCCCAGTTGTCGGGGTCTTCTTTTTCGAGTATGCCCCGTTGCGTTGTGTAGAAGTCGTATTGCACGCCGTCGGCGGGAGAGTAGGGCAGTACGTTGCCGTATGTGAGGCGTATCGTGAAATTGGCGTCGGGATAGGTCGGCGCATCGCCTGCCATTTCGAGCAGCCCTTGAATATATGTTTTTTTCGCCTTTGTCAGCCGCTGGCTCAGCGGGAGAATTTGTGCTCTAAGTTCATTCCACTTGTTTACGAACGAATTACGCTGCATCACGAGCAGGTCGTTTTTCAGCACTTTTGCCGACGGCTTTTTGCAGAATTTCTCGAAGTTGGCATCGCTGGCGAAGACGGAAGTTTCGAACGCATCATCGACGAAACGGTCGATGTCGCCTTTGTACTTCTTGTCGATGAAGTTGAAAATTTCGATTCTGTCATTCTCCGGCACGGCATCGCGATAGGCTTTGAGCATGGCTTTGGTTACGCGGCGATCGACTTGCCGGTTGTAGTCTTTGCCGGCGAATCGGGCATACCCTTCTTTTACGGCTTGCAGCAGCGTATCGGCTTTGGCTTTGTCTTTTTCTTCGAGCGCTTTTATCAGCATTCCCGTAGGCGGTATTTTTATGCACTCTATGGCGATGTTGATACCTTCGAGCAATTGGTTGTAGAGATAATCGACAGCCGACAGTTCGCCCATGATAGCTTCGATGCTGTCGAGTGCGGCGATATATTCGGGGCGGTTGTTGGCGGCAGCCCACAGGCGCAGTGCCTCTTCCTGTTTTTGCTTGTCGCCGATGACGTCGAGTTTGTCGATGCCGCGATTCATACCGATAGCGTTCTTATGGTAGTTGCTCGAATGGGCGTATTTGCTGGAATACTGTATGCGTATGGCAGGGTCGGCAAGCATTTCTTCGAGCATCTCTTTCTGGCGAACGCCGCGCATATTGATGCGGGTGGCGTTTTCGACGTCGCGCATCTCTTTCACCTCCCACGACGTAAAGTAGCGGTTGGTCGTGCCCGGAAAGCCCATAATCATGGTGTAATCGTTTTCCTGCACTCCTTTGAGCGAGATGTTGAAGTAACGTTTGGGTTTCATCGGCACGTTGTCGGCGCTGTATTGGGCAGGTTTTCCGTCGGGAGCCGTATAGACGCGGAAGAGCGAGAAGTCGCCCGTATGGCGCGGCCACATCCAGTTGTCGGTGTCGGCGCCGAATTTTCCGATGGACGAGGGCGGTGCGCCTACCATGCGCACGTCGTTATATACCGTCTGCACGAACAGGAAAAAGCGGTTGCCGCCGTAGAAAGGCTTGATGACCACTTCGGCAAACGGGTTTTCGGCGAGAAATTCCTCGCCGATATATTCGCGGGCTTTTCCGTTGAGAAATGTGGCGTTGTAGGCATTCATTTCGTCGCCCGATTCGGCTACGGCTTTATCGATGTAGTCGGTTACTTCCTCTATTTTGTCGATGAAGCGCACTTGTAATCCGGGAGTGGGCAGTTCTTGGCTTTTGTCCATTGCCCAGAAGCCGTCGGTCAGATAGTCGTGTTCCACGCTGCTGTGCTGCTGTATGGCATCGTAGCCGCAGTGGTGGTTGGTGAGTATCAGCCCTTCGGACGAGATGATTTCGCCGGTGCAGCCTCCGCCGAAAATCACGACGGCATCTTTCATCGATGTCGAATCGGGGTTATAGATGTCGCCCGCGTCCATGAGCAAACCGGCTTTTTTCAGTTGTTCGCTGTTCTGTTGTTTCAGAAAGGGCAGGAGCCACATTCCTTCGTCGGCAGCGACGGGCATTGCCGAAGCGGCGGCGAGCAGGAGCGATACGAGAATGTTTTTTTGTTTCATAATCTGTTTGGTTATGGTTGGTTTTTACAGATAGTTGCGGACTATTTTTTCGGTCTCGTCCCATAGCGTTCGGCGCATGGGGTGGTGCAGAAATTTGTCTGACAGGTGTTTCACTTTGCAGCTGGCGTTGAGTGTGCCCGTGCGTCCCTCCGCCTCTTTGTCGAGCAGCAGCCCGATGGCGGTGGCGGCACCTTTGCGCGGCGTGCGTATGAACGGGCGGAAGAAGAGGTCGCATAACGGGTCGACAATCCACGAGTGCATTCTGATGATGTCCGTCGATACGATGCCCGGGTCGGCGGCGTTCACCGTGATGCCCTGCTCTTTCACGCGGTCGGCGAGTTCGAGGGTGAACAGCGTCAGCGCCAGTTTCGTGTTGCTGTATATGGGAATGCGCCAGAAACCGCCTTTGCGTCCGTGCGTAAAAAAGTCGGGCAGGTCTATCCTGCCGATAGCGTAGGTACATGATACCATGTTTACGATGCGGCTGCCCTTGCCCATGAGCGGGAGCAGTTTGCGGGTGAGCAGGTAGGGGGCTACGTAGTTTACGCTGGTGATGTTCGACAAGTGGTCTTCGGTTTCGATATGGCGCGGGTCGAGCGTGCCGGCGTTGTTCATCAGCAGGCTTATCGGCTCGCCCCGTTCCAACAGCCGATCGGCAAAAGCCTTGACCGATGCCAGCGAACTGAGGTTTATTTCCTGAATTTCTATTTTGTCGTTTCCGGTTTCGGCAACGATTCGTTGGCGTTTCGTCTCCGCCTTTTCCTTGTCGAAGCACGCCATGACGATGCGGAATCCTTTCCGAGCTGCGGCAAGGGTTATTTCCGTACCCATGCCTCCGTCGGCGCCGGTGATGACGGCTAACTTCTCTTTCATCTTTTTCGATATATCGCGACCGCCCGCCGCGACGGCGGGGCGGCGATTATTTGTATTCGAGTTTTTCGATTTCCTTTTTCAGGCAGGCGGGCAGCCCGTCTACTTTGTGGTGGCAAGCCATTTCTATGGTATACATGCGTCCGATGCAGTAGTTGCTGTGTCCGCAACTGTTGCGGGCGTTTTCTTCGCGCGCCATGCGGTTCACGAAGTCGGGTTCGTTCAGCAGCGCGCGAGCCATTTGCACACACTCGAAACCGTCGTTCAGCACCTCGTCTATCTTTTCGCGGGAAATCAGTCCGCCCACATATACTAACGGAATTTTTATCTCTTTGCGGAACAGCAACGCGTCGTCGAGGAAATAAGCCTCTTTGAACGGCACGGTCGGCACCATCATGTGTCCGAACATGCGCACGCCGTATTTCAGCCACCAGCAGTCCATGTAGTGGGTCATCGTCTTGATAGGCATGGCGCCGCGCATCACGTACATGGGCGCTTTGCTCACGAAGCCGCCGCTCAGTACGATAGCATGAACACCCGACTGTTCGAGCCGTTTGGCGACTTGCAGCGTTTCGTCTATCTCCATGCCGCCTTTGAAACCGTCGCGCATATTCATCTTCACGAACACGGCGAGGTCGCTGCCGGCAGCCTTCATCACCTCCTCGATGCACATATCCATGAAGCGCATACGGTTTTCGAGCGAGCCGCCGTATTCATCTTTGCGGTGGTTGGTGTAGGGTGAGAGAAACTGGCTGATGAGGTAGCCGTGTCCGGCGTGTATTTCTACCGCGTCGAAACCCGCTTCGCGTGCCAGCCGCACGGCGTTGCCGAAGTTCTTTGCCATTTCGGGCAGTTCTTCTTTGCGCATTCCCCGCACGAGGGTGGGCGAGTAGATGTTGAATCCGCTCGACGCCGAAATAGGCGTTTCACCGCAGATTTTTTTGTGCGACATATTGCCGCAGTGTCCCAACTGTATCGACACGGCTGCACCCGAGCGATGTATATCGTCGGTGATTTCGCGCAGACCCGGTACGATTTCGGGGCGCATCCAGAGCTGCCGGTCGAACGACAGCCCGCTCCGGCACACAGCCGCGTAAGCAATGGTGGTCATGCCCACGCCGCCGTCGGCTACCGATTTGTGGTAGTCGTGCAGCATCTGCGACGGCACGTTGCCCGGACACATACTTTCAAAAGCCGCCGAGCGTATGGTGCGGTTGCGCAGCGTCAGCGGACCTATGGTAATCGGGGTGAACAGTTTTGATTCCATGATAATGACAGGTTAGTATATAAATGGAAATATGCGTTTCCGGCGACCCACTTCGTCGCCGAACTCAGCTTTGTAACGTTTGTAAATGGCATCGGCGCGCGGCACGAGGTTGGCGAATGTCCACCATACGAACACTGCTCCCGCTGCCGACCCTGTGAGCAGCGCAAAGCCCGTCCACTCCACGATTTCGCCGAAATAGTTTGCCGATGTTACGTAGC
Organism: uncultured Bacteroidales bacterium; assembly: GCA_947589325.1. Taxonomy (GTDB): domain Bacteria; phylum Bacteroidota; class Bacteroidia; order Bacteroidales; family UBA11471; genus Caccoplasma. Next base: position 1,558 of record CANQAM010000036.1, on the reverse strand, counting down.
GGTACAGCCCTTTGGCGGGCAGGTAGTGGCGTGTGTCGCCCGGGCGGCGCAGGTGGCGTATCACGTTGTCGGAGTGCAGGTTGATGCCCATGCCTATGAAAAACAGCACCGTCCCCGCGATGAATTGCGGCGTCCGCAGCCAAGCCTCCGTGTAGCGGTCGGCAGGTGCCAGATAGAAAAGCCATTCGCCCTGCATCACGCCGTTGAGCACGTTGAACACGATGCCCATTGCCATGATGGCTATCGGCATACGGCTCTTGCCTTTCATCAGCAGGGGAAATATGAACGAGCGCTGGAAATAGTGCAGCTGGAACAGCAGAAAGCAAATCAGCGGCACCGTGTCGGTGCGCCGGTCGGAGTTCCACCACAGCAGGCACATCACCACGAACACAGGCGCTTCCATCAGCACCCATGCCGTTTTGTTATCGATGCTTATGCCCCAACGGCTGTCGCGAAACATACCGTATCCCGCTTTCACGAAATAGAGAGCGATGAATACCACGAGAGCCGTCCCGCTCATCGCCCACAGAAAAATATCGAATTGCGCTGCATTCATGGCGAAAAAATTTTTTGTCCGGACTGTTCCGGAATACGAAAACTGCTTGCAAAGATAATGAAAATTTCTTTCGTTCATCGCTTTATCTCCATTTTGCAGGAAGGAAATAAAAGCCGCCCCGCCATGTGAATGGCAGGGCGGCGCGTCAAAATTATTTATAACGATTTTTTTTATCGTCTTTTGCAACAACAGCGTTTCGCTATCGGGCGATAATCATCTTCTTACCATTCACGATGTAGGCGCCGTTCTGTAACGTTTTGAGGGCGGCGGCATCGTCGGTTTCGAGTACCGGTACGCCTTGCAGATTATACACTGTTACGTGTCCGTCGGCATTGTCTTGTCGTATTTCCGTAATGGCGGAAGATTCGTTTATCGGCAATATCGTTCCGAACTTGCTCCACCCTTCGGCAGCTTTATAGGCATCTACCGACCCTTCGGGTACGTAAAGTTTGCAGTTGGCACAATCGACATCATCGAAAGCAAAGTAGGTGGAACCCCATTCAGTTGTTATTACAATATCCACCGGTGTCGGATTATAAGCGGTTACTGACGTCAAGCCGGTACAATAGTAAAAAGCCCTCTCGCCGATAGTCTGAACACTCTCGGGTATCGTTACCGACGTCAAGCCGCTACAATCGAAAAAAGCCCCGTCGCCGATAGTCGTAACACTCTTACCTATCGTTACCGACGTCAAATTTTCGCAATACTCAAAAGCTCCGTCACCGATAGTGGTAACACTCTTACCTATCGTTACCGATATCAAATTTTCGCAATACTCAAAAACTCCGTCGCCAATAACCTTAACTTCGTTTGGTATGGTGTATTGGGTTAATCCACTCGGTGCAAACGCTTTCAAGGTATCGTTTACAATAAGACAACGCCCATAGTCCGATGCAAATTTTCCCCTAAATTCTGTCAAACCGCTGCAACCGGAAAAAGTCCCGTTGCCGATAGTCTGAACACTCTCGGGTATCGTTACCGATGTCAAACCGTGGCAACCGG
>CANQAM010000035.1 GCA_947589325.1 uncultured Bacteroidales bacterium | reverse complement strand
CAACTTTAACTCCCCAAAAGAGTGTTTCTTCAATCTTTTTTTGTAATGTTGCACTTGCTGGTTGACTCTACCGTTTTTCCAACGACGACAAAATTTTATCAATTTCGCTTTTTTTTGACAAGATAATTTTTTAATTTTGCGATACTCAAAAGAATATTCATTTCAAAAAAGGTTTGTTTATATTTTAAGGTATTACAAAAGATGGAAGAAACGACAAAAGCACCCGGCAAACACTACTGCATAGGCATATTGACATCGGGAGGCGATGCTCCGGGCATGAATGCTGCGATAAGAGCGGTAACGCGCTCGGCCATATACAAAGGCTTCGGCGTGAAAGCCATTTATCGAGGATACAAAGGGTTGATCAGCGACGAAATCGTCGAGTTCAAAACGCAAAACGTCAGCAACATCATACAACAGGGCGGTACGATATTGAAGACAGCCCGCTGTAAAGAATTCCAAACACCCGAAGGCCGGAAAATCGCATACGACACGCTGGTACGCGAGAATATCGACGCCCTCGTGGTCATCGGCGGCGACGGTACTTTGACGGGCGCCCGCATCTTCGCTACGGAATACAACTTCCCGATTGTGGGTCTGCCTGGTACGATAGACAACGACCTGTTCGGCACCGACTCGACTATCGGATACGACACAGCACTCAACACTATCATGGAGGCAGTGGATAAAATACGCGACACGGCAACGTCGCACGAACGGCTGTTCTTTATCGAAGTCATGGGTCGCGATGCCGGCTTCCTCGCCCTCAACGGCGCTATCGCATCGGGAGCCGAAGCCGCTATCATTCCCGAATACAACACGGAAGTCGATCAGCTCGAAGAACTTATCAAAAACGGTTTCCGCAAATCGAAAAACAGCAGTATCGTACTCGTGGCTGAGAGTCCGACGACAGGCGGAGCCATGCAGCTCGCCGAGCGCGTGAAGAACGAATATCCGCAATACGATGTACGTGTTTCGATACTCGGACACCTGCAACGCGGAGGTTCGCCGACGGCACACGACCGCATCTTGGCAAGCCGCATGGGAGCTGCTGCCATCGACGCTCTCATCGAGGGGCAGCGCAATGTGATGATAGGCATACAAAACGACCAGATAGTATATGTACCGTTCTCCAAAGCGATAAAGAATGACAAACCTATCGATCGCGAGCTGCTCAACACGCTGCGGACGCTCTCTATCTAAACCCGCTTTTTCTTATCAATCCGATACACCCATAAATACCGGTTGTTTATGAGCGATACCCCTATTCTCCCCGATAGCGAAAGTCTTACCGTCGAGCAAAGAGAAGATGCCCTGATCGAGCAGGAGTTTCAAGCTCTGCTCAACGAATATCTCCACTCCAATCACCGGAAAAAAGTGGAGATTATCGAACGCGCTTTCCGTTTTGCCAAAGAGGCGCATCACGGCATACGCCGCCGCTCGGGCGAGCCGTATATCATGCACCCCATAGCCGTAGCCCGCATCGTATGCGAGGAGATGGGCTTGGGCTCTACGTCGATATGCTCCGCCCTGCTGCACGACGTCGTGGAGGATACCGAATACACGGTCGAAGACATCGAAAACCTGTTCGGAAAAAAAATCGCCATGATCGTATCGGGATTGACCAAAATCTCGGGCGGCATATTCGGCGACCAAGCCTCGGCGCAAGCCGAAAACTTCCGCAAACTGCTGCTTACCATGTCGGAAGACATACGGGTGATTCTCGTAAAAATGGCCGACCGCCTGCACAATATGCGCACACTCGGCTCGATGCTGCCCAGCAAGCAATACAAAATAGCCGGCGAAACGCTTTACATTTATGCACCGCTGGCGCACCGGCTGGGGCTGTTTGCCATAAAAACCGAACTCGAAGACCTGAGTTTCAAATACGAACACCCCGAAGCCTACGCCGAAATACAGCACAACATCGCATCAAGCGAGGAAATGAGGCAAAAAGTATTTCAGGATTTCGCCGCCCCCATCACCGCCAAGCTGCATGAAATGGGCGTGCAATTCGAGATGAAAACCCGCGTGAAATCGGCATACTCGATATGGAACAAGATGCAGACCAAAAACATTCCGTTCGACGAAGTGTACGACCTCTACGCCGTGCGCATCATCTTCGACCCGCAGCACGAAGAAAACGAAAAGACCGAATGTTTCAACATCTATTCCGTCATTACCGATATTTACAGACCGCACCCCGAACGCACCCGCGATTGGGTGAGCCACCCCAAAGCCAACGGTTACCGCGCCTTGCACGTAACCGTCATGGGACCCGACGGCAACTGGACGGAAGTGCAGATACGCAGCCGCAAAATGGACGAAATCGCCGAACGCGGTTTTGCCGCCCACTGGAAATACAAAGTGGGCGGAGTAGACGAAGGGTCGGAACTCGACATCTGGCTGCGAACAATCAAAGAGATTCTCGAAAATCCGGAGCCGAATGCGCTCGACTTTCTCGACACCATCAAGCTCAACCTGTTTGCTTCGGAAATTTTCGTATTCACCCCCAAAGGCGAATTGAAAACGCTGCCCAAAGACGCCACCGCGCTCGACTTCGCTTTCTTCCTGCACTCCGATTTGGGATATCACTGCATCGCCGCCAAAGTCAATCACCGTCTGGCCCCGCTTAGCCAAAAGCTCCAAAGCGGTGACCAAGTGGAGATACTCACCTCTAAATCGCAAACACCCAAGCCCGAATGGGAGAATTTCGTAACGACCGCCAAAGCCAAGACACAACTGCAAGCCGCTCTCAAAAAAGAGCGTCGCAGCATCGCTGCACAAGGTGAAGGAATATACAACAAGTTCATCGCCGACAACAATCTCATAACCAAAGACCTGAGTGTCATCGACAAGATACTCAACTTCTTCGACATCGACAAAAAAGAGGAGCTGTTCTACCAACTCGGCAAAAACGAAATCGTACTCGACGACAACGTAAAAAAATTATTCAAAGGCAAATCGCACAACGTATTCATGCGATACCTGCTCAATCCGTTCGGAGGCAGCAAATCGGGCAGCAAATCGTCGGACGAGAACCACTCGAAAAACAAAAAATCGGACAAAAAGAAACTCGTATCGCCGAAAAAAATCGACAAGAAAGCGACCTACCTGCTGCAAAGCACCGAAACCGAGCGCAACTACATCATCGCCACCTGCTGCAATCCGATTCCGGGCGACGATGTGCTGGGCTATGTCAATGAAAAAGAGGAGGTCATCGTGCACAAGCAATCGTGCCCGATAGCCATGAAACTGAAAAGCAGCTTCGGGTCGCGCCTCATTTCGGTCGAATGGGACAAGCACCTGCATGAATCGTTCCCGGTGGAAATAGAAATCGACGGTATTGACGGTGCCGGCGTACTCAATCGCATTACCCACATCATTTCGGACAATATGGCGATGAATATCCGTTCGCTCACCATCACCGCAAACAAAGGCCTGTTTCACGGTGAACTCGGCGTTATGGTGCACGATGCGCGCGACATCGAACAGCTGTGCACGCAATTGAAAAAATTAGATGAGGTGAAATCCGCCGCCCGCAAAAATTAAATCATTTTTATCTCCTTACTCTTGTCCGCCGCTTAATTGAAGGGCGGAAGGTCTGCCGTCTGTTCGCCCCACGGACATACGGTATATTGCACGAAAAGGCGCCCCGCTACGTCATATACGGAATAGCTGTATATGCAGTTGCGCACGACAGGAATGATGCCGTCGGTCGGCTCGCCGTTGAAGTACGGAGCGAAACGTATCACGGCATCGGCAGTCGCACCGGTATCGCCGTCGCCGAATGCCAGCTCTATATAGGGCTCGACTCCCGACGAACCGTCAGTCATCGTTTCCGGAAGATAGAGCCGATACGTAACGGTGTCGGCAGCCGGCACGACAGAGAAAGGCAGATAATCGACCGTATCGCCGTCAAGCGTGCCGCGTCGGGGATTGAAGATATGCAGGTCGCCGGCAGCGGGATTTTCGACAAGACGTGCCATTTCCCGCTCGACGCCTTCGTAATACTGCACTTCCGGCGAATCGCTTTCGCCGACAACAAAAGCGCTGCCGCCCTGCCACAAGACATCGGTATCGACCGTTACATCGCACGGCGTACACCATGCCGTGCAAAGAGCATGGCGCATATATACCGCACGGGGAAGGGGCAGTGTTCGTGGCATCTTCACCTCGACTTTGGCGACGGCCCGCAACAGCGACACGCAGCCGTCGAGAAAGACGACTTCGGAACGGCGCAGCTCCACGCCCGAGAAACTTTCGACCCCGTACATGGGTATGCCGAAACGCCCGATTTCCGGCATCACGCCGACCAGTTTTCCGCCGACAACACGCACCATATCGACCGACCGCCGGCGGTCGGCATCGCCGAGCGCCGAAAGCGGCTCGCCCGCACGCAGCGTAACGGGCGGGGCATCGGCAGGAAAATTCGCCAAGACCGCTATCTTCACGCCTGCGGCAAATGCTTCGAAATACATCTCCGACACCGCAGCCGAGATGCGATACACCCCCGACGTCCGATTATCGGGCGACACCACCGAAACATACAGGCCCGAATCCGGGTCGGTAATCTCAAAAAGATATTTTCCCGCACGGTCGAACACGAACAGCTGTAAACGCACAGGGTCGATATAATTCTCGTCAGGCGTACCGCCGACAGCGGAATATTCGCTCCCTGCCCCGATAGCTCTGTCGGCAGTCACGAGAAAACTTATCTGCATCGGAGCAGCAGCGGCAGCAGCCGGCTCATGTTCTTTCCGACAGGAAATCGGAAGAAACGCCGCGAAAAGGCAAAGGAGAAACGACAACGGCTTCATACGGCTTATAAATCGACATCAGGATTGTATATGACGTGCCAATCGTTGATTTTCAACTGCCAGCAATACCAGCCGCCCTGCGATCGGTCGGCAAGAGAAAGTTCCACTTCGTAATCGTATTCACGGTCGAGATACTCCTGCTCGTCCATAGGCAGCTCGCGGTCTTTCGCCATAATCAGGTATTCGATAAGCGGCATCGAAAAAAGCGTGTCGCCACTCTGCCGGTCGGCAACGGTAAATAGGGCATCGGGCGAATGGTCGGCAAGCAGGCGTCCCGTCGAGAGTTCGGCGAAAAGAGCTTTGCGAAAAGAGGCTCTGCCGCTCCTCACGACAACGGAATCGGTAGAAACGGCATAGGGAAGATACACCACTTTTTCCTGTCCGGGACGTATGGAGTTGTCCCACTCCATACGTCCGTTGCCATCGGTAAGCGAAACAGCATACCGTTCGGGGCTCAGGTCGGCATCGGCATGAAACAGCTCGATGCGCAAACGGTTGGTATTGCGCGTCAGATAAATGGGAATGGTGTACAGCCCGGCGCGGTCGTGTATGCGATACGACGTACAGCCGTGAAAGAGATGCTTCAAGGACGCTGCGCAGCAGGGCGGCGCATCTTCCCTGTCTCTGTCGGCAACAAGCCGGCACGACAAATCTTCGCGGACAGTGGCGGAATCGATATCTGCCACCGCAAAGCGGTCGTTGCCTTCGAGTCCGCACCACGCCACGAAATCATAATCGCCCGGCGGCAGATTCACGGGCATAACGTAATGCCCCGTCGCCAGCGCATCGCCCGACTCCCGCTGCTCCGCCACCACCCGACCGGTGGCGGCATCGCATATCGTCAGGCGCACCGATTCCACATTTTCGGAAAAGACATCGACAAAATCCATATTTTTATCGTAGATGAAACGCACCTGCCACAGCGAACGGCAGTCGCCTTCGTCGTCGAATATCGACCCGCACGACAACGACACGGCGGGAAACGCCGCCATAAGCAGGCGCACCGCCGCACGCCGAAGAGCCGACAACCGTTTCATACCGCCGTATCGTTCAAGAATTAAAGCGGTTTCAAATCGACATTCTGTTCGATGATATTCCACGGCATGATATGAATATCGAAGCCGATATACTGATCATCGGGATTGAAATTGGGGACGATGGGGTCCGTGTCTTTGTGTACGGGTTCGCCGATACCCGTAACGCTATTGACCACAATGCGGTACCAATGGTTACGCACCACGCCGTAAGTACCCACCTGTTGATTGCCCTCTCCTGTCGCCGGACGGACATAATGCTGTATGGGTATGACGTAATACATGCGGCCGCCGGCATAACACTGCGCCGGGGCAATATAAGAATAGATATAATTTATGAAATTATCGGGGTCGGTATCGTCGTTGTCCCACTGTTCAAAATCGATGGTATATTCGTAACATACTTTTTCATCATAGTCCGAACCGGCGCTTTCCCTTTTGACAATGCTCTTGCCGGAGGGATTGCTGTTGAAAAAACGAATATCCGGTTTCGGTTTCAGCAACACCATTCCGTCGGAACGCCAATCGGTATCGACGGTAAAATCGTCGATGGTCGCCTTGCGGGCGGCGGTCAATTCGTCGCCCGTCCGGCATACCCACAAACTGTCGGGCGCTTTCGTGGCATCGGTGCGGCGGGCAAGCGCCATATTCAACATTTCCAATGCCAATTGCTTGTAACCGTTCAGGGTATAAAACACGCCGGCGACCCGATACTTGTCGGCTACGGCGCTGAAATATTCGCTTTCGGTAAGATTCTTCCCTATCAGTTCGGTTTCTTTGGTTTCGGCCTCCACCCCTTTTTCGGGATAAGCCTTGGCGACAGGCGTATCGAACAGAAGCTGTGCAGCAACAACGACATGGGTGGCGGCCGTCAGATAACGGCGTCCTTGCAGGTTGTCGCCGCCAATGGTGTTTTCGGTGCAGTATTTCACCTGCGTCGAGCCGAGCAGCGTACCGTTTTTCCACGCATTAACACCCGAAAACTCCTCGCCGGCATAGCGGATATTGGCATAACTTTTATAGGAAAGCGACCACGCCGAACCGTCGGACTGCGTAAAGCCTTCGACCCGATTGCCGCCGCTCATATATCCTTTCTTGTCGATGCCGCGCCGGCTCTGCGTCGGATAATGCCCGTCGCCGTAATGGTTGTCTATCGCCCAATACGAGCGGAAATTCTCGGCATCGTTCCAGTCTGTGAAATACTCCTCCGGCGTGCCGGCACCTTTATAAGGCGGCATATAGTCGCCATGCTCCGAAACATACGGCGCAATGGTTTTCAGGCGCGACATACTGGGCGCCGTACCATTGACGCTCCACCCGTGAATGCGCACTTTGTAAGGCATCTCTCCGGTGGCGACGGCATACGAGCCGTTATCGCCGCGCCATAACGCCGCAGCTTTTTCTTTCGGCGTATAGACGACGGCGTCGAGCGACTCTTTCTGATTTTCGAAAGAAACCTCTCCGTCATTCACTTTGAAACGGGTTTCTACCTTAGCCGCCATACGCTCCACGTGGGCAACTGCCGGAGCGGCAAGCGCTTCGGCCTCGGTCTGTTTCACCTTGTCTTCGACATTCGTCGTGAAGACGACTTTGCTTTCGGCATCGGCATACACCGAATTGCTCATGGTCAGATAGGCCGTGTTGTCCACCTGTATGTGAAAAGCATTTTCGCCATCGTCGTCGCCGCGTACCGAAGCGGCATACGTCCACATATCGGGTTTCGACTGGTCCATGACGGGCAGCGCCGTGTGATTGCCGTTAAGTATGATAATGGCATCGGTCGGCTGCTTTTGGGTGTTGGGCACGGTAAAGACGATGTTGGCGAGCGAAACGCACTTGCCGCCGTTCTCGTCGTCGGTTTCCCGATTTTCGAGGTGAATGTCGTTTTTGTCCGCCTCGGCATAATAAAGGTATTCACCCTTTCCGGCGCTGTTGTCGAAAAAGACGATGAAGGCACAATCGACAGCCTGCTCTGCTGCCAGACCCTCATCGAACGATGCACTCGGCTGGTCATCACCCCAAGCACGGGTAACGTCGGAGCCATTGGATAGAATGCGAAACGCTATGTAGGAATCGTTTGTTGCGGCAACATCATTTCCGCCGGAAACAGGGGCTGTCGTTTCATCGGAACAGGCGGCACAACCGAGCATCGCGGTTATTGTCCACCAGCATAATTTCTTTTTCATCTCGACACATTTTATAATTACACATTTCCAAGATTCAACTATTTCGTTCCTGTACTCAGACCGTTTTGCGTATTATCTAACGGGTTCGTTTCATAAAAGTTTGGCGCCCGCAAGCAGTTTGAATATTATTTGGAATTGTTACGGAAATTTATTTCACCTGCTTTTTTTCATCGATTTCGATTTTACATTTCCTATGAACATGAAAAACGAATTGTGCAATATTTATCAAAAAAATATAATACATAAACATTTGATACACACACCGATATCTATAAAGTCCGATAAATTGTTCTTGCCTCAAAATTACCAATTAATGGCGTATTTATGATGTGTCGGTATAGTGTTAAGTACTATTTTTACAAAAAAATGAAAATATGAGATACCTGTTTCCGTGCTTGATTTTGGCTTTGTGCACTATCGGTTCATTACAGGCGGGTACGCCGGTATATAAAAATTCTAATGCCCTTGTATCGGCACGTGTCGAAGATTTGCTTTCCCGTATGACCCTTCATGAAAAAATACTTCAACTTCAAAACCGCGAGGTCGGAAAACCGGAAGGATTTTGTTCCCGCTTTAACGGTGAAAGTATAGGTACCGTACACGAAATGAGTTGCGATGCAGCCGAATGTCACCGTATTTATTCGGAACTTCAAAAATACATGACTTCGTATACACGTTTAGGCATACCTGCCCTTACTTGCGTGGAGGGCATAGAGGGAATTTTACAGAATGGAGCAACGATTTTTCCCCAAGCTATAGCACAAGGTAGCACGTTCAATCCGGCGCTTGTCGGACACATGACGGAGGCTTGCGCACGGGAAGCGGAGGCAATGGGAATACATCAAATACTTTCTCCCGTGCTCGATATTGCACGGGAACTTCGCTGGGGCCGGGTGGAAGAAACTTTTGGCGAAGATCCTTATTTAATCTCGGAAATAGCGACTGCTTTTATCAACGGTTACCAACGCAATCGGCACATAACGTGCACCCCAAAGCATTTTGTGGCTCATGGTTCTCCCACCGGAGGTCTCAACTGTGCACATGTATGCGCCGGCGAACGGGAGTTTCGTTCCATTTATCTTTACCCCTTTGCCAAGGTAATAGCCCGTACTTCCCCGCTGAGTGTGATGAGTTGTTATAGCGCTCTCGATGGCGTTGCGGTTTCGGGTTCTCATTATTATATGACCGACGTTCTGCGTGGAGAGCTCGGGTTCAAAGGCTATGTATATTCCGACTGGGGTTCGGTCGATCGGTTAAAGACATTCCATTATGCCGTAGACAGCCGTGCCGAAGCTGCTCGGCAGTCTCTCATTGCCGGCGTAGACCTTGATGTGGACGATGCTTATTCTACCCTCGAAGAACAGGTTTTGGCGGGCGATATCGATATGGCCTACATCGATACGGCCGTACGGCGTATACTGTACGTAAAATTTATGCTCGGACTTTTCGATGCCCCGTATGATTGCGACAGTGCCGCTTGCGTCCGTTCGGTGCATTGCCGTGAGCATGTAGATATCGCTAAGGCGGTTGCCGACGAAAGTGCGGTACTTTTGGAAAACAATGGTATTTTGCCGATTGACCTTGATAAATACAAAAAAATAGCGGTGGTAGGTCCCAACGGCGACAAAGCCGTTTTCGGCGATTATAGTTGGAGTGCGCCGAGTGCTGTCGCCGGTGTATCGCTCTACGAAGGGCTAAAAAACCGTGCAGGCGAGGCTGTTGAAATTTCTTTCACACAAGGGTGTGACTGGTGGAGTCAAGACGGAAGTGGCATAAAAGATGCTGTAAAAGCTGCTGAAAAGAGCGATTTGGTCATAGCCGCCGTAGGAACACGCTCTACATTTCTGGGACGTTCGCCCGATAAATCGACATCAGGAGAAGGTTTCGATCTTTCTTCCCTTGAATTGCCCGGTCGGCAATCCGATTTGCTTAAATCATTAAAAGCCACAGGAAAGCCAATAATTGTAGTACTCATATCGGGAAAACCTTTAATTATGCAATGGAGCAAAGAAAATGCCGACGCTGTACTACTTCAATGGTACGCTGGTGAACAACAAGGAAATGCAGCTGCCGATATCTTGCTCGGGAATGTCAATCCTTCTGGTCGTCTGAATGTTTCGTTTCCCCGTTCGACCGGTAATTTGCCTTGTTTTTACAATTATTATCCGACCGACCGTGAATACGGAAATGATCGGGGAGGGACGCTCGATACTCCCCGACTGCATTATGTTTTTGAACCTCCTTATGCCTTGTGGCCGTTCGGGTACGGGTTGAGTTATACTCGATTCAAATATGACAATTTCAGAATACGCTGCGAAGGAGATAGTGTAGTCGTAGGCATTGATGTGGAAAATGTAGGCAGCCGGGAAGGAAAAGAGGTCGTACAACTTTATGTGCGCGACCTCATAAGCAGTGTTGCTACCCCCATACAGCAATTAAAAGCGTTTGAAAAAGTGTCTCTTGATGCGGGTGAACACACTTCTGTCACACTCGTTGTTCCTTTTGAAGAACTTACATTAGTTGATACGGCAATGAAGAGCGTATTTGAAAATGGCGATTTTGAATTTCAACTGGGGCGTTCATCGGCCGAAATACTTTTCCGCTCTACATTGACACTCAGTCGCTGATATTAGCAGAACACTCACGAATAACCGTTGAACAGAAAGCCGGTAAAGAGTTATCGTTCAACGTATAATGAAATCAAGGATTCCTCCGGCAGTTATATCCGTGTGCGAGACGCGCATTGTCGTAAGATTTTTTTTGTTGAGTTTTACATTTTCCACCAGATAACGGTCGGGAGAGCGGCGTTCGGCATTGATGACAAACTTCTTTCCATTAGGAAGGTTAAGAGTACATTTATCGAACAAGGGGGTACCGAGATAATATTCGCCGGCAGCCGGATTGACAGGATAGAAACCCATTGCACTGAAAACAAACCATGCCGACATTTCGCCGCAATCGTCGTTGCCCATGTATCCGGCACAAGAGTTGCCGTAAAGATTTTTCATGATGTAATGCACGACTTCTTGACACTTGTGCGGCACGCCTGCGTCGTTATAAAGATAAGCTACGTGATGACTCGGCTCGTTGCCATGTGCATACTGCCCTATGAGTCCGGAAATATTGTCGTTCTTTTTACCGCTGGTCTCATTTAGCGTAAAGAAAGTATCGAGTTTTTTCTCAAACGCTTTTTTCCCGCCGCAGAGGGCTATAAAGCCATGTATATCATGTGGAACATACCACAAGTATTGCCATGCGTTACTTTCGGTATAGGGATAGCCGCCGTTGGCTCCGTATTTCAACGGATCAAAAGGTTCGAGCCATTTTCCCTTTTCATCTTTGGCTCGGAAGAAACCGGTCTCGGCATCGTAAAGATTGGCGTAAAAGGCAGCCCGTCGATCGAAACGCACCCGATCTTCTTCGGACCCGAGATATTCAGCCAAGCGTGCCACGCACCAATCGTTGTAGGCTGCTTCGAGCGTGAGTGAGACTGACTGCGATTGCAACGGTTCGGGCATGTAACCATACTGTTCCCAAATGTTAGAAGGAAAATTGAGATGTGATTGCAACGATGATTGTTTCACTGCTTCAAAGACCTTGCCAGCGTCAATTCCGGGCAGCCTTTTCAGTACGGCATCGACTACGACGGGTATTGCATGATTGCCTATCATACAATAATTTTCCTGTCCCCATAAATGCCAGACGGGCAGATAACCATAATCTTCATAATGACGCAGCATACTATTGACAAAGTCGGCATCGCGATCGGGCAGCAGCAGGGTATACAGCGGGTGTGCAGCCCGATAAGTGTCCCATAGTGAAAAGGTCGTGTATTGAGTTTTTCCTTCGGGCAATCGGCGCACCGAGTAGGCCGGAGACATATATTCACCGTTTACGTCGCTGAATGTATTGGGTTGTATCAGAGTATGGTAAAGAGCGGTATAGAACGTTTTTTTGTTTTCGGTACTGCCTTCCACCTCTATCTTGCCCAACTCGCAATTCCACAAGCTGTCGGCGGCTGCCGCATAATTGTCGAATACCCAGTCGGAAGCCTCGGCAACGAGATTTTCACGGGCGTTGTCGGCCGACACACCCGACAACGCCACTTTCACGGTTATTTGACGGGCAGAAGTCCGGAACGAAAGACGTCCGTGTAATTCGCGACCGTTGATTACTGATGCCCGACGTTTTTCTTTTCCATCGTAAAGCTCAATAGAATCGAACGGTTCTGAAAATTCAGCGACAAAATATACCTTGCGTAATTTTGCCCAGCCGGTTATCACCCTGTATCCTTCGAGGTGTGACGAATCAATTACCTTAATTTGGGAATTGATTATACGGCGATCCCAACTTCCTTTTTGAGCCGAATGTTCGAGATCGACGATGATACGGGGTACACTGTTTTCGGGAAAAGTGTACCGATGTATGCCCACACGGGTTGTCGCCGACAACTCGACAATAATATCCTCATCGCTTAACCGTACTTTGTAATACCCCGGCGATGCACTCTCTTCGTCATGCGAAAATGCCGATGAAACGCTCTCGCCCGTAGTAGGGAACAGCGATATGTCGATAAGGTCGCATGCTCCTGTACCGCTGAGGTGCGTATGGGTAAAACCGTAAATGCGATTATCGTTATAACTGTAACCCGATGCGTTGAACCAGTCAGGAGCCGTATGCGTGTCGGGACTGAGTTGTACCATGCCGAACGGCACTGTCGCACCCGGGTAGGTATTGCCCGAAAGCCCGCCTTCGGCCGCTCCTGTGCCGATAAACGGATCGACATACGTCGTAAAGTCGCCCGCAGCGGCACCGGTTGCCACTGCGAGCGAAAATGCGATGAATTTCAGTTTTTTCATGACTTTTTATTGTGCCGATATTTCGTATATGCGGCTGCTCATGCGCCCGGTTGTAAATATCGGCAGACCTATTGTCATGAGATATTGACCGGAATAAATGTTACTGTTGCCGTCACTACCATCGGCACGACAGATTTCTTTGACGGAATAATTTGTCTCTGGGTCGAGACCGCGCAACGGAACCGGTGTAAAATGTTCATCGTTGCGGGGCAAGAGATCGAACGCAAATGTTACAGCATGTTTTTTGTCCTTGCTCACATACATGGTGGCTGTGTGTTCGCCTTCATAGGGCGGAACGATACCGTACCGGTCGCCATCGAGTATGACACTGTTCAATCGTTTGTATTCTTTGATAGCTTGTTGGCAATAACGAAGGTCTGATGTCGAAAGATCATGGAGATTGATATCGAATCCGAGTTTTCCCATCATGGCCACATCGGTGCGGAATTTTGCTGAAGCAGCTTTGTTCCATGTCGTTACGTGGGCGCATTGGACTTTGACGGGGAAAATCTGCGAGTAGCCCCATTGTATAAACAAGCGGTCGATTGGATCGGTGTTGTCGCTCGGCCAAAATTCAGTAAAGTATTTAAGTCCTTCATAGTCTGTACGACCTCCGCCTCCCGAACACATCATCATCATCAAATCGGGATATTTGGCATGTATTCTATCGAGCACCTTGTACAACCCTCTTACGTAATCGACATAAAGGTGATTTTGGCGTTCTTTTTCATAATGGGAGTATACATTAGTGATAGGACTGTTGCAATCCCATTTGAAGAAAGCGATATCCGGATACTTGGTCAGCAGGTCATCGACTACGCCGAACACATGTTCCTGCACGGCGGGATTGGTCAGGTCGAGTACGAGCTGGTTGCGGAAATAGTATGTTTCACGATTGGGAAGCGTAATTGCCCAATCGGGGTGTTTTTCAAAAAGTTCGCTTTTGGGATTGACCATTTCCGGTTCTATCCAAACGCCGAATTTTATTCCTTGTTTTTTTGCTTCTTCGGTAAGCCGACCGAGACCGTTGGGCAATTTGGCTGTCGTTTCTTGCCAGTCGCCAAGCCCCTGCGTATCGTTGTGGCGTGGATATTTGTTGCCGAACCAACCATCGTCAAGCAGGAATAAATCGACGCCCAAGTCGTGTGCTTCGCCGATAAGTTTTATGAGTTTTTCTTCATTGAAATCGAAATAGGTAGCTTCCCAGTT
Source organism: uncultured Bacteroidales bacterium (assembly GCA_947589325.1). Classification (GTDB taxonomy): domain Bacteria; phylum Bacteroidota; class Bacteroidia; order Bacteroidales; family UBA11471; genus Caccoplasma. Next base: position 904 of record CANQAM010000035.1, on the reverse strand, counting down.
GTTGAGCAGTGTCATGCGTCCTTCTTCGCCCTTGTATATCTGATATTTGCGAGCCCAATCATGGAATGTCCGGCTTGCTTTTCCGCGACCTCCGTCGCTGAGTGTACAGATGAATTCAGGGGTGCGGAACGATTGCTTTTTGGATAGTATGTATGCCGAGGCGTCGGGATTGATGCCCGAAATCACGCGCAGTTTCCCGACATTGTCTATTTCAAAAGTGAAGCGGAAGTTCCCTGTCCATGCAAGTGTTCCGACAAGCATCGTCCCCTCTTCTTCACGGGCCGGTTCTCCGATAGCGAGTTGGAAGTAAGGTGAAGCAAACATATTGGCGCGAGACCCGAGCCGGCTTTCTATTATCTTTTTCCCGAAAGCAAGCGGTTGTTCGGTAGGATAGGCTTCGCTTATCCATTCGCCGTTGAATTGGGTAAGGTAATATTTCGGCGAGTTGAAATGCAGCATGGACGAAGCATATCTGTTAAGTGTTACCGGCGTTTTCCCATTGTTGTGAATGACGGTGTAACTTTTTATAATATCGACATCGGGATAAGTGACATAGCAAAGTTCCACCTCTATGGGGTATTGCGGGTCGTAGAGGGTAATGGTATTCAATGTCGAACCATCGGAAAGATTTTCGACGGAATATTCCTTATAGCGTAAATCGGTCGAGGGATTGGCATCGGAATGTGTGATACTCAGCGCCGGTTCGAAAAAATCTTCCATGCCGCCGCCGATATAGGCTTGCGGTGCTGCCGGTGCGAGAGAATATTCGGCGGCATTGTGGAAGCGCGGACCGAAATAACGTTGAAATACATGCCCGTCATTATCGACTTCGAGTATCAAAGCCGTGCCGGGTGTCGTTACAGGAATTTGTTGTTGGGCTGTTGCCGGGAGTATGCCGAGCAGA
>CANQAM010000034.1 GCA_947589325.1 uncultured Bacteroidales bacterium | reverse complement strand
AAGCGTGGAACTGCGATGCCACGTCTTAGTTTGAGGGTCGTAGGAAACCGTAGATACAGATATGGGGTATAGCAGTCCACGCTTATCGCGTGGAAGCCACTATGCTATCTTTGTATCTAATCTGAAAATTTCCTACGTTTTCAAACTACAAGATAAGCATAACGCTTCTTTTTTCAATAATATGCCGGATAAAGCACCCTTTATCCGTTCACAAAGATAATAAATTCCATAAACAAAACGTGCGCAAAAGCCAAAATTTTATTCATGCCGAAAATAGCCTGTTTCAACACGTCGAGTTTTATTCGCGCTTTTCACTTATCAATACTTTATACCCGACCATAACAAAGCGGGGCGACCATACGTCGCCCCGCCTGTTTCAATATTATCCAAAAGCTATATCCAACATTTATCTTGTTTTATGCCAAAGCACTATTATTTCATCTTTGATAAAACATATTGAAAAAACCAATTCGGCATTTGCTCTTGTTTCGGTGTCAAAGTCCGATTTTCATATTCTGCCAACAACTCCCACATTTTTTCACTATTATCAAAAAAATAGGCTCTGTCGCAAAGTGATAAAACATCAAATACATTCTCTAAGGATTTCGTGTATCGCTTCCTTATTTTTTCTTCCGGTACATCGTGCCCTCCTGAACAAACCCGTTGATAAACTCTTTTAATATTGATTTCAACATCTTTGGTCGAGATAAAATACAGATATATACGATACCCCAAAGATTTTGCCTGTTTGATATACTCGATCTTCCGGCTGTCAGACAATACCGTTTCTATCGTAAATTGGGGAACGACGCCTAACATATTTTGTCGTATGTATTCGGCTATAAATGCAGAAATATATCCGTTGGCATATTGCTTCGGAATATACAAACAATTCTCTTTTATCTCCAATGCTTGTATGATAGAATCTGCATCTTGCAATTTATCGAAAAAACTTGATTCTCTCAGCGTTTTTACAAAAGACTCTTTATCGACATGAATTTCATAGTCATTAAAAGTCAATCCGCCAATAGCAAGTTTGTGTTGAATATCATCGGCATTAACAAAATATTTGCAACCGATTTTCTTATCAACGACATCGAAAATCGTTGATTTACCCGAGCCATTCGGTCCTGCAAAAATTCTAAGCCGTTTTGTTGCCATTGTCATGGTAGCTGATATTCGCGTATCTCTATTTTAATATCTTTATTTTTGATATGTCCGATGATATACGGTTTATTATCTCTTATTTCCACGATATCATGCTTTTGGGCAACGGTATAGGCTATATTATTTCGTTTTGCTTCGAGAATACCGGGATTTTGTCGCGGAAGAATCGATTTTGTAAAGTTCCGAGACTCTTCACTCAACAATTTTACTACCCTTTTACTCGGTTGTACATTTGTGTTTTTCTTTGCCATAATCCATTCTTTTTCTCAACAAAAATACGCATTTCGGAGAAACATACAAATAAAATTGTTTCAATTAATTATAAAATACGCCAAATGCGTATATAAACGGTTAATCGCCGCAGGGGATTTCGCCGTGTAAAATGCGGCTCACCGTATCGACCAAGAAACGGTGTTCGCACGCCAGTACGCGAGCCGCCAGCGTTTCGGCGGTATCGCCGGCAAGCACGGGCAGCGACGTCTGCGCCACGATTTCGCCCTCGTCGTAGCGCTCCTCGACGCGGTGTATCGTTACGCCCGTGCGGGTTTCACCGGCAGCCACGACGGCTTCGTGCACCCGTATGCCGTACATACCCTTGCCGCCGTATGCCGGCAGCAGCGACGGGTGGATATTGAAAATGCGCCGGCGGTAGCGGCGCAGCACCTCCACCGGCAGCATACGCATATATCCCAACAGAAATATCATGTCGGGAGCGGCGGCAGCGAGTACGTCGGTCAGTTTCGCCGCCAGCGCCTCGTCGCCGCCTTCGGTTTTCGTGCTCAGGTGGTAAGCCGGAATGCCCGCCTGCCGCGCCCGCTCCAACGCCTGCGCATCGGAATTGTTGCTGATGACGGCACAGATGCGGGCGGCGATGCGATGTTCGGACACGGCGTCGATAAGCGCTTGCAGATTGGAGCCTCCGTGCGAGGCGAATACGGCGATGTTCATAGGCGGGATTTCAGAGTTCCAGTTCGACAGCCCGCATTTCGCGCAAGGAGCGCGGCACGTCGATGATGCGCTGGTTGCGGCTGCCGCGAAAGCGCAGGGAAATATCCCGCTGCGCCAAGATGAACGGGCTATCGACAAGGACGTCGATATAGGAAAGGAATTTACGCGGTACGGGCTGCATCATCAGCGACTCGAAGAAGTAGCCGGTATAGCACCATATCGTCTTGTCGGTTTCGGTCTTGATGCGGGCAGCCAGCGCCGTCAGCGGCTCGGCTTGCAGCATGGGGTCGCCGCCGGAGAAAGTAACATTCATGTCGGCTTCCCGTATCAGGTCGAAAAGTTCATCGACCGTGCGCATGGTGCCGTTGCGCATATCCCACGACTGGGGATTGTGGCACCCCTCGCAGCGATTTTCGCAGCCGGCAACGTAGATAGAGGTACGCAGACCGACACCATCGACCGACGTACCCTCTACTACATCGAGAACAGAAATGCGGCACATATCATTTGTGAACGACACGGTCGTGGAGTTCTGCCAGTTTCGCATGATTCCAGCGGTCGGTGGCGCCGACCAGATAACCGGTGATGCGTTGCAGACGGTCGATGTGCGTGCTGTTGCAGTTGGGGCACACTTCGAGCGACTCCTGCGCATCTTCGTATCCGCAGTCCATGCAGCGGTTGCGGTTGTGGTTCACCGAGCCGTAGCCGATGTTATACTTGTCCATCAAGTCCACGATGTCCATGATGGCATCGGGATTGTGGGTGGCGTCGCCGTCGATTTCCACGTAGAAAATGTGTCCGCCGCGCGTCAGGTCGTGATAAGGCGCCTCGACTTCGGCTTTGTGCTTCGGGCTGCAATGGTAATACACCGGCACGTGGTTGGAGTTGGTGTAATACTCTTTGTCGGTAACGCCTTTGATGATGCCGAACTCTTTTTTGTCCTTAGCCGTGAATTTACCGGAAAGCCCTTCTGCCGGAGTCGCCAGCACGCTGAAATTGTGATGATAACGCTCCGAAAATTCGTTCGCACGGTCGCGCATATAGGTAACGATGCGCAACCCGAGCTCCTGCGCGGCGGCATCTTCGCCGTGATGTTTTCCGGTAAGGGCAATCAGGCACTCCGCCAATCCGATGAAGCCGATGCCCAGCGTACCTTGATTGATGACGCTCTCTATCGTATCGGTCGGTTTCAGATTCTCGCTGCCGACCCACAACATCGACATGAGCAGCGGGAACTGCTTTGCCATCGTCGTTTTCTGGAAGTTGAAACGGTCGTTCAACTGGCGCGCCGTCGTTTCGAGCACTTCGTCGAGTTTCGCGAAGAAGGCGTTTATGCGTTCCTCCTTGTTTTCGATAGACATACATTCGATAGCCAGCCGCACGATGTTGATGGTCGTAAACGAAAGGTTGCCGCGACCTATCGAAGTCTTTTCGCCGAAACGGTTCTCGAACACGCGGGTGCGGCAGCCCATCGTCGCCACTTCGTATTTGTAGCGCTGCGGGTCGTCCGCCCGCCACAATTCATGTTGGTTGAACGTGGCGTCGAGATTGAGGAAATTCGGGAAAAAGCGGCGGGCGGTAACTTTGCAGGCATACCGGTAAAGGTCGTAATTCCGGTCGGTCGGCAGGTAGCTTACGCCCCGTTTCTTTTTCCATATCTGTATGGGGAATATCGCCGTAGAGCCGTTGCCCACGCCCTGATAGGTGCTTATCAAAATTTCACGAATGATGCAGCGCCCTTCGGCGGAAGTGTCCGTACCGTAATTTATAGAGCTGAATACCACTTGGTTGCCGCCGCGCGAGTGTATGGCATTCATGTTGTGTATGAATGCCTCCATAGACTGGTGCACCCGCCGCACCGTGCGGTTGATAGCCTGCTGCTTGATGCGTTCGTCGCCCGTCAGTCCGTCCAACTCCTTGTAGAGGTAGTCGTCGATAGGCGCGTTGTAAAGGTGCGAATAATCGGCGTCCATGAATTTTTCCAACACCTTCACCTCTTCGATGTAGCTCAGCCGCACGTAAGGCGCCAGATAGAAGTCGAAAGCAGGAATGGCTTGCCCGCCGTGCATTTCGTTCTGCACGGTCTCCATAGAAATACAGCCCAGTATGCTTGCCGTCTCGATGCGTTTGGCGGGACGCGCCTCGCCGTGCCCGGCGCAGAAACCGTTATTCAGAATTTTATCCAGCGGGTGCTGCACGCAGGTGAGCGACTTGGTGGGATAGTAATCCTTGTCGTGAATATGGATATAGCCGCGGCGCACGGCTTCGCGCGACTCTTGGCTCAACAGGTAATCATCGACGAAAGGTTTGGTGGTTTCGCTCGCGAATTTCATCATCATGCCGGCAGGCGTGTCGGCATTCATATTGGCATTTTCGCGCGTGATGTCGTTCGACTTGGCATTGATGATGTCGAGAAACACATCGCGTGTCTTGGCTTTGCGGGCGATGCTGCGCTGGTCGCGATAAGCGATGTATTTTTTCGCCACCTCCTTTCGGGGGCTTTTCATCAGCTCCATTTCCACCCAGTCCTGAATCTCCTCCACACTCATCTGTTCCCGTCCGTTGCAGGCTATGCGGTCGGTAATCTTGCGAATCAGCGATTCGTCTTCGCCTTTTTCCGTCTGGAGCATTGCTTTGCGTATCGCCGCCATGATTTTTTCTTCATTGAAGCCGACGATGCGTCCGTCTCGTTTGATAATCGTTTGTATCATATCCGTATTAGGTATTAAATTTTACGTCCTGTTTCAGACGGGGGAAGGTTTACACGACAAGCGATCTTGGAGCAGAGTTGTTGTGCAGCTTTCACCCGAAGCCGTTTCCGACAATGGCGCACCCGGCAGGTCTTCTGACTTATTCCCTTTTGCCCGCCTTCCCGATGTTTCAAAATCAGTGGCACTTCGGGCAAAATTTTGTTCCGGAATTTACAGCTACGGGGATAGTTCCTGACTTTCACAGGATTCCCTTTTCATCTCCGAATTCGAGAACCGAATGCGATGCAAATATATAATCGGGAAAATTTATTTCCAAATATTTTTCGGAAAAGTTTTTCTTTTTGGAAAACTTCTGTTCTTCATCAAAAGCTAAGCAAATAACCGAATTTTATACATATAATATTATTAATCAACAAATTATAACAATAAGATAAAGCGTTTTAATTTGTTAAAATGGAAAACTTTATGTTCAAAAACATTTTTATTTTTCTATCACGAACATTATCAATAAAATAATGTAAATGGAATAAAACAACAAACTTGTTTGCTGCTTAAATATCCAATTCGTGTTTGATCGTATCGACCACGTCGAATATCAACGACTGTATCGGCTCCACAATCGACTTGCGCGGTTTCTTGCCCGGCACCAAAACTTTCAAGCCGCCTTTCACGCAGGAAATTTCTATTTTTTCCGGCATATCCACCGGTTCGCCGTCGAGGTGCATCACGCCCGACCGCTCCCGTGTAACGGTAAGCGCATTCGTCTCGAACGCTTTTACGTAAGGGCTGTCCCATAGCCATTTGGTGAAAAGCTGCACGACGACGGGCAGCACATCTATCGGCGTAATAGGATAAAGAATGGTAACATCGATTTTGCCGTCGTGCACGTCGGCGCGCGGGGCGATATAGGCGTTGTTGCCATATTGGGCGGCATTTCCGCAAGCCACCACGAAGGCTTTTTCCTGTATCACGCCGTCGGCAGTCTCTATGCGGTAAACTTCATTCTTGTATTTCAGATATTCCTCTACGGCTTTTTTCACATAAGTCATCGCCCCCCGATGCTTGCCTTCGGCAAATTTACGGCTCACCCACGCATCGAACCCCATGCCGCAGGTACAGAAAAAGACTTTTTCGTTGGCTTTGCCGTAGTCTATCGATTCCACGACGGCGGTATCGAGCATCTGCAATGCCCGTTCCGGGTCGAGCGGAATGGAGAGGTGCCGTGCCAATCCGTTGCCGGAACCTATGGGTATGATGCCAAGCGCCGTATCGGTGTGTATCAGCGAGCGTGCGACTTCGTTGCAAGTGCCGTCGCCTCCCACCGCCACGACATACGGATATTTTTTATCGACCGCCTCCTGCGCCAGCAGCGTGGCATGACCGGCATATTCGGTATAGCATATCTCGACATCGAAACGCGGCGAGAGTATGGCTGTTGCCCGCTCCGATATGCGCTCTTTCGTGTGCGTACCCGATACGGGATTGATTATCAACAACATTTTTTCTTTCTCGTCCATTCCGTATATCGATATTACTTTTTTCAAAGATACGAGTTATCTTATTATTTACCAAAACAATTTTTATTTCCGTATAGTTTTGCTATATTTGCTTGATGAAAAACGGCATGAAAGCGGAGCGTCCGCCCACGTTTGCCGCATAAAGGTCTAATTAAATTTTTAATCGTATGGACTTTCTCATTAAAAATCCGCTTATACGCAACCTGCTCGTGATTGCTTTGGGCGGTGTGCTGATTGCTTACCCGCAACTCGGACCGAAAATCGTCATCATGGTCATCGGAGCCCTGTTGGCGATACCTGCCCTGTTGGCGATTATCGGCTACATTTCGGCTAAAAAACAGAGCACGCCCCTCCCCGATTATATTTTGGTAGAGAGTGTGGGAGCTTTGATTCTGGGGCTGTTGATGCTGTTGATACCCTCGCTTTTCAGTACGATTATCACCATGACACTGGGAATCATTCTTTTCTTGGCAGGGCTTTTGCAAATTCTTTCGTTAGCCCGCGCCGGACACGCGATGGTCATACCCGCAGTCATGTACATCGTTCCCGTGTTGATTGTCATCGCCGGCGTCATTACTTTCTTCAACCCGTTCGAGACGATAAACGCCGTCATGATTATTTTCGGCATTTCGACGATTGTTTTCGGCATCACCGAAATCATTCGCTCCTACAAATACCGCACTTAAAAACTGTATAGAATATTATATCTAAGTTGATTCTTATGAATGAAATTGTAAGAACCTACGAAACTTATGCGAGCAAATGTAGTCAAGAAGCGATTTTTCTTAGAAAAAAGAGTAATTACTATGTAATAGGGAAACTAATATCCTTTATATTTTTTCTATATATCCTTTATATTACATATAAAACTCCCCATTATTATACGATAGCAATAAGTGTTATATTATTTATGATATATATAGCACTTGTAGTATTAGATAATAATTGCATAAATAAAATAGACCGGCTGAAAAGAAAAATAACTATTTGTCGGAATGAGCTAAATGCCTTAAAAGGAGATTTTTCTCCTTTTAGATCCGGAGATCGTTTTATTGACCCGGAACATGAATATACCTTTGATTTAGATATTTTCGGGAAAAACTCTCTTTTTAATCGATTAAATAGAACAATAACAGAAAAAGGAGAAACAGCCTTATCAAATAAGTTTATTCACTTATGCCAAGATGAAGAAGAAATTAAAAAAAATTCCGAAGCTATTGCAGAACTCAAACAAATGGTCGATTGGAGAATTTCTTTTTTAGCAAAAGATTTTGTGCCATATAATTTATTGGAAGTTGAGGCTATTCAGAGGAATAATAATTTTATTACAAAATCGATTTTACCATATATTTCTGTTTTACTTACTTTAGTATTATTTATTTTGGGAGTTGTTAATTACATTAGCTTGATTCCTTTTGCTATTATGTTCTTTTTACAGCTATCCATCGGTTTATTTTCCTCAAAGAGATTAACATATCATGGAGTCAAAGCCGAACGCTTACAAAAAGAATATCAAGGATATTTTTATATATTAAAAATGTTATATCATCAGAATTTTAGTTCGGAAAAGATAAATGCAATAAAGAATAAATTATTTAGCAATAGACATAATAGTCAAAAAGCATTTTATCAATTATCTAAAATTCTCAATCTGATTGATCAAAGGAACAGCCCTATTCTTTTTATCCTGTTAAATGGTTTCTTTCTTTATGATTTGATGTTGATAAGACAAATAAAATCTTGGAATATCAAATATTATGAATATTTAGATGTATGGATTGACCAGATAGCAGAATTTGACGCATTACTTAGTTTATCTATATATGCTTTTAATAACCCTGAAAACGTAAATGCTCAAATTCAAAATCAAACAAATTTAATATTAAATGCAGAAGATATTTTTCACCCTTTTTTAGCTAATGGCAAAGCTATTAAAAATAATTTCTCTTTATATAGAGGCGATATTGCAATTGTTACGGGAGCCAATATGGCAGGTAAAAGTACTTTTTTACGAACTATCGGCGTAAATTATATATTAGCCTGTTGTGGTGCTCCGGTATGTGCGAAATCATTTACCTTTTCTATTGTTACCCTATTCTCAAGTATGAGAACAACAGATAATCTATCCAAAGATATATCATATTTTAATGCAGAGTTAATACGGCTTGAAAAGTTAATTAGGCATGTGAAAACACACCATTATACCTTGATAATCCTTGATGAAATATTCAAAGGCACCAATTCTAAGGATAAATTGGAAGGCTCAGTAATGTTCCTACATGAAATATCTAAATATAATGTATCCGGAATAGTCGCTACTCATGATTTAGAATTATCAAAATTAGAAATGGAAGAAAATGAATCTAAATTCATTAATTTCTGTTTCGAAATAGAATTGTCTGATGAAATTAAGTATTCATATAAAATCAGGAAAGGAGTAGCTCAAAATTTGAATGCATCGTATCTATTGTCAAACATAATAAATAAATTGAAATGAAAGTATTAATTGTAAATACATTTTCTATACAATCAACATTTTCATCGTTTAATACAGCAGATGTTTAATAAAAAATCCGGCAGCCGCGCTGTCGGATTTTTTGTTTATTCCGCTTTCTTATCGTCTTCGGGCGCCGCTTCCTCCTGTACGGAAAAATCGGTGATACCGCTTTGTATCAAAATATTGTACCAAGATATGAGTTTGGCAATGTCGGTGGGATATACCCTATCTCTGTCGAAGTCGGGCAGCACCGATGCCAAATAAGTGCGCAGCTCCTCTTTGTCGGCTTTGGGCGAAAGGGCGACAGGAGCGCCGTTTTCTTTTTCTTTTATTTTCGTAAGCACTTCGCTCAACGGCACTTCATCGGATTGCGTGTACATGGCTATATCGCCCAACGAGGTAACTTTGTCGTGGCTGTATGCCAAACCGCGTTTTCCGGTTGCCAGCGCCTCCACGACCAACGCTCCTCTTGCCTGCGCCACCATGCGGTAGAGACCGGAACGTCCCGATATAGATAAAATCTTTTTCAACATAGTTTTTACTTTTTCAATTTCGCTGCAAAAATAACAGGATTCGCCGTATTATTCAAAAAAGGCGCTCCAATTTTTATATTCTTTATATAAATCGGTTTTGTAATGCGCCGAGTATCTGCGGGATAAGCGGCGTCTTGTCGTCGTTGTGCAGCACGACGGAGGCATACCGTTCTTTGATTTCATCGCTCCATTGCGCACGAATGCGCTGCCGGGCTTCCTGTGACGAACAGGAATCGCGCCGCACGATACGCGCCACCCGAATTTCTTCCGGCGCTTCGACGAGCCACACGGCATCGACCATATCGGTGAATCCCGATTCTGCCAATATTGCCGACTCCATGAAAACTATCGGGGCATCGCCATGAGCCTCTGCCCAGCGGCGGAAATCGGCTCGCACGGCAGGGTGCACTGCCGCGTTCAATCTCGCCAATGCCGACGCATCGGAGAACACTTTACCCGCCAGTGCGCGGCGGTCGAGCCGCCCGACCGCATAAATGTCTGCACCGAAAATTTCGGAAAGCTGTTTTTTCAGGGCTTCGTCGCCGTCCATGATTCTTTTGGCTTCGGCATCGCTGTCATATACGGCATAGCCCATCGCCCGCAAAAAGCGGCTGACGACGGATTTGCCGCTGCCTATGCCTCCCGTAATGCCGACGACCTGCATACGACTACCGTTTTTTTTCGATTACATACTCCACGCTGTCGGGAACGATACGCAACACTTCACCCTGCGCGCGAACCACCTTTACGGCAAGTTTCTCCGGCAGATTTTTCGTTTCTTTGTAATCGACAGCCACCCGTACATCGCGCTCCGACAATTTCGAAAAACGGCTCATCGGTATCACGCAATCGACCGTTACAGCCGCCGGAAAAGCGAGCAGCGAAACGTCGTGCGGCAAATTCCTCACGGCAATGGGTACGGTAAACGATTTCGTCGTCAATTCTTCGACGGGAACGGTTACGACCACCTCATCGGGAACCATTTTCACACCGTTCATTTTTTTCAACGGCACACGCTCTTTCCACGTGGCCGCAAGGTCGGCAACAGCGAAAGAGTCGGTCTCGACCTTGTCAATCGTTTGCAGCATACGTTCGGGAGCATATATTTGCACGGAGTCTATATCGGTCGTGATTTTGCCGTTTTGGATACATTGCGGCAGCGTCGATACCGAACCTACGACCTGCACTTTCACCTTTTTCCCTACGCCTTGTGCATAATACACTGCCAGCGTATCGATGGAGATATAAGTCAGATTCGTCGTGTTTTTCAGCCTTTTTTTGATTTGGTCTTTTATCTGCTCCGACGTGAGTATAAAAAATTCGTGGTCGGTATAGTATTGGCGAAAATCGACCTCAAACGCTGGGATTCCTTCAATATTGTAATTGAGCAGCACCGCCCCCTCGTCGCGCAGATGCACGGTTACGCTCGAAGGCAGGTCGTTGGTTACGATTATATCGTCGGGGATATTGGTGTATTTAATCGGTATGCGGTACGACGTGTTCATGTCTTCGCTCAGCGACTGCATCACCCAAAACAGGAAAGAAAGCGCCACAAAAAGCAAGAACGTGAATATTTCACGCCTCCGCCCGCCATGCACACGGACATTTCCATTGCCGAAAAACGCCTTAAAAAAAACAGCGGCTTGAGATAATTTTTTTTTCGCCATCGTGATTTACGATTTTACGGGTTAAAGATAGGGCTTTTTATCCTTTTACGAATAAAAAGCCCTCCTCTTTTTTTACCTTTTGCGGCTTGCCGCCTTATTTCGCCGTAGCATTGACATCGGCAGCCGACGCATAAATGGAGGCTTTATCGACGGTAATGCGCACATTGTCGGCAATCTCCACGACGACGGTCGTGTCTTTTACGGCTTTCACTTTTCCATGAATGCCGCCGGCAGTAATTATTTTCTGCCCTTCGGCGAGTGCTTCGCGGAATTTGCGGATTTCTTTCTGGCGTTTGCTCTGCGGGCGTATCATGAAGAAGTAGAAAATGGCTATCAACGCCACTATCATGATGAGCGAAGAATATCCTCCGCCTGCCGGTGCGGCAGCCTCTTGCAAAAGAATGTTCAGTAGTGTCATAATCGTATGGTTTATGTTTAATGAATAATTGTTGTCATTTTGTCAGTTTTCCCTCTTTTTTGAGCAGGGTGATTACGGCATCGAGTACGCCGTTGATGAAATTTCCGCTTTTCGGCGTGCTGTACGACTTGGCAATCTCGATATATTCGTTGAGCGACACCTGCAACGGTATGGAGGGAAATTCGGTGATTTCAGCCAGCGCGACGACCATCACCACGATGTCCATGAAAGCGATGCGGTCGATTTCCCAATTACGGGTGAAGCGTTCTATCATGCTGCGGTTTTCCTCGTAATTCAACATCGAGCGGCGGAAAAGCGTCCGTGCAAAATCGCGGTCGTCCTCGTCCTTGAACATGGGCAAAAGTTCTTGGCCGGCATCGGACTTTTCGTCGAACCGCTTTACCGTTTTCAGCACGAAAGTCGAAATGATGGGCATATCGTCGTTCCAATAGAGGCTTTGCGCCTCCAAAAGTTCACCCAGATTTTCATCGGGGAATATCAACTGCTTATAGATATTTTTCCAAAACGTGCGGTCGTTCTCGAAAGAATCATCGGCAGCCAGATACTCTGCATACCACTCCGAGTCGAGTATCTTGTCGAGCAGCCCGCGCAGGTAGTTCGTATCGTCGTTCCACACCAACGGACGCTCCTTGATATATTTCCGAAACGCTTGGTTCTTTTCCAACAGGGCGACAAAGCGGTTATCGACAAGCCGCGTATTGGGATATTTCTCGGCTTCCGTCGCCAAAAACTTGCTGCGGCCGGCATCGAGGCGCCGGGCTTGCAGCCGCGTCAGCTCCACCGGTATCAACAGAAGCAGGTGGTACAATTCATACGACTTTTCCAAACTTGCGAAAAGCTCTTTTTCAGCCAATTCCAAGCTCTTATCTTCGTCGATAAGACAAGAATAGACGATTTGTACCACTTTGGTGCGTATCAATATACGATTGATCATATCCCTTTTTCGTATTGTTTCGGGGGTAAAGGTACAACTTTTTTCAGAATACGAGCGGTTACCCTGCGCAAAATCGCAATAAAAAAGAAGGTCCCGACTCTCACGAGCCGACCTTCCGAACTTGAAATATATCAAAAACAAGAAAGAGGATAACTTATTCATTTCGGAATAAGCAGGATAAAATACCAATGAAACACACAAAAACGAGAATCTTTATTGTTTTGATACTGCCCGAACGCTTTCGGGCGGCTTTCGATAATAAAAACAGTCGGACGATAAAAAAGTTTTTCAAAACGAAATTTTTTTATTTGCCGGTCGGCGGGAAATCGTATCTTTGTGCCGTTACTCTTTTGTAGAAAAATATCATGAGCGTACTTGCGTCCCCCGAAATCGTTGCTGCGGCAGAAAACGCCGCCTGTCAAAAACTGAATTTTTCCGCACGAAAAATCGTCTTGCTGGCTGTTTTGGCGGGCATCTACATTGCTATGGGCGGACTACTCTCGGTTCTCGTCGGATACGGCTTCCCCACCCTGTCGGCCCACAATCCGGGTCTGCAAAAACTGCTGTCGGGGGCGATGTTCCCGCTGGGACTTATTCTCGTCGTATTTGCCGGAGCCGAATTGTTCACCGGCAACAATGCCGTGCTGATACCCGGATTGTGTAACCGCAAATACGACATCGGAGCGGTGTTGCGCAACTGGGGACTCGTATATCTCGGCAATTTTGCCGGCGCCCTGTTTTTCGTGTATGTCATGGTATTCTACACGGGGCTGCTCAATGCCGAGCCGTATCGTTCCGCCATACGCACCGTAGCCGAAGCCAAAGTGCACATGTCGTGGGGCGTAACCTTTGTAAAAGGCATCGGCGCCAACTGGTTCGTCTGTCTGGCCGTATGGTTGGGATTCGCCAGCCGCAGCGCAGCGGGCAAGTTCATCGGGCTATGGTTTCCCGTCATGGCTTTCGTAGCGATGGGCTACGAACACAGCATCGCCAATATGTTTTTCATTCCGTCGGGCATGTTGCAGGGTGCCGATGTATCGATTGCCGATTTCGTCGTGCACAACCTCATTCCCGCCACGCTCGGCAACATCGCCGGCGGCGCGATTTTCGTCGGCGGACTTTACTGGTACATCTACCGGAAATAATCACTCCCCCCGCTCCTACCTGCGTCCCGTCAGCACCCGCCCATAAACACAAATAAGCGGAAAAGGCTATCGAGTACAGCATAATCGGTCGCATTCAGAAAAAAATTTGTATTTACACGGAAATATGGTATCTTTGCGGGCGAAATAAGACAACAGGATTCGGGGCGTAGCGCAGTCCGGTTAGCGCACCTGCTTTGGGAGCAGGGGGTCGCGGGTTCGAGTCCCGCCACCCCGACACTGAAAATCAAGTATTTGCAGAAACGCAGGTACTTGTTTCATTTATAGACGGAACACAAACGGAACACCGAATTTTCGTAATAAGCAGTCAGAACACAGACTGAACATAAGCTGTTGAGGTATTATCCGTGCCGTTGTCTGGTTGGATAAAAGCGGGAGAATCATTTTTTACAGGATGCTGTTCCAACAAAGCAACGCAGCGCATCAGATTTCGGCAGACACACTGCATCGTTCAAGGGGTACGGGGCATCGAGGTGCGGCTATTGTTCAAAAGAGGTGCGAAGGTGAAAAATTTTTTTGTGTGTTTCCACTATGCCCCTCAACGGTTTTACCATTTGCCGAAAAATATCCCTTGCCCGATTAAACCAATCATCCCGATGATGACAATAATGCCGAGAACGCCGCCTATCTTCTCTAATAAAACCAATAATCCCACGAACAGTACAATCAACAGTACAATCACTATCGCCCACATTTTCTCTTCCTGTTTTTTCATGGCTTACAGTATCACGATTTCTATCACTTTGCTGGTATCGATGCCGAGAATATCCACGACTTTCACCATGATTTTATAACGACCCGGACGGTCGTACAGGTGCGGCGGAGCGGTCAGTTCGAGCGTTGGCGACTGTTTCGTGCGGAAACTCTGCCATTCGTTCTCGAAAATGTAGTTACCCGTCCACGTTTCATGTTCTTCGCCCGTTTCCTTGTCTTTCGTGCAGATAATTTCGCGCTTGTCCTCGTAGTTGTAGTCGATAGCCCAGTAATCGACCCAGTCGTGCCAGTTTTCGGTCAATATCGTTTCATTAACGACACCCTCCTTGTTGACTTCCCTTTTGATAATCATGCCGCTGTCGATAACGATGCGCGACCTGCCTGCCTTGACTTCGACGTCGTCCAAATCGTCCTGCGTGTAGTTGGAAACGAAATCCGACAAGCTCACGGTCAGTCGGCGACCGACGACCTTGCATTGCGCATCGAGGTAAGCGACATCGTAAAAATGCACTTGGTTCCGTTCCACTGCCCGACGGTCGAACACATCGCGCGGGATATATTTCAACCTGAAATCGACACCCTGCTCCTTTAATTTCTGGATATATTGCGGGGTAAGCCCCATTTCAAATTCGAAACCGAGTACATCGACCGCCATAACCATTTGCTTGCGGCATTCCTCGAACAGGTCGCCAAGTCGGGTTTGCGTTACGGGCATATCCAACGCGCCGATATGCACGAAGCGGTCGCCCTTTATGCCATGCAACAGGGGTGCGTTGTCAATGCGTTTCGCCTTGTAGGCTTCGAGAATCAGATTGATATATTGCTCCTCATTACGGATATTTCCAATAGACTTACACATATCATCCATAAAGAACTGCCGTTCGTATTTTCCGAGATTCAGCACTTCAAAGGCTCGATAATCTTTGCCTGCCGAGCATAGTTCGCGCTGTACCCCGATAAGGCGTTTTCGGGTGGTGTGTATGGCGAATCTTCCCAAGTCGCAAGTTATCCACTTGCGCCCCAACTTTTCGGCAACGGCTGCCGTTGTGCCGCTTCCGCAGAAAAAGTCGGCAACCAAATCGCCCTCGTTGCTCGATGCTTTGATAATGCGCTCTAACAGGGCTTCGGGTTTTTGGGTGGGATAACCTATTCTTTCTTGAGCCATTGCATTTAATGCTGCTAAAGTTATCACATCATCAGGTGTTTTGCCTTTTGGCGCCTCTTTCCCTTTTTGACCACCTTGATTGTACCGCCACTCCGTCATTCCACTTTCAAATGGAACTAATATATCCGATAAATTAAATTTATAGTTCTCTCCTTTTTTATACCAAAATATATTATCATGTGAATTAGCGAGCTTACATTTACCTCGACTTGCATTTTTATAATACCATATTATCATATTAACCAAATTTTCTTTCCCAAATACATCATCAAGCATTAAGCGAATTACACTTGACACCCGCCAGTCGCAATGCACATAGATAGAGCCGTCGTTTGCCAACAAGTCGTGAATCAGCCGCAGGCGCTCGTACAT
>CANQAM010000033.1 GCA_947589325.1 uncultured Bacteroidales bacterium | reverse complement strand
TTTTACGAAACCCCTATTGAAATATCGACATGAAAAAAGGATTGTTTATTGCCTTTCTGGCGCTCGGGTTGTGGAGCGCAAAGGCGCAGGAACAGACAGAAACCGCGTCAAAAGTATTTTTCACGCAGGAAATCACGCCCGAATCTCTTGTAAAAATTTACAAAGCGCTCGGCGTGGAGGCAACCGGTCGCGTCGCCGTGAAGATAAGCACGGGCGAATCTTCACAAAGCTATCATCTGCGTCCGGAATTTATAAAGAATTTAGTGGACGAGGTAAAAGGTACGATAGTCGAATGCAACACGGCTTACGGCGGCAACCGTTCCTCGACGGAGTCGCACCTCCGAGCTATCGAGGAGCGCGGCTACAACGCCATTGCCACCGTCGATTTGATGGATAGCGAAGGAACGACAGATATTCCCGTTTCCGATACGAAGTGGTTGCAATTCAACCGCGTGGGCAGCCATATCGCCGACTACGATTTTCTTATCAATCTTGCCCATTTCAAAGGACACGCCATGGGCGGCTTCGGCGGCGTTCTGAAAAATCAGAGCATCGGCATGGCGTCGCGCGAAGGCAAAACGCTTATCCATACAGCCGGCGTGTACAGCGATCCGGGATATGTATTCAGACAGCCCAACGGACAGGACGCTTTTCTCGAATCTATGGCTGCGGCGGCAAAATCGGTACACGAATATTATCATGGCCATGTCATTTACATCGATGTCATGAACAATCTTTCCGTCGATTGCGACTGCGACGGGCATCCGTCGGCACCGCAAATGAGGGATATAGGCATTCTGGCGTCGCTCGACCCTGTGGCACTCGACAAAGCCTGCCTCGATCTCGTATTCGAGCATGAATCGACTTCGGGCGACAATGCCTCACCGCTCCAACAGCGCATCGAGAGCCGGCACGGAACACACATTGTCGATTATGCCGAACAAATAGGCTTCGGCAGCCGCACTTACCAATTGATAGACATCGACGAGCCGTCGTCGACGGAATCGGTAACAGCCGACAATGCCCTGCGCTATAACGTTTACAACCTCGAAGGCGTAAAGCTGCTCACCAATGCCCGATCGTTGAAATCGCTGCCGTCAGGCATCTATATCGTAAACGGGAAAAAGACCGTGATTAAATAAACATGAAAAGCACCGGTGCGGGCAGCATCGCGACAGTCGCTGTTGTGCGTTGATGAGGCTGTCGGCGGAAAGCCCGCAGAAAAAAAGAAAGCGAAAAAATTTTTTTCGCTTTCTTTTTGTATATCATGGTATTGCCATTTCATATATACTTTCTATTTTTGTGCAAACAAATATGGAAACAACGAGCGACATCATCGTTACCGACTGGAGCCGACGGCTGGAAACAGATATTGAAGACGAATATCTGGCGCATCTGTTTTGCGTAAGCGGTGCGTGCCGCTATACTTTCAATGGAAAAACATTTGAAATGCACGCCGGCGACCTCTCCATTATCCGCAAACGGAAAATGGTAGAGAACGTAGAGGCATTGGACGATTTTCAAGCCGAAATCATCTACGCAAAGCCCGGATTCATCGAACTGTGTACGCCGCAGAGCAACTACGGCATGAAAGGCTCGCTGGCGCTGTTTCTGAATCCCGTGATGCACCTTTCGCCCGAACAGCAAAGCCTATGCCGACGCAATTTCAAAATGCTGGCATCGCGCCTCCGCGATACAAGCCACCGCTTCTATCGCGAAACGCTGATAAACGCCATGCAGAACGCCATTCTCGATTTCTTCGACTTCCATGCCCGCCTCTATGGCGAAAACGATATATCCACGCAGAACGCCTCTATCATGAGCCGTTTTTTACGAATGTTGGAGGCGGGGAGCTATCGCGAACATCGGGAAGTATCTTTCTATGCCGACAGTTTGTGCGTAACCGCCAAGTACCTGTCGGAAGTTTCAAAAAAGGTGAGCGGATATGCCGCCAACTATTGGATAAACCGTTACACGATACTCGACATATCGCGCCTGCTGCGCGATAAAACGCTCTCGCTCGTACAAATTTCCGATATGTTCGGATTTTCCTCGACAGCCTATTTCAGCCGCTACGTACAGCACCACTTGGGTGTGAACCCGACGAAATATAGAGAATAACGTTTTTTCAACGGATGTAGCAAAAAATGGAAGCGGGTGTAAATCATAAATTTACACCCGCTTCCTGCGGAAAGAGAGGGATTCGAACCCTCGGTACCCGAAAGGGTACAACGGTTTTCGAGACCGTCCCGATCGACCACTCCGGCATCTTTCCATGGTCGTTTTCAAATGCGGGGACAAAAGTATAAACTCTTTTTCAATTATCCAACGCCCGTCGGAAAAATTTTTGATTTCATTTTTCCGCTGTCGAGTAGGAAAGCGTTATTTCCACTCGTTATAAGGGTGTTCCGAGAGGTAGGAATTGTAATAGCGCGGGTCGTCGCTCACTTCGTCGCCGAGCCAGTCGGGACGGGCGAAGGGTTCGTCTTCGCTCTGCAACTCGATTTCGGCAACGACGAGACCCTCGTTTACGCCCTTGAATTCGTCGATTTCCCACACCTTTCCGTCGCTGCCGGTGTGGCGGTAGCGGGTCTTTTCGACCAGCGGTTTCCGGCAAAGCGTGTCGAGCATCTGACGGGCATCGGAGAGGGGTATTTCGTATTCATACTCTGCACGAGTACAATTCCGCGTGCGTCCCTTTACGGTGATATAGCCTTTGCCGGCAGCCGTGCGCACCCGCACAGTGCGGTCGGCATCGACACACAGGTAGCCCTGCCGGTATTCGGCAGATGATGCACCGGCTTTGTAACCGTCGTTCCGCACCAAAAATTTTCTTTCGATTTCCTGCATGAAAGGGATATTTTTGTTCGTTTTGTCGGTAAAGATAAATAAAAGAGGCGAAATATTACGTTAATAAATGTGTTTCCGCCGTTTTTCACAAAAACGGGCAGATATTTTTACTACCTTTGTGCCCGAAAAATGAAAAGCCGTCGTATAGATGAATAAGTATATTACGCGATTCTTTATCTTGTTGCTGTTTTTGTGCGGCGCGACGAAAAGTTTTGCGCAAACGTCTACCATTACGGGCGTGGTAACCGACTCAGTTACGCATGAGCCGTTGGGTTTCATTTCCGTATTCATCGGCGGCACCAACATCGGCGTGATGACCGATGCCGACGGGCGCTATACCCTGCGCACTTCGAAAAAAGATTTCACAGAAGTGGGAGCGACCTCCGTCGGTTACAGGGATAAACGTATAAAAGTAAAGCCGGGCGGCACGCACGTCGTCAATATAGAATTGGCGCCGGCCGACTACATACTGTCGGCCGTGGAGGTGAAGCCGAAACGGGAGCGCTACTCCCGCAAAAACAATCCTGCCGTCGATTTCGTCAAGGAAATCATCGAACGCCGCGACCAGAGCGACCCCGAAAATCATGACTTTTATTCGTATGACCAATACGATAAAATGACGATGGCGCTCAACGACTTTTCCGAAGAAAAGCGGGAAAAAAGAGTATTCCGGAAATTTCAGTTTCTGTTCGATTTCGTCGATACGTCGGAAATAACGGGAAAGCCCATTCTGACGGTTGCCATACGCGAAAAAATATCGAACAGCTATTATCGGAAAGCCCCGAAAATGCGCCGTCAAAAAGTGTCGGGCTATTACCATGAGGGTGTGGACGATATGTTCAGCCGCGAGGGCATCGCCGCCTTTTACGACGAGATTTTCAAGGAAATAGATATTTATCAAAACAATATCTCCATAATGCTGACGCGGTTCGTAAGCCCTATATCGAGCTTGGGACCGGCATTTTACAAATACTATCTCGGCGATACGCTCATGGTGGGCGGAGAAAAGTGCGTAAAACTTTCATTTGTACCCTTCAACTCGGAATCGGCTGGATTTGTAGGCCACCTTATCGTAACGCTCGATTCCACCTATTTCGTCAAACAGGTTGCGATGGCAGTGCCGAAAGACATCAATCTGAATTACGTAGAGGATTTGATTATCCAACAATCTTTCGACCGTGCGCCGGACGGCACACGACTGAAAACGAAAGACGATATGGTGGTCGAGTTTCAAATCATACCCGGTACGCCGAAGCTCTACACCCGCAGACTGGCACTATATCGGAATTTCAGTTTCGAGCCGTTCAACGACAAGGAAACCTTGGCGCTTTTTGAGCAGGAGAGCAGCACCGTTGTCGATGAAATGGCAGAAGTCATGCCGCAATCGTTCTGGGACGACAAGCGACAGACAGAATTGAAAGAGAAAGAGGGCCTTGTCAAACAGCTGTTGGAAAAACTCCGTTCCAACCCGATTTTTTACTGGCTTGAAAAAATCATTAAGATTCTGATTACCGGATATATCGAAACGAATGAAAACAAAGATTTGAGCAAATTCGACTTGGGTCCCATGAACACGACCATAAGCGGAAATACCGTAGAGGGCGTGCGTCTGCGTGCCGGCGGATTCACCACGGCCAATCTCAACAAACACTGGTTCTGGAAAGGCTACATAGCTTACGGATTCCGCGACCACCGTGTCAAAGGGTCATCGCGGATAGAATACTCTTTCAACGAAAAGAAATATTCGCCTGCCGAATATCCCATACACTCGCTCGCCCTCACATATACAAACGATATCAATCAGTTGGGACAGCAATACGAATACACGAACAAGGATAACATATTCCTCTCGCTGAAACGTATGAGCGATACCAAAACGTCGTATCTCCAAAATGCCGAACTCGCCTACCAGCGCGAGCACATGTTCGGGTTGTCTTACAGTGCGAAAGTCCGTTTCAAACGGGAGGAATCGACCCGCTGGATTCCATTCGACGCCAACGACGGTTCGTCATACCGTTTTTACAATTGGGGTGAAGCCGAATTGCGCATACGGTATGCCCCGAACGAAAAATTCTATCAGACGAAAGGCATGCGCTATCCCATTACCCGCGATGCGCCGATATTCACCCTTTCGCATACGTTTTCGCCGAAAGATTTTCTGGGCAGCAAATTCATGCTCAACCGCACGGATTTCTCTTTCGCCAAAGACTTCTGGTTCTCGGCATTCGGCCATATCGAAACGGAATTTCGCGTAAGCCACGTTTGGAATCAAGTACCGTTCACGATGCTGATACTTCCGAACGCCAACCTTTCGTACACGATACAGGAGGGATCGTACAGCTTGCTCAGTCCGTTGGAGTTCGTACTCGACACATACGGGTCGTGGGATATAACCTATTTTGCCAACGGCATACTGCTCAACCGCATACCTTATATCAAGGTGCTGCGCATGCGTGAGGTATTTTCGTTTCGCGGATTCTTCGGACACCTTTCGGACAAAAACAACCCGCTGTTCTCCCAAGAAAATCCCAACTTGTGGAAATTTCCGGGAAACAATGTCGTATATGTCATGAATCCCCGTCTTCCTTATATGGAGGTAAGCGCAGGCTTGGATAACATTTTCAAGATTTTACGCATTGAATACGTATGGCGCGTAACCTATCGCAGCCATGCCCATGCAGCCAAAGGGGGCGTGCGCATATCGCTGCATTTCTCTTTCTAAAAAAGGAGGATAAATCCAACGGCAAGAATTTTTGTTATAAAAGGACGGACGGATTTTTCAAAAAAACTGTCGGAATTGTTGATAAAAACTTAAAAAACTTCCCCCGATATTCGCCCGAAAGCATTATCTTTGTCCACTCTTCGTAAAGAAAGAGGGGCTCTGTTTTTCAGATAAAAAATATGGCAGAAAGTATACATATCGTTTCTTGCAGAAATGTTTTTTCGGTACATTTCGCATTGGCATTACAACAGAAAGGATATGTCGTGTCGTGCTCCGGATGTCCGGAAACTCTCTCGAAAGAATTATTGCAAGGAGGCGTAAAACTGGGTACGCTGGCACAAATATGCAAAGCCGGAGAAACTGTTGATTGGGTCGTATATGCCTCCGACACCGCCGATGCCGACATGAAATATGCCGAATCCCAACATATCCGCACCATGCCGATATATGACTTGCTGACGGCCCATACCGAAGGAAAAGCCACAGTAGCGGAATACAATACGCGCAATTCGAGCCGCATACTCTCCATTATACATTATATGCTGCAATCGCAAAACAAAAAATGCGATTATGTAATAGGCATTCCGGTCACAGGATTTCCGACAGAGATTTTTTTATCGGAAAATACCCGAATATGCCTGCTCAACGGCGATTGGCTGTCGCAGTGTAACAAACGGGTATATAAGTCTAATATTCTGATACTTTCGTCACTGTATTGGCGTGAAAGCGAACTCTATCCCACATTCGAATCGTACCTCGATGCCTGCCATAAGGTGGTTGGCTCCATAGACCGGAACGGTACGCTTATTTACAATCAGACGGTAAGTGTATTTCAGGAATGGGCTGAATCGGTGCGGGACGATGTTACGGCAATTCCTTTCAAAGCCCATGCCTGCCGCAGAGATGGAGAAAAATGCTTTCTCACCCGACCGAAAAGCGAAACGGAACTGCCGTTTGTCTGCGACGAAGATTTGTTGTTCGACCTCAATGCCGCACGAATAGCCTGCCAGCAGTTAGGCATCACCGAAAAGGTATTTTACAGCAAAATCGTTTCTGCTTCTTTTTTAGGAAAATGATTATCGCCGAACGTAAACGAAAAGAAAACATCGCGGAATATCTCCTGTATATGTGGCAGATAGAGGATATGATACGGGCTTGCGGCGGCGATATCGATACGATAGAAAAACGCATCGTCAGCGGCTATCGGGGACAAACGCCCGAAACGATGACGGCGATACGCGAATGGTACGACAATCTGGCAGAGATGATGCGCCTCGAAGGCGTACTGGAAAAGGGACACCTGCAAATCAACAAAAATGTCATTATCGAACTGTCCGACCTGCACGAGCGGCTGCTGAAATCGACACGCGAACCTTTTTACACCGCAACTTTTTACAAGACCCTGCCTTATATCGTGGAGTTGCGTTCCCGTTCGGGCAAGAACGGAGCGGGAGAGTTGGAAACCTGTTTTAACGCGCTGTACGGCATCTTACTGCTGCGTTTGCAGAAGAAACCGATATCACCGGAAACACAACAGGCAATAGAACAAATTTCCAGATTTCTGGCGCTTCTCTCCGAAAAATACAAGCAGGACCGAAACGGAGAATTGGAATTATAAATAACCCAAATTAATATGACAACCATTTTAGTAACTGGCGCAAACGGACAATTGGGCAACGAAATGCGCAACCTTTCGCAGAACGACAAAGAAAACAAATATATCTTTACCGACGTACAGGAATTGGACATTACCGACGCCCATGCCGTAAATCGATTCGTAGCTGGAAACAACATCGGATTTATTGTGAATTGTGCTGCCTATACCGCTGTGGATAAGGCAGAAAGCGATTCCAATTTGTGCCGGAAAATAAACACCGCCGCTGTGGAAAATCTTGCAAAAGCCTCCGCAGCCGTCGGCGCAAAAATGATACACATATCGACCGATTACGTGTATGGCGGCACCCATTATATGCCATACGTCGAGAGCGACCCCACTGCACCTGCTTCGGTATATGGCACAACCAAACTCGAAGGCGAACGCCTGCTGTTGGCAGCCAATCCGCAATCGGTCATTTTGCGCACGGCATGGCTTTATTCTCCTTACGGAAACAATTTCGTGAAAACCATGATACGGTTGGGCAAGGAGAAAGAACGCCTTACCGTCGTAGCCGACCAAGTGGGCACGCCCACCTGTGCTGCCGACTTGGCGGCAGCCATCGGCACGATTATCCGCAGCGACGAATTCGTACCCGGTATTTACAACTTTTCCGACGAGGGCGTTTGCAGCTGGTACGATTTCGCCGTTGCCATACACCGTTTGGCCGGAATCACAGGCTGCACGGTCGTACCCGTCGGCACGGACGAATATCCGACTGCCGCACGGCGTCCGCATTACAGCGTTTTGAACAAGAAAAAAATAAAAGAGACCTACCACATCGTCATTCCCCACTGGGAACAGAGCTTGCGCCACTGCATCGACCAACTGCAACGACAAAACTAAAATCTGTAAACGTGAGTACATTCATCGAAGAAATAGAGCGGCGACGCACCTTTGCGATTATCAGCCACCCCGATGCGGGAAAAACGACCCTTACCGAAAAACTGCTGCTTTTCGGGGGCGCCATACACGTGGCAGGAGCCGTGAAGTCGAACAAGATAAAAAAAACGGCGACCTCCGACTGGATGGAAATCGAAAAGCAGCGCGGCATATCGGTCGCCACTTCGGTCATGGGATTCGACTACGGCGATTACAAAATCAACATTCTCGACACGCCTGGACATCAAGACTTTGCCGAAGACACCTACCGCACGCTGACGGCTGTCGATAGCGTCATCATCGTCATCGATGCCGCCAAAGGCGTCGAAACGCAGACGAGGAAACTGATGGAGGTGTGCCGTATGCGCAAAACGCCGGTCATCGTCTTCATCAACAAGCTCGACCGCGAAGGCAAAGACCCGTTCGACCTGCTCGACGAAGTGGAAGCGGAGTTGAAAATCGCCGTGCGTCCGCTCAGCTGGCCTATCAACATGGGGCAGCGCTTCAAGGGCGTTTACAATATTTATGAAGAAAATCTGAACCTCTATACGCCCAACAAACAGACCATTTCCGACGCCATAGAGCTGCGCGACATAAACAGCCCGGAACTGGAAAAACACGTAGGCGGGAGCGATGCGCAAAAACTCCGTGCCGACCTCGAACTGATAGCCGGTGTCTATCCCGACTTCGAGGTCGAAAAGTATCTGGCCGGCGACACGGCGCCGGTGTTCTTCGGCTCGGCATTAAACAATTTCGGCGTGCGCGAACTGCTCGACTGTTTCGTAAAGATTGCCCCGTCGCCCCGTCCCGTACAAGCAATGGAGCGACTGGTGCGTCCCGAAGAAGAGGCTTTTTCGGGATTCGTATTCAAGATACACGCCAACATGGACCCCAATCACCGCAGCTGCATTGCTTTCGTTAAGGTTTGTTCCGGACAATTCTTCCGCAACGAAAACTACAAACACGTGCGGCTGGGAAAAATGATGCGCTTTTCCAGCCCGACGGCATTTATGGCGCAGCGCAAATCGACGGTCGAGGAAGCATTCCCTGGCGACATCGTGGGCTTGCCCGATACGGGAAATTTCAAAATCGGCGACACGCTTACGGCGGGAGAGGAGCTGCACTACAAAGGGCTGCCGAGTTTTTCGCCGGAGATGTTCAAGTACATAGAAAACGCCGACCCCATGAAAGCCAAGCAGCTGAACAAAGGCATCGACCAACTGATGGACGAGGGTGTGGCACAGGTATTTGTCAATCAGTTTAACGGGCGGAAAATCATCGGCACAGTGGGACAATTGCAATTCGAGGTGATACAGTACCGTCTGCTGCACGAATACGGCGCGCAGTGCCGCTGGGAAAACCTCAGCCTCTACAAAGCATGTTGGGTGGAAAGCGACGATGCCGAAGCACTCGAAAATTTCAAAAAACGCAAATACCAATTCATGGCGAAAGACAAGGAAGAGCGCGATGTATTTCTCGCCGACTCGGGATATGTGCTGCAAATGGCGCAAACCGATTTTCCCGAGATACGCTTCCACTTCACTTCCGAATTTTAAGAGACGGCGAAAAACCGTTTGTATAATTAAGACGATATGAGTATCTTTGTCGCAAGACAATAAAAACAAGTGCTATGCAGGAAAAAATCATCATTCTCGATTTCGGTTCGCAGACGACGCAATTAATCGGTCGCCGAGTGCGCGAACTGGATACCTATTGCGAGATACTTCCGTATAATAAATTCCCCCACGGCGACGAAAACATCAAGGGGGTCATTCTCTCGGGAAGCCCGTTTTCGGTATATGACGAAAAGGCGTTCAAGACCGACCTTTCCGCAATACGGGGCAAATACCCGATTTTGGGCATCTGCTACGGTGCGCAATTTTTGGCATACAGCAACGGCGGCAAAGTAGAACCCGCCGGAAGCCGCGAATACGGCCGCGCTCATCTTTCCCGTTTCTGCAAAGAAAATCCGCTTTTCAAAAATGTGCGGGACAACTCGCAGGTGTGGATGTCGCATGGCGATACCATCACCCAAGTGTCCGATAATTTCAACATCATCGCATCGACCGACGAGGTCGCCGTTGCCGCCTACCAGATAGCGGGCGAGCCGGTGTGGGGCGTGCAGTTCCACCCCGAAGTGTTCCATACGGAAGACGGCACGCAGATACTTCGCAACTTCGTTGCCGATATATGCGGCTGCAAACAGGACTGGTCGCCGGCGTCGTTCATTGAGAGTACGGTGGCGAAACTCAAAGAGCAATTGGGCGACGACAAAGTGGTGCTCGGACTTTCCGGCGGCGTCGATTCGTCGGTGGCTGCCGTGCTGCTTAACAAAGCCATCGGGAAAAACCTCACCTGCATCTTCGTCGATCACGGTCTGCTGCGCAAAAACGAATACGAAAACGTGCTGCACGATTACGAACATCTCGGACTGAACGTCATCGGCGTCAATGCCAAAGACAAGTTTTACAGCGAACTGGCCGGCGTGAAAGAGCCGGAGCGCAAGCGTAAAATCATAGGAAAAGGATTCATCGACGTGTTCGATGCCGAAGCCCATAAAATAAAGAATGTGAAATGGTTGGCACAAGGAACGATTTATCCCGACGTCATCGAATCGCTGTCGATTACGGGTACCGTCATCAAGAGCCACCACAACGTCGGCGGACTGCCTGAAAAAATGAATCTGAAACTGTGCGAACCTCTGCGTCTGCTGTTCAAAGACGAAGTGCGCCGGGTAGGACGGGAGCTGGGTATGATGGAGCGGCTTATCAACCGCCACCCCTTCCCGGGTCCGGGGCTTGCCGTGCGCATCTTGGGCGACATCACGCCCGAAAAAGTGCGCATACTGCAAGAAGCCGACGACATCTTCATTCAGGGACTGCGCGACTGGAATCTGTACGACAAAGTTTGGCAGGCAGGCGCGATACTCCTGCCTGTACAGTCGGTAGGCGTCATGGGCGACGAACGCACTTACGAAAACGCCGTAGCCCTGCGGGCGGTTACCTCGACCGACGCCATGACTGCCGACTGGGCGCATCTGCCATACGAATTTTTGGGCAAAGTTTCCAACGACATCATCAACAAAGTGAAAGGCGTAAACCGCGTTACCTACGATATCAGTTCCAAACCGCCTTCGACCATCGAATGGGAATGATTTTCCCGCGCACGATACAAAAGCCGATACATATCCCGTTTCGGCTTTTTTCGTATGATTACGGAAATAAATCCGGCAAGTAGCAAATTTATCAACAGATAGATGCTTTTTTGCAAACAGATGGATTGTCTGTAAAAAAAAATATATATATTTGTTGCTAATACAGTTGCCGATACAGAGAGGCGGCTGTCGAACCGAACGAATAAACAAATAAAAGACAAGTATATGAAATTTGTAGTATCGAGTAACCTTTTACTCTCTCATTTACAGACCGTAGGCAGAGTTATCAACTCCAAAAACACGATGGCTATTCTCGATAATTTTCTATTCCGTCTGGAAGGAAATCAATTGACGATTACGGCATCGGATCAGGAAACGACCATGACCACGACCATCGGGCTCATCGAAGCCGAAGGCAGCGGCGTATTCGCCGTATCGGCAAAAATACTTCTCGAACCGCTGAAAGAACTGCCCGACCAGCCGCTGACATTCCAAATCAACGATGAAAATCTGGAAATCTTCCTTTACTACCAAAACGGAAAATACAATTTCGTGGGCATCAACGGCGACGAATATCCTCAACGCACGCCGATGAGCGAGACCGCCACCCGCCTTACAATGCCTGCATCGGCGCTATTGACGGGTATTTCGCACACACTTTTCGCCACTGCCGACGACGAGCTGCGTCCCGTGATGAACGGTGTATGTGTGGACATACACAAAAACGAAGTTTTCTTCGTCGCCTCCGACGGGTACATTTTGGTGCGCAGCAAGAACACGACGGTAAAACCCGACTTGGAATCCATCGTAATTCTGCCGAAGAAACCGGCGACTTTGCTGAAAAATATTCTGCCGAAGGAAACGGGCGATATTGCCGTTACATTCGACGATAAGAACGCATGTTTCCAACTGGCGAATTTCGTACTGACCTGCCGGCTCATCGAAGGGCGCTATCCCAATTATATGTCAGTAATACCCCAGAACAACAGCAACCGCCTTATCATAGACAGGGCGCTGTTTATCAGTGTGCTGCGGCGCATATCGGTATTTTCCGACCCCGCCAGCTCATTGATACGCCTCGACCTCAGTCCCAACCAAATCGTCGTTTCGGCACAGTATTCCGATTTCTCGACATCGGCAGACGAGAGTATAACCTGCAATTACAGCGGCGACACGATGAGCATCGGTTTCAGTGCGACGTATCTCATCGAGGTGCTGAACAACATCGGTTCGCAGGAAGTCATCATCGACTTGGCAGATCCGGGACGTGCCGGCATCATTCTGCCTATGGAGAATGAAAATGACGAAGAGCTGTTGATGCTGTTGATGCCCATGATGTTGAAAGATTAATCGACCGCAACCGATGCAACTGAATCTGAAAAGACCGCTTGTTTTCTTCGACTTGGAGACGACGGGCATCAACATATCGACCGACCGTATCGTGGAAATCAGTTATCTGAAAGTCTATCCCGACGGACGGGAGGAGGCGAAGACGATGCGCATCAATCCGGGCATGCCCATACCGCCCGAAGCTACGGCAGTGCACAAAATCACCGATGCCGATGTTGCGGGCTGTCCCACTTTCAAAGAAGTGGCAGCCTCGATAGCAGCCGACCTCGAAGGGTGCGACTTGGCAGGGTATAACTCCAACCGCTTCGACGTGCCGCTGTTGGTCGAGGAACTGTTGCGTGCAGGCGTATCGGTCGATATATCCAACCGCAAATTGATAGATGTGCAGGCGATATTTCACAAAATGGAGCAGCGCACGCTCTCGGCGGCATATCGTTTCTATTGCGACAAAGACCTCAACGATGCCCACTCGGCGCAAGCCGACACCCACGCCACCTACGAAGTCCTGAAAGCGCAGTTAGACCGCTATCCGCAGCTGAAAAACGATATGGAAGCGCTGGCGGAGTTTACCTCGTACAACCGCAATGTGGATTTGGCGGGACGCATCGTTTACGACGACAAAGGCGTGGAGACTTTTAATTTCGGGAAATACAAGGGCAGAGCCGTCGTCGATGTATTCAGAAGCGATATAGGTTATTACGCATGGATGATGCAGGGCGATTTTCCGCTGAACACTAAAAACGTGATTACCGACATCAAGATGCGTTCAGTCAATCACAAATAAAAAACGAAAGCGGTGGAATGAAAGCATCTGCCGCTTTTACTTTCATGGGATATGTTGGAAGGAAAGAAAATCATTTTGGGCATTACCGGCAGCATCGCTGCTTACAAAGCCGCCTATCTCACACGGGCATTGATAAAAAAGGGCGCGGAAGTGCAAATCGTCATAACGCCTTCGGGAAAAGAGTTTATCACTCCGGTTACGCTGTCGGCACTTACGGGAAAGCCCGTTGTAAGCGAATTTTTCACGGCAAACGACGGAACATGGCACAGCCATGTCGAACTCGGCTTGTGGGCAGATGCCATGTTGGTGGCTCCGGCTACGGCGTCCACCATCGGAAAAATGGCAAACGGCATTGCCGACAATATGCTCATTACCACCTATCTGTCGGCAAAATGTCCCGTGTTCGTGGCTCCGGCGATGGACTTGGATATGTTTGCACACCCTTCGACGCAGCACAACCTCGAACGGCTGCGCTCTTACGGCAATTACATCATCGAGCCGGCGACCGGCGAGCTGGCAAGCCACCTCGAAGGGAAAGGACGCATGGAAGAGCCCGACCGCATCGTAGCCTGCCTCGAAAACTTTTTCAGCCGCCGGCAATCGTTGGCGGGACGGAAAATCGTCATCACGGCAGGACCTACGTATGAAAAAATAGATCCGGTGCGCTTTATCGGAAACTACTCGTCAGGGAAAATGGGATTCGCCATCGCCGCCGACTGCGCTGCACGCGGAGCAGAAGTCGTACTCGTGGCGGGGCCTGTATCGCTGCCCACACCGCCGTCGGTGCGCCGTATCGATGTGGAATCGGCATCTCAAATGTACGATGCTGCCACACGGGAGTTTGCCGACGCCGATGCCGCCCTCTGTTGCGCCGCCGTCGCCGATTACGCTCCCGCCGCATATAGCGAACAGAAATTGAAACGCACCGATGAAAACCTTGTCCTCACCCTGTCGCCGAACAAAGACATCGCCGCCGAATTGGGACGCATGAAGCGTACCGGTCAATGCGTGGCGGGGTTTGCCCTCGAAACGGAGCAAGAGAGCGTGAATGCCCAAGAAAAAATGCAGCGCAAAAATCTGGATTTCATCGTATTGAACTCGCTGCGCGAGCAGGGTGCCGGCTTTCGGGGCGATACCAACAAGGTAACGATTTTCGAACAGAACGGAAATAAAACGGAATATCCGATGAAAAGCAAGCGCGAAGTCGCCGCCGATATTGTCGATGTGCTTTCGGAATATATCGCGCCTGTAAAAAAATAAACCGGATATTCTTCCGTATTATAAACAGATACCGAACTTTTCATGAAAAAACTCGTGTCGATAACGGCGTTGCTTTTGTGGCTGGCAGCAGGTTTGCCGGCGCAGGAGCTGTCGTGCCGGGTGCAAATCAACAGCGACAAAATACAAGGCACGAACAAACAGGTATTTTCGACGCTGGAACAAGCCATTACGGAATACATCAACACCCGCAAATGGAGCGAAGCTCAGATAGGCGCCAACGAAAAAATAGACTGCACGCTGTTGATAGTCGTCAATTCCGTAAACGACAACCGATATACGTGCGAATTGCAAGTGCAGTCGCGCCGACCAGTTTACAACAGTTCGTACATGACTACGATGCTCAATTTCAGAGATACGCAATTCGAGTTCGAGTATCAGGAGTTCGACCCGTTGATATACAATGAAATGACGATGGAAAGCAACCTCACCGGCGTGCTCGATTTCTATGTAAACATGATTCTGGCGCTCGACTTCGACAGTTTTTCCTATCGGGGCGGCGAGCCGTTTTTCCAACGGGCGTCAGAGTTGGTGGCTATGGGTGAATCGTCGCAAGGGGTAGGCTGGGAGGCTTTCGGAAATTCCCGCAACCGCCATGCACTGGTTACGGCTTTCACCGAAGGCAGCAATGCGGCTTTTCGCCAACTTTGGTACGACTACCACCGGAGAGGGCTCGATGAAATGGCATTGAGCGTGGATAAGGGTCGCGCAAAAGTTACCGAATCGCTCAACAAGCTGGTCGAAGTGTATGAAAATTCATCGACGTCGGTATTGCTTCCGCTGTTCAGCGATGCCAAGCTCGACGAGGTGGTCAATATCTATTCCGAAGCGCCCCGTCAGGAAAAAGAAGATACGTATAAAATATTAGACCGGCTCTATCCGACAGAAACCAAACGGCTCGAACCGCTGCGCAAATAATTCCGTCCATGATACAGAAATTGACGATTCGCAATTATGCACTGATCGATTTTTTGGAAATCGATTTTTCGTCCGGGCTTACCGTCATGACGGGCGAAACGGGGGCGGGAAAATCCATTATCTTGGGGGCGCTTTCACTTATATTGGGCGAACGCGCCGATAGCAAAGCCATAAAAAACGAAGCTCGGAAAACGGTCGTCGAAGGGGTATTCGATATTGCCGCTTACGACTTGCAGCCGTTTTTCCAAGCCAATGATTTGGACTATGAGGGCGTTTGTATTTTGCGACGGGAGTTGCTATCGGGCAAAAGCCGCTCGTTCATCAACGACACGCCGGTGTCGCTGGGCACGCTGAAAGAGTTGGGCGTGCAGCTTATCGACATTCATTCGCAACATCAGAATCTGCTGTTGGGCGACAACCGTTTCCAGCTGCGCATCATCGACCTCTGGGCGCACGATGAAAATCTGCTGTCGGAATACCGACGCGAATACCGCACTTACAAAGAGTTGTGCGCCAAGCTCGAACAGTTGCGTCGCACCTGCGAAGAAAGCCGCAAAGAGGAAGAATATCTGCGGTTTCAATACAATCAACTTTGCGAAGCCCGTTTGCAGGAGGGCGAACAAAAACAGTTGGAGGAGGAGCGGGAAACCCTTGCTCATGCCGAAGAGATAAAACAAGGATTGTATGCCGCAGCCGGCTGCTTGGACAACGAAGAAAACGGTGCGCTTTCGCAGCTGCGGGAGGCGCTGCACACGCTGCGTTCGCTGCACACGATTTATTCCGGAGCCGACGAGTTGGCGGAACGCATGGAATCTTCGGTAATAGAATTGAAAGATATTCAAGCCGAAATAGAAAACCGGCAGGAGCGCATAACCGCCGACCCCGCACGCTTGCAACAAGTGGAGGAGAGGCTCGACTTGCTGTACGGGCTGCAACAGAAACATCGGGTGCAGTCGGATAGCGAACTGCTTGCTATACAAGTCGATTTGGAAACGAAACTGTCGGTCATCGACCATTCCGATGCCGCCATTGCCGACCTGCAACAGCAAGTGTCCGCGCAGGAGATGCGCATATTGGAATTGTCGGGCGAGCTGTCGGCGTGCCGCCGGACGGCTGCCGAAACTTTCACCGCCAAGTTAATAGAGCGTACTGCACCGCTGGGAATGAGCCATTTGCGCTTCGATGTGGAGTGGATGCAAAAAGAGCGTCCCGACATCGACGGCGCAGAGTCGGCGCGCTACCTCTTTTCCGCCAACAAAAACCGTCCGCTGCAACCGGTTGCCGAAATCGCTTCGGGCGGAGAAATATCCCGCCTGATGCTCGGCATCAAGTCGCTGGCTGCCGATGCCGCCGCACTGCCGACGATTGTTTTCGACGAAATAGACACCGGAGTTTCGGGAGAAATAGCCGACAAAATGGGCGAAATCATGGCGGATATGGCAAAATATATGCAGGTCATCGCCATTACGCACCTGCCGCAGGTGGCGTCGCGGGGCGACCACCATTTCCGCATTTACAAAAATGACGAAGGCGATACCGCCCGCACCTGCATGGAACCGCTGTCCGACGAGCAGCGTTTGCAGGAAATAGCCCGTATGCTGAGCGGCGCGCAAATATCGGACGCCGCCCTGTCGAACGCCCGTGAACTGTTGAACCGGAATTAATACCCCCGATATGGAACGCCACGACTTTATATTCGGCATACGCGCCATCATCGAAGCGATAGATGCCGGAAAAGAGATAGATAAGATATTGATAAAAAAAGACCTGCAAGGCGAGTTGATACAGGAGCTGTATGCTGCTGTAAAAGGCCGGAACATTTCGTTGCAACGGGTGCCGGTGGAAAAGATAAACCGTATCACCCGCAAAAACCACCAAGGCGTACTGGCATTCGTATCGCCCGTTGCTTACCAACGGATAGCCGACCTTATACCGACGCTTTACGAAGAGGGGCGAACACCCTTTGTCGTGCTGCTCGACGGGCTGACCGATGTGCGCAATTTCGGCGCCATAGCCCGCACCTGCGAGTGCGCCGGCATCGATGCCCTTGTCATACCCGAAAAAGGGAGCGTGTCGGTAACGCCCGATGCCGTCAAGACTTCGGCAGGCGCACTGCTGCATATTCCCGTATGTCGGGAGCCGTCGATTGCCGAGGCGCTGCATTACCTCCGAGCGTGCGGCATAAAAGCGATTGCCGCCTCGGAAAAGGCGGCAATCCCCTATACGTCGGTCGATTACACGGTGCCGACAGCTATCGTCATGGGTGCCGAAGATACCGGTATATCGCCGGCGGCGATGCGGCTTTGCGAAACGCAGGTTTCTTTGCCCCAACAGGGGCGTATCGGTTCGCTCAACGTTTCGGTGGCGGCAGGAGTAATGATATACGAAGTGGTGCGGCAGCGTATGCTCGCGGAGTAATTAATACTGCGAGCATACGCAGTCATTACAAAATTTTTCCGGCGGCATCTATCCGCAGTTCCCGTTCGTTGTTTCCGCTTTCCAATTCTATCCGATAGTAATCGCCTGTCGGCGTTTGTGTGTATTCTATATCATCTATGCGGAAATCGGCATATTGCGTTTCGAGGGTATTCGTTACGGCGGTCGGCAGTTCCGTAATGTCCCATTCCGTTCTCACCCAATTTTTCGCGCCGTTGAAATAAACGTTCTTTTCTTTGTTATCATGCCGGATTTCCACTTCCAACAAACCATCGTCGTAATCATATTCGACGACTTGTGCAGCGGGATATTTTTCCAAAATGAAATTTTTGACAGCCGCATCTAACATACCGCCGTTTTCCTGATTTTCGCCAATGCCCGGTTGCGGAGCGGGGGCAGATATTATCCCGTTCGTCGTGATGTCGATTTTTACATCTCCGGCTGCGGATTTCAAATCGAAACGATAGTAATTTTCGGTCGTCGGAGTTTCGTAATAATCGATATCATCGATATAATAATTTACATAGGACGACGCTTTGAATGCCTCCATTACTTGGGTAGGTACATC
>CANQAM010000032.1 GCA_947589325.1 uncultured Bacteroidales bacterium | reverse complement strand
GACTACAACCTCGTCACCGTCGAAGAAGTCGAAAAACTCATGAGCGGCGACGCTTCCGGCCGCGTGTCGAGATAATCCGGAATATATCGGAACACAAGGGTAGAGGCGGTTTTGCGCCGCCTCTGCTTTCATACGAAAAAATTATTTACCTTAAAAACATAAACAGCTATGGCTAAGTTTTCAAAAATCGAGGTACTGCAAGCAATGACTTGCACCGGTATGGTACCCGTGTTCTATCACAAAGATGCCGAAGTTGCCAAACAAGTGATAAAGGCTTGTTACGACGGCGGCGTTCGCGCATTTGAGTTCACCAATCGCGGCGACTTCGCCCACGAAGTTTTTGCCGAAGTAGTGAAATATGCAGCCAAAGAGTGCCCCGAAATGATTTTGGGTGTCGGCTCCGTTGTCGATCCCGCTACGGCAGCCCTTTACATTCAGTTGGGCGCCAATTTCGTCGTAGGTCCCTTGTTCAATCCCGAGATTGCAAAAATCTGCAACCGTCGTCTCGTGCCCTATACGCCGGGCTGCGGTTCGGTATCCGAAGTCGGTTTCGCACAGGAGTGCGGCTGCGACTTGTGCAAAGTCTTCCCGGGCGACGTGCTGGGTCCCTCTTTCGTAAAAGGTCTGAAAGCCCCGATGCCGTGGAGCAAGCTCATGGTTACCGGCGGTGTGAAACCCACCAAAGAAAACCTCGAAGGCTGGTTCAAAGCCGGCGTTACCTGCGTAGGCATGGGCAGCAACCTCTTCCCCAAAGATGTCATCGCAGCCAAAGAATGGGGCAAAATCACCGACCTCTGCAAAGGTGCGCTCGAAATCATCAAGGAGGTACGATAAGAAAAAACAGAGAAAAGGCGTTTTCCCTATGCGCCTTTTCTATTGTCTAATATCATAAAAAACACGAAAGAATATATGGATAAAACATCGACAACAACCAAACTCGCCACCAACTGGCGGTGGTGGATGTGTACGCTGCTGTTTGTGGCAACGACCGTAAACTATATGGATCGTCAGGTGCTTTCGCTGACGTGGAAAGACTTTATCGCCCCCGAATTTCACTGGACGGACGACAACTACGGTACCATTACCGCCGTATTCTCCATTATCTACGCTATCTGCATGCTATTTGCCGGAAAATTCGTAGACTGGATGGGTACGAAAAAAGGCTACCTTTGGGCTATCGGTGTATGGAGCTTCGGCGCTTGCGCCCACGCTTTGTGCGGCTGGCTCACCATGCACGTCGAAGGCTTTGAAACCGTAAAAGCCATGACCTCCGTCGAAGCCGGCACTACCGCTGCTCTCGCCATTGCCACCACCAGTGTCTGGCTCTTCATTGCAGCCCGTTGTATTCTCGCGCTCGGAGAGGCCGGAAACTTCCCTGCCGCCATTAAGGTAACGGCGGAATACTTCCCGAAAAAAGACCGCGCTTTCGCCACTTCTATCTTCAACGCCGGCGCATCGGTGGGCGCACTCGTGGCGCCTGCCTCCATTCCTCTGTTGGCGCAATACTTCAAAGATCACGGTGTAGGCGGCGGCTGGGAAATGTCGTTCGTCATTATCGGTGCGCTCGGATTCATCTGGATGGGCTTCTGGCTTTTCATGTACGATAAACCCGAGAAATCGAAACACGTCAATGAAGCCGAGTTGGCATACATACATCAGGACGACGAAGAAGAAAAAGCCGCAGCCGCTGCTGCCGCAGCAGCCGCTTCGCAGGAAAAATCGATTCCGTTCTGGAAATGTTTTACCTATCGGCAGACATGGTCGTTCATCGTCGGTAAATTCTTCACCGATGGCGTATGGTGGTTCTACCTGTTCTGGGCTCCCGCCTACTTCTCCGACCAATACGGCTATACGTCGAGCTCCGGTATGGGTATCGCTCTCATCATCACGCTTTACGCCATTGTGACGATACTCTCTATTTTCGGCGGTTATCTGCCCCGTCTTTTCGTGGAGAAAAAAGGCATGAATCCCTATGCGGGACGTATGCTCGCCATGCTCATCTTCGCCTTCCTGCCGCTGCCCGCCCTGTTCGCACAAGGCGCCGGAGCCATTTCGGCATGGTGGCCTGCCATCATCATCGGTCTTGCCGGTGCAGGGCATCAGGCATGGAGCGCCAACCTCTTCTCTACAATCGGCGATATGTTCCCCAAGAGCACCATTGCCACCATTACGGGTATCGGCGGTATGGCAGGCGGTATCGGTTCGTTCCTTATCAACAAGGGCGCCGGTGCGCTGTTCACCTACTCCGAGAAAATGGGCGATGCATTCAGCTTCTTGGGATTCGACGGCAAACCCGCCGGCTACATGATTATCTTCTGCATCTGCGCTGTGGCTTACCTCATCGCATGGTGCATCATGAAAGCCCTCGTGCCGAAATACAAACGCATTGAAATATAAACGACATCAACATAAAAAACAATGTTTCATGGAAAGTCGCGGCTTGTGAAAGTCGCGGCTTTTTTTGTCGAAAAACAATTCTTATCGAAAGTCGAAATTATTGAAAAAAATATATACGGTATTATTTTATTTTTTTATCTTTGCACCGATAAAGTATAATTTCTCTAAAATAGAAAGAGGGATAAATGCTTCATTTTTCAGATATTTATTTTTTGTAAATAAAACTTTTGACAATGAAAAAAACAATGTTAGGAGGTGCTTGGTTAGGAGGTGCTTGTCTGTTGTTGTGTGCACTCGGATTATCCTGTTCGAGTTTGAAAACGACAGTAGATTATGGAACGGTATCTGTCCCGCAGGAGGGTGGTATAAAGTTCGAGAAAATAACGGAAGAATCTGACGATGTCATTACTCCCAATGTAAGGAAAAGGCCTTTGCTCGAATGGTGGATAAATTCGTTTATCGCCATATCGCCCGACGGTGCGCGGATTGCTTACATCAACCAAAAGAACAATATGTCGAATGTCATGGTAAAAAGTGCGACGCAAGGCGGCGTGTCGGTGCAGCGAACTTTCCGCAATAACGTGCAAGACGTTTCTTGGTCGCCCGACGGAAAGACGCTTTGCTATTCGGAATTTTATAACGGACAGAACCGCGTGCAGCTGGTCAATGCCGATCAAGGGTCGGTCGTAAGCCAGATTTCTACGGGAAATACCAACGATTACAGTGGCGTGATTGTCGATATGAAAAGCGAAAGAATACTTTTTCATCGGGGAGAAGGAAGTTTGTATAATTACAGCATTTGGGAATACGATAGAAAAACCAATCTCTTTTCCAACTATTCGCGCGGTATGACGCCTTGCCCCATACCTTCCGATAAGGATTCGTACTATTGCTCCCGCTTCACGAACAAAGGCTTGTGCGAGATATGGAGAGTGAATCCGAAGACCGGTGTCGAAGAAGTGGTATTGTCGCGTCCGGATCAGAGTTTCACCACGCCCAAGCTCTCGCCCGACGGCAAATGGCTGCTTTGCACCGGCAGCAGCACCGGCGACAATACCGATATTTATGTTATCGGCACCGACGGAAACAACCTCACGCAATTGACCTATCACCCGGGTAACGATATCTCGGCGGTGTGGTCGCCCGACGGAAAAAGCATCTATTTCCTTTCGCAGCGGGGTAATGTCGAGGGTAAATACAATGTATGGAAAATGAATTTCAATCTTCCCAATGCCCTGCACTGAAAATGAACGAATATAAGAAATTTAATCACATAAAAATTACTACAATGAAAAACAAAATTTTTCTTTTGACAGCCCTGCTGATTGCAGGTTTCGCCGCCGATGCTGCGGCACAAATGGCGCGGTCGGACAAAACGACTTTCGTCGCTCCGAAACAAAAAACAACGAATAACGCTTCACAGGGAATTACGTGGAGCGTGCGCACAGGTTTGAACGTGTCGAATATCATCAACCTCGAAGGTATGGATTACAGAGCAAAAGCCGGTTTTCATCTTGGGGTGCTTGCCGATATTCCCGTACCCATGGCCATAAATGGTTTCAGCGTGCAATCGGGACTTTTCTACACCATGCGCGGAGCTAAATACAAAGAATCTGAAAATGAAGAGGGATATTATAAATATAAATATACAGAAAAAATAGCCTCCCATTACTTCCAGATACCCGTATATTGGAGCTATAAATACGATTTCGGCTCCGTAGCCGTATCGGCATTCACCGGTCCGTATATAGCCGTAGGTCTTGGAGGAAAACTAAAAACGAAAGAGAAAAGAGAATATGATGGCGAAAGTTCTGAAGAAAGCGAAAAATATGACTTGTTCGGAAAAGACAAAGACAATAATGCGAATTGGAAGCGGTTCGACTTCGGTTGGAGTTTAGGTGCCGGCGTAACGTTCGATCGCATCTATGTCGGTCTGCAATACGACTTTGGATTTATCAACATGGCGCGTGAAGACTATGAGGATTATCACCCCAAGAACCGCAATTTCAGCCTTAGTGTGGGATACTCTTTTTAATTTCTATCATAATACAATTTCTCCGAAAGAGAGGAAGGCGTCCGAGAAAAAATCGGACGCCTTTGTTTTTTGAAGCTGTGGGCGGTGAAACCCTTGTGCTTTTCGCGCTTATTTCAGGATAATGGTTTTGCGGGCGCGTATGTCGGTGGAGGAGCTGCCGACGTAGAGAACGAATTTTCCCGGCTCTGCCACCCAACCGTGGCGGGCATCGTCGAAGTAGCGCAGGTCGTCGGCGGTAATGTCGAAAGTAACATCACGGGTTTCGCCCGCTTTCAAATCGATTTTGCGAAAGGCTTTCAGCTCTTTCGTCGGGCGGGGCAGCGACGATTCCACATCGCCGATGTAAAGCTGCACCACCTCTTTGCCGGCAGCAGCGCCGCTGTTTTTCACCGGCACGGTCAGCGTCAGGGTGTCGCCCTCCTGCATCGTTTCGGCGGAGAGGGTCGCTTTCCCGTAGTCGAAAGTCGTGTAGCTCAATCCGTGTCCGAAAGGAAAGAGCGCGGGAATGTTCTGCGTGTCGTGCCAACGGTAGCCTACGAAGATATCTTCTTTATACACTTCGTGAATGCTGTCGCCCGGATAGCAAAGCGCGTCGAAAGCGTGTGCGCCGTTATCGGCGAGCTGCACCGGAAACGAGAACGGCAGTTTGCCGCTCGGGCATACCTCGCCGCTCAATACGGCAGAGAGGGCATGTCCCGCCTCCGAGCCGAGATACCACCCCTGCACGATAGCGGGAATTTTCTTTACCCATTTCATTTCTACCGCATTGCCGCTCAACAGCACCAGCACCATGCGGGGATTGACCTCCGCCAGTGCCGGAATCAGCTCGTCTTGTCCGAACGGCAGATTGTATTGTATGCGGTCGCCCGCCTCGCAGTCCTGTTGGTAATTTTTGTTGAGACCGCCGATGAATATCACCAAGTCCGCTTCGCGTGCCAGTTCCAATGCCGCCCGCCGCAGCGAGTCGGTATCGATGGTCGGTTCCTCCGTTTTTCCGTAGCGCGGACGACCGGCGGCATATCCCTGCGTATAGGTTATTTTGTCGCCGTAGCGTTTCGTGAGTCCTTGCAGCGGCGATATTTCGTGCTGCACTTTCAGTTCGGAGGAGCCGCCCCCTTCGGTAAGCCGCCGCACGGCATTGTCGCCCACCACGAGTATGTGGCGGTATACCGTCGTATCTATCGGGAGCAGCGCGGCGCGGGAGCGGCGCGGCGTTTCGTTTTTGAGCAGCACGATGCCCTCTTCACCGATGCGGCGGGCAGCGTCGTAGTGCGCTTGCGAAGTGAACGCTCCCCACGGACGCCGGCGGTTCATCGCCGTGCGGAAGATGAGGCGCAGCACGCGCGCCGCTTTATCCTCGACCGTCGCGAGGGGGTAGGTGCCGTCTTGCAGCCCCTGCAAATATTTTTTAGCTAAATGATAGTTGTCGTAGGCGAAGTCGCGGCTTTTCGACAGTCCGTCGGTGTAGGTGCCCATCTCTATATCCAAGCCGTTGAACACGGCTTCGCGCGTGTCGTGGGCGCCGCCCCAGTCGGTTACGACGCAGCCGTCGAATGTCCATTCCCCTTTGAGTATGCGGTTCAGCAGCAGATTGTTGTGGCAGGCGTGTTCGCCGCGCACTCGGTTGTACGACCCCATGACGCTCCATGCGCCGCCCTTCTGCACCGCCGCTTTGAAGGCTGGCAGGTATATCTCGTACAGCGCACGGTCGCTCACCTCCACGTCGATGTGTCCGCGCCATTTTTCCTGATTGTTGAGGGCGAAATGCTTCACGCAGGCAGCTACCCCGTTTTTCTGCAATTCGCGCACGTAAGGCACGATGAGGGTCGATGCCAGATAGGGGTCTTCGCCCAAATACTCGAAATTGCGCCCGTTGAGCGGCGTGCGGTAGATGTTGCAGCCCGGGCCCAGCAAAATGTCTTTGCGGCGGTATCGTGCCTCTTCACCCACGCTTTTCCCGTACAGCGCCGCCATTTCGGGATTCCACGTCGCCGCCAGACAGGTCAGCGCGGGAAATGCCGTGCAGGAGTCGTTGGTGAAACCGGCAGCGTTCCAACTGTCCCACGAAATTTCCTCCCGCACCCCGTGCGGCCCGTCGCTCATCCATATTTCGGGTATGCCGAGACGGGGCACGCCGTGCGAACTGAATTTGCTTTGCGCCGTACACAGACGCACTTTCTCTTCGAGCGTCATGCGGGCGAGCGCGTCTTGCACGCGCGCCTCTATGGGCTGCGTGTCGTCGAGATATACGGGTATCGGCTGCGCCTTGCCAAAGAGCGGACACAGCAGTGCGAGCAAAAGGGAAAAGGTGTTTTTCATATTCATTTGTGATAGAATTAGTTGAGCGGTATTTTTATTTCTTCGCCGGTGTAATCGACCGTATGGTCGGGCGTGCGCATCGGGTCGTAAGGCACGGCACGGTGGGGCGACACCCGCACGATATGCAGCGTGCGCCGTGCGGGCATGCCGGCATAAGCCCCCTGCTGCGCGCCGACGGTGAGCGTGCCCGACGCCTCGTCGTAAGTAATCGGTATGCGCATGAACGCTCCGTGTTCGTAGTTGTAATTCACATTCTCGTCTTCGTAAAGCGAGAACGAGGCGTCGCGACCCGTATAGACGTAGAGCGTCAGCGTGTCGGCGGGATATTCGTCGCTGTACTGCATTGCCCGTCCGAAAGGCACGATAGAGCCTTCGCGCACGAAAAGCGGCATACGCTCGTAGGGCGCGGCGACAGTTGCTGTCTGCCCGCCGGCGATATGCCGCCCCGTATAGAAGTCGTACCACCCCGAACCGGCGGGGAAGCAGACTTCGCGGCTGCGCGCCCCATAGGTGTAGACGGGGCATACCATGAAGGCGGTACCGAACATATATTGGTCGCCGGTATTCAACACCCGTTCGTCGTCGGGAAAGTCCATGACCAACGGGCGCATGAGGGTGTAGTCGTTGTGCCACGTCATGCCCGCGAGCGTGTAGATATAGGGCATGAGCCGGTAGCGCAGCCCGATGTAGTAGGCAATCGAGGCGTAGGCGGGGTGTCCTTCGGGGGCGATGTGGTAAATCTCCCGATAGGGATATTGTCCGTGCGCGCGGAATATGGGCACGAAGGCGCCGAACTGGTACCAGCGGGTGTTCAATTCGCGCCATTCCCGCAGGTCGGCATTTTCCTCGCCCGTCTTGATGAAGTGTTTGAATCCCGATTCATACCGTTTTTCCACGCAGAATCCGCCGATGTCCATCGACCAGTAGGGTATGCCGCAAATCGAGAAATTGAGACCGGCGGAAATCTGCGCCTTCATATCCTCCCAGCGCGTGCCGATGTCGCCGCTCCACGTGGCGGTGGAGTAGCGTTGCAGTCCGGCGAATCCCGAGCGGGTGAGCAGGAACACACGGCGGTCGGGGTCGGCTTCCCGCTGTCCGTCGTATATGGCTTCGGCATTCATCAGCGCGTAGGCGTTGAAGTATTGCGTGGAGGGCCCCAGAGCCGTCGGTCCGCACAGCGCCTTGCGATAGTCCATATCGGTGCAGTCGCGTATGTTTGGCTCGCTGGCGTCCATCCACCACGCATCGATGCCCAGCGGGTAGAGGTGTTCGCGCATCTGCCGCCAGAATATTTTTCGCCCTTCGGCGGAGTAGGCGTCGTAGAACGAACCGATGTATCCGTGTCCTATCCAGTCGCGTATGCTGTCTTTTATCGCTTGCCGGTACATCAGCCCCTTGCGGTCGAACTCCTTGAAGTGTTCGGTCGTCATGTAGAACTTAGGCCACACCGAAATCATCATGCGGCCGTGCAGGGCGTGCAGCGAATCCACCATGCCGGCGGGGTCGGGAAAACGTGCGGGGTCGAACTCGTGGCTGCCCCACGCATCTTCTTTCCAGTAACTCCAATCGAGCACGATGTTGTCGATAGGAATGCGCCGCCGGCGAAACTCGTTCATCGCCTCCAAAATTTCGGCTTGCGTCTTGTACCGTT
Organism: uncultured Bacteroidales bacterium; assembly: GCA_947589325.1. Taxonomy (GTDB): domain Bacteria; phylum Bacteroidota; class Bacteroidia; order Bacteroidales; family UBA11471; genus Caccoplasma. Next base: position 12,952 of record CANQAM010000032.1, on the reverse strand, counting down.
CGCGGCTCTGCCAGAAGCCCATCGCCCAGCGGGGCATCACCGGCGCTTTTCCCGTGAGGCGGCGGTAACCCGCTATCACGTCGTCGGCATCATTGCCTGCGATATAATAATAGTCGAGCGCGTCGCTCATTTCGCTGTACCACGACAGTCGGCCTTGTTCGTCGGCAGCGACGGGGCTGAGCGCCCGCAGTCCGAGATACGATACGCCCCCGTCGGGACGCCATTCGATGCGCAGCGGCACTCGCTGTCCCGCCGAGAGCGGTACGGTGAACTTGTAACCGTTCGGATTCCATGCCGTGCGCCAACGTTCGGGCACCGCTAATTTACCGTCGATATACACCTTGACGTACCCCGCATAGTAAAGGTGAAAACGGTAGTCGCCCGTTTCGCGGGCGGCAATCTCGCCCGTATAGGTTACGACGGCGCCGTCGAGGGGAAAATCTTTCGGCAGGTCGGTTATCGTCTTTTGGTCTTCGTAGCCGATGCGGTTTTCCCGTCGGGTGAGGGGAGTGGCTTTTTTCTTTTTGGCGTCGGGCATGTAGATTGCTGTCAGCGCACCCGCCTCGCCGTCGGCATCGTACAGGTCGAACAGTTCGTGCAGTTGGGCATACTCTCGGCTGTCGCCCCATTTGCAGAGCGAATAGGTGTCGAACAGCAGCCCGTAGTTTTTGTTGGAGAGAACGAACGGCACGGAAACTTTGGTATTGTATTGGAACAGCGATTCGTTTTTGCCTTTGTAGTTGAACTCGTCGGACTGGTGCTGTCCCAGCCCGTAGAACGCCTCGTCGTCGGGCGAATCGAACTGTACCCGATAGCTGTATGCCGAAACACCATCGACCGTTATCGGCGAAAACGTCTTTCCGCCGCCCTGCCGTTCGCGCAGGCGCGTCGTGCCGCCGCAGTCCGAAAAGGCGAGCGCACCGGTTTGCAAATCGACTGCCGCCTGCACTTCCGCCGTCGTGAGCAGCAGGGTGTCGTTTCGCTCTTCCACCGTAAACGGCGTGTCGGCGTATGCCGACGGCAGCACGATTAAACTGTTGTCTTTCGGCAGCCTTCCCGCCGGCACGGCAGTTATCCGTATGATTTTGTCATCGACTACGCGCAGGCGCAGCAGGCGCGCGTCGTTCCCGCTGCGCTGCGGGAGCGTAACGATTACACCGTCGTCCGTCTGTCGGTAAGCGGAGGAACAGGCGGTCGCGCACAAGCATAAAAGCGGCAAAAATAAAAATATGTTTTTCTTCATCTGGTTGTTTTTCACGGTAATGACCGGTTACAAAAATCGTAAAAAAAAAGATGCCGGGCAAATATTTTTATGTTCGCTTGATTTTTGGATATAATTTTTTGCAAAAGCGGTGTCAATTATCGAATATTCTTTTTACATTTGCCACGTATCTAAATTCATTATTTATGAAAAAACATTTGATTTTAGGAATCACATTGGCTCTGTTTATAGGCGCAAGCGGTTGCAAATCGAAAGAGAGCGCATACAAAGCGGCCTATATGAAAGCTCAGGAAAAAGACTCCGTCGAAAATGTCGCCGTCGAGAATGAAGTCATTTCCAAACCGGCGCCCGTGCAGGAACGTATAAGCAACGAACGTGTATCCGTTGTCGATGATGATGCCGCCAAGCTTAAAACGTACAATGTCATCGTGGGCAGTTTTTCGGTGAAGACAAATGCTTCTTCTCTGAAAGAGAGATTGATAGCTGACGGATATGACGCTTTCATCGCTCGCAACGCCCAAATGATGTATCGTGTGGTGGTGGGCAGTTTCGATACCCGCTCCGAAGCAACGGATTTGCGCGATGCCGTGAAACTGAAATATTCGCCCGAGTTTTCGGACGCATGGATATTGATAAATAAATAAAAACAAAAATATTCCTTGCTTGTACGTCTCTCCATACAATGGGGAGACGTTTTTTTTGCATTCGGAGGAAAAATGAAAATTTATTCCCTTGCCGAGCGGCAACGGAGAAAAAAATTTGTGTAGAGGGGATTATCTCAACCGGTCGGCCGAGCGTACAAGCCGTTCATCGGCGCGCACGCGGCGCAGGGCTATTTCATTCAGTATCAACGCCACGGCAGGCATCGTCAGCGAGGCGCCCCACTGCGTACTCTCCGATTGCAGCGTTGCCGACATCGTGTGTACATAAATGCCGAAAACGATATATACGGCGAGCAGCAGCAGCGTGGTGGTGCGGCATACCCGCATCTGCAACGGGCGGTTGCGATAGAGAAATATGTTTATCAACGGCAGCAGCGCCGACAGTGCCGCAACGATGGCGAGCGGCACGGTGGCAGCCACTTCGTGATTCGTGCCGGCTTCATAAAATCCCGTAGGCGAGAATATTACCGGAGCCGAGGGGGCGAACAGCGTAGCTGCCGGCAGGAATACGAATGTTGCCGTCAGGGCGGCGGCAAGAAAAAGATAAATCGTTTGTATGCGCTGTATCATGGAAAGACGTTTTTTGTTTTGTGAAAATGGCGGTCAGCAGGTGATGTTGAGTTTCTGCAACACCTCCCGTATCTTTTCGTAAGTGGTGATGCGGGTGGGCACCAACGGCAGCCGCAGCCGGTTTTGTATGTAACCCATGGCGTGGAGCAGGCATTTCACGCCGGCGGGGTTGCCATCGACAAAGAGCAGTCCGAACAGTTCCGTAAAGCGGTGGTGTATCGTGAGCGCCGACGTGTAGTCGCCTTGCAGCGCCAGACGCACCATGCGGCTGAACTCGCGCGGAAAAGCGTTGCCGATGACCGAAATGACGCCGACAGCCCCCAGCGTGATAAGCGGAAAGGTGATGCCGTCGTCTCCCGAAATAACCATGAAGTCGGCAGGTTTGTTCTTGATGATGTCGTCCATCTGCGTGATGTTGCCCGACGCCTCTTTGATAGCGACGATGTTGTCGAAGTCGCGTGCCAGCCGCAGCGTCGTTTCCGCCGTCATGTTCACGCCCGTGCGTCCGGGCACGTTATAGAGAATGACGGGCAGTTTCGTTGCCGAGGCAATGGCTTTGTAGTGCTGGTAGATACCCTCTTGCGAAGGTTTGTTGTAATAAGGTACGACGGAGAGTATGGCATCTACACCGTCGAAATTCATCGTCTTCAAACTTTCGACGATGGCGCGGGTATTGTTCCCGCCCAATCCCAATACGATAGGCACGCGCCCTTTGACCTGTTCGATGACGAACGTGCGGATTTGCTGTTTCTCTTCCTCCGTGAGCGTCGGGGTCTCGGCTGTCGTACCCAAGACCACCAAATAATCGATGCCGTTCTGTATTTGATACTCGATAAGGCGGGCCAATGCCGGAAAATCGACCGTCTCATCGTCGCAAAACGGCGTGATGAGAGCGACACCTATGCCTTTGAGATTGATTTTTGCCATAACTTTTGAACCTGTATATTTCGGGCGACAAAATTACGAATTATTATTTTTTTACCGCAATATTCTTCCAATAAAACAGTAAATTTTGCAACAGGCTTTCAGACGTCAGTTTATCTGCCTCTTGTTGTATCATCATGTCGGCAGGAACCAGCGACTCTTTTTTCAATCCTAACCGCATCGGCGCCTGCGACAGGGCGGAAAGGTAAGCGACAGGCAGTTGCTCGTTGAGTGTCAGGTCTATAAGCACATCGGCGTTAAGCGAGAGAAATTCGTCGCAAATAGCGGCTTTGGGGCGCGTATATCCACGACAGAGGTCGGGTAGGGCTATTTCTACCGTATCGATGCCCGGAAACAGAATGCCGGTCTGCTTCAATGCCAGCGTGAAATGGTAAAGCGTGATTTTCTTGCCGGCGGCAGCCAGTGCCTGCAATTGCGGCAGAATGCGCTGCGCCCCCTGCGGCTCGGCGAAGACGACGACAGAGCGTGCGCTCTCGAACGGTACGAACCGTTTGACGCGGCGTTTGCGGCTGCGGGCGGCAGTCCATTTTATGGAATGTATGGTCAGTGATTTCCACATAATAATATTACTCTATGAGGTGAAGGAACTCTTCTTCTGAAATAATCCGTATTCCCAATTTCTCGGCTTTCTCCAATTTGGCGGGACCCATGTTTTCACCGGCAAGCAGATAGGTCGTCTTTGCCGACACGGAGCCGGTGTTTTTCCCGCCGTGCCGTTCGATAAGCTCTTTGTATTCGTCGCGGGAATGGCGGGCGAATGTGCCGCTGATGACGATAGTCGCACCTTGCAGTTTGTCGCTGCGGTCGGCTTGCCGTTCGGCCGACAACTCCATTTGCACGCCGGCGGCGCGCAGCCTCTCTATCAACGGTGCTGTCGAGGGGTGGGCGAAGTAGGCACGGACACTGCCGGCGATGCGCGCCCCGATTTCATCGACCTGCATCATTTCTTCTTCGGTGGCGGCTGCCAGCCGGTCGATGCTGCCGAAAGCGTTTGCCAGTTTCTTCGCCACCGTTTCGCCCACAAAGCGTATGCCCAAGGCAAAGAGCACCCGCTCGAACGGAACTGCACGCGAGGCGGCGATGGCTTCGATGATATTGCGCGCCGATTTGTCGCCCTGCCGTTCGAGCGAAGCGATGTCGCTTTCGCGCAGGGTGTAGAGGTCTGCAACGTCGTGTACCAACCCTAACCGGTAAAAGAGATCGACCGTTTCCGTTCCCAAGCCGTCGATGTTCATCGCCCGCCGGCTGATGAAGTGTTCGATGCGCCCTTTGATTTGCGGCGGACAGCTCTCGTCGTTCGGACAGTACCATGCCGCCTCTCCCTCATAACGTATCAGGGGGGTGCCGCATTCGGGGCAGCAGTCGATGAAGCGCACTTTTTCGCCTATCAATATGCGCGCATCGGTATCGACACCCGTTATTTTCGGTATGATTTCGCCGCCCTTTTCCACGAAAACCATGTCGCCGATATGGAGGTCGAGTGATTGTATGATGTCGTCGTTGTGCAGCGAGGCGCGTTTCACAATGGTGCCCGACAGCTGTACGGGGTCGAGGTTGGCGACCGGCGTTATCGTGCCGGTGCGACCCACTTGGTACGATACCGAGTTGAGGCGGGTAACCGCCTGTTCCGCCTGAAATTTGTAGGCGATAGCCCAGCGGGGCGATTTAGCTGTATATCCCAACGCCCACTGCTGGCTTAGCGACGCCACCTTGAACACGATGCCGTCGGTTGCCACCGGCAGGTTTTTCCGGTTCACGTCCCAATAGTCGATGAAGGCGTACATATCGTCGAGCGTGCGGCAGCGCGTCATGGCGTCCGAAATTTTGAATCCCCATGTGCGGGCGGTCTGCAAATTGTCGTAGTGGTCGTCGCCCGGCAGTTCCTCACCCAGCAGATAATAGAGATAGGCATCGAGCTGGCGTGTCGCCACCACCGCGGAGTTTTGCAGCTTCAGCGTACCCGAAGCCGCGTTGCGGGGATTGGCGAAAAGCGGTTCTTCTTCCCGTTCCCGTTCGGCATTCAGTTTCTCGAACACCGTCCACGGCATCAATATCTCGCCGCGTATCTCGAACAGACGCGGATAACCCTCGCCCCGCAATTTCAGCGGAATGGTGCGTATGGTTTTCACATTTTCGGTAACGTCGTCGCCCCGCACGCCGTCGCCCCGCGTAACAGCTTGCACGAGGCGCCCCTCCTCATAGGTGAGCGAGATGGACGTGCCGTCGTATTTCAATTCACCTACGATGGTGAACGGTTCATGAAGCGACGACCGCACCCGTTCGTAGAATGCGGCCACCTCTTCCCGCGTGTAGGTATTGCCTAACGAGAGCATGGGGTAGCGGTGCTCCACCTGCGTAAAAGCCTGATTGATGTCGCTGCCCACGCGGCGGGTCGGCGAGTCAGGGTCGGCATATTCGGGGTGTTGCGCTTCGAGCTGCGACAATTCTTCCATCATGCGGTCGAATTCGCGGTCGCTTATCGTCGGGGCGTTCAGCACATAATAGTTGTAGTTGTGTTCGTCCAGTTCTTTGCGCAAGTGTATGATGCGGGTTTCGATTTCGGTCATCGTTTTCTTTTTGGAGTATGCAAATCTACAAAAAAATCGGGATTGCCGCTGCTCGTGAAAATAAAATTTGCCGTACGCTTGTTTTTCCTGAATAATATGGAAGATATTGCTGTAATAATGGCGTTTTTTTCTTACTTTTGCAAATAATTTCGAGAACGTGCCATGCGTATAGACATTATCACCGTATTGCCGGAGTTGCTCGACAGTCCGCTCAACCATTCGATATTGAAACGGGCACAAGACAAGGGGCTTGTGGAAATCGTCGTGCACAACCTGCGCGACTATTCCGTCGATAAGCACCGTCGGGTCGATGACTATCCTTTCGGCGGCACGGCGGGTATGGTGATGCAGATAGAACCTATCGACCGCGCCATATCGCACTTGAAAAGCGAACGCTCCTACGATGAAGTGATTTACACTTCGCCCGACGGCGAGATGTTCAATCAGTCCGTCGCCAACACGCTGTCGCTGCTCGACAATATCATCATTCTCTGCGGACATTACAAGGGAATCGACTATCGGGTGCGCGAACACCTGATTACCCGCGAAATTTCCGTCGGCGATTATGTATTGACCGGTGGCGAATTGCCCGCTGCTGTCATGTGCGACGCCATCGTGCGGCTCATTCCGGGAGCCTTGGGCGACGAACAGTCGGCGCTTTCCGACTCCTTTCAAGACGGTTTGCTGGCACCGCCCGTCTATACCCGTCCGGCGGAATACAACGGGTGGCGCGTGCCCGATGTATTGCTGTCGGGGCATCAGCGCAAAATCGACGAATGGCAGCACGAGCAGTCGGTGGAACGGACACAGCGCCTGCGTCCCGATTTGCTCGAACTCGATTGAAAAAATGGTTGTTATAAATTTTACACATAGAAAATATTATGAATCTGAATCCTGAGAATTTTGTGTTTGTCGGAGCCATTCTCCTTTTTTTCAGCGTATTGGCAGGCAGAACCGGTTATAGATTCGGACTTCCTGTCTTGCTGCTGTTTTTGGGTGTGGGAATGTTTTTCGGCTGCGATGGTCCCATACCGTTTTTGCAGATACAGTTCGAGAGCGCGAAGACGACGCAATTCATAGGCGTCATAGCGTTGAGCATCATTCTCTTCTCCGGCGGTATGGATACGAAGTTTCAGGATATAAAGCCGGTTATCGGTCCGGGTGTCGTTTTGGCTACGCTCGGCGTATTGCTTACGACGTGCATTGCCGGACTCTTTATCTATTTCGTATGCGGATTCATACCCGATTTTCAACTCGGTATTTGGGAATCGATGCTGCTGGCTGCCGTCATGTCTTCCACCGACTCGGCATCGGTCTTTTCCATATTGCGCTCGAAAGGCTTGAGCCTGAAAGAGCGCCTGCGCCCCACGCTGGAATTGGAAAGCGGAAGTAACGACCCCATGGCGTATATGCTTACTATCATGTTGATACAAATCGTACAGATGGGCGAATTTTCTTTTGGAAAATTTATTCTCACTTTCGTTTTACAGATGGGTATCGGCGCTCTGTCGGGATATTTGTTCGGCAAGCTGGCCATTGCCACGCTTAATCGTCTGAATGTCCAGAACCAGTCGCTTTATTCCATTCTGTTGCTGGCATTTATATTCTTCATATTCTCCTTTACCGATATGTTGAAAGGCAACGGCTATTTGGCTGTCTATCTGGCGGGTTTGGTAGTAGGCAACGCCAAAGTGGTGCATCGCCGCAGCATGGCGACTTTCTTCGACGGCTTTACATGGCTGTTCCAGATTGTGATGTTCTTGACATTGGGCTTGCTGGTTACGCCGAGCGAGTTGCCTCCTGTCATCGGCGTCGGACTTATCATCGGATTTTTCGTCATTATTCTGGCGCGTCCTATCAGCGTATTTCTATGCCTGCTGCCGTTCCGCAAATTCTCGACGCGGGCGCGGCTCTATGTGTCGTGGGTCGGCTTGCGCGGGGCTGTCCCCATTATCTTTGCCACTTATCCTCTGTTGGCGGGTGTAGAGCATGCGAAAATCATTTTCGACATCGTTTTTCTTATTACACTCATTTCTTTGTTGATACAGGGAACGACGGTGAGCGTCATGGCGAAGTGGCTGGGGCTTGTCGCTCCCAACAAAGGCGAAAAGAATTTCGATGTGCAGTTGCCGGACGAAATCAAGTCGTCGATGTCGGAAATCGAAATCAACGATATATTTTTGGCAAACGGAAACCGTTTGATGGATATGCCATTGCCCGACAATACGCTGGCGGTCATGGTGAAACGCGATAACAACTTCTTTGTTCCCAAAGGGCATACCCAACTCAAAACCGGCGATAAACTTCTGGTGATAAGCGACAATGAAGAAGCGTTGAAAAAATATTACGAGTCGCTGGGTATCGAAGACTATTCGATAGAAAAAAATTAACCCGCACCGGAATCCTGTTCCCGTTCAGCCGGTGAGAATGGATTTCAGCCGCAATTCCCGACCCTGTACCAGTTCGGTATTGTCCGACCGGCAGTAGGGGCAGCGGTCGAAAATTTTTTGCGGCGAAAATTCCCGCCCGCATAGGCGGCAGCGCGACAGCGGCACTACCTCGACGATACGCACTTGGGCTTTCTCGAAAGGCGAGTACCGTTGCGCCGTCTGCAAAGAAAACGTCAGCGCGGAAATGTCCACCCCCGCAAGGCGACCCACCTCCAACTCGATTTCTTTTACTTCTCTCGCCTGTTTCTTTATCGCTTCGAGGGCAACCATATCGAGAATACTTAACGCAATAGACAGTTCGTGCATTGACCGTGAAATTTAGAAATTGGACAAACGGCTTTTTTTTGACAGCCCGTTTCTATTAACAAGCATTCCCGAGTTTTGTTTTCATGGGCGTTTGGGCGTTTTGTTAATGTTAATTTCTTATTTTCGAGAACAATGAAGGCATAAAAAGGGTTTCTATAAAGCGCAAGATGAATAGCGGCATTTCAAAAAAACGGATACGATGGAAAATATAGAAACCCTTCTTTCGGAGGAACGCCGCCGAATACGTTTCGGCAATTATGCTCCCCATTACGACTACGAACAGCTCGGACGCACTTTCTCTCCCGATGTCGTTTCGCAACCCTGTACTATTCATTGCCGCACGACTCCCTTTTCATTGCAGAAAAAAATCGAAGAAAAGGAGATAGACCGGTTTATTTGATACTCTTGCCGTTTCTGTCGGCGCTTGGCGGACTATGCTTTGCCCGCCGTCGTTTCCCGATGTTTCATAATCGATTTCATGTTTTTCTGCGCCCATTCCGTCAGTGAAATAATGATGGGTACGAGCGATTTGCCGGTGTCGGTCAATTCGTATTCCACCCGTATCGGCACTTCGGGAAACGCCGTCCGTTTCACTAAATTGTCTGCCGCCAGCACGCGCAGCGTATCCGACAATGCTTTGGTCGAAATATCCGGAATCAGCGCTTTCAACCCATTGAATCGTACCGTCCCGTTCTCGTGCAGCACGAGAATGAGAAGCAGCGCCCATTTGTTGCCGAATCGGGCTACCACATTGCGTATGGGACAAATTTCGATAATCGAATTTTTTTCATCTTTTTTTCGCATGGCAAATTCTTCTTTCTCAGTAAAAGTAACTTCTCGGTTACTTTGTGCCGTTTTTGTAACCTCTTGTTTATTGGAATTTTAATATCTATTTTTGCACTATCTTAAATAAACTAAGAGTGCGATATAAAGTTAGAGAATCTATTTCAAATAACCAACTAAAATTTTAAGCGATATGAAACAGATTGAAAAAATTGCGGCGGCCGAAAATTTTGCAGCCGTGAATTTCGGCAAATTAAGCGAATTGGGCGAATACGTCCTGTCGCTCGGTGAAATGAAGATTCCGGGCAAAGTATTTGGCGGAACGGCTTTACAGGCGACCGGCGGCGAATTTTCATTCCAACTTTTCCAACCTGGCACCGAAACGGGATTTCTGCATCGCCACAAAGAGCACGAAGAACTTTATTTCTTCCTTGCCGGAAAGGGCGAATTTCAAGTCGATGGAAAAGTCTTTCCCGTGTCCGAAGGCAGCGTGGTGCGTGTGGCTCCGGCGGGAAAACGTTCCGTGCGCAACAACGGCACAGCACCTCTCATCATGCTTTGCGTACAGTATAAGGGTGCCACTTTTACGGCTGCCGATGCTGCCGACGGCGAGCTGCTGAACGAGCCGGTGGTTTGGTAACGCCTTGCTTGCGATAACGAAAAACGGGTCGGCGCCGTAAGGAGCCGACCCGTTTCTGTTTTTACGGTTGTTATATCAGAAGTTGTATTGCAGACCGATGGCAAGGATTTCCTTGAATTGCACTTTGGGAGATTTGAGCTCATTGCCTTCGGCGTCTATTTTACCGTTGGGCAATTTTATGTCGTTGTCATATACGAGGTTTGTCGATATCGAAGCCGAAAGCCATTTATTGATGGCCATGTTCAGTTGCACGTCCCAAGTCACGTCGATGTTTTTCACTTCTTTTCCGCGCATATAGTCGGTAAAGAGATTCAGACGGGAGTAGAGGTTGATGTTTTTCGTGATATCGTAATTCAGTTCGGCTTTCACGTTGGCACCGAGCTCGTTGAGAGTCTTGTGCCCGTCTTTCACGCCGAAAGAGTGCAGGTCTGCCAAATATTGGTCGAGCACATAAGTACCTTTGTATGTAACCGGCGTAATCACCATTGTAAACATTTTGGCCGGCGTCCACGTAATACCGATACCGGCTGACAAATAACCCGGCGCCATGAAACGCGAAACGTATGTACGTGTGTCGCCCGAATAGTTGTAACCGTTGGCGAATTGCGATTCATAAGTAAGCATTGCGCTTATATACAGAACGCGCTGTACTTGATAACCGTAGTTGGAGCTGAGGTAGATTTTATCCGTCGTCTTTTTCAGCGGGTCCTTACCCGTTTGATTGGCGCCGAATCCCAGCTCTATACGGTTTTCCCACAAGTGTACATCATTTTTGAAATCGGCTTGATAGGTGAATTGTGCATCGAGCGCCAATGCGTTTTCACCGCCCGAAGCCCAGTTCGTGAAACTTGCCTGTGTAAATTTAAGTCCGATGAAACCGGCTTTTGTCCAAGGTTTTGCCGGAGCTTCTTCTTCCTGTGCCGAAACGCCGGCAAACGACATCACTGCGAGAGCGATTAAAAGAAAGTACTTTTTACTCATAGTCGTATTTTTTTATTTTGTCGCAAAAATATATAAAAATGCAGATACGGCAAAATATAAACAAAAAAGATTGTATCTTTGTTAATGAAGAAGACGGTTCGGCGGAAGTGTCGGACACAATATTACAATAATTAAAAAAGTAAGGTATGAAAAAGTACAAATGTACCGTATGCGACTGGATTTACGATCCGGCAAAAGGCGACCCCGAAGGCGGCATCGCTCCGGGCACCGCATTCGAGGATATTCCCGACGATTGGGTGTGCCCGTTGTGCGGAGTAGGTAAAGATGAATTTGAGCCGGTGGAGGAGTAGACATTCCCGTTTTCACGGCAAAAAGAGAGCCGCCAATCATGCGATTGGCGGCTCTTGTTGCCCTGGAAGGATTCGAACCCTCACAGGCGGAACCAGAATCCGAAGTGCTACCATTACACCACAGGGCAATTTTTCCGACTGCAAAGGTGCAAATTTATTTTCATCTTTTCATGCTATCCCGTCGGTTTCTCTTGCGCATTAACATTTTTTTTGAGTATCGTGCTTTCGTTGTCTATCGCAATCCCGATATGATGACTTCGCGACTTTTGTCGATGAGTGTTTCCATGTCGTGCTTGCCGTCGTTTTCGGGGTATATGGGTGCGTGTATGGTGAGGGTTATTTTGCCCGGACGTATCAGTTTGCTCTCTTTCGGCAGTACGCGGTAAGAACCGTCTATCGTGAGCGGCACCACCGGAAGCGACAAGTCTTCGGCTATTTGGTAAGCCCCTCTTTTGAAGCGCTGCACACTGCCGTCGGGCGTGCGCGACCCTTCGGGAAAGACTACGAGCGACATACCTTTTACCAGAATCTTTTCGGCGGCAGTCAGCGTTTCGCGCAACCCTTTGCCCGACCGGTCTACGAAAATGAATCCCGCAGCGGCGCACGCTGCTCCCACGAAAGGAATCTTCCGCAGCGACGCTTTCATCATCCATTTGAATTTGTGCCCGAGATAGCCGTACACGAGAAATATATCGTAGGCTCCCTGATGATTGGCAACGAATACGTATGACGTATGTTTGTCGAGATTCTCGCGTCCGCGCACCTTCACCCGCACCAGCGACACGATGCAGAAAATCCGCGACCAGATAAGCCCCGGATAATATCCCCAGATGCGGTGGCTGCCCGCAAAGCAGCCCACAATGGTCGTTACGGCGGCAAGCACCGTTACCACCGCCATCACCGGCACGATTACGAGCCATTGGTAAAGAAATCGCAGTATCGTCATAGACAACAGATTAAAAGGTATAATACGGAAAAAGGCATTGTAACCACAATGCCTTTTCCTTTTGTCTCGTGTCCGAGATGAGATTCGAACTCACACGATCTAAGATCACTACCCCCTCAAAGTAGCGTGTCTACCAATTTCACCACCCGGACGAATTTCCGCACTCGAAAAGTGTGCCCAAAACAGGACTCGAACCTGCACGTCCTAATGAACATTAGTCCCTGAAACTAACGCGTCTACCAATTCCGCCATTTGGGCTCGATTTCACTTCGCGAGGGCGATTGGAGCGAAAAACGGGACTCGAACCCGCGACCCTAACCTTGGCAAGGTTATGCTCTACCAACTGAGCTATTTTCGCATTTCACTATGTCAAAGAGTTTCTCTATCGAGAGCGAAAAACGGGACTCGAACCCGCGACCCTAACTTTGGGAAAGTTATGCTCTACCACCTGAGCTATTTTCGCAAGCCGCTGTGGCACTAAGTCCTTATCGAGAGCGAAAAACGGGACTCGAACCCGCGACCCTAACCTTGGCAAGGTTATGCTCTACCAACTGAGCTATTTTCGCATT
>CANQAM010000031.1 GCA_947589325.1 uncultured Bacteroidales bacterium | reverse complement strand
GGCATTTGGGAGAAAGTTTACAATCCCGTTTTTAATTATGGCGAATTCGCCACAATTAGAAATCAATCGGGACTCAACAGTTTTAAGATTAGTGTGAAAGAGTTTGTTACCCGTACCAATGCCATAAGTTTACAAGCAAAAGCGGGACGATACGGCGGTACTTATGCCCATAAGGACATTGCGTTTGAGTTTGCCATGTGGATAAGTCCCGAATTTAAGATTTATATAATCAAAGAGTTCCAACGACTGAAGACCGAGGAACAAAAGTTGCTTGGCTGGTCTGCCAAACGGGAACTGTCGAAAATCAACTACCGCATACATACCGATGCCATAAAACAGAACCTTATTCCTGCCGAAGTAACAACCAAACAAGCCAGTATTATCTATGCCGATGAAGCCGATATGCTGAATGTTGCCATGTTCGGCATGACGGCAAAGATGTGGCGTGAACAACACCCAGAACTGAAGGGGAATATCCGGGATTATGCTTCTATTAACGAATTGATTTGCCTTTCAAATATGGAAAACCTTAATGCGTTATTCATAGACCAAGGCATTCCGCAGGGTGAGCGATTGATTAAACTTAATCAGATCGCCATTCAACAGATGAAAGTATTGGAGGGTGACAACAATGACCGCAAGCTATTAAAATAGAATATTGGGCGATTTGAAAGCATGGCATTTATGAAGATTTCAACAAGGCAAAAAACGGAATGATTCTCAGTCTGTCCTAATCATTTGACCTTAACATCAAATAGTGACAGTGTGACGATAGATTATCAAGGACAGAACTGATAATTGCAATTCTTGTGTAACACCTAAAGCATAGCATTAAGCATGAAAGAAGTAAATTCCCAAGAAACCGGCCGGGCATACGCCTTTGAAATGTGGATGAACGCACCCATGCCAATGGTAACGTTCTTTAAGACACTCGATGTGTCGCGCCTTGTGAAAATCAGCCGGAAATCGGGCATGAAGTTTAATATGTTGATGTGCTAGTGCATCGGCAGAGCCGCAAGGAGCGTGAAAGAATTTTATCTGCTGCCCGTAGGCGGTAAACTGATGCAGTACGATACCCTTGCAGTAAACACCATTGTCGCCAACAGAGAGGGCGGAGTAAGTTCGTGTGAATCGGAACGTCCGCATTGGCACAAAATATGAAATAGACGGTGCTGTCGGTATGTACAGCGGCATTTTTAATAATCCGTTTCTTATTTGGGGCAAATACAAACGCCGCCTGTTGAAGACGACACTTACCGTTTCTTTCCAGTTCCACCACACGCAAATGGACGGGGCGCACGCTTTCCGATTTTTGGACGGGGTTCAGAAAGAAATTGATAATCTGAGGGTAAAATAACAACCAGTAGGCGCGACCTGTCGGGTTGCGCCTGCTAGTTGTTTGGGGCATATAAAATCTTCGAAACGTTTTGTCGGTTATATTAAAATAACTACTTTTGCACGTCCCTATGCCGAAACCGCATTCATAAGGCGGTGAAGGGAGGGATTGACATATATGGAAAAGGCGTTTACTTAACGCTTTGTCTTTGACGTCCGAAATCTAGCAAATTTCAAAAACTTGTCGAAAGCAAAGCAACAAGGAGCGTCCCTTGGGTATGTTTGTTACAACCTTGTTCGTGTTCCACTGTTTTTTTCTGTGGGAACATCAAGCAAGGTCGTATATACATATCGGCGTAGGGGCTTTCAGTGTTGCTCATTCTGACAAGTTGGGCAATGCTAGAGCCTCGGACGTAGATGAGCAACGGGTAACAAGCTCCTACGTTCTTTTTTATATATGCCGGTATGAACCTATGATGAAACGTCCGTTCGGGGAGTTGCGGCTGTAAATGTTCACAAATGCTGTTCAACTCTCTGAATTTTTTACTCTTTTTTCCGGTTGTCTGCATCATCTATTTCGCCATTCCGGCGTTGAAGTGGCGAAACATCTTCCTGCTGGCGGCAAGCTACTGGTTTTACATGAATTGGAAGCCGGCGTATGCGCTGCTGCTGCTCACGAGCACGGCGGTTACTTACGTCGCCGCTCTCGGCATCGACCGCTGCGCGGGCCGGCGCGGAAAACGGGCGTGGCTGACGGCGAGCCTCGTGCTCAACCTCGCCATTCTGTTCTTGTTCAAGTATTACAACTTTGCAGCGGAATCGCTTTCGCTGCTGCTCGAACATCTGGGGATAGCGCTGCCGATGCCGGAGTTCGGGCTGCTTCTGCCGGTGGGCATATCGTTCTACACGTTTCAGGCACTGGGCTATTCCATCGATGTCTATCGGGGACAGACGGCGGTCGAAAAAAACTTTTTCACCTATGCCCTGTTCGTTTCGTTTTTCCCGCAGCTCGTGGCGGGTCCTATCGAGCGTTCGACCCACCTGCTGCCGCAATTCAAGGTGAAACAGCGCTTCGACTACGATGCTGTCATGGCGGGTATCCGGCTGATGATTTGGGGCTATTTTCTGAAACTGGCTCTTGCCGACCGGTGCGGCACGTATGTCGATGCCGTTTATAACAACCTGACGCAGCACAACGGCGGTTCCTATCTGTTGGCATCGTTGATTTTCCCGTTCCAAATTTACGGCGACTTTGCCGGTTATTCGCTCGTGGCTATCGGGACGGCGCGGGTGATGGGCTTCCGACTGATGGACAACTTCCGCCGACCCTATTTTGCGGCTACAGTTACCGACTTCTGGCACCGGTGGCACATTTCGCTCTCCACATGGTTCAAGGACTATGTCTATATTCCGCTCGGGGGAAACCGGGTGGGCAAGGCGCGCGGCTATTTCAACCTGTTAGTTACATTCATCGTTTCGGGAGCGTGGCACGGCGCCAACTGGACGTTCATCGTGTGGGGTGCGCTGCACGGCATCATTCTCTGCATCGAGAAGTTTTTGGGCTTTGCCAAAGCGCAACTCTCGGGTGCGCGCAAGTTTTTCCATTGGTTCGTTACGTTCTGCCTCGTGGTATTAGCATGGATATTCTTCCGCGCCGAAACGCTTTCTGATGCCGGACGGATTATTAAAGGCATTTTTACGAATTTGGAAATGCCTTATTTACCCCTCGCTGACTGTATGGCTATTTTCATGGCGTTGTCTATTGTGCTTTTCAAAGAGTGCAAAGATGAGTTTCATTGGAATATCCATCTGTCCGATTCCCGATATTGGGTGGTACGGCACACGTATATTGCTGCCGCCATTTGTTACATTCTTCTTTTCGGCGTGTTGAACGGCGACCAATTTATCTACTTCCAATTCTAACAGTATGAAACGACTGATATATAGCATATTGTTTATAATAATTCTTTTATTTGCTTTCGATAGGATAGGCGGTGCCGTGATGTGGTGGGTCAATCAACACTCCAATGATGTTTCTGCGCCTAAAATCAGGTATTTGGTAAACACGTGCGACCAAGAGTTAATAACGATGGGTACTTCGCGTTCGAATCTTCATTATATTCCTTCGATTATTTGTGATACGATAGGCATTTCTGTATATAACGGCGGCATAGATGGTTCCGACAATATATATGCTCATTATATAATGTTGAATCATATTTTGTCGCATCATATCCCGAGAATTATTTGTTTGGAGGTGATGGCGAACGATTTTTTATACCAAGAAAAAGGCTCTTTTAATACGCTCTCTTTTTTTGCTCCTTATATAGGTCTTAATGCCCGTGCCGATTCGGTATTTCGGGAAGCGGGGACATATTGGCGATACAAAATTTCACATCTGTACCGATATAATGCCAAAGCTGTTTCTAATACGGCAGGTTTATTAGTCAATCGGCAAAGTGGTGGAGATAACGGTTATATACCTATTTCACAGCCTCTACATTTTCCCGATACATTGAAGAACAGCGATTTCGTCTTTTCATGCGACAGCAACAAAGTGAAATATATCCGGAAATTCATATCGTTGTGCCGCGAACACAATATACTCTTGGTTTTCACCGTATCACCGGTTTATTTGATTGCGAGTCCCAATGAATATGGCGTGCTGAAACAGATAGCCGATGAAAACGGCATTCCTTTCTTCGATTACCATTCGGCAGGACTGTATCTCGACCACCCCGAATATTTCAAAGACAACGTACATTTATGGGACAAGGGGGCACGACTCTTTACCTCCGTTTTTGCCCACGACTTGAAAATGTATCTCGATTCTGTCGGTTTCTTTGAGAAGGAACAGGTGAAATAAAAGCGCGGCCCGTCGGGTCGCGCCTATTCTTATTTGTGGCACATAAAAACCCGACCCGCTTATATGAGCGGGTCGGGTTGTGAATTGTTGCTGGCGGAAGGAGGGGGATTCGAACCCCCGGTACCCAAGTCGAGTACGTCAGTTTAGCAAACTGGTGGTTTCAGCCACTCACCCATCCTTCCTGACCGAATTATGACGGCGGCAGTTGGGTGCCGCAATCGGAGTGCAAATGTAAACAGAAAATATCATTCTGCAAACCTTCGGGAGATATTTTTTCGATGAGGCAATTATTTTTCCGTTTGAAATGACTACTTTTGTCCCGTCGATGACCACGCAGTCACTTCGGAAATATTCCGATAGGCCTTGTGAAATCGCTGTATGACTTATGAATAGACTCGGCTCACATTCCCCGCGCAATTCCAAGAAACGTCTTTACGGAGCAATTGCTCTGTTGGTGGCGGTGAACGTCGGCATCGTTGCCGGCTGCATCGTTCTCAAACGCTATCGTTTCGACTCTGTTGTCGAATGCGATTTTACGCTCTATATCGGACGCGAATATACCGCCGATTCGGTTTTCCGGCAAATGGAAGGGACGGTTGCGCCGGCAAAGATAAACCGCTTGCGACGATTGACCCGCACAAAGGGATTTCCCGAAACGCTCCGTACCGGCGCTTATCTCATCACCCCCGAAATGTCGCTTGTCGATGTGTATGACCTGCTGACTACGGGCAATCCCGTGCCGGTGCTCGTTACGTTCAACAACCTGCGCACTGTCGAAGATTTTGCCGAATCGATGGCGCGGCAGCTTTTGCCCGAAAAAGCGGAGTTTCTTACGCTGCTGAACGACACGGCATTTTGTCGGGAAAAAGGTTTCACCCTCGCCACCGTGCCCGCCATGCTCTTGCCCGACTCTTACGAGGTCTATTGGAACACGTCGGCGGAGCGCCTGCTCGACCGCATGGCGCGCGAGTACGGCTATTACTGGAACGACGAGCGGCGTGCCAAAGCCCGCGCCATGGGATTCACCCCCGTCGAGGTCGCCACGCTGGCGGCAATCGTCGAAGAAGAAACGAATGTCGCCGCCGAATATCCCGTTGTTGCCGGTCTTTATATGAACCGTCTGCGTCGGGGCATTCCCCTGCAAGCCGACCCCACCATCAAATTTGCGCTCGGTGATATTCGCATCAAACGCATTCTGAAAAAACATTTGCAAATAGATTCTCCGTACAATACCTACAAATATCGCGGACTTCCGCCCGGACCCATACGCATTGCCTCCAAACGGGCTATCGAAGCCGTGTTGAATTACACGCACCACAATTACATCTATATGTGTGCAAAGGAAGATTTTTCGGGACGCCACAATTTTGCCGCCACTCTCGCCGAGCACAACCGCAATGCCGCCCGCTACCACCGTGCCCTCAACGAGCACAAAATCATGAAATAGACTATTGCTTGGAGGGAAATACCCTTTCGAGATTGAGCAGCCGGTAAACAGCCGAACTCAAAACAGGCTCTCCGTAAAACGGTAAACTTGCCATGCATTCATACGCTTTTTTGTAATCGTTGTTTCGGGCGCAGGCTGCGGCGACATACAAGAGCGTACATTGCGATGGAAGTGCATCGAATGATTTTTGTGCCAGTGCGAGTATAGCCTTTTGTTCTTCCGGAGCAGGAGAGTAGTTCGATTCGAAAAAATGTCCGATAATGAAAGTATAATACATTTCGGCATACAAATACGGAAACACTCCGGCATATCTGTCGCCCAGCGATACGGCTTGTTTCAGCGCTTCACCATATTTGCGGTTGAAAAGCCGCTTTTCCATTTCGAGAATTTCACGGTACATTTCCTTTCGGGGAAAATCGATTGAGGCGAGACATGCCGAATCGCGGGCGTATTTTTCGGCATCGAATCGCTCGGCCATCGGTATTCTTACCAAATTCATGTACATCTGTTTTCCGAACCCGTAACCGAAATACGATTGATACACGTCGTTGTATTTGACGAGTGTTCGCCACACGGCATCGTCGGTGATGCTGTGGGTGAATCTTCGCACCAATTCGCCTGTGCGGCGGCTTTTCAATTCTTTCTCGGAAAGACCTTGCAAATAGAGATTGAAATAGGGGCGCACCGAATCGGCATACACTTTCGGCATGATGTCGAACAGAAAATCTTTCACGAATTCATAATCGCGCTCCCCTTTGCGCCAGCGTTCGACGTATGCGTCATACTGCTTCGACAAATTGTTTTTCCGGGCATTTTCAGCGTTTTCGATAAACACGTCTGCCGGCATATAGCCTGTCTTTACGTCTGAAAGCTCACCCTGTGCATTGAACCAGTAAAACGTCGGATATGCACTCGGACGATACAATTTGAAAAGCGCGTAATCACTCTCTTTTTCAGCGTCTAACCGAATAGAAATAAAATGCTCGCTCATGTATGCTGCAACGGCAGAATCGGCAAAGACAGCCTCCATTTTTTTGCAGGGAACGCACCACGAAGTATATACATCGACGAAAATTCCTTTCTTCTCTTTATGGGCAGAGGCTTTGGCCTCTTCCCATGAAATTTTGCGGAATTCCATTGTTTGGGCGTTTATTGCAAACGCCCAAACAAACAGAATGACAGCGATATGCACAGATTTGAACATATCAATATTTGCTTTCAAAGTCCACGATGCGACCGGCAATATGATCATGTCGCACCGATTCTTCCAAATGAAGTCCGCCGTCGGTGCCGATGGCCAATCCTGCAAAACCACCTTTCATCGTCTCTGCCGCATTGTCTTGGAAAGCTACCCACAAACGGTTTCCGGCACGCTCCATTTCTATATGGTCGATGGTTATACCGGAGCCGAAATCGTAAATTTTCTTGCCCGTTTTGTCGGGAGCATTATATACATACACCGAACTTCCGACGGCATAGAACATATATCCCGACAATCGGGCGGAGCAGGCAAACGTTGTGGCATCGTTAATGCCTTCGCAGGCAAGCACGTCATTGCCCATATCCTTGAAATAGTTTCCCGGATCGGCATCTTCCACATAAAAACCGATACCCATCTTCAACAGATGACGTTCGCCCGAAGCTGTCTCAAAGATACCCATATACTCTCTCGCACCGGTTTCGCTGCGAGCCGATATATTGGCATACAGACACGTCATACCCACATTGTCGGGATCGAAATATCCGCCATCGATATAGGAAAAGCCGGCCGTATTTTTTACCGTCGTGAGAAAAGCCGTCGTAATGGAATAAATGACATAGAACCGTTGATTTTCGTTGTCGTAAAGAACCGTTCTGTCAGGCACGTTTTCGTCATCGCCGAAATCGGCATTATCGGCAATCGAGTAGGTTTTTCCGACAACGCTCATATTCGGCTTTACGGTAGGACTCGGGGTAAAACTGTTTACCGCCCTGTCATAACACAAACCGTTGTCTATCAGATATTCACGCATATAATTCTTGTAGTAGGCCTGCGGTATGACCTCCGGAGCAGTGCCGATGAAAAAGTCCTTGTATTCCCGTTCTTTCTGCATCGTGATACTGTTCAGTATCCTGCCTCCGCTGCCGTCTTGACACATGACGAGTACTTCGCAGGCATTTTCATTGGTATATTTGTTGAAATAAACCCTTTTGGGATTTTTACCTATCGGACCGTCATCGTTGAATTTAGAGTAAAGGTCTGTCGCTACTTTGTCTTTACCCGGAATGTAAAAGTTCAATACGGCATTACCCTCGTTATCGCTCAATATGAGCAGCCCTGTCGTATATTCATTGACCACATTTACCGTAAATTCCTTTTCATAGAAGATGCCGGTCGTCGAATTTACCGCCTTGAATTTCATCGTATGCTCACCCGGAGTCAGCCGTACGGTAATATCCAGATCTTTTTCCCTCGACAGCGTATCGGCAGTATAATAGGTGTTTTTGTTGTAACTTATCCAGAAATAGTAAAATTCGGAATCGTTGTTCAATGTAGTTTGTATTGTCGGTTTGATGACGAATTTTTCATCGACGAAAACATCGTTGTATTCGTCGTCGATACCACTGATTACGGCATCGTTCAGTATAGCGAAGTCGTTGTTGGTATCGTCGTTTACACACCCCCAGAGCGGGAGAATAGCCATTGCTGTGAATATTATCTTTTTCATGATTTCTTATCTTTTTATAGCGGCGACCAGTCTGCCGTAATCCATGTTTGCGTATCTTCGTCCCATATCGGCGTTTTCAACAAATAGTTGTAGACCATGCGCCCGTAGGACATAAAATCCTGTATGTAGTTAAAATCCATTGCAGGCGGAAAGTCGAATCCCTGAATCTGTATGCACAACCGATGTTTCGCTTTTGAATAGCTGCCATAATAGAGCGACAGCGGCATATCCCAGTACGAAGGTTTCACCAGTTGATTCGTAATGACCAGTTTTGCTTGTCGGCGGCCTTTGTAGCCCAAATCGAAATCGTCGTTCGTTTCCAGATTCAGAATCAGCGTTACATCTCCGTTTTCGAGCTCGTTGTCCATCACCGTTACGTCGATACTTGTCTCCACTGCACCGGCAGGAAGAAGTTGTTCGGCGGGCAAATTCTTGAAATGCGTGCCCTCTACGGCTGTCGATGCGGGATCGACAGAAAATGCTATTTTTCGTACCTCAGGGCTTTGCTCGCCGATGATTGTTACCGGTATGCTCACCACATCTTCCTCAGTCAATCCTGCTGCAAACGAATAGGAGAGGCTGTCGTTTTCCGTAAGCGTACTGAAATAGACAGCCGCTTTCTCGCCATAAATCATGTGCTCGTTTTCTTGACAACTCATGAGTCCGAGCACCGACAGGACACTTACCCACAAGGCGTGTACATATTCTTTTTTCATACGTTCTGTTATTTAAAGTAAGTATTGTTTGTCGGGAGAGGCAGTACATACGTCGCTTCACTATCGTCTAAGACTGCTTTCGTAATCGGTTTTACCGTATTGTTCAGTCGTTTGTAAGCGAAGAAGAGCTGCCCTTCGCCAACGAATTCTTTGGCATATTCGGCAAGCAGGGTCGTCGTGAGATTTTCTTCTGTAATTTCGACGGCGGGAAGTCCGCGGTGGTATTGCAATTCGTTGAAATAGCTGTTTGCATCGGCTATGGTTTCGGCTGTCTCCGCAGCAATCAGATACATTTCCGATATTTTCAAGAGCGGTATCCGCTCCGAGTAAGTATATTTGGCTATCAGATTGTAGGAGCCGGATTCTTCCACCCACCAGCGCCGGCGGTAGTCCATATCGAGCGACGAAGGGTAGATGTTGTTCAGTGTCGAATTGTTTATTGCCAGAAAATTGCTGTTCGTGTTTCCTACATAAAAATATTTATCGACGATGTTGTCTTTCAGCCCTTTGTATTCCAATGCAAAAATATTCTCTTGCACGAATCCGTTTTTGTCGGAGCTGCTCAAATCATCGCCCGTAATCAGCGGAAACCGCTGGCTTTCGATAACTTCGCGGGCATATACGCCGGCATTGCCTTTGTCGCCGGCTTCATTGCGATACAGAAGGACGCGCGCCAACAGAGCTGTTGCAGCATAATAATTCATGCGGTATTCGCGACCTTTCCATATTCCGCTCAGATTGTCGGGGTCGTAATCGTTGCTTCGTATGGGGTCTGCTGTCATCAACAGATTGCGGGCTTCGTCCAAATCTCCGGCTATTTTTTCCAATACCTCTCTTACCGTAAGCTGTTCGAACAATTGATTGGTATAGACATCGACATAGGGAATAGCTTTGCGGTCGAGACCCTCCGGCATGGAAGGCGCTGTGCCGAACAGCCGCAAAAGGTCGAAGTGTATATATGCCCGCAAGCCCAGCGCTTCGCCTTTTATCGACTCATAGACACCGGTCGAGAAAATATCTTTCCGGTCGTCGATATATCCCAGCAAACTGTTTATGTTTGCAATGACATTGTATGATTTTTTCCAAATATTGTCTTTTCGTGTCTCTTCGGCTGCGTAGGAATAGTCATAGGCATACGCATATTGAAAATTGTGCAGAGCGGTAGCCGCTGTCGAGTAATACTCTCCCAACACATCTAAATAGGTGCAGGTCAGTTGAGCTCCGTACAAATCGTCTTCAGCCATACTGCCGTAAACCCCTATTAGGGCATCTCGGAAACCCTGTTCGTTTTCAAATAAGTGGTCGGCTTTCAATTCCGACTTTGCCGGAATATCGAACCACTCCTCGCACGAGGAAAACATCGCCATGATAAGAAATCCGCAGATATAAATTGTTTTTTTCATGATCTCTGTTTTTTAGAATGTTACTTGAACCGATAAAGAATAATGGCGTGCATACGGATACGAAGTGCCCATTTCACGGTGCATTGTCGATGCGTACAGGAAGTCGTTTGCCGTCAAAATGAGTTTTAGGTACTGTGCCCGTATCTTTTTGATAACGTTGCGGTCGAACGTGTATGCCAAGCTCAACGAATTGGCAGATAAATAATTGTTCTTTTCCACGAAACGGGAAGTCGGTTTGGTCATAGACAAATCGTCGATGCGTTTGTATTCGGCTGCGACACCCGGAGTAGTCCACCGGTTGTACAAAGCCCGTTTATCGACATTCAGATACGGATTCACGTTTTCCACCTTGTCCACTAATGTTTGGTTATATGCGTAACCGCCGACACTGTAATAGAAGTTGGCATTCAACTCCCAACCGCGGTAAAAGACATTCAGCCCGAATGTGCCGTTCACTTTCGGATCGGTCGATTTGTAAGGCACATAATCTTTCTCGCTCCACTCCGTAACATAGTTGCCGTTTCGGTCGATAAACACCTCGTTGCCCGTAGCAGGGTCGATGCCGGCCGAGGGGACTACCCAAATGGAATTGATGGACGTCCCTTCCGCAAACCGTACGTAGGGACGGTTGCCGCTTTGGGCATCGGCCTGAGTGTTATAGGCGTTCAGACCGGACGATATTTTTTTCAGTTTGTTTACATAATGCTGTCCGTTCCAGAACAGATTGACACGCCACTGCTTGTCTTGGTAAGCCGTAACTTTCAGGTTGAAATCGAATCCTTTGTTTTGTGTCTCGCCTAAATTTTCCTTATACGAGTCGAATCCCAAATAGTTTGCCATGGTAACGTCTACCAGCAAATCTTTGGAATTTTCGATGAAGTAGTTGAAATAACCGGTTATCCGGTTACGGAAAAATGCGAAGTCAGTACCGAAATTCGTCTTGAAAGTGCGCTGCCATTTCAGGTCGGAATTGCCGAACGCCTTAACGATTGTACCGATGTAATCTTGATAAGCCAGCGAACTTTTGTATTCGTACATCATCAACGCCTGATACGGATAAAAATTCTGGTTGCCCGTAAATCCTGTACTTACACGTATGCGAAGCTGATTGACGAAATCATTGTTTTTCAAAAATTTTTCATTGTGAATGTTCCAGCCCACGCCGCTGCTCCAAAATGTGCCCCAGCGTTGGTTGCTTCCATACAGCGACGACCCGTCGCTCCGGAGGCTTGCATCGACGAAGTAGCGGTCGTCGTAGCTGTAATTCGCATTGGCGAAAAATCCCATCAGTCGGGTGATGGTGGCGTTGCCCGCCACGGTCTCTCCATCGAGAAATCCGCTGCCCAAAGAGGGGTGATCCAGCGCCTGATTGGGAAATCCGTAAACCGTGTACGCATTGTAATCGCTCGAAGTGGCTTGAATGTTCCAGCCTCCATTTATGCCGAGAGCGTGTTTCCCGAATGTGTCGAAATAAGAGAGAACAATATTCCCGTCGTACGAAGTCGAAACGCTGTTCCCTTTCATGTAACTTCCCTTGTTTTCCGTATCGCCGATGAAATCCGTGTGGTCTGCCGGTTTGAACACATCGTTGTTTTTGGTGATGCGCTCTATCGAAAAATTACCTTTCAATTTCAGACTTGAAAGAATGTTCCATTCTACATTGAAGTTGTCGATAAAATCGTCATACACAGCCTTATCGATGACGTTCAATGTCGAATTGTACATCGGGTTGGCAATTTGTTGATTGCCGGCGGTCGGCGTGTAATTCTCGAAAACGATTCGCTTTAATTTCCCGTTTTCGTCGTACGGATAATAATAAGGATTCATAAGGGCATAATCATTGAATGTTCCGTAGGGCGAATCTTTGGAGGTTACATTGTCATAACTTACTTCGTTGCGGAAGCGCAGGTTTTTGTAGTTGTATTGCAACTTGACACTGGTACCTATCCGTTTGCGCCCCGAACCTTTCATAACGCCCGACGTATTGCTGTAATTAAGATTCACGCCGTAACGGAAATTTTCGTTGCCACCTTCTATCTGGAACGTGTGTTTGTTGCTGATGCCTGCCGATTTCAGTGGCTTTGCCAGCCAGTCGGTATTTACGCCTTTCTCCACCAGTTTGAGCCGTTCGTTGTAGCGCTGCAAATACTCCTCCTGCACATATACGGCATCGCTGCCGTCATATAGTCCGGCGAGGGCTTCGTATTGCAGTTTCTCCGCAGCGTTCAGCAAATTGTATTTTGAAAGGTCGGCGACTTCCATGTCTACGCTGCCGTAATAGTTGAGCCGTAGTTTGCCCGAAAGGGGCGCCTTCGTGTCTATGACCACAACTCCGTTGGCGGCACGCGAACCGTAAATGGCTGTGGCCGACGCATCTTTTAGGATAGAAATATTGGATATTCTGTTAGGGTCCAGGTCGTAAATTTTTTCGATGCTCACTTCAAAGCCGTCCAATATGAATGTCGGCAGGTTGGCACTTCCCTTGTACTCTTCACTCAGATTGACATCGGTGTTCGGCAGCGAGTTCACACCGCGTATTTGAATGTCAGGTATCGTGTTGGGGTCGGAGCCCATGGCTATATTATCGACCAATTGAAACGAAGGATCCAGCGCAGCGATAGTCGATAGTACATTTTTATCGGATATGGAGCGCAATTCTTCACCGCTATAATTGGTGGCAACTCCGGTAAATGATGTTTTCTTAGCGGTATAATAACCTGTTACGACAACATCTTTTAACGACAGTTCATTGGCTTCCATAAAAATTTTCATTTGGGGCGAAACTTGCCGGCGCTGTGTCTCCATACCCAAAAAGGATATTCGGATATAAGCGTCCGCGGCAATGTCTGAAAGAACGAAAGCTCCATCACTGTCCGTCGTCGTTCCCACAGTCGTCCCTTCTACCGAAACGAATGCCCCCGCTATCGGATCTCCGTTTTCGGCTGAAATCACTCTGCCGTTTACGGTGGCGATTCTGTTATCTTTCTGAGGCGTTATATTGATAAACTCCTTGTGAATATTGTATTTCAGTGGTTTATCACCGATGATTGCCGATAAGGTTTGCTCGATGGTCGCGTCTTTTACCGCTCCCGTAGCCGTATAAGAATTAATATCGTCGTACGTGAACAGCACTCTGTATTTCGATATCTTTTCCAACCGCTTGAAAACAGACGGCAATGCCTCGTCATGAAATTCCATCGTTATCCTTGCGTTGCCTGTCTGTGAGAAAACATTTTGCAACGGTAAACAGAAAAGAATTAAGAAAAGTACAATGGGTAGCACTCTTTTCTCTTTCATAAATTTGAATGGTTAATTGGGTTATTTATCCTTTTTCGTCTATTACGAACTTCGACAAAAAATAGTTACCTCTCTCTCAAAAAATAAAAAAGGGATATTCGGAAGTTTTATGAATATCCCCTTGCGTGAAAAAAGTATTGCATTAAAAAAGATAAGATATGGATCATTCGATGATTACTTTGCCCGAGACGAACGATGCGTGCACCTTTTCCATACTGTTGAGCAGCTGTATCGTATAGAAGATGTCTTCCCGCCGGTCGGCAAAGAAGTGCATACGCAGCTCCATGGCTTGTCGGTTCCGAAACTCGATATCGACATTGTACCAGCGGCCTATTTCTTTCATCATATCCACCATGGTGCAGTCGTCGAAATAGAAATATCCTTCTTTCCAGTAAACGTAAGAATTGGTGTCTGCTTTTTCCACAAAAATGCCTTCGGGAGTAATACTCGCTTTTTCTCCGGCTGCGATTTCCAGCCGCTGTGTACCGGATTTGTCGCTTATTTCCACTTTCCCTTCGATCAGTGTAATGGTGGTTTTGTCCGAATTGTAATTGCAGATATTGAAAATCGTGCCTAAGACTTTGGTATATAAAGCGCCGCTTTTTACAATAAAAGGTCGTTCTGCATCTTTGGCCACATTGAAGTAGGCTTCGCCTTCGAGGGCGACAATTCGTTGTTTCCCTTTGAATACCGATGGATACGACAGACGGCTGTCGGCATTCAGCAGCACTTCTGTTCCGTCCGACAAAACGACCTTGAACATTTCGCCGCGCGGTATATACAGTTTATGAGTATTCGCTTTTTTTCGTGTTGTCGGCGCATTCCCGTTATCGACCGTATAATTTATTTCATGGGGAGATACTTTGGCAGGAAAGGGCATCTCGGTCGCATTTTTTTCGACCGGTATTTTTTCACCTGTTTCGTCTATCTGCAAAGTGATTTGTTGAACAGATGTGTCGGAGTGGAACACGAATATTCCCTCTTCTTGCGGCAAATTTTTTTGACGGTGCGGATACGGCATAAGTATGTATAGGACAAGGACAGCCGCCGCGGCGCCCACTGCGGCAGCCCGCAGCATGATGCGACGGTTTCTCTTTCGCCGAAGATTCCGTTTGAACATCGACAATTCTTTTTCCACATCGATTTCCGAAACATTTTCCTCTTCTCGCAGCGCAATAGCTATTTCTGCCATTTCACGATATTGTTCTATCGTTTTCTCGTCCGGCTTGTCGGTTTGTCCGGAGTCTGGCATCGGGGCATTCTTCATAGTTTTTTCCATAGTTGTCAGGAGCGATTTTATCGGTCGTTTATAGGTATTTATATATATTACGAGTTAATCTTTCTTTTTGTTACCCTCTTGTCCCAATTCTTTGCGGAGAATCCGGAGGGCTTTTACGATGTTTTTGTGAATGGCGGCAACACTTACATTCAGTTCTTCGGCAACTTCTTTGTATTTTTTCTTGTGGATAAAACACTCTTTCAGTATATGGAGATTGTAAGGTGTCAATTTTTTCATGGCAGTCCGTATTTTTGCGATACGGTCATCGGCGATGTTGTCGTCGGCTATTCTTTCGGCTGCTTGTGCGGCGTATTCCACATAGTCTTTATGAATCGATGCTTTGCGGAGATAGTCGATACATCGTGTTTTGACAACCGTGTATAAGTAGCTTTTTGCAGTTCTTTCGTCGATTTTGTCGTAATTGCGCCATAAGTATTCAAAACTGTCATGGATAATATCTCTGCTTGCTTCGGTATCGTTCAGAAACTGATAGGCAAAATAAAAAAGTTGTGCATACCACTCCCGAAACATTTTATCGAAAGCTGTTTTATCATTCATTCGATTTCTTTTTGTTGTACAGGGAATAAATATATGTGTTTTCCGTTTTCTCGCATAAGACGGCCGCTTTTTCTCTAAAACGATCTTCAACGGATGTGAATTGATAAAATACGTATTGACCGTGCGAATGGTTACCTTTTTGAACAAAAAAATTGATTGCCTCACGGCAACCAATCTCTCTTAACCTTAAATTTAATACCATGAAAAACACGATGCGAAAGTAGCGTATTTTTTACACATACCGATATTCTTTCGGTAAAAAAATCGGATTTTGTTTTTTATTAACGATTTCCGCTTAAAATTTTTTAGCGTGCGGCGGCGAAAGACGATGATTTCGTTTTTTTCGCTCAATCCATTCGGCTTTTGTAATCGTCGTAGGTGTATTCCCGCCAGAGGGTCAGGCGGTCGTCGCAGCCCCACAGGGCTATCGACGGGTGCGATATGCCGTTGAACATGGTGGTCTTTACTGTCGTGTAGTGTATCATGTCCTCGAAGACGATGCGGTCGCCCGGCTGCAATTCACGGTCGAAAGACCATTCGCCCATGAAGTCGCCGCTCAGGCAGGAGTTCCCGCCCAACCGGTAGGTCGGTTTTCCCGCCGTCGGTTCCGATGCCCCGCGTACGGTAGGCTTATAGGGCATTTCGAGACAGTCGGGCATGTGGCAGGTAAACGACACGTCGAGTATGGCGGTGCGTATACCCCTGTTTTCCACGATGTCGATGACAGTCGCCACGAGTACGCCTGTCTGCCACGCAAAGGCGCTTCCGGGTTCGAGTATGATTTCGAGGTTGGGGTAGCGGCTCTTAAAATCTTTCAACAGCCGGATTAAATGCTCCGTGTCGTAATCTTTGCGTGTCATCAGGTGTCCGCCGCCCATGTTGAGCCATTTCAGGCGGGGCAGGAAGCGTCCGAATTTCGCCTCCACCTGTCGGAGCGTCTTTTCCAAATCGTATGACGACGATTCGCACAGCGTGTGGAAGTGCAGCCCCTCGATGCCTTCGGGCAGCGTGTCGCCTAATGCGTCGGCGGTAACGCCGAGCCGCGAGCCGGGTGCGCACGGATTATAGAGAGCGGTGGCGACGTCGGAATATTCGGGGTTGATGCGCAGCCCGCACGAAACGTGCCGCCCTTCGGCTGCCACCGTCGGGTAGTGGCGGCGGAATTGCGAGAGCGAATTGAACGTGATGTGGCTGCTGTACGAGAGGATAGCCGGAAAATCCTTGTCGGTGTATGCCGGCGCGTAGGTGTGGGCGCGGCAGCCCATTTCTTCATACGCCAGCCGCGCCTCGAAAAGCGAGCTTGCCGTCGAGCAGTCGATGTACTCCCGCACGATGGGAAAGGCTTTCCACAAGGCGAATGCCTTGAAAGCCAGAATGATGTTTACGCCTGCCCGCTCTTTTACCGAGCGTATGAGTGCGAGGTTGGCGCGAAACAGCCGTTCGTCCAAAACGTAACAGGGGGAGGGTATGCGTGAAATATCCATCGGCGTGTGATTATTCGAGTACGACAAATTTGGCGAATTTCAACAAAAGGAGTTTGCTGCCCACGTTTTCAAAATCGACGTTGATTTTGCGGTTGTCGCCTTCGCCGCTTATCTCTCTGATTTCGCCCACGCCGAAACGGTCGTGCCGTATGTGCATGCCCACTGCCAGTCCGTCGGACGACGGGGCTGCCGGTGCCGCCGATTCGGCCGCCGGCGCGATGCGCACCATACGTTTTGCCGGACGGAATACCGCCGTGCCCGATGTCGGGCTGTTTGTTTGCGGGCGATAGCTTTCGCGGTCGTTCCGCGATTCGCCCCAATCCGTGCGGCGGGTGTACGGCGTGGAAAATTCGTGCGGCGTCTGCCGGTATCCCAAAGCTCGGTCGTCGGGCAGAATGAGGTAGGCAGGGTCTATGTCTTTGATGAAGCGACTGGGCGGCGATGCCGTAGGCTTGCCGTTGCGGTAGCGGGAGGCGGCGTAGGAGAGGGTGCAGGTTTCCTCGGCGCGGGTTATCGCCACGTAGAGCAGCCGCCGTTCTTCTTCGAGCTCGCGGGCGCTGCCCATGGCGAGCGCCGACGGGAAAAGCTCCTCTTCGAGTCCCACCACGAAAACGTGTTTGAACTCCAAGCCTTTCGATGCGTGCACCGTCATCATCGTTACGCGGTCGTCGTCTTCGCCCTCTTCGCTGTCTTGGTCGGTCGCCAGCGACACTTCTGCCAGAAAATCGGTAATCGAAATCGCCTCGATACCCTCTTCCCGCCGCGACGAGCAAAACTCCTGTATGCCGTTGAGCAGCTCCTCGATGTTTTCCTGCCGGCTGAGATTTTCGGGCGAACGGTCGGTGTAGATGTCGCCCATGATGCCCGACTGCCGCACGACGGCGTCGGCAAGGTCGTAGGCGTTTTCCGTCGCTGCTTTCTCCACGAACGAGCGAATGAGGTCGGCAAAATTTTTCAGTTTGTTCAGTGTGCCGCCGTTCACGTCGAGCGCATATTCGAGCGGACGGCAGACGACCTCCCACAAACTCGTTTCGTGGGTTGTGGCGCATTCGGTTATTTTCGCCAGCGTGGTGTTGCCGATGCCGCGTGCCGGATAGTTGATGATGCGTTTCAACGCCTCCTCGTCGGCGGGATTCACCGCCATGCGGAAGTAGGCGATTACATCTTTCACCTCCTTGCGCAGGTAAAACGATTGTCCGCCGTAGATGCGGTAGGGAATGTTCCGTTTGCGCAGCGCCTCCTCGAAGATGCGCGACTGCGAATTGGTGCGGTAGAGTATTGCGAAATCGGAATACGCCGATGCCGACGCCATGCGCAGCGTCGTGATGCGGCTCGCCACGAGATACCCCTCCTCGAAGTCGGAGTAGGAGCTGAGCACCTCTATTTTTTCGCCTACCGCCTTGTGCGAAAAAATATCTTTCGGTATGCGTTCTTCGTTTTTGGCTATCAAGCTGTTGGCAGCCGCCACGATGGTTTGGGTCGAGCGGTAGTTCTGTTCGAGTTTGAATACGCGGCATTCGGGATATTCCTTGCGGAGATTCAGTATATTGTCGATGTTCGCCCCGCGAAACGAATAGATGCTTTGCGCATCGTCGCCCACCACGCACAACCGGTGGTGCGATTTTGCCAGCTGGTTGATAATCAGGTGCTGCGCGAAGTTGGTGTCTTGATATTCATCGACCAAGATATACCGAAATTGGTTTTGGTAAAAATCCAGCACGTCGGCATGGTCGCGGAAAAGTATGTTGGTGTAGAGCAACAGGTCGTCGAAGTCCATCGCTCCGGCGCGGAAACAGCGTTCCCAGTAGAATTTGTAAATGTCGCGCAGCAGCGGGCGGCGCGCTTGCGCATCGGCTTCCGCGATGTCGCGGTTGGCGGCGTAGGCTCCGGGCGTTACCAACGCATTTTTCGCGTGCGAGATGATGGCTTGTACGATGGACGGTTTATAGACCTTATCGTCGAGATTCATCTCCTTGACGATGGTTTTGATAAGGCTGCGCGAGTCCGTCTGGTCGTAAATCGTGAAGTCGGACGGGAAGCCTAACCTGTCGGCATGGCTGCGCAAGATGCGGGCGAAAATGGAGTGGAACGTGCCCATGAACAGCCGCGATGCCGTAGCTCCGCCCACGATGCCGGCGATGCGCTCTTTCATTTCCCGTGCCGCCTTGTTGGTGAACGTCAGCGCCAGAATCTGGTATGGTGCGTATTCGCCCGACGCCAGCAAGTGCGCGATTTTGTACGTCAGCACGCGGGTTTTGCCGGAGCCGGCTCCGGCAATCACGAGCGACGGACCGTCGTTGTACACGACGGCGGCGCGTTGTTGTTCGTTGAGGTCTTGCAGATAATTGGCGTCCACGATGCACGGCTTTGTTTGCGTCAGGCAAAGGTAAGGAGAAAGAATGAAAAAAGGAATACCCGCCGAACATTTATCCCCGAGAATCGGTTATATCGTAAAAATAACACCGGTAAAAACAGATTTTACAAAAAAATTCTGCCGGTACAGAACTTTTTTGTTCCCTTATCTGTTTTATGGGTATAAGCGATAAAAACAGAGACAATGAAGACATAGCGGCGCGTGAGCGTAGCTTTTCTAGCACTTAATAAGCATAATGTGATGAATTGGAAAAGAGAGTCTGCGTGAGCAGATTCTCTTTTCTTTTTATCGTTCGGAGCGGGAGAGGGGATTACTCCATCAGCTTGCGGTAGCGGGGACGGTGCGGCTCGGTGTCGCCGAGACGCTTGCGCTTGTTTTCTTCGTATTCGGTGTAGGAGCCTTCAAAGAAGAATACTTCGGAGTTGCCTTCGAAAGCGAGTATGTGGGTGCAGATGCGGTCGAGGAACCATCGGTCGTGCGATACCACGACGGCGCAGCCGGCAAAATTGTCGAGACCCTCTTCGAGCGCACGCAGCGTATTGACGTCGATGTCGTTGGTCGGTTCGTCGAGCAGCAGCACGTTGCCTTCCTCTTTGAGCGCCAGCGCGAGGTGCAGGCGGTTGCGTTCGCCGCCCGAGAGTACGCCGCATTTCTTTTCTTGGTCGGCACCCGTGAAGTTGAATCGCGAAAGGTAGGCGCGGGCATTCATTTCGCGACCGCCCATGCGGAACGTTTCCATGCCGCCCGAAACGACTTGATAGACGGATTTTTCGGGGTCTATCGCCTTGTGCGTCTGATCGACGTATGCGATTTTCACCGTTTCGCCCACTTCGAAATATCCCTTATCGGCCTTTTCCTGTCCCATGATGAGGCGGAAAAGCGTTGTCTTTCCGGCGCCGTTCGGACCGATGACGCCTACGATGCCGTTGGGCGGCAGCGTGAAGTTGAGGTTGTCGAAAAGCAGCCGGTCGCCGTAAGCCTTTGCCACGCCTTTGGCCTCGATTACCTTGTTGCCGAGACGGGGGCCGTTGGGTATATAGATTTCGAGTTTTTCCTCCCGTTCTTTCTGGTCTTCATTGAGCAGTTTGTCGTAAGAGTTGAGGCGGGCTTTTCCTTTTGCTTGTCGGGCTTTCGGCACCATGCGCACCCATTCCAACTCGCGTTCGAGCGTCTTGCGGCGTTTGCTGGCTTGCTTCTCCTCCTGCTCCATGCGTTTGGTTTTCTGTTCGAGCCACGAGGTGTAGTTGCCTTTCCAAGGAATGCCCTCGCCGCGGTCGAGTTCGAGAATCCACCCGGCCACATGGTCGAGGAAATAGCGGTCGTGGGTGATGGCGATGACTGTGCCTGCATACTGTTGCAGATGCTGTTCGAGCCAGTCTATCGATTCGGCGTCGAGGTGGTTGGTCGGTTCGTCGAGCAGCAAGATGTCGGGCTGTTGCAAGAGCAGGCGGCAGAGCGCCACGCGGCGCCGTTCGCCGCCGGAGAGCTGTTTTATCGGCTGTTCTTCGGGCGGACAGCGCAGGGCGTCCATAGCCCGTTCCAGTTTGTTGTCGATGTTCCACGCATCGCAGGCGTCGATGCGGTCTTGCAGGTCGGCTTGCCGCGCCATGAGCGCCTCCATTTTGTCGGGGTCGTCCAACACGTCGGGGTCGCCGAATTTTCCGTTCACCTCTTCATATTCGGCGAGCAGGTCGAGCACGGGCTGCACCCCTTCCTGCACCACCTCCTTCACCGTTTTTTCGGGGTCGAGTTTCGGGTCTTGTTCGAGGTAGCCCACTGTGTAGCCGGGCGAGAATACCACTTCGCCCTGATAGGCGGTGTCGATACCGGCGATGATTTTCAACAGCGTCGATTTGCCGGCGCCGTTCAGACCGATGATGCCGATTTTCGCACCGTAGAAAAACGAGAGGTAAATATCTTTCAATACCTGTTTCTGCGGGGGATATACCTTGCTTACCCCCACCATGGAGAAGATGATTTTTTTATCGTCTGCCATAAAATTTTTTCGGTTTAGGTTTTTAGTGTTTCATGTTCACGGATTTTGTCCGGTAGTCGCAGCGGACTTTGCCCCGCAGTATGGCGTTGAGCTTCGATTTGATGAGCTGTTTGCGTATCGGCGAAATATGGTCGATGAACATTTTTCCCTCGAGGTGGTCGTATTCATGTTGAATCACCCGCGCCGCATACCCTTCGAACACGTCGGTGTGCTCCACGAAATTTTCGTCGCGATAGGTGATTTTGAGTTTCTCCTGCCGCGACACCGATTCGTGTATGTTGGGCAGGCTGAGGCACCCTTCTTCGCGCGACACCGTGCTGCCCTCCAACTCCAAAATGTGCGCGTTTATCATCGTTTTGCGGTAATTCTTGTATTCCGGCCATGTGTCGGAAAGCGGGTCGAGGTTGAACACTAGCACCCGTATGTCGAGCCCTATCTGGGGGGCTGCCAGCCCGATGCCGTCGGAGGCGTCCATCGTTTCGTGCATATCGGCGATGAGCTTTTTCAAGTCGGGATAATCCGCCTCGATGTCGTGCGCCTCTTTACGAAGTATCGGCTGACCGTAAAGATAAATAGGCAGTATCATGATTTATGATTATAGATTTTGCTTTCCATATAGCTTTGTAAAATGATGGTCGCGCTTATTTCATCGACCAGCGCTTTGTTTTGCCGCTCCTTGCGGCGCAGTCCGCCGTCGAGCATGGCGCGATGCGCCAGCGCCGACGTAAACCGTTCGTCGAAAAAATCGACCGGAATGTCGGGCAGGGCAGCCCGCAGTTTGTTCACTAGCGGCTCCACGTATCGCATACTCTCCGACGGCTGGTCGTCGAGCGTGTGCGGCAGCCCCACGATGAAGCGCTCCACCGGTTCGCGCTGCACGTAATCCGAGAGAAAAGGCACGACCTCGTGCGTCGCCACCGTACACAGCCCGTTGGCTATAAGTTGCAGCGTGTCGCTCACGGCGATGCCCGTGCGTTTGCGTCCGCAGTCGATGGCTACCAGTCGTCCCATATTCCGTGCAAAGATATAAAAAATCGTTGAG
>CANQAM010000030.1 GCA_947589325.1 uncultured Bacteroidales bacterium | reverse complement strand
CGTACCGGATTGGCATACATTTCGAGAATGCGCTCCCGCAAAAACGGCTCGTCTTTTTGCGGCAAATCGATTTTCGCAACCTGTTGCCGCACGTAGCAGTCGAATGTTTCCCGTTCATCAGAGGTGTAATGTTCCGCCATACACCCTGCGCCCCACAATTCGTCGTAAGCGACATAATTTCCGGCATAGAGGCGGTAGTGCGAATGTATAGACGTGTCGATGAGGTGTACCAACTCGGCGACAGCCTCCGTGCGAGGCAACTCGGAAAGTCGGGCAGCCAATGCTCCGTTCAGCGGCGCAGCCGCCTCGAAATGGATTCGCCCCTTGTAACCCACGATGCCGGTCGCCATGTTGGTCAAGTCGTCCGACGGCTGCTTCCGGTAGTCGGCATCATCGCGTTTGAGCTGCATCTCTTTGGCTTTCAAGAAATCGCACGGGTCGTATTCATACGATATAGCCACCGGAACGATATTCAGCGAACGGATATTTTCCATAAAATCGCCACCGCCGGTAAGAGCAAACATTTTGACGATGCTCTCCTGCGTACAGTCATCGGAGTTTTTGGCTCGGCCCTCGCGCTGCGCTATCCACACCGACTGTCTTTTTTCCCTTACGGCGTGATGCATATAAGCAGAAAGGCGCATCGACACTTCGAGCATCTGCCGGCGGGAAACGCTGCGATTGACAATAAAACTTTTGTTGAGGCGCACGAAATCGACAATCCACGGATAGATGAGCAGGTTGTCGCCGATAGCTATTTCGCACGTATCGAAACCGCTCTTATAGAGAACGAGGTTGAGGAATGCCGAATCGAGTGTTATATCGCGGTGATTGGAGACGTAGGTGTAACAATCGTTTTGCGACAGATTCGCAAAACCGCCGGAAGTCAGTCCTTTCGACGTTTTCTCCACAAGAGCGTTCAAAGTCGGCAAAGCCAGCTGCACTTGAAAATCTTTGACCGTGCGGCAGTTTCTCAGCACCGACAAAAACGAATCCACGTCGGGAACGATATGCGAAACCGCCTTGCAGAAAAGCGGTTCTTCGCTCAATCGGGCGGCGGCCTCCGCCACCTCCGCGCCCTCGTAGGGACGTATCGACTCAAAATCAAAAACCTGTTCCATTCCTCTTTCCTCTGTTTCGTTATCGTGCCAGTTCTGTTTCTATGATGTCGGTCATCACCTGCCGAATGTCCAGCCCTGCCGCCCGCACCTGCTGCGGAATGAAGCTCGTCGGCGTCATGCCGGGCGTCGTATTCACTTCGAGCAGATAGGGAACGCCTTTCACAATGATGTAGTCGGCGCGGATAATGCCTTTGCATTCGAGCTGGTCGTATATGCGGGCAGTCGCCTGTTGCACCGCCCGCGTCTGTTCGTCGGAAATGCGGGCAGGGGTAATCTCCTCCACTTTCGAAGCGGTATATTTGGCTTCGTAGTCGAAAAACTCGTTTTTGCTTACCACTTCGGTA
The DNA here is from genome assembly GCA_947589325.1 of uncultured Bacteroidales bacterium. Lineage (GTDB taxonomy): Bacteria > Bacteroidota > Bacteroidia > Bacteroidales > UBA11471 > Caccoplasma. The sequence continues at coordinate 22,774 of CANQAM010000030.1, read as the reverse complement.
ACGGGCAGCACGGTCTTTCCGTGCATCGTGCAATAGCAGCCGCACGACACTTCCGTGCCTTCGAGAAACGACTCTGCCACCACTTCGCTGTCTTCGGCAAACGCCGCCGTTATCGCAGGCAGTACGGCGCCAACCGTTTTCACCTTCGTCGTACCGAAGCTCGACCCGCCCTGATTGGGCTTGATGAAACAGGGCAGCCCTACGGCATCGACAATTTCCTCCGCCGTAACCTTTTCGCCGTGCAGAATCCGTTTCGAACGGGCGATGTGAAACCCGAATCTCGCCAGATACTGATTGCAAAAATATTTGCTGAACGTAAGCGCCGCAGCCAACACGCCGCAACAGCTGTACGGCATACCGATCATATCGAAGTAACCTTGCAAAAGGCCGTTTTCGCCCGGAGTTCCGTGTATGGTGATATACGCCAAGTCGAAGCCGATTTTCCTGCCGCCGAGCGTTATCGAAAAATCATTCTTATCGACCGGAGTTTCCGACCCGTCGGGCAGCACGGCATTCCATGCCTCGCGGGTGATACATATCATATATACCTCATAACGTTCGGCGTCGAGAAAAGAGGCGATGCCCTGTGCACTCTTGCGCGAGACGACGACTTCGGAAGAGTAGCCGCCGAACACGACGGCGATATTTCGTTTTTCCATATTCACAGTATTATAATTCCATTGTTTCCTTGTTGTTGCTGTATGTGCGCCAGCGTTCTATCAGCGCCGACATATCGGGCGGCAGCTCCGAATCGAAGAAAAGCCGCTGTCCCGTTGTCGGGTGCGTGAATCCCAGTGTCTTGGCGTGCAGCGCCTGACGAGGGCATATCTCGAAACAGTTGTGCACAAACTGCCGGTATTTGGCGAAAGTCGTACCTTTGAGTATTTCGTCGCCGCCATAACGGGCATCATTGAAAAGCGTATGGCCGATATGCTTCATGTGCACCCGTATCTGGTGCGTACGCCCCGTTTCGAGGCGACACTCGACCAACGATACGTAGCCCAGCCGTTCTATCGTGGTGTAATGCGTTACCGCCGGCTTACCTTGACTGCCGTCGGCGAAAACCGTCATTTGCAGACGGTCTTTCGGATTCCTGCCGATATTGCCTTCGATACGACCTTCGGCTTCCTCCATGCGCCCCCACACCAACGCCACATACTTCCGCTCGGTCGTTTTCTCGAAAAACTGCTTTCCGAGCGAAGTTTTCGCCGCAGGCGTCTTGGCGACGACCAACAAGCCCGACGTATCTTTGTCGATACGGTGCACCAACCCGAGTCGCGGGTCGGTAACGTCGAAGTCGGGGTCGTCGCGGAAACGGAACGCCAGCGCATTGAGCAGCGTCCCCGTATAATTCCCGTGTCCCGGGTGCACAACAAGACCTGCCGGTTTGTTTACCACCAACACGTCGGCATCTTCATACACCACATCGAGCGGAATATCCTCCGGCAGAATATCGTTTTCATACGGAGGACGGTCCATCACAATGGAAACGACATCGAGCGGCTTCACCCGATAATTCGATTTCACCGGCTTGCCGTTCACCAGTATGCAGCCCGCCTCCGCAGCCTGCTGTATGCGGTTTCGCGACACGTTTCCCGTGCGGGCGACCAAGAACTTGTCGATACGTAGCAAATCCTGTCCCTTATCCGCCACAAAGCGGTAATGTTCGTACAGTTCCCGCGAATCGCCATCGTCGAGCTCTATATCGTCATCGGCATATTTGTTTTCGCTATCCATACGGGAAACGGACTACAATTCCAAAAAGGCGGAATCAGGCACTTCCAAGAGGTCTGTTTCTGTCGAATCTTCCGCCATCGGTACGACTTTTCGCCGTGCCGGCAGGAAACGACCGTTCCCCACCACCAACGTCAGTCGGGAATCTTCGGCATAGCGTTCTTCGGCATCTATCGGCTCTCCGTCGGCAAGCACCCTCAATACCAAGCCCTTATATTCCGAATCTTCATATATGATGCGCGGCTTCGGGAAACCGAGACTTTTCAAAACCTCCTGCGCCTGCCGGTAAGACAAATCGTCCAATTTGGGAATCGAAATCCGACGGGGCGAAAACGCATTAACAGTAAGATATATCGTGCGTCCCCGTTTTACCGGACTCCCGGCACGGGGCACCTGATCGAGCACGACACCTCTCGGCCGGTCGTCGATATACATCGAATCCACAATCGTCGCATACATTTCGTGCTCTGCCAACAATATATCGGCATCGGCATAAAAAAGATCGACGACATCGGGCACTTCAACAGACTCGCCATGCCGCGTATAGCGGCCGAGCCACCAAAAGGTGCCGCCCACAAGCAGCACGACAGCACCTAAAAGAATAAGAATATGCAATCCCAAAGTCTTGAAGCGAACACGTATTTTCATAGCGATATGCCTGCGATAATTCGACAAAATTCACAGGACAAAGATAACCATATTTTCAACGCAGAGAGTCGTTCGGAATATATTTTTACCGAATAAATGTTTTCTTCAAAGGAAAATCTCTAAAAAAATCCGTTTCATTTACGTTCTTCGGCAAAAGTGATTATCTTTGTCAGGGGAGAAAACCGTTTTTCTCCGACGGCACACAATTGAGGTCAATGAAAAAACAGGTTTCCATCGTATGGCTTATCGTCGCAGGCTCCGTGCTGCTTGCCACCGCCGCCGCGCTCATCGGCTACGTGTATTGGCAGCGTGCGGAAATGCAGCGCTTCAAAGAGCGCGTCGCCCTCGAAGCCGAGCGGGAACGCCTCGAAGAAGAATATGCCGACATCTCCCAAGAATACAATTTCTACGAACAGCGGAATGTCCGTTTCAACAACGACTCTCTTTCCGAGCAGCTCGCCCGGGGAAAACTGCGGGTGCAACGGTTGCTCGAAGAACTGCGCACCAACAAGGATTTCAACTCATCGACTTTGGACACCTTGCAATCCCAATTGAAAACCTTGCGGAAAAGCATTCGCTTCTACCGCTCGCAAATCGACTCCCTCAGCCGCGAAAACCAGCAGCTGCAAGCCGAAAGGAACGACGCTCTCGACCGCTATCGGAAAGCGGCACAAACCGCCGACCGGCTTCAAAAAGATAACGAGAATCTCCACGAAAAAGTAAATCAGGCTGCCCGCCTCGAAGCCATCGACCTCCAAATCGAAACCCTCAACAAACGTGGAAAATCCACGCTTTCGTGCGACAAAGTCGAACGCATCAAAATACAATTCGTCATCGCCCGAAACACGCTGGTGCCGCATGGCGAAAAAGAGATATACCTCTGCATCGTCAAACCCGACGGAAAAACACTCGTCAAAGACAGGACGAACATTTTTGCCTATAACGACCAAAAATACTACTCGCTTCGCCAAATCATGGATTATACCGGCATGGCCGAAAAAATATACTTTTCATGGAATGTCGAAGAGTACCTCTATGCCGGCAGCTATTCCGTCGAAATATACGCTGATAATCAACTCATCGGCTCGGGAATCTTCTCCTTGAAAAAATAATCGCACCCGTTTTCTTTCGGTAAAAAAAATTTTTTTTGCCAAAAAACATGTACAGATGGATTAATTCCCTTATATTTGTAAAAATTTAGGCATCGGAGAAAAACTCAACCCGACCCGAATTATCGGAGGCGGTGTTTTTTTCTACGAATTTGTTGCGTATTCGCAACAAAACAAGATGCCTGAATGTATTAATATCGGAATCAATTCTTGAAAAGATGAAAAAAAGCATCGCCTTCGCGGTTCTGTTTTTGGTCGCCGCTTCCGTTACGAAAGCGCAGCAACCGCTCACGCTCGACTCCTGCCGGCAAATGGCGCTACGCAACAATACGCAGCTGCGCATATCCGAAGCCAAGATAAAAGCGGCGCATTACAACCGGAAAGCCGCTTTCGCCACCTATTTTCCGGGCATCGACGTTACCGGCGGGTATCTGTACAGTTCCCGCGAAATATCCCTGTTGAACCAAAAACTGCAAAAGAGTTTGCCACAACTCGGTACGTCTTTGGTTGAAAATCTGGCAACAGCAGCATTTTCAAATCCTGCATTGGCAGGAATATTGGCGGCTCTCGGCGATTTCGATTTGGCAGCCCCGCTGAATCAAATAGGGCAGACCGTTGTCGATGAATTCCATACCGATACACGGAATATGTTTGCCGGCACCGTAACTCTCATGCAACCCATCTACATGGGAGGGAAAATCCGCGCATACAACAAAATCACCCATTATGCCGAAGACTTGGCGAAAAGCCAACACAATACCGAAATACAGGAACTCATCTACAAAATCGATGAACTCTATTGGCAGGTCGTTTCGCTCGGCTATAAAAAACAACTCGCCGAAAGCTATGCCCAATTGCTCAACGAACTCGACAACAACGTGCAAGCCATGATTGCCGAAGGCGTGGCTACGCGCTCCGACGGGCTCTCCGTCGCCGTCAAAGCCAACGAGGCGCAAATCACCCTTACCCAAGTAACCGACGGTCTCAGTCTGGCAAAAATGGTACTTGCCCAAATGTGCGGTCTGCCTATCGACGCCGACTTTCAATTGAGTGATGAAGTATCGCCCGTCGAAAGCGAAAACGGCTATCAACCGGGGGCCGTCCCCCTCGACATCGAAACGGTATTTGCCAACCGCAGCGAAATACAAAGCCTCTCTTTTGCCGAAAAAATATTCCGAAACAAACAAAAAGTCGTCATGTCGGGCATGCTCCCCACCTTGGCGCTTACCGGCAGTTATACGATAACGAATCCGTCGTTGTACAACGGGTTTGAACGTGAATTCAAAGGGCTCTTCAACGTCGGCGTCGTATTGCGCATTCCTATCCTGCATTGGGGTGAAAACATCTACAAATACCGCTCGGCAAAAGCCGACAGCTACATCGCCCAACTCAATATGAAAGAAGCGAAAGAGAAAATCGAACTGCAAGTAAATCAAGCCTCTTTCAAAGTGAACGAAGCATACAAACGCCTCGACATGACCAAACACAATCTGGAAAATGCAGATGAAAATCTGCATAACGCCCAAACCGGTTTCAAAGAAGGCGTACTCACCACCAGCAACTTATTGGAAGCCCAAACAGCTTGGCTGAAAGCCCAATCGGAATACATCGATGCCCGCATCGGCGTCAAACTCTGCGATGCCTATCTCAGCAAAGCCGTCGGCATGAAGCAATATTGATTTATCAAAACAGTAACCACAAATTTATTTTACAATGGATAACTCTAATAATAAAGAAAAGGGATTGACTATCGGACTGGTTGCGATAATTCTCGTTATCGTACTGCTCGCCCTCATCGGATTCTTCTTGTTAGACCCGAAAGCGGAAATCGTTCAAGGGCAGGCCGAAGCCACGCAAATACGCATATCCGGCAAACTCCCCGGTCGTATTGCCGAATATTGGGTGGAAGAAGGACAGCGCGTACATCGCGGCGACACGCTGGTGCGCATATCTTCGCCCGACGCCGAAGCCAAGCTCCTGCAAGCCTCCGCCATGGAAAGCGTTTACAAAGCTACCAACGAAAAAGTCGATAACGGCGCCCGCAAAGAGGTAATACAATCGGCTTACGATATGTGGCAAAAAGCATTGGCAGGATTGGAAATAGCGAAAAAATCGTTCGACCGCATGAATGCCCTTTACGAAAAAGGCGTCATCTCCGCCCAAAAGCGCGATGAAGTCGAAGCACAATACAAAGCGATGGTCGCCACCGAAAGCGCCGCCCGCGCCCAATACGATTTGGCTGTCAGCGGTGCGCAAAGCGAAGACAAAAAAGCCGCTGCTGCCATGGTGCTCGCCGCACAAGGTGGTGTGAATCAAGTAAAATCGGTATTGGCAGATTCCTATCTGACCGCCCCCATCGACGGCGAAGTGTCGGAAATATTCCCCAACGTGAGCGAACTCGTGGGCACCGGTGCGCCTATCATGAACGTACTGCAACTCGACGATATGTGGGTAACGTTCAACGTGCGCGAAGAACTGTTGAAAGACTTCACGATGGGCAAGGAAATAAATGTCGTCATACCGGCGCTCGGCAATGAAAAAGCCGTACTCAAAATCTATTTCATAAAAGACATGGGCAGCTATGCCGTATGGAGAGCCACCAAAGCTACGGGAAGCTACGATGCCCGCACGTTCCAAGTCAAAGCCCGTCCCACAAGCCCTATCAAAGACCTGCGTCCGGGAATGTCGGTACTGATACAAAAATAGAGGCGTTTGCACACTATGGGAAAAAAAGCGACAGCATTCGGGACTTTGTGGAAATTGATGCGCAGAGAGTGGCACACATTGGTGTCGCGTCCGCTCTATTGGACAATCATGATTTGCGCACCGCTGTTCTGCTATGTATTTTTCCTTTCGCTGATGAACAACGGACTGCCCGAAAAACTGCCCACCGCCGTCGTCGATCTCGACCATAGCGCCACTTCCCGCAATCTGACCCGCCAGCTTACCACTTACCAGACGCTCGACATCACGACCCAATATGTGAGCTTCGCCGAAGCCCGTCAAGCCATGCAACAGGGAAAATTGTTCGGCTTCTTGGTGATTCCGGAATCGTTTGAGGCAGACCTTTATGCCAACCGCCAACCGCAAATTCCGTACTTCACCACCAGCGTCTACTTCATTCCCAGCGCATTGATATACAAGAGCTTCACCACCATGACGACGCTCGCCGCCGGTGCTGCGGTACAGCAAACCCTATTGGCAAAAGGCGAATACGAACGCGATATCATGCCGCAGATACAGCCCATTACGGTGGATATGCACCCACTCGGAAACCCGTGGACAAACTACTCCATATACCTCAACAACACTTTTCTGCCGGGCATATTGGAGGTATTGATACTTTTGGTAACCATTTTCTCGATAGGCTCCGAAGTCAAAGACGGGACATCGCGCGAATGGCTGAATACCGCCAACAACAATATCCTTCTGGCAATCATCGGGAAGCTGCTGCCGCAAACGCTCATCTTTTTCATCATGGGCTTATTCTGCCAGTCGCTGCTCTACGGCTATTGCGGATTTCCGCTGCAAAACGGCATTCTGCCCATGGCAGCAGCCATGTTCCTTTTCGTCGTGGCGATACAAGGCACAGGCGTACTCTTTTTCAGCATCATTCCCTCGCTGCGCCTCGCACTGAGTGCCGGCTCGCTGTTGGGAGTCGTATCGTTTTCCCTTACGGGATTTTCATTCCCTGCCGAAGCCATGTACTCGGCATTCCATCTCTTGACCGACATTCTGCCCCTGCGGCACTATTTCGTCATCTATGTCGATCAGGCATTGAACAGCGTTCCGCTCTATTACTGCTGGATTCACTATTTCTCGCTTCTCATTTATCCGCTGCTGGCGCTGCCGTTCCTGCCGCTGCTCAAAAGAGCATTGCGCCGGCAAGTCTATATACCTTAATATAATACCGATATGAAAACAGGATTTTTCGCTTCATTGAAAAACGGGTTGGCAGACACCATTCGTATCTGGCGACAAGAGTACGTATCGGTATTTAAGGATATGGGGGCGATGTTGTTTTTCTTCGTACTGCCCTTTGCCTACCCTCTGTTATATGCATTCATCTACAATCCGGAAGTGGTGCGTGACGTACCTCTTGCCGTCGTCGATAACTCCCGCACGGTACTGAGTCGGGAGCTTTGCCGGCGTGTCGATGCCTCGCCCAATACGGCAATCGTTTCTTACTGTGCCAATCTCGACGAGGCAAAAGACTTGATTTATCGGCGCGTGTGCCACGGCATCATGGAAATTCCGGAAGATTTCAGTAAAAAAATAGTACGGAACGAGCAAAGCCCCGTTCTGTTCTATTCCGATATGAGCATTCTCATCAATTATAAAAACTTCTTGGCGACACTCACGGAAGTAACCCTCGACATGGGCAAAGAGTTGCAGAGCGAAAAGCTGGTCGGCGCCACAGCGAAACAAATCGATATGGCGACAAACCCAATACCCGGATTTTCCATCGTGCTTTACAACCCCACGGGCGGATTCGCCTCGTTCCTCATGCCGGCATTGCTGATAGTCATTTTGCAGCAAAGTATCATTTTGGGTATCGGACTGCTTGCCGGCGGACGGCACGAACATAGAAAACTCGCTCCCGAAACCCGGCAAGAGAACGTATGGCACGTACTGTTCGGAAAATCGGCCTGCTATTACAGCCTCTACATCATGACGGTAATGTATATGCTGCACATCATTCCGTGGCTGTTCGATTATCCGCAGCTCGGCAACCAATGGGAAATATACATCTTCCTGCTGCCGTTCCTGCTCTCTTCGATATTCTTCGGCATGACGCTGTCGGTATTGGTACGCGAACGCGAAAGCGTATTCTTGGTCATCGTCTTCACCTCTATGGTATTCCTCTTCGTAAGCGGCGTTACATGGCCCTACGACCGAATGCCGCTCGTGTGGAAAATCTTGGGAGGATTCATTCCCTCGACATGGGGCGTGGAAGGTTTTTTGCGATTGAACTCCGAAGGCGCAACGATGCTCGACGTCAAGGAAGAATTTTACAGCCTGTGGGGCCTTACGCTGCTCTATTTCTTCACCGCTTACGGTGTCATTCATTACCGGCTGTGGAAAAAGAAAAAAGCCCTCTCGACCATCGAAGCGAAATAATACGCTACTCCTTAAAATCTTTCAACGTCAGTTGCAACTGCTGTCTGCCGACATAAATGCGGCTTTTCACCGTGCCGATGGGTATGCCTATCTTCCGGGCGATTTCGTGATATTTATATCCCGATAAATAAAGAGAAAACGGAATTTTATACGTTTCATGGAGCGACTCTACGGCTTCATGTATTTCGCGCACATCGCAACCCGCATCGGAAGACTCCGACGATAAAAAATCGAAAGAAAAATTTTCAATCCGTGCCCACTGTTCGTCAGGCAGACGACACTGCCTGACAGTACGGTTGTATTCATTGAAATAAAGGTTGCGCATCACCGTGTAAATCCACCCGTCCAGATTGATTTCCTCCTTATACGCATGACAAGCCGCCAGAATCTTCAACATTGTCGATTGCAGCAAATCGCGGGCTTCTTCACAATCCGACGTCAAATTGTAAGCCCATTGATACATTTCCTTTTGATTACGGACCAAATAATCGGTCAAAACATGTTTATCCATTCCCTTACAGCCTCCCCTTTCTCGGGCTTTTTCTCTTAAACAAATTTAAGAGTTTTCTTGTTCGGTGGATACTTGCTTTCCCCTATTTTTTTGAAAAAAAAATAAATTTATCTTCCAAAGGAGCTCTATAACGCTGAAACTTTGATGCCGACAGCCGTTATCCCCTCCAACTCCAAATCCTGCATTCCCTGCTGTATGGCAATATGCCAAAGCCCTGACCGGTCGAACCGGAATGCCTGCCGATATAAAAATTCATATTGTATCGAAGCCCCGATTCCCGAGCCGAACCATCGACCGTATTCATCTGCCAGACGAATGTTCACCGTATCGACCGTCGCCGTATTGTCGGGCGCCACCGTCGTTACGAAAAGCCATAAGTTGCTGTACGGATAATCATCTGTATATCGCAAGCGCAATGCCACGTCGTACACTCCGACCGTATCGGAAACAAGCACCTCCATACGCACCGGCGAATCGGCAAGCCACCCCGATACCGGCACCGACTCATACCACTGCATATTGTTTCCGTCGAAACGGCACGACGCCAACACGAGCGTCGAGAGCAACAAAATGCAGCAGCTATTGATTATCGGTCGGTTGTTGGGGCGCAGCATTATCATCGTTCGTAAAATTACGCCGGTTGTTTTTATTATTGTTGTTTCCGTTGTGGCGGCGATTGTGCCGGTTCTCGCCGCGTGCATTGAAGCCCGACTGCTGCTCCCTGTTGTTTTCAGGGCGTTGGGCACCGCCGCCGTTGCGGTTTTTCTTTTTCCGGTTGTTGCCGCCCTGACGGTTTTTCTTGTCGAAACGGGTAAGGCTGTCCTGCCCCACCACATCTTCAAACTCTTTCCGTACAGGTTCGGTGCTTTCCATCGCCAGCTTTTCGGGTTTGACGCCCCGCTTGTTGAGGGCGATGACCTCGAACGCCCGCGAAGCATCGACGGTTACCAGATTGGCTGCCACCTCTTTCGACGACGAATAGGTGAGCTGCCGTTTGAAAATATCGGTCTTGAAATGGTAGAAAGTACCCTCCTGCGTTTCCAACGGAATCTCCCGCGAAGGCAGTCGCTTGAAACTCTCGACGTAGGCATCGACCTCGAAATTGAGGCAGCATTTCAGCTTGGCGCACTGCCCCGCCAACTTCTGCGGATTGAGCGAAATATCCTGATAACGGGCGGCACTGGTGGCAACAGACACGAAATTACTAATCCATGACGAACAGCACAGCTGCCTGCCGCACGGTCCGATGCCGCCGATGCGTCCCGCCTCCTGCCGCGCACCGATTTGTTTCATTTCTATGCGCACATGGAAAACATCTGCCAGCACTTTTATCAACTGCCGGAAATCGACACGGTCGTCGGCAATGTAATAAAATATCGCCTTGTTGCCGTCGCCCTGATACTCCACATCGCCGATTTTCATGTTCAGATGCAGGTCTTCCGCAATTTTTCGGGCGCGGAGCATCGTATCGTGTTCGCGCGACTTGGCTTCTTTGAATTTTTCGAGGTCGTTGGATTTTGCTTTCCGGTAGACCCGCTTCAAATCGGGATTGTCGAGCCGCACGCCGTTTTTCCGCATTTGCAGCAAAACCAGCCGGCCGGTAAGCGAAACGACGCCTATATCGTGTCCGGGATTTCCTTCCACCGCCACGATGTCGCCTTTTTCGAGACGAAGATGCGCCGAGTTTTTATAGTAGCCTTTCCGGGTATTCTTGAATTGCACCTCCACCATTTCCGTATCGTCGTGCGACTCCGGAATATCTGCCAACCAGTCGCAGCAGCCGAGTTTTCCGCCGCACTGCGCCACGACCGCCGACGACAAGTCGGGCGAAACAGCCACCGACGTCTCCGGCACGGGGACATTGTTGGGAGCAATATCGGATTGTTTGTTGTCCATAATCTTCCTGTCTTGCAACGCCCTGCGGGCAGACGGGCGTCATGCCGCCGTCCCGCCGGACAAAAGGAAATATGCTTTCGTGTTTATTTGGCGAAACTTACCGCACGGGTTTCGCGGATTACCGTAATCTTCACCTGTCCCGGATAGGTCATTTCGTCCTGTATGCGTTTGGCTATTTCCGACGACAGCGTTTCGATTTCGGAATCGTCTATCTTGTCGGCGCCCACGATTACGCGCAGCTCGCGACCGGCTTGTATGGCATACGTTTTCAATACGCCCGGATAAGAGAGTGCCAACTGTTCCAAATCGTTAAGCCGCTTGATGTAGGCTTCGACGATTTCGCGGCGGGCACCCGGACGGGCGCCCGAAATAGCATCGCACACCTGCACGATAGGAGCCAGCAGGCTGGTCATCTCCGTCTCGTCGTGGTGCGCCCCGATAGCATTGCATATCTCCGGTTTTTCCTTGTATTTCTCCGCCAGCTTCATACCCAGCAGTGCGTGCGGCAATTCCGGCTCATCGTCGGGCACCTTGCCTATATCGTGCAAGAGTCCGGCACGTTTGGCTTTCTTCGGGTTCAATCCGAGTTCCGAAGCCATAATGGCGCAGAGATTCGCCGTTTCGCGGGAGTGCTGCAACAGGTTCTGTCCATAAGACGAACGGTATTTCATCTTGCCTACCAAGCGGATAAGCTCGGGGTGCAGACCGTGTACGCCCAAATCTATCGTCGTGCGCTTGCCGGTTTCTATGATTTCTTCTTCCACCTGTTTTTTCACTTTGGCAACGACCTCCTCGATGCGTGCGGGGTGTATGCGTCCGTCCGTTACCAGTTGGTGCAGCGCCAGACGGGCGATTTCGCGACGCACCGGGTCGAATCCCGAAAGCACGATGGCTTCGGGCGTGTCGTCCACGATGATTTCGATTCCCGTAGCCGCTTCGAGAGCACGTATGTTGCGACCCTCGCGGCCGATTATGCGGCCCTTTATTTCATCGGAATCGATATGGAATACCGTTACCGAATTTTCTATCGCCGTTTCGGTAGCCACGCGCTGTATCGTCTTGATGACGATGCTCTTGGCTTCCTTGTTCGCCGTCATGCGGGCTTCGTCCATGATGTCGTTGATATACGACGCCGCCTGCGTTTTGGCCTCTTCTTTGAGCGACTCGACAAGGCGCTCTTTCGCCTCCTCTGCCGACAAACCCGAAATATGTTCGAGTTTTTCTACTTCGGCTTTATGCAGGCGTTCCAGCTCCTGTTTCCGCTTTTCGACCATTTCCACCTGCGCATCGAGATTGGTGCGCACGGCATCGGTCTCCGTTTTTTTGCGCTGCAACTCCTGCTGCTGTTGGTTGAGCTGCATTTCGCGCTGCCGTATTTTTGCCTCTGCCGACTGCACTTTGGCGCTGCGTCCGGCAAGCTGATTTTCGAGGTCGGCTTTCATGGAAATGAATTTCTCTTTCACTTCCATCATTTTATTGCGTTTTATCGTTTCCGCTTCCGTTTTCGCTTCTTCGAGAATCGAACGGGTGCGCCCGTTCAAACGCACTTTGTAAATTACAAAGCAGAGCAACAGAGCTACGGCAAGCCCTGCTACGATTCCTATTACTAATGATATAGGTTCCATATTGTCGTAATTTTTAGTTAAAAAAAGCACCGCATCAATATTTGAAAATATTGTTGCAGTGCGGGTTATCCAGTATGTTTGTAATCAATCTTCTATCCCGTTCTCAGGCTCGGGAGTCTGCAAATAGCTTTCGAGTTCCTTGTCTATTCGGAGCAATTCCCCGTTCAGAATCTCGGCATCTTTCGATGCTCCCAGAAACAGATAATCGTAAGCGATATCCCACGCCGCGAAAGAGAGAAAGTCCTGCGTATCGTTTTTCGATTGGGACATCTGCTGCTGATATTTTCTGTACCGTCGTCCTACTTCCTCGGCGGCGCCCCGCGCGATAGGTTCCTGTGTACTGAGTTTATCTCTCGATACAGTCAGGGTGTAAGACCGGTTGGCTATCGTAACAGTTATTCGTTGTTTACTTTGTTTATCGTCCATCGCATCTAATCGTTTAACAAAGAGATGCACTTGTCGATTTCCCGCACCAACTTTTCAAATCGGCTGCGCGCCTCCGAAAAATTGCCTTTTTCGGAAACAACGGCTTGTGCCATAAGCAGATTCCGGTATTTCGACTCTATCCCTTCCAGTTTCTTTTTCAACTCCTCCACCGTATTGTTTCGCTCCCGCAATCGGCTTTCCAGTTTTTCGCATCGTTCGCGCAATGCCTCATGGCGGGTTATCAATTCAGTTACATGAGTATGCAAACTGTCTATTACATTTCGGGGACTGTCTGCCATATAGGTACACCAAAATCTACACAAAGATAGATATTTTCTTTCGATTCGACAACTATTTCCCTGTCTTTTCATTATTTTTTCGATTTATTTTTATTATTTTTATTTACCATACAAACTTTATCGTTACCTTTGCATTTGTTTTTCACAGTCGTGAACGCCTTACTGACAGGGCATTTTCTCGCAAAGACAAGGAAAGAATAATAAGGTAAAAAAAATAATTCTCTATAAGTTAACAAAAAAACAGAACGTGATTATGAAATCAATCCGATTTTCTATCCGCACCGTTGCTTACGCAACACTGTGTGCCACACTGTTTTCCTGTGGAGGGAAAGGCATGCAGGGACAAGGAGGATTCGCTCGCGAATACCATGTTCAGACTTTGGAACCTTCCGGAATGGAATGGTACAGCAATTATCCGGCAGCCATCAAAGGAAAACAAGACATAGCCATACGCCCCAACGTAAGCGGCTTCATCACGGAATTGTGCGTCGATGAAGGCTCCCTCGTGAAAAAAGGTGACGTGCTTTTCGTCATCGATACGATTCCCTACAAAGCCGCGCTGAAAATAGCCGAAGCCAACGTCGAAGTGGCAAAATCCGCCACCGAGACCGCCCGCCTCACTGCCGAAAACAAACAGGAACTCTATCGCAAAGGCATCATCAGCGAATACGAAATGCAAATGGCGCAAAACTCGTATGCCTCCGCCAAAGCCCAACTGGCTGAAGCCGAAGCCCAATTGGTCAATGCCCGCAACAACGATTCGTTCACCCGCGTAACCAGCCCCCTCACCGGTGTCGTAGGCGAAATTCCTTTCCGGGTAGGCAGTCTGGTGTCTCCATCGACGGCAACACCCCTTACGACCGTTTCCGACAATTCCGAGATGTATGTTTACTTCTCCATGACCGAGCGTCAGATTCTGGAAATGGCAAACCAATACGGAGCAAACAATTTCCTGAGCAAACTCCCCGCCGTATCGCTGCGGCTCTCCGACGGCAGCATCTACCCCTTGAAGGGTAAAATCGAAACCGTCAGCGGTATCATCGATGCGCAAACCGGTTCGTCGGTCATGCGCGCCACCTTCAAAAACCCCGACAAACTGCTGCGCAGCGGCGGCAGCGGCGTCATCATGATTCCGATGAAAAACGATGCAGCCATACTCATACCGCAAAAAGCCACCTTTGAAATACAAGACAAAAAATTCGTCTATGTACTCACCGACAGCTCTACGGTAAAATCGACCGAAGTGGGCATTTCCGCTATCGACAACGGAAAAGAATACATGGTTACTTCGGGTGTGAAAGCCGGCGACCGCATCGTCATCGAAGGCGTCAATACCCTCAAAGACGGCATCGCCATCAAAGTAGCCGCTAACAACTAATAAACAACTTCGTAAAGAGGTAAAAAGATATGAAGTTAGACAGATTCATCAACCGTCCGGTACTCTCGACCGTCATCTCCATTTTCATGGTCATATTGGGAGCTTTGGGATTAGTATCCATACCTATCACCCAATACCCGGACATAGCACCGCCTACCATAGAGGTATCGACCACCTACACGGGTGCCAATGCCCAAACGGTGCTCAACAGTGTCATCGCACCTTTGGAAGAAGCCATCAACGGTGTGGAAAACATGATGTACATGACTTCCTCCGCCACCAACACAGGCTCCGCCACCATCACCATATATTTCAAACAGGGCACCGACCCCGATATGGCAGCGGTCAATGTACAAAACCGCGTTGCCAAAGCGCAAGGTCTGCTGCCGGCTGAGGTTACGCAAGTGGGTGTGATTACGGAGAAGCGACAAACGAGTATGCTGGTCGTATTCTCTCTGTACAGTACCGACGACCGTTACAACTTCGATTTTCTTGAAAACTACATGAAAATCAACGTCATTCCGCAGGTACAGCGTGTTCCGGGCGTAGGCGATGCCAGCGTCATGGCATCGGACTACTCCATGCGCATCTGGCTCAAACCCGACGTGATGGCGCAATACGGTCTTATGCCGAGCGACATAACCGCCGTTCTGGCAGAACAAAACATCGAAGCCGCTCCGGGTCAATTCGGCGACCAAGGCAACCAGTCGTTCCAATACGTGCTTACGTATAAAGGACGTTTGCAGACTGCCGAACAGTTCGGCGACATAATTATACGCGCCAACCCCGACGGGCAGATTCTCTACCTGAAAGATGTTGCCGAAATCGAATTGGGTCGTCTGACTTACGGTTTCAAAAACTTCATGAGCGGACACAACGCAGCAACCGCTATCGTATATCAGACCGCCGGTTCCAACGCCACCGAAATCATCAAAAACATCACCGCTCTGCTCGACGATATGAGCAAAGACCTGCCGGCAGGCATGGCATTCTCGGTGTCGATGAATGCCAACGACTTCCTTTTCGCCTCTATCCATGAGGTGGCAAAAACGCTCGTCGAGGCATTCCTGCTCGTATTCCTCGTCGTCTATGTTTTCTTGCAGGATTTCCGTTCCACGCTCATTCCCGCCATTGCCATTCCGGTATCGCTCATCGGTACGTTCTTCGTGCTGTTCCTTATCGGATTCAGCCTCAACCTGCTGACGCTCTGCGCACTCGTGCTGGCTATCGCCATTGTGGTCGACGACGCCATAGTCGTCGTCGAGGGTGTCCATGCCAAGCTCGACCAAGGCTACAAGTCGCCGCGCAAAGCGGCTATCGACGCCATGGGCGAACTCTCGGGCGCCATTCTCTCCATTACGTTGGTCATGATGTCGGTGTTCATTCCCGTGAGCTTCATGACGGGAACATCGGGAACATTCTACCGTCAATTCGGTCTGACGATGGCAATCGCCATCGGCTTTTCGGCTGTCAATGCCTTGACGCTGAGTCCTGCCCTGTGCGCCGTCCTGCTGAAACCGCATAAAGACGAAAAAGAGGGCAAGCCCTCTATGGCAAAACGTTTCCAAACGGCGTTCAATGCCGCTTACGATTCGATGCTCAACAAATACAAAGTCGGCGTATCGCACTTCGTCAAACATAAAAAACTTTCGTTTGCAGGCGTCATCGTGGGCATCGCTGCGCTTATCGTTCTGATGAACACCACTCCGACGGGACTTATCCCCAACGAAGACACGGGTACCATCATGATTACCATCGACTTGCAGCCGGGCAGCTCGCAAGAGCGCACCGAAGCCGTCGTGCAGCAAGTCAATGAAATACTCATGTCGCACCCCGCCGTCGAAAGTACGACCGGTATCTTGGGATTCAGCCTTATCGGCGGAGAAGGCAACACGTATGCCTCGTTCTTCGTCCAGCTCAAACCGTGGGACGAACGTAAAGGCAAAGGTATGGACGTCAATTCGGTAGTCGCCGCACTTTATGGTCGGTGCGCTCTCGAAGTGAAAGACGCCCGCGTGCTTTGCTTCGCTCCGCCTATGATTCCGGGTTACAGTATCAGCAACGGCTTTGAATTTAACCTGCAAGACAAGACGGGCGGCTCGCTCGACAACTTCTATCAGGTGGCACAAGATTTCCTCGCCGAACTGACGAAGCGTCCGGAAATATCTACGGCTGCAACGACGTTCAACCCGACATTCCCGCAATACCTCGTCGATGTCGATGTTGCCAAGTGCAAACGGGCAGGCATATCGCCGAGAGACGTATTGAGCGCTTTGCAAGGCTACTTCGGCGGTATATACGCTTCCAACTTCAACCGGTTCGGCAAGCTCTACCGCGTCATGATTCAAGCCGACCCGCAAGCGCGCGTCAGCCCCGAAAGTCTGAACAACATCAAGATACGCAACGGCGCCGAAATGGCTCCCATTACCAACTTCATCACACTGAAAAAGGTATATGGTCCCGACGTCATCACGCGCTTCAACATGTTCACCGCCATGACCGTCAATGGCAACCCCGCTGCCGGATACAGCTCAGGCGAAGCCATCAAAGCTATCCAAGAAGTGGCAGCTTCTTCGCTGCCCGTAGGTTTCGGATACGAATTTTCGGGTATGACACGTGAAGAGCAAAGTACGAGCAGCGGCACCACCGCTATCATCTTCATGCTCTGCTTCGTATTCGTCTATCTGTTGTTGAGTGCGCAATACGAAAGCTACATTCTGCCTCTCGCCGTATTGCTCTCCGTACCGTTCGGTCTGGCAGGCAGCTTCATCTTCGCCTCTATCATGGATGTCGAAAACGACATTTACCTGCAAATCGCTTTGATCATGCTCATCGGTCTGTTGGCGAAGAACGCCATTCTTATCGTGGAATTCTCGCTCGACCACCGGCGCACCGGTATGCCTATCATCAATGCCGCCATCAGCGGTGCGGCAGCCCGTCTGCGTCCTATCCTCATGACCTCTTTGGCAATGGTAATCGGACTTTTGCCCATGATGTTCGCACACGGTGTCGGAGCCAACGGCAACAGCACGCTGGGTTCGGGTGCCGTAGGCGGCATGCTCATCGGTATGATATGCCAGATATTCGTCGTGCCGGCATTGTTCGTCGTATTCCAGACCATTCAGGAAAAAGTGAAACCGCTGGTATGGAACGACCTCGACAACAAAGATATTCTTGCCGAAATCGAGCAATATACCAAATCGAAAAAACAATAAAGCGAAACGCAGTATGAAACGAATCATTCTATATACCGTATGCGGCATGGTCTTGGCTTCGATGCTCAACAGCTGCCACATATACCGAAAATACCAACGTCCCGACGATATAACGACGGAAGGTCTGTTCCGCGACACCATATCCGCAGGCGAAGCGCTGCCCGACGACAGCCTCAATATCGGGGACATGGATTGGACGGAGATTTTCACCGACCCCGCGTTACAAACGCTTATCCGTGCAGGGTTGGAGAAGAACAGCGACCTGCAAAGCGCGCTGTTGCAAGTCGAGGCGGTACAAGCCGATTTCAAGGCGGCACGGCTGGCATTCCTGCCGTCGTTCACCCTTGCCCCGCAGGGCACTGTCAGCAGCTTCGACGGCAGTAAGGCGATATGGACCTATAACGTGCCCATTACCGCAAGTTGGGAAATCGACATCTTCGGCAGGCTGATGAACTCCAAACGGAATGCAAAAGCCGCTCTCGTACAGAGCAAAGCCTACGCACAAGCCGTCCGCACGCAAATCATCGCCGCCATTGCCAACGGCTACTACACGCTGCTGATGCTCGACAAGCAGCTCGCCATCACCGAAGAAACCGCCCTCTTGTGGGAACAAAGCGTGCAAACCATGCGCGACATGAAAATCGGCGGTATGACCAACGAAGCGGCTATCGCCCAAAGCGAAGCCAACTGCCGCATGATTGCCGCCTCCATTCCGGCGCTGCGCCGGCAGATTCGGGAAACGGAAAACAGCCTCTCGACGCTGCTCTATCAGGCTCCGCAAACCATTGCGCGCGGTTCGTTCGACGACCAGACGCTGCCCGATATGCTGCACGCCGGCGTACCGGTACAGTTGCTGGCAAACCGTCCCGACGTGCAAGCTGCCGAAATGTCGCTGGCTTCTGCCTACTATTCGACCAACATCGCCCGCTCGGCACTCTATCCCAATCTGGTGATTTCGGGTTCGGCCGGGTGGACGAACTCCGCCGGAAGCGCGATTATCAATCCGGGCAAAATACTGCTCTCGGCAGCCGCCTCGCTCGTGCAGCCAATCTTCAATCACGGCAGCAACTTGGCACGCCTCAAAGCCGCCAAAGCGCAGCAGGAAATCGCCGCTATCGGATTTCAGCAGACAATACTCAACGCCGGCAAAGAGGTGAGCGACGCGCTCTACCAATACCAGTCGTACAACGAGATACTCGCCCAGCGCCGCTTGCAGGTAGCTGCCCTGCACGACGCCGTAGAGTATACCGAATCGCTGATGAAGCTCGGCACCTCGACCTACCTCGAAGTATTGACTGCCCAGCAGTCGCTGCTTAGCGCGCAGTTGTCGGAAGTGTCGGACACCTACCAGTCCATGATTGCCGTCGTAAGCCTCTACCACGCCTTGGGCGGCGGTCGTGAAATAGCGGACGAAAAAAAATGAATTCCTTAAAAACGTACATACTATGATCAGCCCATTAGCATACGTCGATTCCAAAGCCCAAATAGGGGAAAACGTAACGATACACCCTTTCGCCTACATCGACAAAGACGTCGTTATCGGAGATAACTGCGAAATCATGCCCTACGCCAGCGTGCTGGCAGGTACCACGATGGGAAAAAACAATCGGGTGTTTCAGGGCGCTATACTCGGTGCAGAGCCGCAGGATTTCATGTTCAAAGGAGAAGCCACCCGCTTGCAGATAGGCGACAACAACTATATCCGCGAATACGCCATTATCAATAGGGCTACTACCCCCGAAGGCGAAACCGTCATCGGAAACGGCAACTACCTGCTCAAAGGCACCCGCATCGGACACGACAGCCGCGTCGATGACTCCTGCATCTTGGGCAACGACAGCGACATCGCCGGCAACTGCCACATACACAGTTGCGCCGTACTCGCCGGCCGTGTCATCATCAAAGACAATTGCCGGGTGGGTAGCTGGGCGCTGGTAAAAAGCGGCTGCCGCAGCGACAAGGATATTCCGCCCTACATCTTGGCTGCCCACAACCCCATCAAATATGCGGGCATCAACGCTTTCATACTCCGTCAGCACAATTTCAGCAACGAAGCCATCGAAAACATCGCCCTCGCCTATCGGCAGGTCTACTCGTCGGGCACCAGCCTCGAAAACGGCATACTCCGTATCAAAGAGGTCGTGTCGCGAAGCCCCGAGACAGATTACATTCTCTCTTTCTTGGAAAGCGCGAAAGGCATTATCGACACCTCCGGCGAAAACAACTGACAACGATTCTCCTTATATATAGATGTGCCCGCCCTGCCGAATCATCGGCGCGGCGGGCGCGTTTATCGAAAAAACACACGATACGGTCGATACGATTAAACTTTTTGCGACCGGACAAGTCTAACGATAAATCAATATAAATTACCATGAAAAAATTTCTGCTATCGACCTTTCTATTGACGAGCGCCCTATGCCTGTTCGCCCAAGACCCGCGCGAACGGGTCTATAACTACGAAGTGCTACACCCGAGTCATCAGGTCAAGCCGCTTGTCGAAGGCTATGCCGCAGAACGGGTCTGCGAAAAGCTGGGACGCGGACTGACCGCCGCCCTGTCGGAAGACGGCAAAGGGATTTACCTCAGCTGGCGGCTGCTTGCCGACGACCCGCAAACCGCCACTTTCCATCTCTACCGAAGAGTGGGCGGAAAATCCAAACGACTGACAAACAAACCGATAACGCAAACGACCGACTTCATCGACCGCAATCCCGTCAAAGGAGTTGCCGAATATCGGGTAATCCGCGCCGACAGCGACCCGAAAAGCGTTGGCAAGGAATCCTCGCCGTGGGTGGCAGCCGATTTCGACAAGCTGCAAAAATCGCCCCGCTACGTTTCCTTCAAGACCGAAGGGCGCGTGGGCAAGCTCGGCATCGGCGACCTCGACGGCGACGGCATCTTCGATTTCGTTGTCCGCACCCCCGCCACGAATGTCGATCCGGGCGTGCAGGGAATCCACTTCGACTCCGTCTACACCATCTCCGCCTACCGGCACGACGGCACCCGCCTGTGGAGCTACTCGCTGGGCGAAGGCGTGGAACCGGGCGTGTGGTATTCGCCCTACGCTGTTTATGATTTCGACGGCGACGGTCGGGCGGAAGTAGCCCTGCGCATCTGCCCCGACGGCACGCGCGACTCCACCCGCCACGTAATGAACGGACACGAATACCTGCTCGTACTCGACGGCGAAACCGGCAAGGAAATCGACCGCGCGCCGTGGCCCGAACGCACTTGGCGTCTGGGCGAACGCAACCGGCAGAGCCGCCACCAGATAGGTATGGCATATCTCGACGGGCGCACGCCGGCAATCCTCGCCGCTCGCGGCACCTATCGGGCGATGTTGGTCGATGCGTGGCAGCTGCACGACGGCAAACTGACCCACCTGTGGCGCTGGGACGGCGATGAAGAAAATCCCGTGATACGCAGTCAAGGCTCGCACAACATGGTAGTCGGCGACGTCGATGCCGACGGTCGCGATGAAATACTGTTGGGTGCCTGTATGCTCGACGACAACGGTTCGCTGCTGTGGTCGGCAGGCGTGGGACACCCCGACAAAATCTATTTGACGGACATCGACCCCGCACGTCCGGGCATGGAAGTGCTGTTCGGTGTCGAAGTGCATCATGAAGACGGACGCGGCGTCTGCTGCGTCGATGCCGCAACGGGCGAACAGGTGTGGAACATCGGGCACAACACGTTCCACGTAGGCGACGCCATGGTGGCCGACATCGACCCGGCTCATGCCGGATTGGAGTGCTTCGCTTCGGAAGACCGCAAAGGCGGCAGCGAAGCCCGCTACCTGCTGACAGCACAAGGCGAATCCCTGACTTCGGATTCGAAACTCATACCGCCCTGCCGCGACTGGGTATGGTGGGACGGCGACCTGCTGCGCGAAACGATGCGCCGCCGGAGCATCATCAAATGGGGCGGCGCGACGCTGACTAAGGGCATCGAAGGCATGGTACTATTGATTGGCGACATCACCGGCGACTGGCGCGAAGAAATCGTTACCGCTGTCGGCAGCGAAATCCGCATCTACTCCACCTGCATTCCCGCCACCGACCGGCGCACGACCCTCATGCAAGACCCCATTTACCGCAGCTACATCGTCGAACGCAGTCAAGGCTACCCCCAATCGCCCGTACCTTCGTATTACTTGGGCGAACAATAAGCCCTCTTAGACAAAAATCTCTTTTAATATACCTGCGCCCGCCCTGCCGATTCATCGACAGGGCGGACGTGTTTATCGACAAAATCCACCTTTCGGTCGAAGCGATTAAACCCTTTACCAAGCCGTTTGTCTAATCGATACAAACTTAAAAAACATACGATTATGAAAAAGATTTTGCTATCAACCATGCTCCTGACAAGCGCTTTGTGCCTGTCTGCCCAAAACCCGCAGGGTCATCGTCCCCAACGCGGACACGAACCCCAACACGCTACGCCTGAAATGAGAGCGCAGGCAAAAACCGACCAAATGAAAAAAACGCTCGACCTCACCGACGAGCAATACAAGGCGCTCTACGAACTCAACCTGCAAGAGGCGCAGGAACGGCAGCAATTCATGCGCACGCAGCGACAGGGCAACCGTCCGCCGCGTCCGGAGGGAGGACAAAAAGCCCGCCCGAAAAACGACCGTCCGCAAGGCGATGTAGAGAGTCCCGCCCCGTTGAGCAGAGAGCAGTTACAGGAAAACGCCCAAAAGCGCGAGCAGGAAATCCAAAAAATTCTCGGCGAAGAAAAGTACGCCCGTTGGCAAGCCGAAATGCAGAAGATGCGGGAAGCCCGTGCTTCGCGACCCGCTCCCGA
>CANQAM010000029.1 GCA_947589325.1 uncultured Bacteroidales bacterium | reverse complement strand
TGACTGAACCGCAGATACCCGGGCGTGGCCAAGCGCAACATGATTTCTCCGAATGTTACTACTTTTTTGCTCATGATGATAATGTGTTAGGTATTAAAATTGAAAGAAATTTTTTGCATTGTTGTAGCTGATGTCTTCGATCATCTGACGCACGCGGTCGATTTCGGAATACGGTATTTCACCGTTTTCGACGTCGCGACCCACCAAGTTGCAGAGTGTGCGGCGGAAGTATTCGTGGCGCGGGTAGGAGAGGAAGCTGCGCGAGTCGGTGAGCATACCGACGAAGCGGCTCAACAGACCGAGTACCGAAAGAGCGTTCATCTGTTTCTCCATGCCGTCTTTCTGGTCGAGGAACCACCAGCCCGAACCGAACTGTATCTTGCCGGCAACCGTACCGTCTTGGAAGTTGCCCAACATGGTGGCGATTACTTCGTTGGCGCAGGGATTGAGGTTGTAGAGAATCGTTTTCGTCAGTTTGCCGTTGCTGTTCAGGCGGTCGAGGTATTTCGCCATGGCTTTGGCAGTGGTAAATTCGCCGATGGAGTCGAAACCGGTGTCGGGACCGAGCAGTTTGAACATCTTGGAGTTGTTGTTGCGAATAGCACCGTAGTGGAATTGCTGCGTCCATCCCGTTTCCCAATCCATTTCACCGAAGATAATCAGCATTGCCGATTTGAATTTCAGTATTTCTTCCTGTGTCAGCTGCTTGCCGCCATATACTTTATTAAATATAGCTTTGATTTCGGCATCGGTGTAGTCTTCGGCATAAAATTCTTCGATACCGTGGTCGGAGAGTTTGCAGCCTTGTTCGGCGAAAAATTCGTGGCGTTT
Organism: uncultured Bacteroidales bacterium; assembly: GCA_947589325.1. Taxonomy (GTDB): domain Bacteria; phylum Bacteroidota; class Bacteroidia; order Bacteroidales; family UBA11471; genus Caccoplasma. The sequence goes on along the minus strand of CANQAM010000029.1, from coordinate 24,329 downwards.
GCGCAGGGCGGCAATCATGTCGTCGAATGTCGAAATGGCGATGCCGCTCACGGCAGCCAGTTTCTCGATGTAAGCGCGGTATTCGGAGGGCACTTCCACTGCCATGGCTTTGTCGGGACGCCATGTCGGGAGCATTTTTATCTCGAATCCGCTTTCACGGGTTTTGATGTGGTATTCGAGCGTATCGACGGGGTCGTCGGTCGTACAAACCGTTTCCACGTGGTAACGGCGCATCATGCCGCGTGCCGAGTATTCCGGACGGGCGAGCTTCTCGTTACATTCGTCATAGATTTCGCGGGCGGTTTTCGGGTTCAATATTTTATCGATGCCGAAAGCCGTTTTCAGTTCGAGGTGTGTCCAGTGGTACAGCGGGTTGCGCATGGTGTAGGGCACGGTCTCCGCCCATTTCTCGAATTTTTCCCAGTCGGTCGTGTCTTTGCCCGTGCAATAGCGTTCATCGACACCGTTGGTACGCATGGCGCGCCATTTGTAGTGGTCGCCGCCGAGCCATATTTCGGTCAGCGATTTGAATTTGTGGTCGTCGGCCACCATTTGGGGAATCAGGTGGCAGTGGTAGTCGATAATCGGCATTTTGGCCGCGTGGTTGTGATAAAGTTCTTGCGCCGTTTCGGTTTGCAGCAAGAAGTTTTCGTCCATAAATTTTTTCATAACGAAGCGATTTTTTTTGATAATATTATTCGGTATTTTTTCGTGAAAACAGGTTGAATATTTGTTTTTCATGTTCAGGCGAATCGTGTTTTTCAGTTGAACGGTCTGATATGCAGTCCCTGTGTTCCGGCGGCTTTATTCCCCGTTCGGGAAAAATCGTGGAACGCCGATAAAATAAAGACCGTGTTCGGGCACGAAATTACGATTTTTTTTTGAAGTACAAAATAAAAATTATATATTTGCAAATAGAAACGGAAACTTTTTCCGTTAGATGAAACCTCGAACTGAACATGGAAAACCGCTTGGATAAAATCCGCATCAAAGATATTGCCCGCATGGCGGGCGTATCGGCAGGCACTGTCGATAGGGTTTTGCATAATCGGGGAGAGGTATCTGCCGATACGCGGACGAAAATCGAAACCGTGTTGAAACGGCTCGATTACCGGCCCAATCCGTATGCCTCGGCGCTGGCGTCGAAGCGGCGCTATACTTTTGCCGCTCTGTTGCCGAAAGCCGGCGGGTACGACTATTGGATAGAGGTGTTGCGCGGCGTGAATCTGGCGGCGACGGAATTTGCCAATCTGAATATTTCGGTGGAGCAGGTGCTGTTCGACCAGTACGACAGCCGCGCTTTTGAAGATGCCGTAGCGCAGCTGCTTACGCTAAAAGTCGATGGCGTGCTTCTGTCGCCGGTCTTCACCGATGCCTCCATAGCCTTGGCGGCGCGGCTCGACAAGGAAAAAATTCCGTATGTGTTCATCGACTCCGACATTGCCGAAGCCAATGCCCTCTCTTATTTCGGCATGGATTCGTTGCAGAGCGGTTTTCTGGCTGCCAAACTTTTGCTGGAGGACATAGAGCCGGGCAGCGACATCGCGATTTTCATGATAAACCGGCTCGGCAATCTCGGCTCCAACCAGTCCGATTTGCGCTATCAGGGCTTCATCAAATACGTGCGCCGATATTTCCCGCAAATCGGTTTGCAGGTCATCAAGCTGCACCCGTCGGACGACCGTCTCAACATGCAATACATACGCGATTTCTTTATACAATATCCGAATATAAAAGAAGGCGTTACGTTCAATTCGCGCGTGTGGCGCATCGCCCGCTATCTCGACGAGGCGCAGCACACACCGTTCCGCCTCTTGGGCTACGAACTGCTCTCGCCGAACGTCAAGGCGCTGAAAGACGGCAAGATAAAATACCTTCTTTCGCAGCGTCCGGAGTTGCAGGGATACAGGGGCATGAAAGCCCTTTGCGAGTACAAGATATTCCGCAAGCAGGCGCCCCGCCGCAACTTCATGCCCATCGACATTCTTACGGCGGAGAATATCGACTATTACATCGATTTTCAATTATTTTAATATTAACACTAACGTACAAATCCTATGAAACAACTTAACAGAACTACCGCTCAGGCAAACAAATACCCCGAACGGATTATCCAATTCGGCGAAGGAAACTTCTTGCGTGCGTTTGTAGATTGGATTATCTACAATATGAATGAAAAAGCCGATTTCAACAGCAGTGTAGTTGTCGTCCAACCCATAGAAAAAGGTATGGTCGATATGTTGAACGCTCAGGATTGCCTCTATCACGTCAATCTGCAAGGTCTCGACAAAGGCAACGTCGTAAACAGCCTTACCCGCATCGACGTCATCAGCCGCGCGTTGAATCCCTATTCGCAGAACGACGAATTTATGAAACTTGCCGACCAGCCCGAAATACGTTTCGTCATTTCCAACACGACCGAAGCCGGCATCGCTTTCGACCCCGCCTGCAAGCTCGACGACGCTCCCGCTTCATCTTATCCGGGCAAACTCACGCAGCTGCTCTATCGCCGTTACAAAACCTTCAAAGGCGACAAGACGAAAGGTCTTATCATTTTCCCCTGCGAGTTGATATTCCTCAACGGACACAAACTCAAAGAAACGATTTACCAATATATCGAATTGTGGAAACTCGGTGAAGATTTCAAAAAATGGTTCGAAGAGGCTTGCGGCGTTTATGCCACGTTGGTCGATCGCATCGTTCCGGGATTCCCTCGCAAGGACATCGCCGCTATCAAAGAAAAATTGCAGTACGACGACAATTTGGTGGTACAAGCCGAAATTTTCCACCTCTGGGTTATCGAGGCTCCGCAATCGGTCGCTAAGGAATTTCCTGCCGACAAAGCGGGCTTGAACGTGCTTTTCGTCCCCTCCGAAGCTCCGTACCACGAAAGAAAAGTTACCTTGCTCAACGGTCCGCACACCGTACTCTCGCCCGTAGCTTATCTCTCCGGTGTGAATATCGTGCGCGATGCCTGCCAGCACCCCGTCATCGGCAAATATATCCATAAAGTCATGTTCGACGAGTTGATGGAAACCCTCAACCTCCCGAAAGACGAATTGAAGAAATTTGCCGAAGATGTTCTCGAACGTTTCAACAACCCGTTCGTCGATCATCAGGTAACTTCGATTATGCTCAACTCGTTCCCGAAATACCAGACCCGCGACCTGCCCGGTCTGAAAGTATATCTCCAACGCAAAGGCACCCTGCCGAAAGGTCTTGTGCTGGGCTTGGCTGCCATCATCACCTACTACAAAGGCGGTGTGCGCGCCGACGGTGCCGAAATCGTTCCCAACGATGCTCCTGAAATCATGGCGCTGCTCAAAGACCTTTGGGCAAAAGGCTGCACGAAGTGCGTCGCCGAAGGCGTATTGGCTGCCGAATCGATTTGGGGCGAAAACCTTAACAACATACCCGGCTTGACCGACGCTGTAAAAGGTTATCTCGACTCGATACAGGAAAAAGGTATGCTCGAAACGGTTAAATCCATTCTCTGAATATGAGTACGAACTATATCAAAATCAATCCCTCCGACAACGTCGCCGTAGCCATCGACCCTTTGAAAAAAGGCGACCGGCTTACGGTGGACGGCGTCGAAATAGTGGTAGCCGAAGATATTCCCGCCGGACATAAAGTCGCTTTGCGCGATTTCGCTGCCGACGAGCATATCGTCAAATACGGCTATCCTATCGGTCATGCCCGTGCGGCTATCGCCAAAGGGGCGTGGGTGAACGAGAAAAATATCAAAACCAATCTCGAAGGTCTGCTCGAATACACCTACACGCCGAAACTGGTAAGCGTCGAGCAGCCCGACAGAAAACTGACGTTCAAAGGCTATCGCCGCAAAAACGGCGAAGTGGGCGTGCGCAACGAAATATGGATTATCCCGACGGTCGGCTGCGTAAACGGCGTTGTCAATCAGCTGGCGGAGGCGCTGCGCCGCGAAACCGCCGGAAAAGGCGTCGATGCCATTGTTTCGTTCCCGCACAACTACGGCTGTTCGCAGCTCGGAAACGACCACGAAAACACTCGTAAAGTGTTGCGCGACATGGTGAAACACCCCAATGCCGGCGGTGTGTTGGTCGTATCGCTCGGTTGCGAAAACAACCAGCTGGACGCTTTTCGCGAACTGCTCGGCGAGGTCGATGAACAACGGGTGAAATTCATGATTTGCCAAAAGGTGGAGGACGAGTTTGAAACCGGTATGTCCCTGTTGCGCGAAATATACGCTGTGGCCTCGAAAGATGTTCGCACCGATATTCCGTTGAGCGAACTGCGCGTCGGCCTCAAATGCGGCGGCTCCGACGGATTCTCCGGCATCACTGCCAATCCGCTGCTGGGCGTCTTTTCCGACTTCCTCGTTTCGCAAGGCGGTACCACCGTACTCACCGAAGTGCCCGAAATGTTCGGCGCCGAAACGATACTGATGAACCGTTGCGGTACGCCCGAGCTCTTCGACAAGACCGTGCACCTCATCAACGATTTCAAAGCCTATTTCATGGCGAACAACCAGCCGGTATATGAAAATCCCTCGCCCGGAAACAAAGCCGGCGGCATATCCACGCTCGAAGAAAAATCGCTGGGCTGCACGCAAAAGTGCGGCAAGTCGATTGTGCGCGACGTGTTGATGTACGGCGAGCGCATCAAGACCAAGGGGCTCAACCTGCTCAGCGCTCCGGGCAACGACTTGGTGGCTGCTACGGCTTTGGCTTCGAGCGGCTGTCAAATGGTGCTTTTCACTACCGGCCGCGGTACGCCGTTCGGAACGTATGTGCCTACGATGAAGATTTCTACCAACAGCAATTTGGCGAAACTCAAACCCGGTTGGATAGATTTCAACGCCGGAACATTGGTCGAAAACGAACCGATGGAAAAAGTCGTGGAACGCTTCATTCAATTCGTCATCGAAGTGGCGAGCGGCAAGTGCGTCAATAACGAACGCAAAGGCTATCGCGAAATCGCTATCTTCAAGACCGGTGTAACCCTTTGATTCGCTCGCTCCGGAAACGGAGTTGTCATAGAATCGAGGGAGGAGGCAATTGCCTCCTCCCTCGATTCTATATATAGATATTGTGCTATGGACGGTCGGGAATTTCGTAAAATTCTATCTCGACGATGCGCAGACTCCCTTTGGCTTCGGCATCGGACGTCCGAGAGTCCGGTTCCGTTTTCCCCGTTATCTCCACGATGCCGCCGAACGCATCGGCTTCCTTGTTTATGCCGATAAGTTCTATCTTCACTTCGCTGCCTTTTGCGGGAGGTATGTTCAGCGTTACGTAGCCTAAGCTGCGGGCAGTTTCGCCGGACCACACTTCCTGCCCGTCGATGCAGATGCGTATCGGATAACTTCGGCTGCGCCAGCCGGCGAATTTCACATCGATTTGCGAAATCACGGCTTCGCGCTCCAGCGTATAGGCAATCCACCCGCTCTGTCGCCGACCGTCGTTTCCCCATTCCGTCAGCTCGTTGTCGTCGTAACTTGCTGCTGCATTTTCCTGCCGTGCGCCTGCCGTTGCCGATGCGATTTTTACCGGCACCCGTCTGACGGTGTACGACGGTGTTGCGGGCGTTTCGCCTCGTTCGAGATATGTCGGCAGGTAATCGGCGGCTATGTATCGGCTTAGTCCGTGTTCGGTGGCAAAAGGTTTCGACTCGAATGTTATCGTTGCCGGTTCGAGCCCTTGCGACGAGGCGGTGAGTTTTACCGTGCCTGCCTGTCGGGTCGAACGCAGCAGCACGCGGTTTACGCCGCACTCTACGGGGAGCGTGTCCGAGAGTATGTAGTTATCGGGACCTTGTGCTATTCCTCCCCGCCATTCGGCAGCGCCTTCTAACTCGAATTTTATCAGAGCATTCGACAGCGGACAGCGTCTGCCCTCTCGGTCGATTACTTCCACTTCGACGAGCGCCATGTCGGCGCCGTCGGCCTTGAAACCGTCGGGAGCGGTCTGCACGTTCATCGACAGGGCGTAAGGCTCGCCGGCAGTCGCTATCTCATAACGGCTTGTTTCACGGCGTTCGGCGTCGTAACCGACTGCCGTCAGCGTTCCGGCTTCCCACGCTATGTCGCGAAATGTGAAAAGAAAATTTTTGCTTCTCTCTCCGAAGCCGAGACTTTTTCCGTTCAAAAACAGTTCGACCTGTTCACCGGTCGATACCGCGTAAATGTTTTTGACGACACCCGGCGCATAATTCCAATGCCCGATGATGTAGGTGGCGGAGTGTTCCGTATCTACCCAGCCGTTCCATATCACTTGGTGGGCGAAGTAGGCGTCTTTCGGAATACGCATGGCATCGACTTCGCCGCTGCGGCGGTAATTCTCGGCACCGCGGAAGTGGGTGTTCGTGTCGGAGAAGACGATGTTGGCGCCGCCCGAGCTCACCCGCTCGCCGCTGCCCGGCCGCATGACATAATAGTCGTACCACCGTGTTACCGCCTCTATGGCGTATGAATCTTGGTTGCGGTTGTAGCTTTCCGCCGGCGTGTTGCGGTACAGCGGTCCGTCGCCGTCTTTGTGGTAGGGATATGAATATTCGTCCCAATATTTTCGCAAGGCTTCGTCGCGGCAATATTCGGTAGCCCATAAGGGGTGTCGTGCGCTTTTGTTTATGTAGAGCATTTCGCCGCCGTATTCGGCGATTTTGCTGTCGAGCATTTCCCGCGAACCGATGGCTCTGCCGCCGTGCGGGTCGTAACGGTCGCGCAGGTCGCGCATTTCCGCCATGTGTTGTTCGCTGATGGATTCGTTGCCCGATTCGTAAAAAATGATACTCGGGTTGTTGCGGTTATAGACGATGGCGTCGCGCATGAGCAGTTTGCGCTGCTCCCAACGCCGGCCTTCCGTGTCTTTTTCGGCATCGCCCGCAGGCATTGCCTGCATCAGTCCCACGCGGTCGCACGATTCGACATCTTGTTTCCAAGGGGTTACGTGCATCCACCGCACGAGGTTGGCATTGCCTTCGACCATCATTCGGTTGCTGAAATCGCTGAGCCATGCCGGCACCGACATACCGACAGCCGGCCATTCATTGCTTGTCCGCTGGGCATATCCTTTTACCTGTATCACTCTGTCGTTGAGGTAAATCATTCCGTTTTTGAATGCCGTTTTCCGGAATCCCGTGCGTATTTTTACGCGATCGACGGCTTTGCCGCCGACATACAACGTCGAATATACGTCGTACAAATATCCGTAACCCCAACTCCAAAAATGAAGATTCTCGGCACGGACTTCGGCGCATAAAATTTCAGTACCTCCGCTCGGAATCGACACCGGTGCTGCGCTGCCCGTCGCGGCGATTTGCCCGTCGGGAGCGACGACCTCGAAACGCAGTTGCACGCTGCGGGTTTTGTCCGATTCGTTTTTGACCTCCGTCTCCACGTGTATGTCGGCACGGCGGGCGGGAATGTCGAAGTGGTCGGCATACACATACGTGCCGGTGGTTTCGAGGTTGCTGTACAGCGGCAGCGTTTGATATATCGGAGCGGTAATGTGAAGATATACGTTCTTGGGTATTCCGCCGTAGTTGGCATTGAAATTTTTGTTGTTCCATTGGTAGGTTTCTCCGGTCGATTTTTCGGCGTAGTCCCAGCGGTTGTCGGTCTTTACGGCGATGAGGTTGTCGCCTTTGAAATCGACGTAAGGGGTGATGTCGATACCGAATCCCATGACACCGTTTTCGTGCCGGGCGACAAAATGACCGTTAATCCGGATTTCGGCAGCGAAGCGCACGCCCTCGAATTCGAGAAATACCTTGCCGTTGCGTGCCGAGCGGGGCAGTTTGAAATGTTTTCTGTACCAAGCGATTCCCGTCGAATGGGCATCTATCGGTACGCGAAAGGCATCGTTTTCGTTCCACGCATGCGGCAGGGTTACGGGTGTCCACTTCGAGTCATCGAAATTCGGACTGCCGGCATTTTCGAAGTCGTCCGTGCTCAGCCGCCAATCGGAGTTGAAGTTGTATTTGGCGCGGGGTGTCGTATCATCGGGGGCGGAACTTGTGAACACGATGCACACGAGCAACAGTACTGCCGCATAAAATCTTTTTACTTTTTTCCCTGTGTTATACATGATGCCTTATTTGCCTGCGGGTGTGCCCTCTATGTTTGTAATCATGTAGGATTTTCTTTCACGTATGCAAAAATAAAAAACAATCCCGATTTTTTCAATCCCGATTCCTGAATTTCTAACCAAAATCACGTTTTTCCGATTTTATCCGATAATTGTTGTTTTGTCTTATAATTGAGAGTTGAAAAAATTTTTTAGGTGGGAGGTCTATTATATAAATTGCTAATTTTGCAACGTGTTTATGGAAAATTTTGGATTTGTATGCTTTTCAACTCCTTTGAGTTTTTGATTTTTCTGCCGATTGTATTTCTGCTTTACTGGTTTGTTTTCAAGCCGTTGCGGGTGCAGAATCTGTTTGTCGTGGCGGCGAGCTATGTTTTCTACGGGTGGTGGGATTGGCGTTTTCTGCTGTTGATAGCCCTCACGACCGTGTGCAGTTTTGCGAGCGGCATTTTGTTGGAGCGCAGCGAGGGAAAGCGGGGCAGACAAAAGTTCATCAGCGCCTCGAATATCGTGTTGAATCTCGGCATACTCTGCATATTCAAGTATTATAATTTCTTCGGAGAAAATCTGGCAGCCCTGTTCCGCCTCTTCGGCATGGAACTCGATTGGGTAACGGTGGACATACTCCTGCCGGTAGGTATCAGTTTTTATACTTTCCAAGCGTTGAGTTATACGATCGACGTTTATCGCCACAAACTGTAAGCCACGCACGACGCAGCCGCCTTTTTCGCATTCATTAGTTTCTTTCCGCAATTGGTCGCCGGACCTATCGAACGGGCGACCAACCTGCTGCCGCAATTCTCCCGACCCCGCACGTTCGACTACGATAAAGCGGTGGACGGCTGCCGGCAGATACTTTGGGGCTTATTCAAGAAAATGGTGGTTGCCGATACATGTGCCATGACAGTAAATACAATTTTCGATTCGTATCAAGATTTTGGGGGTGTAACGCTGTTTGTCGGGGCGTTGTTGTTCACCTTTCAGATATACGGCGATTTTTCCGGCTATTCCGACATAGCGATAGGTACGGCACGCTTGTTCGGCATCGATCTGATGCGCAACTTCAATTATCCCTATTTTTCGCGCGACATCGCCGAATTTTGGCGGCGGTGGCACATCTCGCTTACGACATGGTTTCGCGACTACATCTACATACCGTTGGGCGGCAGCCGGTGCGGGAAATGGAAAGTGGTGCGCAATACCTTCGTGATATTTCTTGTCAGCGGCTTTTGGCACGGGGCGAATTGGACATTCATCGCATGGGGCGCCTATCATGCCCTGCTTTTCCTGCCGTTGATACTGCTCGGGCGCAACCGGAAATACACCGATACGGTGGCGCAGGGACGGTTGCTGCCGAATGCAAAAGAGTTTGCACAGATGCTCGTAACTTTTTTGCTCGCCGTAGTGGGCTGGATTATCTTTCGTGCCGAAACCATCGGTCAGGCGTGCGATTACATCTATCGAATGATTACGGTGCCGGCAGCAACACTTATAGGAGGAAAGAAAGCACTTCTTTTTGTTTTTATCATGCTTCTTATCGAATGGTTCCGGCGCGATAGGCAGCACGCCATGCAACTGTCCGGCACGGGATTATTCCGTTACCGGGCGGTTCGGTGGGGAGTATATATCGTCGTTATATCGTTTATACTGCTGTTTTCCGGCGAACACTCCGATTTTATTTATTTCCAATTTTAGTCGATATGAAAAAATTATTGATAAGAACGGCAGTTTTCGGAGTATTATGTATTTTTCCCATTTGTGTGGGTATAGAATTGTTGCTCCTGATAATACCCAACGAATACAGTTACAAACGGCAGTACGTCGAAACAAAGGGAGATGAAATCAAAGTACTGATTTTGGGAAGTTCTCATAATAGGAATGGTATAATTCCCTCTCTATTGGGAGATAGTACGTTCAATATGGCAATAGACGGTCGTTACCCGTATTATGATGCGGTGTTGGCGGAGCGTTATGTTCCCACAATGAAAAATCTGAAATATGTGATTTGGAATCTCGGATATAATTGGCAGTATGATAATTATAAATATTCTATAATAAAACACTGGAAGGAGTCGTCCTTTCGGTGTATGTACGAAAAATATTTCGATATTCCGTATCCCGGATTTCATAATTGGTCTGAGTTGATAAATTCAAATCTTGATTATGGTATGCGTATCATGAATTATTTTATTCGTAATGAGGCGGCATTGCAGATATGTGATTCATTAGGCGAATTTTTGGAGCAGAGAAGTGGTAAGAGTTCAGTCTGGAAGAACTCGAAAAAAGTGTCCAAAATAGATTATGATAATCCTGAAGCAAAGAAATGTTTTGAAGAGACATTGGGCTATATGTGTCGGATTGCAGCGGTTTGCGAAAGATGTCATGTCCGTTTGATTGTCATCACCACACCGCATTACAAGGGCTTTTTGCAAAATGTCTCTTCACGTGGGTTAGCAGAGATGCAAATGTGTGTAGATGCCATGAAAGAGGTCTGTCCGACGATGCAATATTACAATTATATGATGGATTCCCGCTTTACCGACGATGATTTTTTTGATGTTGCCCATCTTTCCGATATAGGAGCGAAAAAATTTACACCGATTTTGAAAGAAGATTGTTTTCCGGATTTATCGGGAACATCTGTCATTCAAGATTTTCCGATACCGAATTGAATCTTTCAAAAGAGCGACAGCTTGTTGCAATGCCTCATTTCCTTCGTCCATTATTTCATAGTAATATTCGTCTTTGCCAAAGAGTTCTCGCGCTACCAATGCTTTCATCTGAAGCGCCACAAACTCTTTCGACCGTTCAAACTCATTCTGTTCGAAAGGGATTCCCGCTCTCTCTTCTGCCATCTCGCAGACAGCAGGCAACAAATTTTCCCCGCAGAAAAGTTTTCTGAATTTCTTTATATCCGGATAAGTCTTTGACAACAAAGCCTTGTGGGAAGAGACGTACTCACGAGCCGTCTGTTTCTGTACGCCGGCATACGTGAGCAATGCATACCAATCGGTAAAAGGAACAGAATCTACCGGCACCACCACATCAGGGGAAATGCCGCCTCCCCCGTAAAGTGTTCGTCCCGTCCGTAAGGAAGTATAAACTCTATCCTTTCCAATCGCATGGTTTTCTTCCTGAGAGCGGGAAGCTAATTCGTCGGCATATTCCTCACGCGATTTGCCCCGATAGGTTTTTTGTATAGAGCGTCCGCAAGGGGTATAATATCTTGCTACTGTCAGGCGAAGAGCCGAGCCGTCTGAAAAAGGCAGCGTTTCTTGAATCAATCCTTTTCCAAAAGTACGGCGTCCTACCAGCACACCTCTATCCCAATCCTGAATGGCTCCCGTAAAGATTTCTGCCGCCGACATGGTTTGTTCGCTAACCAATATCGCCAGCCGCCCTTTTTCGAAAGCGCCCTCTTTTTGTCCTTTCACTACTTGCGAAGGGACGTGCGCTCCTTCCGTTCTGACAATATCCTGCCCTTTATGCAAAAATTCATCGGCTAATTCCAAAGCTGTTTCGTAAAAGCCACCGCCATTCTTCTGGAAATTCAACACCAAATGCTTCAATCCTTTTTTCTGCAAAGACTGCAACTTTTCCCGAAAAACAGTAGTCGTTGTTTCCGTAAACATATTGATGGTAATGCAACCAATCCCTTTTTCCACCATATATGCCGCTACAATACCCGAAGGCGCTTCACCGCCTTGTATAGCCAGCGAATCTCCCGACGGAGACGTGGCTCCCATCAAGAGTTGTTCATTCGCCTTTGCCACATCAGGCTGCAAGTATTCCGAATGCGGGTCTAATCTTTCGACTAAGTCTTTTATTTGCTGTTCCACTACCGGAGAGAGGTCGACACTATCCACATATATATGTCGGATTGCATACAAGGTCATGGAGAGTTTTTCCTCCGGCGAAGACTGTGCCACACACGTTCCTCCTGCCGAAACCAGCAAGAGGAACAGCATATATTTATATAAACAGCCCGTTTTATTTTTCATCTGTCAATAACGCTATTACATGAGCGACTTCGTCTGCCGGTTTACTCGGGTTATCTCCATACCTCTCATTCTACCTATTTTTATTTCTCCTTCTTCAAATAATCGATTACAAAGCTCAACTCATCTACCAAGGCTGTCGGATTACCGAAATAACCGTTAGAGACCCAACGGGCATTCCCTTGCTTGTCAATAATCATTTTCATAGGAATTCCTGATGTATGGAACAGCGATGCGTATGTTTCATACGCTTTTTCGTTTTCACCTTTAGCATTAGGAGCATCATAGCATACTTGAAATTCCTCATATCCCTTGCTGTGAATGAATGATTTGATTTTTTCACGGAAATTCTTGTCTGTCTCCATCGTTGCTACAAACAAGAAAGTTACCTCCTCGTCATCTTTGTATTTTTCCAAAGCCATCTTCATACCCGGCATTGCCGCTTTACAGGGACCGCACCAAGTCGCCCAGAAATCAATCACAATAATTTTGCCTTTCAGCGAATTCATATCAAGTTGTCCACCCTCCATTTTCTCCATAGAGAAATATTCCACAGGGGTATTAATCAATTTCGACAACACCTCTCTACGCTGTTTGTCCATCAAATCATTTGATTTCAATCCATTAAAGTATGCATCGAAACCGACTTCCGAACCATGCTGTTGCACATAGTCTCTCTTCAGGTAATCAATCATAGCCGGTGAAACCGCATTTTCATACAGGCTTGCTTTGATGATTGGCAAGATTTCGGCAGAACGGTTGTTCTTTTCAAGCATTTTTACACGGAAATCATTGAAATCCGCATTTTTCGTTCCCATATAAACGGACAGCGTATCTACAAGCGACATGGCATGAACGGAGTGATTGACGTCATCGAGAAGTTTAGCATAATCAAACCAAGCCAAGCTATTATCCTTATACAGTTTGCTCCTCCACTCCTCAGGAGAATAAGCCAGTTCGGCAATAGTGCGCGGTTTAGCCATCAAAGCATTGCGTATCATCGTCGCAATCGGATAAATTTTCTCCGGAGCGACATCACCTCGTCCGTAAGGTATTTGGAAAATATGCCAGAAATAGGTTGCCAACAATGTACGCGGAGAAAAAGCCAAAGATTGTTCCACGCGACTGTAATCCCTGCATTTGATGACAGGTGTATAGACGTATGTGCGCAAAAGCTCGAAATAATAATGATTGAACATATTATCCAATACAAACGCATCGGTAAACTTCTCCGGAGGAAAACGTTTGAGGAGCTTCTCAAATGCCGCACCGGATTCATCTCGGTCATGTTGTTTGAACAGTGCGATAAAAGCCTGTTCACGTTCATATTCTCCATCAGGGAAACGCATCTTTATGCGAGCGATAATGTCATTCGACAGAGGTTCGTCGCGCAAGATGTTCTGAGCCACATCTAAAGCTTTAAGCAAGAACTCTTCATCGCATTTCTCTTTGGCATCTATATCGAGAGCCAGTTTGAGATTATCAGCCATACGTTCACGATTGGCGGCAGTAGTGTCTGAAGCCATCAACTTGGAAGCATACCAAAAGACGTTCGTCAGCTGTTCGGGATTGGAACGCAGTTCGTTATTGATCCACATCTGCACCACCCCATCTTCTTTTTTCTGAAAATCGACCTGCTGCATGGTCGGAATACCGGCTATCTCCTGCGTGTTTTCACCCCGAAGGAATCCCCAACCAATATTGGCGGAGGGCATATTCCGATTTTCGGAATCAAGCACAAAATAGGCATACTCCCACTCTGATGCTCCCACATCGACCGTATCGCGAGTGTAATACTTCCAAGCCAATAACGCCGCTCTTTCCGGCACGGTGAAAGTAGAGACAAGTCGATTCCCGTTCTTCTGCAACGGCATATCGAAAGCCACCCAATGATAGTCTTTCCAACAATACATCACTCCCTTAATATCATCTTTTCCTTTGAGGAGAGTCATGTCGGGATAGTAGGTCAACGTCAGTTCATCGCCTTCATGTACATATTCCGGAGAGACCTCCATTCTTTGCTGGGCAGACATCGCAAGCGACATCATACACGCCAATCCCAATAATATTTTCTTCATTATTCTCACTGTTTATATCCAGCCTCACGTCGATTACTTCGATTCCTCTTTAAGCAATTCTATCACTGCGACCATTTCGTCCATGAGCTGGCTCGGACTGCCGCTATAACCTTCCGCTCTGTAACGTATCCGTCCATTCTTCAATATCGCTTTCTGAGGAATGGCAGATGTACCTTCAAACATCGATTTGTATACATCGGCGTGCTGTTTTCCGGTATCAAACAATACAAGCATATCGTGCAGGTTTTTATGTTCCCACACACCTTTTACACGCTCTTTGTCCGGTATATCCTGAGTGCATACAAAAAAGAATTTCACATTCTTATCCGGCTGAAACTTCTCTACTGCCATCTGCATACCTTCCAAAGCGGCAATACATGGTGCGCACCAAGTCGCCCAAAAATCGATGACAACAATATCGTCTTTAGAGAAAGAAGCTGAACAGACTTCTCCGTCATCGATATCCGGCATAGTGAAAGCCTGATACGGTTCATCAACCAAACCTCTCGCCACCTCATTCTTTATGTTTTCAAGATATACCGGCAATTTCAACGAATTAAAATATTCATCAAACGTTGCAGCCGGTTTGACAGCCGGATACCCATAATGTTCCTTAAGCATGGCGTACAGCTCACCGGTCATCAATCCCGTACCGGCAGAGCCTTCAAGAGCCTTGACCGCTTCATCGTGCCGACCCAGTTTTTCGAGGCTGACAACATAAGCCTGATTGCCCTGAGGATAGAAACCGCATCGCACCTCTGCCGGAATTTTTTCCATACACTCCACAGCCTCCTGATACCGCTCCGAGCGTTGAAGCACCTCTGTCTCCACCGCCAGATAATAATACATCTGCTCGTTCTGAGCCTGTCCGTCCAGAGCATTACCCGAGCCATACATATCCACCACAATGTCCTTCTTGGCATACATGGCATCGATTATCGCACGCGATATGTCCACATACTCTTTCGGGTCAATGGGCGCTTTCATGATAAGAAACATCGGACCGTGGCGATAAAGATCGACAAGCATATTAAATTCCATTTCAGGCATTAATTCCACCAGCTTGTCATATTGCTTTGTTCTCCAAAGAGTGTTGGAATAGCCGCGATAGAAATTAACGTATACGAACCCTTGATCGTCGGGATTTTTATACCACTCCTCAATGGGGAAGTCGTTGCGGAATTGTTCCGCAGCAGTCATATAAGCTTCTCCTTGAAGTCGTGCAATACTTTCGGAAGCAAGCCGTCGTGCAAATCTCCCTTTAGGAAACTTTTTCAACAACCGAGCTTTTACCTTATCGGCAGCCACGCTATCTTTTTGTTTATACAACAGATCATAGTACTCCGTTATCATTTTCTGCTCCGGTGAAACCTTATTCCGGGCGGCAAGAGGCATTGCACTCACAAACAAGAGCAACATTAAAGCACATAGACATTGTTTCATCTTATCTTATTATCATGAGGTTAGTTCATTTATTTACCTAAGGCTCTTAAATCAATGCCTACCGTCTCTTTATAATGGTCTACAAGGAAATTCCATTTTGTCGCCACTGCCGGATATTTCAAGAATTCAGCGGCTTCCTCATCGGTAGCCTGCATAATTTGGTCTAAATAATACTTGTAATCATTGGCTTTGATAGCCGCTTCATTTGTATTCGACCAAGAAGTGGTCGTCTCCGAATACTGCATAAAAATCTCACTGTACTTGCTGTACCCGTAAGTATTATAATCCGGAATGAAACCACGGTTACGAAGCGCTTCCAAATCCTCATCTGTATACACCCACTCACCATAGCTATAATCCCCTATCTCATAACTCATGTGCGGAGGTGTAATGTAATCCGTTCCGGCATAGAACTCTTCTGGATTGTCCACTAATCCTTTGCCCTTGTAATAATTCCACAAGGCATTGATAAGCTCCAGCTTCCTTGCTTTCTTCTCGGCGTCGGTCAATTCCGATATTACATTCATACCGGCGATAATCAGTGCATCGCCATTTATCATATAATTAGTAGGAGTTTTCATAATATTGCCGTCTCCGAAATCACGCTGCATATAGAGCGAGTCTGCCAGAAACACTCTATAAAGCATACCGCCCTTTTTCAGAAAGTCTTCCGAGAAATACTTCAACCAGATGTCTTCTATATAGTCCAACATGGCATCTACATTTGCCGGGTCTCCCAATGTAGTGATATATTCACGCCCTCCACTGGAGGCATTGCCGGTACTCATCACCCACATGGCGTCTTTGTTCGTAAAATCATATAAGACAAACGAATCATACTTATCGTAATAGTTGAGTATGCGCTGATTTGCGGCATCAGATGCCCCAGACTGAGGCAAATCATAATCTTTATATATTTCCAGCGGGCTCCCTATGTCTTCTCCATCGTTCGCACATGAAAACAAACAAGCGCTAACAGCGAGGATACCCATCATATAATTACGTGTTTTCATATTTGTTGTCTCCTATTCTTTTATTCAGCATTTTCCGCCTGACGTTCCGAACCGTTGCGGCATTCATTCTGCTGAAGTTCTACATTCTTTTCAAACAATACGGAAGGGAAAGGTAATGTATACATGGGGTCATTGCGGTGCAACGTGTATACCAACTTGGGACCGCCTTTCTCCGCTCTATACACGTGGGTAATCTCAGGCATACCTTGTCTGCGCAAATCGAACCAACGGAAACCTTCGAAACAAAACTCTTTCCGACGTTCATTACGGATAGCCGTAAGCAAGTCGTCCCCCGTCAGTGTTACATCTTCATAACCGACTATCCGATGACGACAAAACGTATTCAAATCATCGTTTGCCTCTTCAGTCTTTCCCCAAAGCGCTTCCGCTTCCATCTTATTGAGATAGGCTTCCGCCGTACGAATATTCTGACTCAGACCGATAGAACCGTAAGGTTTATAAATCACACTATAATCATCTGGCAGTTCCAAGCCAAATTGTTTCCACCTTAAATCATTCTCTTTATCCCATATAGCACGGAAACCAGAAGCACGCCCCGATTCATAGTTCGAATTATTGACACGAGTGCCCGTACCGAAGAGCCACAATATCTCCGGATTGTCATACGTAAACGGATTGTATTGGTACACCAGATAAGCGTCCCCCAATTCCACCGGAAGGTTCATCAGCCGGATACCCATCTTCAAAGCCTTGTCCGCCTCTTCAATACACTCTTTGTATTTCTCCATAAACAGGTATACACGGGAAAGGAGTATGTGTATCGACGGTTGGTTGATACGATAGTTTTTATAAACAATTTCCAACGGGTCCATCAACCGGGCAGCTTCCAACAGGTCTGGAACAATGACGTCTTCATAGGCTTGCGCCACAGTCGACCTCGCAATACCGTCCTTAGAAAGGTTGGCATTCAGCTTCAAAGGTACGCCAAGCGCCTCTTTGTTGTAATTATACGGCTCCCCATAGAGATTGACCAACTGAAAATAGAGCATAGCTCGCACGGCAAGCGCTTCAGCCTTCACCCTGTCCCTGTCCGTCTGGGCACCGAGCGCCTCATCGATGTTATCGAGTACGGCATTACACCCCATTATCTTTGCATAAAATCCGGCATAGCTGGTAGCAGAAAGCGATGTATTGATTTCTGTCCCGTATCCGTCCTGATCCATCATATAGGGTTGCCATGAATAGTACGGCAGAGGCGTGATGGACTGCGATTCACCGGCAAAACCATCGGTAGGATTCCAATTGGCGTCATAGCCTGTCTTATCCAGATACCCTTCACAGTCGTCGTCTAAATATTCCACAAAAGAGAAATCAGGAGTATCATTATCCGGATAGCCGCTTCCTATCAGCAGCTCCGAAAAATCGCTCGCCGTCTGAGGAATGATTTCACTCTGAGACTGCTCCTCCAAAAAGTCGCCACAACTCTGTAACATCAGTACATACGCGACAAAAGATAATAGACCTATTTTGTTTTTCATAACTGTATTTCTTATATTAAAAATCGATATTTAATGACAGCGATAACGAACGGCGTGCCGGCCACGAAGCGGTTTCAGGGTCGCGTCCTTCCCATTTGCTGTCGAATGCGATAAAGAATGGATTGGTAAGACTGAGTGTTATATATGCGTTCCGAATACCCAGACGTGAGAGAAACGATTTATGCACATCGTACTGAAGCGAAATGGAACGGCAACGTATAAAGTCCGTGTTTGCAATACGGGCAGTCGAATGATTATACATTTCATATACAGAAGTCCAATAATAAACATTTCCGTAATCAAGCGAAACATTCAAATCATTCGGATTTCCCGCCGGAATAGAAGGAATGTTCGTACGCAATTCATCACCGGGCGCACGCCAGCAGTCGAACATATACGTGGGGACATTCTTTTCCGGACGCGGAGCCCCGGAGGTGGCAAAATAGTTAGGCAAATAGGCTTGACCGCCCAATGACATGGAGAATTGCGCACGCAGGTGGAAGTTCTTATATCTTAACGCGGTGCTGATACCGCCCGATATTTCAGGCTCCGTGCAACCGGCTTCCACCAGATAATCCCGGAAATCTACGGGTGTAACCTCTTTCTCGAGATGGTTGAACATAGGACGTCCGTTTTCCGGATCGAGCCCTGCAAAATCGTAAGCATAAATGGTTCCGTAGGGCTTTCCTTCCACAATGGCTGCACCGGAAAGATAATCCGACGGCGTATTGACAAGGTTATTGTTCTCTACCCTGTTGTGGTCTCTACTGGTATTGAACGAAATCGACCAAGTCCAGTTTTTTGTACGAACAGGGGTAGCGCTGATAATGAACTCATAACCGTAATTCTTCATGACCGTACCGTCTATGTATGCCGACGATACACCGTACTCCGCTCCGACTTCCTGAGAAGAAAGCACCTTACTGTTCTTGTTGTAATAATTGAAGCCTGCGCTCAACCGCCCGTCAAAGAACGAGAGATCCGCTCCTAAGTTCCAGTCGCGTGTCTTTTCCCAGCCCAAGTCAGGATAAGGCAACGTAACCACCGTAAGGTAATATTGCATGAAATAGGAATGGAGACCGCCGTCTTTTGCAATCAGATAAGGAGATACCGCCGTAACGGCATTTCCGCGCCAACCGTAAGAGAAGGAGAGATCGAACATATCGCACCAGTCGTGCGACCAGTCCATCCACGTTTCTTCGCCGAGACGCCATTTCGCGCCCAACGAGAAGCTGGGATTAAAACGATGATTCTCGTCTTGTCCGAAGCGGTTGGAAGCGTCCAGTCGTCCATTCAGGTTCAGTACATAACGGTTGTCATAGCTATACACCGCCGTTAAATACTCGCTAAGTGTATTGTTACGCATATCGACTACGCTCGATCCTCTTCGCATTTCCTCATGGTAATCCGTACTCGGTACATTTCCCGTAACACTATGCAGGAGGGACTTATCGGGAACGGTAGCAAACGTTTCACCGCGATACCGCAGATACCCGTATCTCAAACTCGTATTACCTTCGGTCTGGACAGAGGTCAATTGTACTCCCAAATTGAATACTACATTGTGTTTTTCGTTGAAGACATTATTATAAACCAATGAAGCACGGAACGAGTAGTTCGCCGTATTCTGGTTATTGGTATTGAGCAAACCGCCATACGGAAGCGGGCTCGAAAGTTCCTCTTCCGAATTAGGAAGAACCTCGCCTATTTCATATCCGCGTTTCTGTGTGATATAGTTGCTGTATTCCGTAGCATACGACTTCATCTTGTTCGAAGATATATTGATAGAAGCATCGCCTTGCAACTGTAAGTATTTCAGCAAATCCCACCTCAACGAAAGTGCCGACTGAAACATATTGGTGGTATTTGTCGTTCCGGAATTATCTATTTCATTCTGGATATTATAGTTATAGAAGTGTTTGTTTGCAATGGAGTAGCTTATATCGCCATAAGTCGGATAATAGTAAAGCGACCCGTCGTCATTGAACATAGGCAATGCTCTGGAAGTATTCATCGCATACTCGTATGGACTGACACCGGCAAAAAAATCATTTGCTTTCCTGAACGTCCCGTTCAACGAAAAATCGATTACCAATTTTTTGACCGGACGGAAAGTGGTATTGGCACTGGCGGTAAAGACAGTCATATCATTCCCTTTGGCTTCGCCCCGAGTGGAATTGTAGCCCAAAGAAATACGCCCTTGAAATTTGTCGTTTCCGGAGGAAAGCGTAATGTTGTGCGAGTGGCTGACCGGTGTACGGAAAAGCAAGTCGAACCAATCGGTATTTCTATTCTCCATAATACGGAACTGGGCATCAAACTCCTCTTTTGTAATGAGCTTGCTTTGCAATTGCTGCAATAGACCGGCATAACCGACAGGCAGGATTTCCTGCGTGTAACTGTCTCTATCTTGATACAGTCGCTGCGAGAACTCCATATACTGTTGAGAATTCATCATATCGTACAGTCTATAAGAGGGTCTCTGGGTAATGCCCACATTTCCGCTATAACTCACATCTATGCCTCCCTGAGTATATTTTCCCTTTTTAGTGGTAATCACTATCACGCCATTGGAAGCCTGCGAACCATAAATGGCAGTTGCCGAAGCATCTTTCAATACGGTGATTGTCTCGATATCTGCCGGATTCAGCCAAGAAATGGCATTTCCTGCGGTCTGCATCATTTCGTCCATATCACTTGACAACGGGCTTGCATCATTGGGTATCGGGGTAGGATTGGTTTGTATCACGTTGTCCACCACCCATAACGGTTCTTGATTACCCAGCAGCGTAGAAGTACCACGTATCCGGATTTTCGGCGTACCGCCTACTTTACCGGTAGTATTGATAACCGACATACCGGGTATCACACCTTGCAGCATCTGGTCGATAGATGATTCGCCGACTATTTTAATGTTATCTGCCTTTATTTGATTGACAGCTCCTACATACTGGCTGCGGTTAAATGTGGCATAACCGGTCTTCACAACCTCGTCGATTTCCTCAATACTGGGGCTCAAGACAAACGAATAATTCGTTTTACTCCCCGTTATTTTTATCGTTGATTTTTCATACCCTATGAAAGAGGCTGTTATGTCGGCTTCATTTCCGCGACGAATCAAATGAAAACTTCCATCTGAACTGGTCGTCGTATATGATGTTTCTCCTGTTGCAGAATTCACCGCGATGGTAACTCCGCTCAGGGGTTCTCCATTCTCATCTACCACATACCCTGTTATTTGAGAAGGCTCTTCGGGAATATTCTCAGGCTGTTTTTTATATACAAGCACCTGTCGGTCAGACACTTTGAATTGAAGGCTCGTTTCCCTCAACAACTCGGTCATAACAAACTCTATCGGCTTGTCCTTCACATTAATGGTTACTTCCTTACTCAATTCGGGTTTCACCTCTTCTTCAAACAAGAACACATAGTGGGTTTGATTTTCAATCATTTGAAAAACCTCTGAAATAGCTTTCCCTCTTGCTGAAACGGTTACATTTTCTTGCGCTTTCACCGTTGTAGCAATCCCTGCCCACAGTAAAAACATAAATAATACGCCTATTCGTAATAAAATAGGTCTGCACTTAATTATCCATAGATAATTCTTCGCATAGTCATTCTTTTTCATACATTCGTTTGATTTCAGTTTTTTTAATTACACTTAGATAACTGATGATTCATGCCGGAAGGTACGACCAATACTGTCCGGTATTTTTATTCTCTCATTCTTTATTTTTTATTCACTATAATTTTATTGTCCTGCGCGCAATATTCAATAGGCGACAACACGGCAATATTATCCAGCACATCTTCTATATGCTCTTCCAGCACCAACTTTCCATAAAGCCGAATGGGGCGAACCTCTTTTTTACACGTGATATCTACTGCATACTGCTTGGAAAGATGGAAGAAAACTTCCTGCAAAGTTTCCCCGCTGAAACAAAGCACATCGTCTTTCCACGAAATATACCGGTAGGGCTCGACAATTTTCGTCGAGACTTCTCCATTTTCCAGACAAAACAATTGAGAAGGCTGTAATCGTGCCTGAATGCCGGATATCGTATTCACTTGTACGGCGCCTTCCAACAACACGACATTTTGTTCTTCCATCTGTGCATAAGCCGAAATTCCGAATTTGGTACCCAGCACCTCCACTTCAAATTGCGAAGAAGAAACGATAAATGGCATTTCCTCATTTTTTGCCACTTCGAGATAAATCTCGCCGTCGACCTTGATGCGACGCTGTTTTCCGACAAAAGAAACCGGAAATTCAAGTATCGTACCGGAATTTATCCAGACCTGCGTGCCATCTGCCAATTGTAAAAAGGTACGCTTTCCATCAGGCACCACCAATTTGCGGTTCGATATATTTTCGGCTGCGTCCTTCCGACTTACCGAATCTCTCTTTTCGCCATCTACGGCAATCTCGCCGTCCGGCCCACACACTATTTGCGACTGGTCTGCAATCGATACCACCCGATTGTCTTCTGCTATCAAATAAATTTCTTGATCTTGCGGAATTACATACGCACGAGGCGATTCCGTCATCGAGGATTCCGGATAAAAAAGATAGGGAGCCGCTACTATAAAGGCGATCACTACGGCAGCTGCCGCCAAGCAAGTGTAAATGCGTATCCGGCGAATCCGTTTTCGGGTACGTATAAACGACATTAATTTGCCAATGCCTTTTTTCTTCTCTTCCTCCGAAAATTTCTTATCATTGAAACGAATAGATTTCACCATAGACACAGCACGCCGTATTTCTTGTTCCTGCTCATGATGCAAGGCTCTGTATGATGTCCAAAAAGCTGTACTCTCCTCGTCTTGCAACAACTGCCATTGCAGGAAATACGCATCGGCTGCAAAATCTGTCGCCCGAT
This sequence comes from uncultured Bacteroidales bacterium, assembly GCA_947589325.1. Lineage (GTDB taxonomy): Bacteria > Bacteroidota > Bacteroidia > Bacteroidales > UBA11471 > Caccoplasma. Next base: position 1,349 of record CANQAM010000029.1, on the reverse strand, counting down.
AGGATAAATATTTTTCGGCTTTATTTTTTTCTTTTCGCATAATGTATGCCTACTTTTCGGTAGAGACAAATATGCGTCGATTATATCATCATTTTATAGAACAAAATGTTGGGAAAATCCCATTATTTAACAATTAATAACATTATAAAAATCATAAAAGAAGAAAGATGGCTATCGCGAAGTTGTTTGACAGCTCTAAATACCAAGTTACGAACAGAGGGCACAGTCATACCCATCAATGAAGCGATTTCTTCATAGTCCAATTCCTCCATATATCGAAGATAAATAGCCTCACGCTGACGAGCGGTAAGGGAATTGAGATACGATTCTATTTTCTGTTTCAGGAGCTTCCTCTCTTCCTCATCTATTAGTCCGTCCAAAATATCTACCTCTGTCTGAAAATCCATCTCCTCTACTTCTATCGGATAGGTATCCATCGTTATCCGGCAGATATTCAACAACTTGTTTTTCAATGCCCGCAATAGGTAAAATTTCAGATTCCGTATTTCTCCCACTTGCCGGTGATGAAGATAGAGATTGCAAAAAATCTCTTGTATGGCGTCTTCAATATCTTCCCGCCCGAATCCGAGACCTGTTCCGTAAGAAAGAAGCAGATTGGCATACCTTTCATAGAGAGATGCAAAAGCGAACTCATCGCCTCTCTTCAGCCCTTCTAACAGAACGGCTGTTTCAACAGGAAACGATGCGAATTCAGATGTTTGGTCTTTCCACATGATATTCTGCCACTATTGAAATGGCAAAAATAAGGATTTATCACATTAAAGAGATATTTTCATGCAATTTTTTTCATCGGGTCAAAATTCCATGCCGATTTAATAGCATATTTCACCGCAGGAGCGGTAATGCAACCGATGTCCTATTATATAAGTAGCTGTTTGAAAATTGTTTAATTAAATGAAAATCCGACTAAAATTTCATATAGCAAATTTTCTCTTTCTACAATTATCGTATGATTAGAGTTTGTTGAGTTTGAAATCAATGTGGTATGCGTAAAATTCTATATTCGTTGTTACAGATAATGCGCGTTTCAGACGATTATCAGCGTCCAATCCTATAATGGCGCCTTTAACCTGCTGATCGGGCTCGGCTAATTCTTCTTTCACATAACCCATATAGCGTTGAATCTGTCCCACGACGACATCAGAAGTTCGCCCCTTTTTCAGTTCTATAAACAGCCAAGTTTTACCATCTTTGCTTTTTGCTAAAATATCGATAGGTCCCGTATCACTCGGGTATTGCTGCCCTATCATTTCTACCTGGAACTGCAAAGAAAAACGACACAAGAAGTAATTGCTCAACTCATAGGTGTCAGTAAATCGACCGTTTGC
>CANQAM010000028.1 GCA_947589325.1 uncultured Bacteroidales bacterium | reverse complement strand
TCTTTTCTGCTTTGCTGCAAGATGTGGAACAGATATTTTCTATCTCCTTTTGTTGCACTTCTATCTTGACTGAACAGTCGTTGGAAAAACTTTTTTATGAGGTGGGAATCTTTGGCGTTATTTAAGAAAAAGCTATTTATACTTATCTCCCCACAATTTTTGCAGCAGTTCTTTGTGGCGTTCTTCGGCGGCATTGGGTTGCGGGTGCCATATCGTTTCCGATTGCAGCGCGTCGGGCAGATACTGCTGCTTGACGAAATGTCCCGCATAGTCGTGGGCGTATTTGTATTCTTTTCCGTAACCCAACTCTTTCATGAGCGAGGTCGGTGCGTTGCGCAGATGTAGCGGTACGGGCAGGTTGCCCGTCTGTTCCACCGTTTCGAGGGCGGAGTTGATGGCCATGTATGCCGAGTTGCTTTTGGGGCTGCAAGCCAGATAAATGGCGGCTTCGGAAAGGGCGATACGGCCTTCGGGCCACCCGATGTTTTGTACGGCCTCGAAGGCGGCGTTTGCAATCAGCAGGGCATTCGGATTGGCAAGACCGATGTCTTCCGATGCCGATATGACCAACCGTCGGGCGATGAATTTCGGATCTTCGCCGCCGGCTACCATGCGTGCCAGCCAATACACGGCGCCGTCGGGGTCGCTGCCCCGTATCGACTTGATGAATGCCGATATGATATCGTAGTGCATTTCGCCGTCTTTGTCGTACGCCATCGGGTTTTGTTGCAGCCGTTCGGTTACGACGGCATCGTCGATGATGAGCGGTTCGTCGGGCGACGAGGCGTTGGCTATGAGGTCGATGATATTGAGCAGTTTGCGGGCGTCGCCTCCGGCGTAACGGAACAGGGCGGTCGTTTCGCGCACCTCCGTTTTGCGCTTGCGCAGTTCGGTGTCGGTCGTGAGGGCGCGGTCGAGCAGCTGTTGCAGGTGGGCGGCATCGAGCGGTTGCAGCACATATACCTGACAGCGGGAGAGGAGCGGGCGTATCACTTCGAACGAGGGATTTTCGGTGGTGGCGCCGATAAGCGTTACCGTGCCGTTTTCCACCGCGCCGAGCAGGGAATCCTGCTGCGACTTGTTGAAGCGGTGTATTTCGTCGATGAACAGTATCGGCCGGCTTTGGCGGAACATGCCGCCTCCGTTTTTGCATCGCTCTATCACGTCGCGCACCTCTTTCACGCCGGAGTGTATGGCACTCAGGGTGTAGAACGGTGTTTTAAGCTGTACCGAGATAATATGTGCCAGTGTGGTTTTTCCCACGCCGGGCGGTCCCCACAATATGAATGAGGAAATGTCGCCCGTGTCGAGCATGCGGCGCAGTACCGCCCCTTTGCCCACGAGGTGCTCTTGTCCGATGTATTCGTCGAGACTTTTGGGGCGTAATCGTTCGGCTAAGGGCGGAAGCATGGCGCGTGCGTGGAATTAATCGTTTTCGGTATGGCGCACGATGGTCTGATGACGGTCGGGACCCACCGATACGATTTTGACGGGTACGCCGAGTTCTTTTTCGAGGAAAGCGATGTAGGCGTTGAAATTTTCGGGGAACTCGCTTTCGCTCTGTATTTTGGACAAGTCGCATTGCCAGCCGGGCAGTTCCGTATATACCGGCTCTATATTGCCGTCGATTTCAAACGGGAACTCTTTGGTTTCTTTTCCGTCGATGCGGTAAGCCACGCAGGCTTTTATGGTCTCGAACGAGTCGAGCACGTCGCTCTTCATCATGATGAGGTGGGTAACGCCGTCGATCATGATAGCGTAGCGCAGCGCCACGAGGTCTATCCAGCCGCAGCGGCGTTCGCGACCCGTTACGGCACCGTATTCATGACCGATGTCGCGTATCTTTTTGCCCGTTTCGTCGAGCAGTTCCGTGGGGAACGGACCGCTGCCCACGCGGGTGCAATAGGCTTTGAATATGCCATATACATTGCCGATGCGGTTGGGGGCGACGCCCAGTCCCGTGCAGGCGCCGGCGCATATCGTGTTCGACGACGTAACGAACGGGTACGACCCGAAATCCACGTCGAGCAGGGTGCCCTGCGCGCCTTCGGCGAGCACCGATTTACCCTCTTGCAGCAGCCGGTTTATTTCGTGTTCGCTGTCGATGAGGCGGAACCGTTTCAGGTAGTCCAGCGAGGCAAACCACTGCTTTTCGGCTTCGGCGATGTCGTAGGTATAGTTCAGCGATTTCAAAATGGATTCGTGGCGGGCTTTCGCCTTGGCGTATTTTTCGTCGAAATTGTGCAGCAGGTCGCCCACCCGCAGACCGTTGCGGCTCACCTTGTCGGTGTAGGTCGGGCCGATGCCTTTGCCGGTGGTACCTATTTTGGCGGAGCCTTTCGAGGCTTCGTAGGCGGCATCGAGTATGCGGTGCGTCGGCAGTATGAGATGTGCTTTTTTGGAGATGCAGAGTTGCCGTGTCAGGTCGTGTCCGCTTGCCGCCAACGCTTCGGCTTCCTGCTGGAACAGCACGGGGTCGAGTACTACGCCGTTGCCGATGATATTGATTTTACCTCCTTGAAAAATTCCCGACGGTATGGAGCGCAACACATATTTTTCACCGTTGAATTCCAGCGTGTGTCCGGCGTTGGGGCCTCCCTGAAAACGGGTAACGACATCGTATTTCGGCGTAAGTACATCGACGATTTTGCCTTTGCCCTCGTCGCCCCATTGCAATCCTAATAATACATCTACTTTCATATCGATTGTTAAGCTCTTTTATTGTCTGTTTTTTCGTTTTGATGTTCCTGTTTTTTGCGACGCTCCTCTCGCAGGCACGACGAACATACGCCATATACATACAGGGCGTAGTAGGCTGTCGTGAAGCGGGCGAACTTCCGCTGGCTCAGCGCCTCCGAGAGTTTGGCATCTTTCACCTCTCTGATTTTGCCGCAGCGCGTGCATATCAGGTGATGATGATTTGCCATGTTGTACACTTTCTCGTATTGGGCAGGGTGGCGGCCGAACTGGTGTTTGCGCACGAGACCTGCATCGGTGAGCAGGTCGATGGTGTTATATACGGTGGCGCGGCTTACCCGATAGTCGCTTTTCATCATCATTTCGTACAGCGTTTCCACGTCGAAATGCTCGTTGGTCGTATATATCATTTCCAAAATGGCATATCTTTCCGGTGTCTTTCTGCACTTTTTGGCTTCCAGATATTGCGTCAGTTTCTGGCAAATGATTTCCCGATTTTTTTCTTCGACCATGGTTATTTCCGTTTTGCCGTCATAACGACAGCAAAGATAAAAAAATAAAGCCGTATAACAATACGAAAAAAAAGATTTGTAAACCCTTTCTTTGTCAAAGCGTTTTTTTGCCGTACTTTTGTGCGACGAATCGTCGAAGTGCAAAAACAGAAATCCGAAGTATGGAAATAGCGGCATTGGTATCGGGAGGCGTGGACAGTTCGGTGGTCGTTCATCTGCTGAAAGAGGCGGGGTACGACCCGGTGCTTTTTTATATACGCATCGGCATGGAGGACAAGGATAAAACCCTGCATTGCCATTCTGAGGAAGATTTGGAAATAGTTACCTATATCGCCCGAAAATACGGCTGCCGCTTCGAGGAAGTGTCGCTGCACGAGGAGTATTGGAAATATGTCATGGGCTATACGCTCGACTCCATAAAACGGGGTTTTACGCCCAACCCCGATGTCATGTGCAACAAATACATTAAGTTCGGCTTTTTCGAACAATACTGGGGCAAGGACTTCGACCGCATCGCCACCGGACACTACGCCTCCATTGTCGAGCGCGACGGCGTCGTCTATTTGGGCACGGCGGTCGATCCGGTGAAAGACCAGACCGATTTTCTCTCGCAGCTCAACACCTTGCAGGTATCGAAACTGATGTTCCCGCTGGGCGGATTGATGAAAAGCGAGGTGCGTGCAATCGCCGAAAAGGCGGAGCTTCCGAGCGCCAAACGCAAGGACAGTCAGGGCATCTGCTTTTTGGGCAATATCGATTACAACGAATTTATCCGCAACTACATGGGCGAGCGCGAAGGCGACATCGTCGAGCTGGAGACAGGTCGAAAACTCGGTCGCCACAAAGGCTACTGGTTCCATACCATCGGGCAGCGCAAAGGCTTGGGGCTGAGCGGCGGTCCGTGGTTTGTCATTCGCAAGGACGTCGATACCAACACCCTTTATGTGTCGAACGGCTTTGATCCCGATACGCAATACGGTACGGAACTGAATCTTGCGGGTTTCCGTTTCATCACGGGCAATCCGCTGGGCGACCTGCGGGAGCCGGTTCGCATCACGTTCAAAAACCGTCATACGCCCGAGTTTACGGGAGGCACGCTGCAACGTACCGGCGACGACAAGGTGCGCATCGTCTCCGACGACCGCATACAGGGCATTGCTCCCGGACAATTCGGCGTCGTGTACAGCGAGGACAAAAAACTTTGTCTTGCCTCCGGTGTCATCGAGTAGGCGGCTTTCGTGAACAGAAAAACGCGCATTCCTTTTGCAAGGGAATGCGCGTTTTTTTATCGGAGTTGTTTCCGGTTACGCTTTTTCGGGAATGTTCGCCAGCAGTGCCGTAAGGAATTTCCAGAAGTGTCCGACGGAAGCTATTTCCACTTTTTCGTCGGGCGAATGCGGGTGGCGCAGCGTGGGACCGAACGAAATCATCTCCATATCGGGATATTTTTCGCCGATGATGCCGCACTCCAATCCGGCATGGATAATCATGATTTTCGGGTCGATGCCCAACTCTTTGCGGTGTATCTCTTTGGCAGTCTGCAAGAATTTCGATTGCAAATCGCTCTGCCAGCCCGGATAATCGCCGGAGGTCTCGACTTTGGCGCCGACCGCCTCGAAAGCGCTTTCGATGCTCGATACCAGCGAGGCTTTCATGCTTTCTCTCGAACTCCGTACAAGGAATGTTACGTCGATAGCCCCTTCGCCCGATTGCACGATAGCGAGATTCGACGATGTTTCCACCATATCGGGAGCACCCGGCACCATGCGCAGCACGCCGTCGTGGCAAGCCACTACGGCATTGATGAGGTCGTCTTGTATCGGCTCCGGAATCCATGTCGAAGGCATCGCCGTCTTTTCGGCGGCGAAGGTGAGGTCGGGTTCTATCACTCCGTATTCGGCGCGATAGATGTCGGCATATTCTTCCACCAAATCGAGAAAATCGTTTTCCGCTTCTGCCGGTACGGTAACGAGAGCGGTCGCTTCGCGCGGTATGGCGTTGCGCATATTCCCGCCCGATACCGAAGTAAGCCGCGCTTCGCATGTTCGCACCGCCTCTTTCAGAAATCTGAACAGTAATTTGTTGGCGTTGGCGCGACCCAGATTGATGTCGATGCCCGAGTGTCCGCCTTTCAGTCCCGAAATGGTAACTGTATATGCGGCATCGTCGTCGGCATCGATTTCTTCGTCGCGGTAGCGGAAAGAGGCGTTCATGTTGATGCCGCCCGCGCAGCCGACGTATATTTCATATTCCTGTTCCGAATCTGTGTTGAGCAGTATTTCGCCTTTCAGAAAATCCGGTTTCAAGCCGTTGGCTCCCGTCATGCCGGTTTCCTCATCGTTGGTGAACAGGGCTTCTATCGGACCGTGCGCCAGCGTTTCCGATTCCAGTACGGCAAGAATGGAGGAAAGTCCGATGCCGTTGTCGGCGCCGAGCGTCGTACCTTTTGCCTTCACCCATTCGCCGTCGATATAGGGCTGTATGGGGTCTACGGCAAAGTCGTGGACGGTGGCGTTGTTTTTTTGCGGCACCATGTCGAGGTGCGCCTGCAAAACGACGGGACGGCGATTTTCCATGCCGGCGGTCGCCGGTTTGCGTATCAATACGTTGCCCGCTGCATCTGCCAATGTTTCAAGCCCTAAGGAGCGTCCGAAATCGACCACGTAACGGGTTACTTTTTCCAACGAGCCCGAAGGACGGGGTATGGCGCAGAGTTTCTCGAAATGACGCCATACCTCGACAGGTTGCAGAGACGAAATTTTGTTTTCCATATTTATGTAGTTTGGTAGTAAAAATACGAATTTTTTATTTGCCTCTCTTTTTCTTTTCGAAAAGAATCGAGAAAAATGTGTAAATGCCCAACAGTACGATGACTACTATTTGCACTCCGTGTGCCACCAATGCAAACGAACCGGCGACGTCGGGGTCGGTAACTCCGTAGATGTACAGCGTGGCGATGACTGCCACGTGCCACGGTCCGAATCCGCCTTGCACGGGAACGCCTGCACCGATGCTTCCCATAACGAAAAGCGACAGGGTTGCCAAGGCACCCAGTTGTGCCGTATCGGCGAATGCGAACGTACACACGTACAGTTGCAAGTAATAGCAGAACCAAATCAATATGGTATAAAGAATGAATTGCGTTTTCTTCTTCATCGTGAATATGGTGCGTATGCCGTACCAGAGCTTGCGCATCAACTCTTTTATGCGGACGACCCACCGGGACTCTTTTTTCTGTCGAAAAAGCCAGATGACTGCTCCTGTTACGACGGCAAGCGACAGGTAAAGGTAGGGCGATGTTGCCAATGCAACTGCCGTTTTCTCTATCGACGGATACTCTTTGAGAAAGTCGAACAGCACGTTCATCTGCAAAAAGAATACGGCGATGATGAGCAGAATGACGGCAACCGTGTCCATCAGCCGGTCGGACACCACCGAGCCCAGCAGCATCGTGAACGACATACCTTCGCGTTGCGCCACGTAACCGCAGCGCCACACTTCGCCCAGTCGGGGAAATACCAGATTCATGGCATACGTGCCGAATATGGCGTTGGTCGTCGTGCGCAGCGATATGTTATTGCCCAACGCCTGCACCTGCAACCGCCAGCGCAGAGCGCGTGCGATGTGGCTCATTACGCCAACTATCATGGAGAGAATCACCCATTCGTATTTTATTTCGGCCAGAATCCGAAGCACTCGTTTCATATCCAATTGCCGATAGACAGCCCAGAATATGAGAACGCCGCAGCAAAGCGGTATCAGAAATTTCAATATATTGCGTATGGTTTTGTTCAATTTCTATAAATTTGAATATGGCACAAAGGTACGCTTTTTTTTGAAAGGAGGAATCAATCCCCGAATCAACGATGCAAAATAACTTGAAAAAACGGCTTTGGGAGAGCGCAGCCGAGGGATTGTATTAGGGTTAATCTACTTTTAAGGCGTCGTCAATGCAGGCGAATATGGCGGCGGTGTCGTCGGGCGAAAACCAGCGTATTGTTTTGTCGCGTTTGAACCACGTCATTTGCTTGCGCGAATAGACCCGCGTGTTGCGTTTTATTTTTTCTACGGCGGCAGGCAGGTCGCAGAGACCGTCGAAATAGGCGAACAGCTCTTTGTAACCGACGGTGTTGAGCGCGTTGAGCCGGCGCAGGGGGTAGAGGCGTCGGGCTTCGGCTTCGAGCCCTTCGTGCATCATGGCATCGACCCGCCGGTCGATGCGCTCGTAGAGGATTTCACGCGGCAGCGCCAACCCTATTTTTATGATGTCGAACGGGCGTTGTTTGCGCGGGTTGGTGCGCAGCGAGGAGTAGGGGAGACCCGTCATGCGGCATATCTCTATGGCGTGTATCACCCGCTTGGGGTTGTTGCGATCGACCTGCATATAGAATTGCGGGTCGAGCCGCTGCAACTCTTCTTGCAATGCCGCCAGCCCTTCGTTCTCGTATTTGGCTGCTACTGTCTGCCGCACTTCGTCGCTGACGGTGGGCATTTCGTCGATGCCGTTGCACACGGCGTCGATGTAGAGCATGGAGCCGCCCGTGAGCAGCGCCGTGTCGCGTTCGGCGAATATCTGTTCGAGCAGGGCTATGGCGTCGGCTTCGTAACCGGCGGCGCTGTAATAGTCTGCCGTATCGAGCGTTCCTACGAAATAGTGTTTTGCGCGCGCGAGCTGGTCGGCGGTGGGGGCTGCCGTGCCGATAGGCATATTGCGGTAGAGTTGCCGGCTGTCGGCTGAGAGTATGGGGCAGCCCAACCGCTCGGCGATGCGCAGGCTCAATTCGGTTTTGCCTACGCCCGTAGGACCCAAGAGTACGATCAGCTTCTTTTTCATGCGGGGCAGCCGGAAAGGGTGAAGCCGAAAACTGGCGCTTTCGGCTTCGGTGGGGTATGGATATTTTTAATGTTTTTCGGCGACTAAACGGGCTATTTCCACGATGACGTCGCGGGCTTTCACCATGGAGGGCACGGGCACGAATTCGTACCGTCCGTGGAAGTTTACGCCGCCGGCGAAAATGTTGGGACAGGGCAGTCCCTCGAACGAGAGCCGCGCACCGTCCGTTCCGCCGCGCACGGGCACGATTACGGGTGTTACCCCCACGTTGGTCATCGCCTCTTGGGCGAGGTCGATGATGTGCATCACCGGCTCTATTTTTTCGCGCATGTTGTAGTATTGGTCTTTGATTTCGAGGCTGGCGCAGTCGGGGAATTCTTTGTTGATTTTCCGTACCAGATGCTCGAACTCTTTTTTCCTCCGCTCGAATCGGTCGCGGTCGTGGTCGCGTATGATGTAACCCAATACGGTTTTCTCCACCGTGCCTTCGCACGAAATCAGGTGATAGAAACCTTCGTAGCCTTCGGTGTGTTCGGGCGTTTCCCAACGGGGCAGCATGATGGCATACTGGGCAGCCACGCGCAGGGCGTTTATCATTTTGTGTTTGGCATATCCCGGGTGTACGTTGCGTCCCTTGAAAGTGATGCGGGCTGAAGCGGCGTTGAAGTTTTCGTATTCCAGTTCGCCTATTTCGCCGCCGTCCATCGTGTAAGCCCATGCGGCGTCGAAGCGTTTTACGTCGAACTTGTCGGCGCCTTGTCCTATCTCTTCGTCGGGAGTGAAGCCGATGCGTATGCGCCCGTGCTTGATTTCGGGGTGGGCGAGGAGGTATTCCATGGCCGAAACGATTTCGGCGACGCCGGCTTTGTCGTCGGCGCCCAAGAGCGTTTTTCCGTCGGTTACGACGATATCCTGCCCCGTGTAGTGCAGCAGCTCCGGAAATTCGTCGGGGCGAAGCAGCACGTTGTCTTCGGCGTTGAGTACGATGTCGCCGCCGTCGTATTTCTCGACGATGCGTGGCGACACTTTGCGTCCCGAGCAGTCGGGGCTGGTATCGAGGTGGGCGATGAATCCGACAGTGGGCAGCGGCTTGTCGCTGTTGGCGGGAAGTGTCGCCATGAGGTAGCCGTTTTCGTCGAGCGTAATTTCGGTAAGTCCGATTTGCTGAAGCTCCTTTTCCAACTCTCGGGCGAAAATCATCTGTCCGGGCGTGCTGGGCGTCATGTTCGTCAATTCGTCCGACTGGGTGTCGAAACTTACATAGCGCAGAAAACGGTTGAGCAGTTTTTCCATAAAATATATTTTTGTATTGGACGTCTTGCCATTCTCGGACGAATTTTGCTGCAAACGATGAATCGGGTGCAGTTGAATCCTTTTCTGTCGAAACGGCAAACAAAGATAGGTAAAAATGCGTACATTTGCAACGGGAAAACAAGAAAAAACGGCAGAATGCAGAAACACAGGAAACAGCGGGACGGAAGTCGCTTTCGCCGAAAGCATTTCGGGCGGAATATTGCGGCGGTGTTGGTCGTGCTCGTCCTTGTCGTGTGCCTCCCGCAAATCATGCGCGGACTGGGGCTTTCTGCCGCCGATGAAAAATCGCTTGCAAAAACAGCGCATTACGACAATCTCGAAATCCCTGCGACATTTGCCGACGGGCGTCCCGACCTGCGGCGCAGCTATATCGGCTACACCGTTTCTTACAACAGCGGGTGGCGGCTGCCCAACTGGTCGGCTTACGAACTCGTGCGGGAAGAGCTGGACGGCAGGACACCCCGCAAAGACGATTTCCGTCCCGACGAAACACTGCACCTTCCGCAAGCCGAAAAGTCCGACTATACCCGAAGCGGATTCGACCGCGGACACATGACACCGGCCGGCGATATGCGCTGGGACAGAAACGCCATGTCCGAGTCGTTCTATTTTACCAATATCTGCCCGCAGGCTCCGGCGGTGAACCGCGGCGACTGGAAACGTCTCGAAATAAAAATCCGTGAATGGGCGGAGCAGGACAGTGCCCTCGTCATCGTCTGCGGTCCTATCGTTTCGCCCACCGACGCGACGATAGGGCGCAACCGCATCAAAGTGCCGTCGGCGTTTTACAAAGTGGTCGTGGCTCCATACGTCGGGACAGGCAAGGGGATAGGCTTTATCTTCCCCAACCGGCCCAAGTCGCGGCGGCAGCCGTTGGCGCGCTATGCCGTTTCTATCGACAGCGTGGAGACACTTACCGGCATAGACTTTTTCCCTGTCTTGCCCGATGAAATCGAAAACCGAATAGAATCACGATATGACCTCGATGAATGGAATTTCTGAACAGCCGCTGTACACCGACAGCGATACCATTTGTGCCCTCTCCACCGCTGCGGGGACGGGTGCGATAGCCGTCGTGCGCGTCAGCGGGCGCGATGCCTTCGCTATCGTCGATACGATTTTTCGCCCCGCAGGCGATAAAACGCCGTTGAGCCGGCGCGCCCCCAATACGCTCGTTTACGGCGAGATAGTCGATGAACAGGGCGCGACGCTCGACCAAGTGGTCGTATCGCTCTTTCGTGCACCCCACTCGTTCACCGGCGAAGACACCGTCGAAATATCCTGCCACGGCTCCCTCTACATACGCCGGACGCTTATCGCCCTGTTGATGAAGAAAGGCTGTCGCGGCGCTATGGCGGGCGAATTTACCCGCCGCGCATTCGCACACGGCAAACTCGACCTCTCCCAAGCCGAAGCCGTCGCCGACCTCATCGCCTCCGAATCGGCTGCCTCGCACCGGTTGGCGATGAACCAGATGCGGGGCGGATTCAGTCGGGAACTCTTCGCCTTGCGGGAACAGCTGCTGCAATTCGTTTCCCTCGTCGAACTCGAACTCGATTTCAGTGAAGAAGATGTGGAGTTTGCCGACCGTTCCCGACTTACCGAATTGGCGCAGCACATCGAACAGGTGATTACCCGTCTTGCCGACACCTTTCATCGCGGAAACGCCCTGAAAAACGGCATACCCACGATTATCGTCGGCGAAACCAACGCGGGAAAATCGACCCTCCTCAACCGGCTCCTTCACGACGACCGCGCCCTCGTGTCCGACATACACGGGACGACCCGCGACACCCTTGAAGACACCGTCGATATACAGGGCACGACCTTCCGTTTCATCGACACCGCCGGCATACGCGACACCCGCGACACCATCGAAAACATGGGCATCGACCGCACCTTCCGCAAACTCGAACAAGCCGACATCGTGCTTTGGACTATCGACGGCACCTCTGCCGATGACGCCCTGCAACAACTCTCGGAACAGCTGTTGCCCCGCTGCGCAGGAAAGCACCTCGTCGCCCTCATCAACAAAACCGACCTCCTCGCGCCCGAGCAATGCGCCCGTCATCGCCGCGCATTGGAAAAATGGGGCATCGCCCCCGACGCCATACTGGAAATATCCGCCCGCACCGACGCCGATATGACACCCCTCGAAAACCATCTTGCCGCATGGGCGCAGCGCGACGACTCGGCAAGCGACGTCGTGGTAACCAACCAACGCCACTACGAAGCCCTCTTGCGTGCGCAAACCGCTATCCGCCGCGTCCTGCAAGGATTGCGCGACAACTACACCGGCGACCTCCTTTCGCAGGACATACGCGAAACCCTCCATCACCTCGGCGAAATCACCGGCGAAATCACCACCGACGAAATCCTCTCCACCATCTTCCGCCACTTCTGCGTCGGAAAGTGAGAGGGTCGAAACAACCATAACTATTTATAAGTAATTATTATAAACACATTGATATTCAATGTGTTTTGTTTTTATCCGCTTTCCGGTTGCTATTTGGAATTTCCCGTTTTTACGCATATTTTTGAACCGTATTTCTACCGCGAGCACAGACTGCCGAACGGGGCAATATCACACTGACGCATTAGTTGACGTGTGTTGACAATGGTTTACATGTGTTGACAGATTTTCGGCGACGGCAGAAATACGAAATCGGTCAAAAAAAGAAAGAATTATGTCCAACTTTCAAGATAAGTTCCAACGTCCGTGATTCGGCGGAGGCTATCAATTCTTTTATGTCGTCAATAGTCATGCTTTTGAGGATTCTAGTATATATGAAATATATTTTTTAAACGTTGTATTTCCGACAATAAAGAAGGATTAAAATCGGAACTTGCTAATCGGGTAGATAATTGAGATATATCAGATTGCAAGGTAAATGGCAATGATAGAGAAGAAACATTTTCATAAGAAAGAAATGAATTTATAGAGCTAATAGCCAAATATGCCATTGAAAACATAATGTTACTTTGCATCTCAATATTAGCTAATAGTAATGCATTGCTAATCGCATTAAGGACATGATTATCCCGCTCGTTTTTCAGACGGGTTATTTCACTCTCGATACTATGTTTCTGTATGATGAAATTCATATACGGATTATTGGTATTGTATGGGGAGTAATGATTGTTTATCTCCATCAATTTCAACTCAAACTCTTTCTGCGAAATTTGAGATTGAGAATTCCGAGCCTGCATAAGTGCATCAGAAGAATTCTTATACAACATATTTGTATCTATCATTTTTGCTCCTCCTTTCCGTCTGATTCTGTATTATTGTCCTGTTCCGGATTATTGTCCTGCTCTGTATTGTTGTCTAGTTTTGTGTTGTTAGAAGCAACGTCTTTATCAGATTTTAATTTATTTATATAGGTACTGGTTTGAATAATCAAGTTATTCATTTGCTCATTGATATCTTGGAATTGCTTATTTTTCATATCTAACAACTGGTTAATTCGCGTCTCATATTCTTTAGATATTTTCTGGAATCCTTCATCTAATGTTTGTTTTTGTTTATCGAAGTCCTTGAGTGAATTATTAGTCGATTTTTCAATTTCATCAGTTCTTTGCCTAACAAACATAAAAGTTTCATCCATCCTTTTTTGCTGTCCTTGAATAAAAGTGGCCACTGTTATTTTTGTATTTCCTATTAAATCGTTTGTTGTATTTTTAAGTTTCTCTACTTCCTGCACGCCCTCACGTTCAAGGTGTCTGATATTCCTAACCCCTTCATTTCCTTGTTGAATAAGCTCATCAATCTTGAATATGGAGTAAAAACTGAATACAAGGAATACGATTGTCATAATTGCAGCCCATATGGTGATATTGCTGTACTCATACTCAATCTTGTTCAAATGAAGATCTACCATCGTTTTTATTTGACCATTAAGTAAATCTCTTTCAACACCTAACCGTAAAGAATCTCGTTGTATTTTTAACTCATACTGTTCTTGACAATGTTCAATAACGGTATTATGCTCTAATATTAATGACAATAACGTATCATATTGTTTTTGCGACAAATTGTTATTTCCTGCTAATGTAGATTTTATCAAAGGATCTGTCAATAAATCAGAGTTCAATGATAAAATATTATCCGTCATAGCTTTATTATAGTTCATTAAGTCTATATATAAACTATCGGCTTTGCGAATATGCTCTGCATAAGATTCTTTTATCTCTTTTTGCGAATCGCGTAATGTTGCTTTAGCACAGAAGAGATATACAATAAAGGCGGCGGTAAAAATTGATATGATACACAGAAACAGTTTCCCATGAACGCTTGTCATTTTACCAAAATACGAATACGTCTTTCTACAATAACTTGTCATATATTATTTGTTTTAAATACAATTATAGGTTTGTGAACCGGCGGGAGCAGCGACGGCGAAACCTCCGCTACCAGCAAGTCGCCTTCGGGAAACACTGCTTTATCGACCGTCATCACAGGTAACGGCAGAATGTTGCCGTCTGATCGAATGGCGGTAATCTTTTTAAGCAAGGCATCATCTACCTTCAACCCCGACAAACTGCCGTCGTCGTTCGCACCTATAAACAAATACCCCTTCTTGCGCGAATCGGGCAGGTCATTGGCAAAAGCGCAAATCGCTTCGCAAAATTTGTCCATATTACCGGTCGATATGGTTCGTTCTATCCGGTAAGTTTCCGTACTATGCAGCAGGGTTTGTATTTCGTCGTTCGTTATCATAATTGAATCATGCTTTTATCTCGTTCTAAAAACAACCTGAATTTCGGCAACCGTCACCAACCAAACCCTCTTATATCGAATGGGAATTGGGACAGCCCTTTGGCTGTGATTTTTGCGAATTTTACCATAAATTCTAGGGAATATTGGAGGCGGATATTATACCATACCATGAAACCGTATATATTGCCCAACACTTGTGAACCCAATGAATTGATATAGAACACTCCCTTGTCCGTTTCATCATCGACGAGGTCCAATGCCTTGGCAAGAGCATCATTCAGTTTATCGTCCCGCTTTCTAATCCAATCATATTGTCGTTTGACGACTTCATTAGATTGTTGCATCAAACGATAATAAAATTGCAAATTATAGGTCATCTTTGAATATATCGATTGCAACTCATTGTTACAATTGATAATTTCACTTTGGTAGTTTTGCGCTTCTGCCAATTTTGCCATTGCCTCGTTATATACTTGCTGATAGTCCATAACCTCTATATTTTTAATTAAACTATTTTTCCTCTGTCCAATGTAAATAGTCAAGAATCGGCTGGATTTTTTCTTTGCTATTTTTCTCAACCGACCCAATTAATGATAATCTAATAATTAGTTTAATTTTCGACTCATCTACATCATGTCCAGCATGGTAGACTATGTTATTGGGTGTGTCAATTGATGTCTTCGATTCTGCCACTTGAATGCCAATGGGTTCATAACCATATAAACCTTTCGGATTTTTTACATATTTCCATTTATATAGATATGAGTTTCCAAAACAGCCATAATTGTAGGTTGATATAGCCTTTCGAATTCTACACTTTCTGATGCAGTAGCGGACAATTTTTTCTACGAGAATAATGCTGGCTGCAATGATGAAGCAAAGCCATAAAGGAATTTGAAGATTCCAATCAAAATAGTTTTGCCCTAAAAACGTGAGACCCGCTAAAACGACATTACTAAAAAGACCTATGCCTATATTCTCAAAAAACTGCTTCATATTAAATTTATTAATTCAACGCCATCAATATTTTTATATAAATTAGCATAATTATTTTCATAATCTTTTCCAAGATGCTCATGTATTTCTCTGCATATATTTTCTAATGACACTCCTTTCTTATATCTATATGACTTTGCTTCCCCTCTTATTTCATTTTCAATAGTAACGCTTTCCACGGTATCTCCTTTTGCAATTGAAAGCACTCTTTTTCCCCTTTGATTTAAATAAGAATACAAAGGTGTTTTCAATGTTACTTTAATCTCACATCGTTTGTTTTCTGTCTCATCAATATATAAAGTGATAGCATTTTCTATTGCTAATACTTCTTTGATCTCTAAATTAATAATATGCTGTCGCAATCTCGGTATTATACCTATAACATCCTGTAACTCTATGCGATAAATATTGGCATCAATACTTCTATGTGATAATGGATTCAACAATATCCCCAAAGAAAAAATAATATGTTGAATATCGTCCGTGTTGCCATCCGTACATTCCAGTACATTTTTTGCGGCATCAATTTTTGCTCTCAATTTATCCTTGTCAGAGCCATTATCATTTTTGGAAATATATGAAGGGAATAATAGTATTAACTCCTCTACTGCTTTTCTTAGATAGTTCGCAGATGCAGGATAATCAAAATTCTTAAAATGATATATTGCCCGAGTGAAAGAGTCTTCCGATGCAAAACACTTCGGATTATCTTGTGCAAGATCTCCATTATATAGTTCCTTGAATGTCCAATTACTCTTTAAATTTTTAGCAACTATAACTTCTTTTGTGAGCTCAAAAAAAGCTCTATCATGTGTAAATAAATAGATATTATAATGTTTAGATGCTACTCCAAATAGATAATCAATAACTTTTCTTCTGTTACTCATATCTAAACTTATAAGCATATCATCTAAAGCCAAGAAACACCCGTCTGATTTTTTAGAAAGACTGGCAAATCTCACAGCAAGAGCGATAGCCGTCAAGCGCGCTTCATTAAAATAGGTCTGTGGTTTGTGGATTTCTTTTCCGTTTTCTTTGATTTCGATGCCAATTCTAGGAGACACTAATAATTTGGGGCATTTTACCCCATTTCTGTTATTCCCATAAAATAAGTAATAGGGATCATGTGTAGGGTTATCCGGAGCATTATCTGCCTTATATATCAATTTGATCTCCAAGTCAGGATCTTTCTCAAATTTAAAATTCTCATTATAAATATTTCCTATTCTTTTATTCGTATCCTCAATAAAATAAAACAACATGTTATTAAATTCAGTAATTCTGCTTAAAAACGATTGATTATTCAACCTTGGTAAAGTATTAGCCTCGTCTTGAATATTATCAAACTGTACAGACAAAAAATCCTCATTCTCTTTAGCCCTATAAAAAGGCAGGATATCTTTATAAAATACATTCCAAAGATTTATATCTTCGGAATTTCTTGCAGCATGAAAGCGTGAAATATAAGAATGATTTATGAATGCCGAGCCTCTATTCAAAAGTTTAATCGTATCATCTGAACCCCCATTTTCAGATATTAGTCCTCCATGATCCAATCGCCATATGTCATTATTATTAAATGTAATACGAATAAAAGGGTGGTAGGCATTATTTTTTACATCTTCAATTTTGTTGATGTTTATCAGGTGCTGCTCATCCTCAGGTTTAAAATACTTTGCGCCCCGATCATCTTTAAGGACACTCTGAAACACAGCATGTAAAGCGTAGTATATGGAGGATTTTCCACTTCCATTTTCGCCATATAATAATAGGTTCTTACCTCCCTCTAAATCTAAAACAAAATTTTCAGGGAAGGCTTTGAATCCATCTATTTCAATTCGGGTAATAGTAGCCATTGTCAAGACAATATTATAGTTTTTAGCATTTCTGAATTTAATAACGGTAACGAATCTATCAAATCAATTAAACCATTGTCATCAACCATTTTATATATGTTCCATATATTTTGCATATTATCTGTATTGAGTTCTTTGCATTGCATATATTTTGAGAGGGAGGGGATAACAGATACACCAATTTTATCCATTTCCTCTTTCAGATACAGTTCATATACACATCCATCTATCAATTTCTCATATTCAGTTGCTAAATATTCGTTAGAAACAAGATTGCTGGCTCGTTTTGATAAATTGCTTCTAAGCAAG
Source organism: uncultured Bacteroidales bacterium (assembly GCA_947589325.1). GTDB lineage: Bacteria > Bacteroidota > Bacteroidia > Bacteroidales > UBA11471 > Caccoplasma. The sequence continues at coordinate 10,491 of CANQAM010000028.1, read as the reverse complement.
ATGATTATATCGACTAAGGTTGCAACTATATTTTGCACATCGGCTGTTGGCACAACAATAGGTATCTCCTGCAAAGGTTCTTTGTCAAGTTGGTAGTTCGTGCCTTGCATTTTACCTTTATTCTTTAACCAGAACTCTATCAAAGTGGAATTTAGCAACCCTGTTAAATATTTCATATTGACGCGAGAAGTCTTTATAATATAAAAGGTGGCTGATAGATATGTATTCGTATCCGAATATGCAAATATAGGTTTATTTGCACATTTTCGAAGTGCTACTACTTTTTCATCAAGGAAGAAACGTTCTTCCCTCGCCCTATGTAAACCATATGGCTTATTATCTGATGATATAATATCAGCAAATTTGTCCAAATGATTCTTTAGATTAGGATATTGATCCATACTATGGATACTCTTGAATGAAGAATCTGTATATATTAACTTTAATACAGATGGCGTAATATAGTATCGATGAACATTGTCCGATGAGTTATAATAAGGCTTTATTAATATTTTTTCTTGTTCAGAAAGATCTAAAGATTGATATTCCTTATCGGTTAAACCAAAGATACCAATGCCTAACGGTAATTTGAATTTTTCCGATAAGCGTTTATTTATAAAATCATAATGAGGATGGATGCCATTTGTTAACTCTCTATCAAGAAGATAAATTATATTATTGTTACTTTTTATCTTATCAAATATACCATCTTGATTACTAAAGGTGAAATTTCTATCTATATAATTATCCCGCCGTATAGTTGGGGAGAAATATTCAGCATCTTTAGATGATTTGGTAAGCATTGCTATGGCATCTTTTTCTGTTGCTTTATATTTTGTTAATTTTCGGAAATCAAATGTATAATCGTTTGTTTTGCTATCTTTTTGGAAGAGCATTATCATAGTCTGAATGCTTGCGCTATCGAACATCATTACGGCTCCAAAATCAACAAGATTACAAATGCGTGTCTCTTTCATTATTTTATTACGCAATATCCCTGCACCAAAACTAGTTACCCAATTATTGGTTGCGATAAAGCAAAGGATTCCATTCTTATTGAGTAAATCCAATCCTTTACATCCGAACATATACCATATATCCATTTTACCTTTGTAATATGGTGAATTTTTATATGGTAAAAAATAGGCTTTTGACATACGCCCTTCCTTTATATACGGTGGATTGCCGATAACAATGTCGAAACCTCCTTTTTGAAAAACGTCGGCAAAATAGAGGTGCCACAGGAAAAAAGGTTTGTTGTTGTCGGCTATCCGATCGACCGCTTCGCACACCGCCGGCTTATTACCGCTGCATATCACGATATGCTCTTTGACCAGCGTGTCAATCTGCCGTTTCAACTGTTCTTTCTGTTCGTGGTTTTCAGGCGAATAGTACAGCCGCATCAATCGTTGGATTTCGGCAATGGAATTCTGCTCCTGCCCGAATACAAGCCGTGCTTGTGTGTCGTTCGCCGAAGCAGGCTGGATCGCCCGTTTACTCGTCTTGCCGTCTTTGTTTACGGGGAGGAGCCGGCTTAAATCATAGCCCATAAAACTTTCCAGCAGCGAATTGCCCTGCATAATCTTGTAGTCGAGATTAGGCAGGGGCTGCGGTCTATCTTCATCGACAACCAGCGACAGCCAGAAACGCAGACGGGCAATATCTACCGCGCCCTGCTCGATGTCCACGCCGTAGATGTTGTTCTGAATAATCTCGCGCTTCACCTCTGCGGGAGAGAATGCGGTGTTCTCCTTTGTAAAGCCGTAGAGCAACCGGCGGGAGTGGTACAGCACATTCAGTACGCCCATAGGGAATGCGCCCGAACCGATAGCCGGGTCGCAGACCTTAACCTCCGACAACCATTTGGTGAACTGCATTGCGATTGCTTTGTCTTGCAGCTCTTTATCCACTTCGCCGTTCCGAATCAGATGTTCAATAGCATCGGCATACCGGGCATCGGGTTCGTGTGTTTTCAGATACTGTATGACGCTCTCGCGGCACATATACTGCACAATCTCCTTCGGCGTGTAAAACGCTCCTTTGTCCTTGTTGTCTTCGAGCAGGTTCTCGAAGATATGCCCCAGCATCTCGGGGTCGATGCCCACCTCGTTGTCGTCGGGGTCGTTCTCGTCGATAGTGAAGTTGTATTGAGAGAAAAAGTCCATCAGATTCTTGAAGTAGTCGTATGGGAAGTCAATATCAAGTTTATCGATGTCGTCCTTATCGAACAGACCTCCGTTAAGATATGGAATCTTGATATTCTCACCAAGAATGGAATCTGCTGAATCATCGGGGCGGGGTTCATTTAGAGTTTTGAAGAATAACGGTTCCAAAACATCGCTCAATAAGCGATCATTCCCATTATGTCTATCAACGAGATGTGCAAGATAGTTTTTGTCGCCACCGCTCCAGTCCGAATGGGAAGCCGGTACCCCCATCCAGCCTTTTTTTTGAAGGAAATGAAGGAATACGATACGCCCAAGCAGCTTCTTGACATAATCGCGATTCTGCTTTGTATCGGAAAGGGGAGCAAGGAAGTTGAAGTATTGCTTTTTGTACCCGTCAAAGAATTCCTTGTTGAGACGCTCGACAGAAAATGCTTCAGTCACATCGGCAAGATATATTGAACCGTTTTTACGGTTACACTCAAGCAACTCATATAAACGATTGGCTGCGGTAGTACATGGTTCATTCGGTCCAAGAAGAAAAGTATAGCGTTTAGGAGCTGTTTCAGTCTTTATAAGTTGTCCAGACTCATCGAATGTGGATTGTTTGGCTACAAAAGTCAAACGATAGTCAGTCTGATTATCGGAATAATATAAAACCAGAGCTCCATGAATCAACGACTGGTCAACATACTTGGCAGCAATATCGCGTAGCCCTCTGCGATTACGGGCAATGACGATATTGTCGGCAACCTCAAACTTGAAGATAGCCAAAGAACGACCATCGTCGAGGCGGATTGTACCCACTTGCCCGCCATTCTTTATGAGTGCGGCATCAATGGATACTTCCTGCGAAAGGTATTCGACATTAGATGTGGAGAATATTCTTTCAAATATTTCTTTCCATATCTGGAAATCAAACTTGGCGGATAATTTATTTCTCAATTCTATCTTGTTCATAACTATTTCCTTTTATTTTTTTTCGATGATGTCCAAGCCGTATTGGGTTAAGAAGTAACGTTGTTCCCGACTGTTTGGCTTATCGGGAATCGTCATTTGAAGAATGCCGGAACCCAAAAGCGGATAAATGTATTTTTTACGGAATTTCGTTCTATCACTAAGATTCATAAAGGAAAGCATTTCTGTGACGGAACGTTTTTCAATACAAAAAAACATCAACTTATCTATGTTTTCAATATCGGGAAATAACTTGGTGCCGACTTGGTGCCGACTTGGTGCCGACTTGGTGCCATCATGGGCATTTACATAAACATTGGAGGGGAAAGTGATTCGGATAAAGTTATCCGTGAACATGAAGCACTCCTTGCCGTAGGCATATAATATACGAGGGATGCCGGAGCCCAAGGATTCAACAAGTTCCACATCGCGGTATATACGCATCAATTCCTTGTTACGTGGAATAGATATGCCGTTAAAGAATTCTTCACGGCTAAGCGATTCGGGCAGACGACCGGCTGAAGTTATTTCAAGGCGATCCGGAAAAATCTCAAATTTGGGCGGCACCTCAAAAGAATAATCATTATGCACAATAGCATTTATGACGGCCTCGCGAAGAGCTACTTTGTTCCATAGCGGTGTTTCAACACGTTCCATGGGCGTAATGGTTGCAGCCACCTTATTCTCTATATTAAGTTCCGGAGTCAGTTCTCTTTTGTATTCTATACGATTGTTTTCGCCCATGTGACTATCCTTTACATATTGAAACTTTCGGAAATGATAATCTCCGGAGTATTCTCTTTTTTATAATTGACTGTATTTGTTGTAGTAGAAGCAATTGGACTTATCTCAATATTTTCAAGTGGATAGGCTGTGATAATATTGATTAGTCGCTCCAATAGTACAACAGGCTTGACCGCAACTTTTTTTGTTGAAGATTGGAGTTTGTTGACATCGCGCTGTAACTGTTGGAACTTACCTGTTGTTATTGCTCGTTTGGCATTAGATATCAATTGCTGCTCTTGCTCAGATATGTTCGGAATTGACATAAACCCGTCAAGATAGGTAATAGCTTTCTTTTCATTCGGTCCTTGAGTCGGATTGACTTTCTTGGTAATGGCTTTTGCCTGTTCCTCTGACTGCTTGAAAACTTCAATAGCTTTTGCTACCTGTTCATGATGCAATTCATGAAGTGGCAACGATTTCTCATCGGCACGAGCCTCAAACTCTTTTGCAGCTTCTAAAAAAGTAAGGTCTTCAATGCTGCCGTCTTCCCGAATAAATGTAAACGCATCTCTACGTTTGTTGCGAATAAACGTAATGGTACTTAGGGGAATAAGTTTGTTCTTGCGTCCTACTCTCGCCCTCATGGGTAATTTGGCAATACGTTTGATTAACTCAGGATTGCCGGCTTTTAGTTTACGCAGCCACATCAGATAACGCAGCTTCTCGTCACGTTCCTCATCAATGGTTTTATCGAACAATCCAAAACTTTCGGGATTCTCATCAGTTGAATATATCTGGCTGTCCTCGCCAAGTGCTGCATGAAAGGCAAACAATTTCATTTTGGCTTTCTTTTCAAGCTCAATATCGTCGTTTACCTTGCTCGTTGGGAAAAAGTTGTAAATATGTATTTCCGAAGCCGTGCTCCCTATACGGTTCACACGACCTATGCGTTGCATAAGCCTTGTAGAGTTCCAAGGCGTATCATAATTGACAATGACATTGGCTCGATGAAGATTCACACCTTCGGCCAATACTTCCGTAGAGATGACAATCTCAAAATCATTCTTTTGATTGCCATTGAAATTCGCATCAAAATTTTCCTTGAGAACAGGCATCATGTCGCTTCGATTCGCACTCGTAACTGTCAGAATCTTTGAGAATCCTCGATGTTTCAGCTCTTTGGCAAGGTATTCGGTAGTTTCCTTGCTTTCAGAGAATATTACAAGTTTTCCTTCATGGTTGATATGCCTATCGAACAACTCTTGCTCAAGCCTTTTTACAAACTCTTCAAGTTTAGGATCATGAGTAATCTTATCCCATTCTGCAACAAGATTATCCAATATATCTCCGTCATCTTGTAGCCCTTTTATAAATTGTGGGTCAAAATCTTCAGGGGTGCATATTTCAATTGTCGGATCCGTATATCTGGCTTCGTTAATCTGTTTTATCAATTCATCTTCTTTATCTGCCATCAGAAGCTCATTGACATGCAGATTAGGAGCTATGTAAATGGTTCCTTTTTCAAACATATCGAGCATGGTACGGTTGGCATCACGATATCGTCGTAATGATTGTTTAAATGCCTCGAAACTGCTGTCAATGCGTTTGACAAGCAATGTTTTCATTATTCCTGCCAATTGAATAGACAGTAAATCTGCTTTGGGATATTTCTTCTTTTTGTCATTGGCAAGATACTTTATCGCCTGATATCTGAAATACTGTAATCTTTTGCTTAATGCCTCTATGGTTCTGTCGTATAACGCATCCAGCTCCGTATCAAGCTGATAATATATTTTCTTGGGTGCTGTTACTTTGGGAAATCGGATTCCTTGTTCTGCCAAATCTTTACAGTATGCTTCATTCTCCATCAAGTCGGCACGGGTTCTCCTGACAGTAAGCGGTTCCACCACTTTTACCCGGATCTTTTCATAGATAGCCTTAACACCTTCTGCAATTTCATTGATGTCTTTGCACCCTTTCAGTTTCTTATACTTATCGGTTTGCTCACGGAAAAAGCGTTGCAAATTTCCTTCTTCCAATGTGCTGTCTTTGGAATCCTGAAATAGATATACAAGATTGGCTATATCTTCTGGTTTGTTATTCAGTGGGGTTGCAGAAATGAGAATTACCTTTTTATCGTGCAAGGAGCCGTCATAATGAACGGTTTTAGTCTTACATAATTTCTGCAACTCATTATACATAGATGCTGTGTCGCTTCTGAATTTATGAGCCTCATCAACAATAATCAGGTCATAAGTCTCAGGCGACTTGATTTTATGCAGACTCCCATTGGTTATGACCTTAAAGTTATCAACTTTGAAGGTATCCAATGTCTCAATCCACCCGTCTTTCAGGGCTGGTGGAACGATAATCAGTGTATGAGACCTGTGAGTAGGAAAGCCGTTGGAAAAGAAGAATCTTTTGGCAATGAGAGCTGCCACAACAGTCTTTCCCAATCCGACGACATCGGACAGGAAGAAACCGTTATATTTTATCATCTTGGAATATCCGTCATTGACGGCATCAACCTGATATGATAGTTTCTTATACCCCTTAGGCAAATCTGATATTGAATTTGGGTCGAAATCAATGCTCTTGCCAAAATACTCCAGCAGGAACTTCAAATATATTTCGTAAGGAGTAAAGTCAGTATTGAGATAAGATTCTTTCTTAATCTTTTCAATATGAGTTAAATCGATTTCAACTGATTCTTCCCATAGTCTCTCAAATGTTTTCGTGGCAAATTGAATATCATCATCATAACGAAGTTCCACATTGAACTCAAAATTGTTTTCAAGACCGGCTTCGGTTAGATTACTAGATCCCGTGATAACCGAACCATATCCGTGCGGGTGGTATACTTCTTCTCGGAATATATAAATCTTGGCATGGATATTTTGTTTAGGATGAATACGCATGGTTATCCGACCGGACATTATATCTTCGATAAACTGATACATACCATCCTCAACATACTTATCATACTTTGCCTCTTGGATATTCTTCTTAATATCATTGAAGAACTCTTCTTGGGACTGTTCTGCATTTGGATTAAAGAGGATCCCTTGTTGGTTTGCCTGATAAGTGAGTTTATCTACATTGATACCTACCAATATGCGTATATGTGGGGTCTGTTGAATAAATTTGCGGATTTTAAAATAACCGGAGGCACGAAAATAACCGACAAGGGCATCGAAGAAATGCACCTGCTTATATTTGAATACCCCTTCAATCTTTTCAAGGAGTGTATTATCTTTCTCGTTCGTAAAAAAGTTCGTACCCATTTTCAGATGTCTTTCCGCGTATTTATTAAATCCTTAGTTTCAATATCTAAAAGTTCTGCAATTCTCACAAGCATATCAAGGGAGGGCTGCATTTTGTTAGAACACCATCGGGAAACTGTGGCTTCATTCTTCCCGACCTGTTCTGCCAACCATTTCCCTGTCTTGCCATTTTCGACTAATACAACTTTAATCCTATTGATTTTTTGCGATTCCATAACATTTAGCTTATCGATAAATTACAATACTTTGATGTTGAACGCAAAAATACATATTTTATTTGAAATATACACCTTTGATAGATAAAAAAGCAGCTTCATCGGCAAGATTTTGTCTGTTTCCCCCATTCTCCTGCTTCAAAATGAACACATTTAATACACACTATACTTTATATCAGAATCTATTGGATTGAAGTTATTAAGACAAGCATTTGTTTTAAAATCTTTAATTAACTCCGGAAGAATTTTATTCCATTAGGCATTGAAGCTTGTGATAAATAGCAGAGATTCGGATAACGATTAGACCCCGTAATTATTTCGGTGCTTTGTGATGATAAGTTGCTTATTACAACCGCTTGTTTATTTCCAACGTGCAGTTGCGAAAATAATTTGTTACTTTATTGTTATTTAATCTTCTGAAATATAGAGATATTTATTTGATATTCAATGTAGATATGCCTATTATAAGGCTATTAGCCTAATCCTCCGGTCGGCAGTTGCCGTCTGGAGTGATGCCACTCTTTCTGCAAGCAGAAGTAGCGTTTCGTGTCCATTAAGACACGAATTACGGGTTGGCAACCCCTTTACCATCTTGAGGAGGACAAACGCTATACGCCGCGTTTAAGCCTGTCAATGAGCCGATCATAATCCTCTTTGCTCCGTGAACCTCGGTAGAGGCTTCCCATATCAATTATGAGGAAATTTAATCGGTCATTAAGCGTTTGGAAACAGATACCCATGTCGGCAATGTTCCTTTTGATTGAGGCAACCGATTGTTCTCCTTTTGTCAGTATCGTCAGTCTTTTCTTGGCTGCTGCGGTCGCCCTACGAGCTGCAGGTACAGATGTCATCTGTCGGAAGAACGGTTCGAAGTATTGTCCATCTGTTTTGCCAAACGATAAGCCAGATACGGTTTTTCCGGCAGCCTTGCCACAGGTCTCAGCTCTTATCGTAAAGTTTTTCTCTGACTCCGCTTTCGCAAGAACGAATACTCATCGGGAATGAGAACGAGTTCGTCATGGATGCCAATAGACATCTACCTATATCTTATTTATTCAACAAACAACCAAAACTTAATGAAATATGGTACATTACTTGGTTCTCAAATGAAATGATAAAAATAATTTTGTATCTTTGCATATAAAATATATTAGAGATGAATACTCTAGAAATAAAAAACGTCGGTCCAATAAAGGATATTAATATTGAGCTAAATAGATTCAATATATTTATCGGACCACAAAGTAGTGGGAAAAGTACGATTGCTAAAATTATTAGTTTTAGTCATTGGCTTGAAAAAGATATTCTAGTACATCAGGATATTGAATATATTAAATCATCTAATTTTCTTGAAGAAAATCTCATTAAGTTTCACAGACTTAATGATTATTTCAAAGATGATTCGTATATTTGTTATCATGGCGATGTTATAACATTCTGCATTGATGGTCAAAATAGCTTTAATGTAGAAAAAAATGATTCGTTTGAAGAAAAAAAAGTAGGAAAAATTGCTTATATCCCATCAGAACGGAATCTTATGACATTACAAGGGATAGAATCTCTTCCACTTTCTCGAGACAATATAAGAACTTTCTTATTTGACTGGTTGTCAATTCATCGTAAATATGGGAAAGACAACTCTTTTGATATATTAGATTTAGGTGCTAAATTCTATTTTGACGAAGATAATCGTCAGGACACAATTTTATTTGAAGATGGGAATAAAATATCTTTGGCAGTAGCCTCAAGTGGATTACAGTCAGTAGTTCCCTTGTGTATATATTTTTATGATGTTGTAAAATGGGTATACGATCATATTGAAGATATATCTTTCAAAAAAAAGAACCTGTATCTCAACTTAATATATGCGCCCCTTTTAAATAAAATGCGGGAAGATGGTACGATAACTGATGATCTATTAAATAATGAACAATTAAAGGAACAATTCACTGAAGCGTTCTCTCAAGCGACTCAAGACGTTAGAAAGTTGTTGTGGGGAGTAGATGATAAGACGATACCCTCGACATTAGAGAAAATATTCCGTCTGGAAGATAATATTACTAAACCGCATTTTTCAAGCGTAATAATTGAGGAACCAGAGCAAAATTTATTTCCAGAGACCCAAGAAAAATTATTATATTACTTTTTAAGTTTAATGGACAAAGGGAGAGATAAATTAGTAATTACAACACATAGTCCATATATATTGTATGCTTTGAATAATTGTATGCTTGGCTGGTTAGTGAAGGATGAAATTGAAGATGATAATGTAGAGGCTATAAGATTCAGAAATTCATGGATTAATCCTTCAGATGTATCTATTTGGGAGATTCGGGCTGGTCACATTGTTGGTCTTGATGAAATTAAAAATAAAACAATTCAAGATAATGATGGCTTAATTTCTTCTAATTATTTTGATAGAATAATGAAGAACATTACTACAGATTTTGCTGAACTATTACAGTACTTACCGACACACGAATGATACAGTATTTCCAAGCAGCCGAGCGGCACGATGTAGATGCCTATGTGGTGGACTATAGCGAACAAACTCACAAGGAACAAGGTGTAGAAATATTGTATAGTAAGCCTAAAGATATTTACGCTTTTCATTTGTCAAATCCCAATCACTATACATATTGGGCTGTTAATTTTGAAAAACATTCGACGTTTTTTCAAGGTGAATCTAATTGCGAATGTATGTTTGCCACCATTCGTACTGACCATCGAAGGAGGGTTGCCCTTTTCGTTGAATTAAAATATTGCAAAGAAAAAAATATTCCAAGAAACGCGTCAGAGGCATTATCTCAGCTTATTAATACACAAAAGCTAATAAAAGAACGAGGGTGTATTGATAATAAGTATAATGTTTTCTTAAATATAGCAATACCTGAACATTCACACAAAGAGCCATTTACAGCATTTATTTTGACTCCAAATGATATAAAGAAAGTACAAGATGAGTTAAATGTTATTATTCTTGGATATAATCAAGTAGTTATTTTGACACCATCTTATATTAAACTACCACGAGAAGATGTGTAATGTAAATGCTTACACATTATTCACTTTCCCGTCAACCTCCCTGACCTGACAGTTTGTTAGCATATCGTTGTACACTCGTCGCAGAGAAGATACAATATT
>CANQAM010000027.1 GCA_947589325.1 uncultured Bacteroidales bacterium | reverse complement strand
ATCACCACTTCGTAACCGGCGTTTTGCAACTCCACCGCCGTGTGCGAGCCTATGTATCCGGCACCGCCTGTAACAAGGATTTTTTCTTTCATATTCATTCCGTATAATCTGTTGCAAAGATAGAAAAAATCCGGAAATTTTTTCATGAAAACAAAATATTCCCGCACCTGCGGCGGTCGGGGTGCGGGAATATAGGCGCATTCATGGCTTATTTTTTTATGGTGTTGGAATTTTGGTTATACGCTTTGGCGACGCATTTCCATTCGCCGTTCATTTTCATCAGCAGAAGGTAGTCGGTGAAGTCGATGCGACCGCCCCATTTCTCTTCCAATACGCGCACGACGGCGAGCGTTTCTTCCACCGCTATCACGTCGATGCGCGCTTTGAAATCGTCGCCTGCGCCCACACTGTCCACATTATGGTAGAACTGCTCTATGCTGCCGTGTTCCAGTTTGCCGTCCAGATACCCGAACAGCACCGCTTCATCGATGAACAACTCTTTGGCATGGCGGCTGTTGCCTTCGGCTACGCTCTTTACAAACTTCATGGCGGCAGCTTCCACTGCCCGATACTCTTCGATACTTGCTCTCATACGATTTCGATTTTTAGGTGAAAATTATGCGGCAAAATTATATCGATACTACTGTTCAAGCAAGTACCGAAAAATTTTTCATGTACTGAAAAATTTTTCCCTATACTCCGGAAATGGCGGACTATTGCTATATTTGTCGTGTAATAATATATGGAACGATGTACGAGCGAAAAATACCTGTCGATTTGGATTGTCCTTTGCGCCTGACCATGAGCCTCATCGGCTCGAAGTGGAAATCCTGCATCTTGGACGAACTTCGTTACAAGCCGCTGCGCCCCAGCGAATTGCACAAACTCTTTCCCGAAGCTGCGCCCCGCGTGCTCGACCTTCAACTCAAAGAATTGGTCGATGACGGTCTCGTGTCCAAAACCATTTTTCCCGAATTGCCGCCCCGTTCCGAGTACGCCATTACCCCGTTGGGCGCTACATTGATACCCATTATCGACGCCATGATAGCATGGGGCAACCGGAATACCCGGCTTTTCAGCAAAAAATATTCCCGCACCGCCTCCCCGACACGATAGCCCAAAGCAATAATCATATCGAGGTTGTAATGGTCGATATTGCGTTTCACCTGCCGAGAGCCTTCGGTACGAACTAATAAGAATTTCTTATAAGTTCGATCTTGCGCCAATTCACCGTCGCGATAGATGCTTGTGATGTGCATAGAGATATTCTCTTGTGTCGTATCGTATATTTCAGCCAATTGATTTTGCGTAAGCCACAAATCTTCGTCGGCGAAACGAACAGACACACGCGTTACCTCGTTGTCGTCTTGGTAGATGATTATTTTATTGTCGTCCATTATAAGGTTCTAATATTAGTTCATATACTTTTGATATTCTGTTCTCAGCCGTTGATAATCTCCCAATGAGGTCAGTTTCTGCAATAGTTCAATCATTTGCGGATTTACTATAAATTTCCTTACCATTACAAGGCTTACAGATAGGCTATATAACATCATATTTTAAATTATAAACATCGGATGTATCGATTCTCATTTGATAAAATTTAACATCAGTATTTTTCATTAGATGCCTAATCACATTTCTGGTTGATTCGGGACATCTAACTCCGAAATATATAGCATTTATCTTTGTTTTAGGGCTTAATTGATATTGCTCTCTAATACTACCGCCAGTTCGTTTATACTGTAATAATCTTACTTCTTGTTCATATTCCCATTCTCCTGATTTTGTCATAAATGCTTCCCTTGTTGTGAGCGAATCTTTTGTGTTAAAGTTAAATGGTTTATCAACGGGAATATATGTCATTCTAAAAAGCCGAGATGCTGTTTTTTCTTTAACATCATTTCTCGTAAAGTCATCAGAATCAAATATAAATTCAACGCAATACCCTCGATGTCCTTCGGCATAATGCGCCCACATAAGAGAGTTGGAAATTGCCATACGTCCAGTTTTAATATTATCTGAACAAAATGATGCTATTCGATAATCTTCGTAAGATTTCTTAAAATGTCTAAGATGCCCTGTGTGATAACAACCTTTTCCAAAAGCCTGACTTTCAAATCGAGAAAAAATAAGGGTATCAACAATATCATTCATAACCGATGGCTTGGATAATGTAATTTCATGCTTCATTAAATTTGCCAAATTGTAATCTGTAAATTTACGAAATTGATAAAGTTTGAGGGGATTCGTGGAATTAAGTCCCGCAATCTGCATCTTCATAAAATGATAACACTCATAATACTTAAGTGCATTTTCCTCATCGTTCAATTCTCCATAAATATCTCCAATATACCCACAAACTTTATCTAATTGTAATTCTTTTTTCATAAATTTCATGTTCTGGAAATTCTCAAAAATTAAATTGGATATCTGAAGAGCTGGTCCAATAGCTTGTAACGAACCTAAGAAATCGCCATTGCGGTATAACACAACGGATTCATTATTCGCCGAAATTACTATTTGCCTTAAAACATCAGGCTCTAAATTCACTATATCTTCCCAAACCATATTTACATTGGTTTAATCATGGATTCGATGAAAGCGATTTCTTCTTCTGTCAGATTGTATTTGGCATAAAGTTGTGCGTCGATTTCTGCAACACTTTTACTCCAATCTATATCGCTCCCAGCGGTAAAATCCTGAAGAGGAACATATTTCCATACCTCTTTGCTATTATGTTGTGTAGATTTCAATACACCCAATAATGTTCTGGTAAATTTGGATCGAATGTATTTATGCGCTGCATCGGCTTCCTCTTGTGTTTCAAATTTTCCAAAACTTATAAAGGATTGAGTGAACCCTATCAAGGGTTCCCCTATCAAGGGTGTACTCAAAATTTCCCCTATTGCACCAGAGCCATTGCTTTTTGGTACGATAACCTTATAAAAATTAAGATTTTTACTTTCTTCAATATATTTACGTTTCACATATCTATATGTTCTTTGATTCTTAATAAGCCCCAAAATGCAAATGTCATCAACATTTGTTGGCTGTTCGGTAAATAATTGATTCAGTGCAAATATAGAGGTCGTTAGCCGTTTTTCGCGACCATTACTACCTATCATCGTTTGATATTCAGGATAATCTGCATAAAGTGCAGACAAATTAAATTTATCCTGTGGAAAAATAATGCTTGTTATAGAATCGTAACCATAATTTACGATTTTATTCACAATAGAATTTAACTGTGGGAAAGCTGTATATGTGTTTATTTTTCCAAATTCTTGATTCTCGTCTCTATATCCCACAGCGATACCACCTTTAATATCTACATTGGGGAATACATCTACACTATTGCTTTTGTACCAAACGACCTTAAAATGCGGGTCATTTAATATTTTGTTATTCCACTCTTTGGGCGTCTTTCCCGCATTGAACAGGAATCGAGCAGGGGTTATAAAGGATACTTTATCAGAAAGATTGAAAGATACGTCATAAAATAAATGATAAATTGGTTCATCACTGGTTTTTTCTTTCACAATTTGATACGGCGGATTGCCGACTATTGCTTTGAATTTCATATTGTCGTTTTCGTTTGTTTTCCAGAATGATTTGCCTTTCACCACTTTTGCAATAAAGTTGTCGGGCTTGTTTTTGATTTGATTGACTAAATCCTCGAAGTAGCGGGTGTTTACCGTCGCCTTGCGGAATCCCACAAGCGTGCGGCGCGTAATCGACTTCGCCATAGGGGTTTTGCAGATGACGAAGATGTGTTCGGCAACCGCCTTGTCCCAAAGTGCTAAATGGTCTTTGAGGCTTTCGGGAACGGGCTTGGTATTGCGCAGCAGCGTGCGGTAGATGCTGTATGCCAAATAGAGCGGGTAAAGTCCCGATTTCGAGTTGATTTCCAACAGATAACTGTCTGCGGCGAATACCTCCTCGGTTACCGTTCCCTGCGTTACCGGCCGCGGCTCGGCAATCGGTTCCGAAAAGTCATCATTAAAGAAGCAATACCCGCCGAGGCAGTCGCTCATGTGCATATTCACCACACGCCACGGCGTCAGCACCGTTTCCTTGTCGGGGTTGCGGAAAGTCGCGAATATGGCTGCGATGCGCTCGATGCGTTCTTCGATTGCGAGGTTGTCGGCAGCACGCGCCATTTGGCGGATACGTTTGCCTGCCGCTGCGAATATGTCGGGGTCGTAGTACTTTTTGAAGGCATTGAAGTGCTGCTTGGTTACGCCCCGCGGCATAAATTCCTCCCACGACTGCGGGTCGATGAGTTGGGTAAAGTTGTCGATGGTCAGTTCCTTGTCTTCGTCGGCAATATCCGCGCCGTAGATGAGCAGCGGCATACGGATAGAGATGCCGCGAAGAATGGAAATGGCATCGTCCTTCACTTTGCGTTTCTGCTTCAACTCTTCAAGCCGCGCCTTTTCTTCGTCGGTCAGGTCTTTTTTCTTCTTGGCTTCTAATTTTTGCTGTTCCGCGTATTCCTCGTTGTTCAGACCCTGTCTGTTGATGTCGATGTCGTTGCTCTTTTTCATCGCTTTGGTCTGACCGATGATGCCTTTGAGGTCATTGAATTCGGCAATCTCGATATCCGACAATTTCATCAACTCATCGTTGTAGAGCGAAGTGTCCTCAAATCCGTTGCGAACCACTCGCTCGACATATACCTTTTTGAGTTGTTGGAGCATATTATCGACATTGAAGTGGCTCATTTTCGAGCCCTCTATCGAGATAATCGGGCAGAAATTGAGGAAATCGCCCAACTGCTGACGCTCGGAGTCGCCCTGTTTGCCTGCCTTGGTCGAAATCTTGGCTGTCTCGGCAAGCACTTTCAGCGTGCGGTCGGGTGCGAAATCGAAGACGTAGCACTCCTCCTTGACCCGACCGTTGATAGTCGCCGGGGTCTGCACGCGGAAGATAGTCTGCATATATGCCGATGCCGAAGTGCTGTAACTGCCCGACAGCATCAGCACGCCCGTCCACGGCTTGACGCTCACACCGGTGGTCAGCCGACCGCAGGAGAGTGTAATGGTGCGTGTCTTGTCGGGGTCGGCACCGATAGCAGTTTCCACCATGTGCAGCGCCTTTCCGTTCTCCTCGTCATCATCGCCGTTGCCCGCGACATTGACAATATCGAAGTACCCAAATACCGGATGTGCTTTCAGCATCGCACTCAATGCCTTTGCCTCCTTTACGCCCGGCAGCATCCACAGCGTATGGCGGAATATATCGCGATAGGCAGCGTTGGCAAACGGATATTGACTCTCGGCATCTTCTTTCGTCAGCAGATTGAGAAATGCCAAAATATCTTTTTCATGGACAAATGCCCCGTCCTCTTTGGTGCGGAAAAATTCGCGGAAATTGAAAGCGATATCTTCATCGGCAAACTTCGGCAGCAACTTGCCGAGGTCGTAGGTGTAGATATTCAGGCGCGGCAACTCCGCATAGGGGTTGTGGTCGCCCGGGTGAAGCAAATCCCACTCCTTCTTTGCCCGCTGCTCCATGACATAGTCCCACGTATAGATTTCGTCCTCCTTGAAGTCATCGAGCAGATTGAACGGCGTACCCGAAAGTCGCAGCACCTTTGTGTCGGGCTTCACTAATTCTTGCAGTACCGCCTTGCCGAGTGTCGTCTGCGTCCCCTCGTGTGCCTCATCGACAATAATCAAATCCCACGGCGTGGCAAAGACTTCATTATTCTTATCGAAGTTGCCGCCGACCCGTTCCGAACCGCGCAAATCCTGAATCGAGGCAAAATAGAGATAGCGGCACTCCCCACGTTTGGCGCGTGCTTCGAGGTTGGCATAAGGTTCTCCATTCGTTCGGGAGCCATAAGCAAAATCGGGTGTATCGTAGAATATCTTTCCAAAATCCTCGAACCACCCGGCATCGACCACCGGACGGTGGGTAAGAATAAGTACGCGGCGGAAACTGCCATGTTCCTTCACCACCTGCAATGCCGACAGCGTTTTGCCGAAACGCATCTTGGCATTCCACAGCATTTGGTTGCCTTTCTTAAACTGTTTTAAGGTCTTGTATATTGCCTCGCGTTGTTCGGGTCGGAAGTCAATCGGAGAGCGGTCTGTCGAGATTTCGGATGCGTGCAGCGATTGCCTTCCGTCTTTCACCGCGGCAATGGCGTGTTTCACCGTTTCAAGATCGGTTTCAAACCATTCGTTGGCATTGTTGGCTTGGTCGAAGATTTTGCGCTTTATGCCACTGCGAAGAAGAACCTCGTGCACCTCCTTGTCATTGAAACTGCTAATTACTTTATCCCGAACACATATAGTCAGTTCGGTGTAAAGCAAGTCGTAATTTACGGCTGCGGTCTGTGTGTACTGGTCGATACGTTTCTTCGCAGCCTTGTTCAGCGCGGAACTGTTCGGTTGCAATGTAATATCGCCCTCCTCAAAAGTGGTTTCACCGATTTTGAGGCATCCTTTATGAGCCGCATCATTGATGCGGAACACATAAATCAGTTTGGGTTTTAATGATGAAAAGTACTGCATAACTATTTTATGAGGTCGATGAATCTAATTTTCTCCTTGCCTTTTGGGGCGTTCCAGTCTTTGATAAGGGCGTATGTTCCGTTGTGGGCGCGTATATCGTCATTGCGGCAGCCCTGACAAACGGATATATGTTCTTCGTCGCCGAAAATGGTGCGCTCTATTATCCTGCGTTCTCCGCAACTGTCGGGCACAACGCCTTTCAGTCCGTCCATTTGCCAGATGTTCCACGAAATGATGTAGGCGATATATTGCAGCGATTTGAGTTGCGGTTCGCTGCCGAATTTCGCCTTGTAATAGTCGATAAATGTGTAGAGCAGCGCCTCGCGGGCAAGCACCAGATTGTCGCCCTGCCATTCGTAGCCATAGATGCTCATGTATGCCGTCTGCGCAGCTTTCAACCACTCGCCCGACGTTTCCGTGTTCTCGCCGACGATGCGCAACTTTCTGTCGAGCAAGCCGATGCGCCGCTCTATCGGAATAGGCTCGCCCGTTACCGTATCATACCGGCTGACTAAATAGGGGGCTTCGCCGCAGGTGATTTCGAGGCGGTTTTCCCGCACATAATCGCGCCATGTCCTGCTCTCGGGGAACAGGATTTTTCCGTCGGTCGGAATCCACGAATGCGAGCCGTCGGGATTATCCACTTCGGTATTGAACACATTTTCCCGCCCGAACCAAGCATTATCCACCAGATTGTTCTGCTTGTTGCATATCCACGACGGGGTGAAAACCTCTGCCATTTCGCGGCTGCGCTGCTGCTGCATTTCGCGGCTTTTGACAGCGCGCGGTCGGATAATACCTCCGTTTTTGCCCGTAATGGCGGCAATCGTAATCGGGTCGTTATACCGGTAGCCGGCACCCAAATCGGCATAATTGTTCGTCGCCCAAAAGATATTGACTTGATGCTCCGCCGTGCTTAATGTATGGTCTTTAAGCAAGGCAGCGAGCAATTCGGGCGACCGCTCGAAAATCTCGTTTTCCTGTATGTCGATAGGTGAAGATGTCATTTCGCCGGCTATAAAATTTTGTATCGCGTTTATTCATGCAAAGTTAAAAATTTTTCGCGAAAAAAAGTCATTACAACGATTTTCCTGCCGAACGAATAGGGGGGGGTATCAGTACCACTCGAGGTGGTTGTAGGAGTTGCCGCTTTTGTCGTATTTCAGGTCGCTGAGCATAGCCGATTTCACACGGATACTGAAATTGTACGATTTGTAAGGGCCGACGGGAATGAAACTGGCGCTCATCGTCCAGCAGTGCAGGTCGCGTGAAATGTTGCAGTTCATGTAGGCGATGCGGTGGGTGTTGAAGTCGTAGCTTGCCGAGAAGTTGAACGACCAGTTTTTCGTCGGCTGTATGTTGCCCGAGATACTGAGGTTCTGGGTGAAGCGCCCCTTGTACTCCATTTTCTCTTTGTCGAACTTGCTGTAATCGTAGCTGTAATTGATGGAGTAGTTCACCGACAGGCTCCACGGAATGTTCCACACCATGTAGCCGTCGCGCATTTGCAGAGGTTCTTTTTTGCTCGAACTTTCTTCTGTGTCGCCTATCTGTTCGGCATTCGACAGCACGCCGTCGTCGATGTTTTCTTCGGGCTCGGGTTCGGGTGTTTTCGATGATTGTTTGTTCTTGCGTTTGAACGTATTGTTGTTGAATGTGTACGAAAACGACGTACCCGTGCTCGACAGCCGGGCGAATCCTTTGCCTGCCTTCCAGCGCGGCACGTTCACCCGCACGGGGCTTCCGTTGGCGTTGAGTTGGTAGGTATAGGGGTCGAATACCGCGCTCAGTTGCAGGTTGAATTGCTTGGTGAGTTTGATAAGTATCGAGGCGTTGAGGTTGCTCCAATTCATGGAGTCGGCGGCGAAGTTGTAGCCCATGCTTAGCGAAAGGTTTTCGATAAGGCTGATTTTCCGCACGCCTGTCGAGTCTTTGTCGGTATTCACTTTCATTTCGAGGTTGTTGGAGAGCGATAGCGACAGGCTTCCCGTCTTGCCTCGACCGGGCACGCCGTAGCCGCCGTCGCTGAACGGCGAATAATACACGACGGTGGGCACACCGTCGGCAATGCGCATATAGCGCTGCCAATATCCGAAACGCTTGTGCCCGAAATCGGGCGCCCCGTTGAAACTGATAGAGGGTGTGAGCACGTGGCGTATCATGGGAATTTTTTTCCCGATGAACGGCAGCGGACGGTAATATCCGTAAAGTTTCGTCTGCGCACTCACGCTGAAACGGTAGTTATATACGTTGTAAAATCCGTATGTGGTGTCGCGCACCACCGCTGCGCTGCGCGGGTCCCACTCCTGCATGACGCGGTGCGTATACATGCGGTCGGTGAAGTTGAACGACGGTGTGATGTTGATGTATTTGAATATGCTGAATGTAGCCGATACCGGAATGTTGTGCTGCATACCGTTGCTCCAGTCGCGTATGAGGTTGGCTTTGAGAAACTCGCTCTGCTTCGTCTGTATGGAATTTTTGAGATTGCCCGTGTAGCTGAGGCTTATTTTCTCGTACCATTTTTCTTTGCCCGTGCGGTTTTTCCGCTTGAACGGGTAGACACGGCTCATGTTGATGGTAAGGTTGGGGAACGATACGTTCAGGGTGGAGTCGGAGTTGCGCTGGGTAACGTTGGCCGTAAGGGCGAAGCTGAAAACCGAACGCGGAATCGTGTACGACAGACTCACGGTCGAACTCGTCGTGTTCTGTGTGAAGGAGGTGGAGTTGCCGTAGTTGGTCAGGTTGTTGTGGCTGTAACCGCTGGTCGAGAAATTCACGCTTGCCGAAAAATTCAGATTGGGGTTGGCTTTGCGGTCTTGCGTGTGGCTCCACGTCAGTTTGAAGTTGGTCTGCTTGGAATAGTCGGGCATGCCCTTGTCGCCCAAAACCGTTACGAGGTAGCTGAGAAAGAAGTTTCCCGAAAATTTGTAGCGTTTGGCATATACCGACCGTGCGTTCACTCCCCACGACCCTTTCGTGTAGATTTCGCCCGTGAGGGCGAGGTCTATGTAGTCGTTGAAGGCAAAGTAATAACCGCCGTCGCGCAGGTAAAAGCCGCGCGCCATTTCGTCGCCGAATGTCGGCATGATGATACCCGAACTGTATTTTTCGGTGAACGGGAAGTACCCGAACGGTATCGCCAGCGGCAGCGGCACTCCGCCCAGCACCATGTAGGCTGGACCCGTAACCACGTCTTTGTTCGGACGCATTTTTGCTTTGGTCAGTTGCAGGTAGAAGTGCGGGTGGTCGTGGTCGTCGCACGTCGTGTAGCGTCCGTTTTTGAGATAATAGGAATCGTCGGCATTTTTCTTCGTCTGTCCGCCGGTGAGATAGCCTTCGCCCTGCTGCGTTACCACGTTGGTGATGAAAGCCTTTTGACTCTTGAAATTATACTTCATCGTCGAAGTTTCGTATTCGCCGCTCGGGTCTTTGAATACCGGTTTTCCCACGATGTCGCCCACCGAGTCGGGCCGTCCGACGGCGAATATCTGGCTGCTGTCCATGTCCATGTGCATTTCGTCGGCGGTAAGCTCCATTTCCTGATACGTTACCACGCCCTCGCCGTAAAGAAATCCGTTATTGTTGTTGGTGAACAGCGCCGAGTCCGACGCATGATATTTGATAACGTCGTCGAATGCCTCTTTGCGCGGAGCGGCGGCCGAGTCGGCTGCCGCTGTTGCAGTGTCGGCCGGCTGTACGGTTTCGGCGGCTTGTGCGCTATCTGCCGGCAGGCTGTCGGTCGCCGAAAGGAGCGAATCCCTCACTGCGGCATGGCGTGCAAGCGTCGTATCGACGGCGACGGAATCGACACCCGCTGCCGTGGTGTCGGCAGGCGTATAGTGCTGTCGCAGATATGCCTGCCAAGCCGCCATTTCAGCGCGCATCGCGTCCGCCCCTACATTCGCCGGAGCCGATGAAAGCGTAGCGCTTCCGAAAACAAGAAGCAGTATTACAGCGATTATATGAAAGATTCCGTTTTTCAAATTGGCACACTATCGGAAATTAACTTGCAAAGATAGCTAATCTGTACGATAAAAGGGCGGAAAACAGATGTTTTAATAATTTTTAGAGTGTAAAAAGGTAAAAAATTGCCTTACGATTTGATAGTTGTTAAATTTTTGTATGTTTATTCGGTTTTTATTTTGAATTGATTTTGATTTTCTTATCTTTGCCCACAGCAAGAAATAATTGGAAGCAAAATGAGAGACACGCTGTCATATTATGCGAAATATATCACGTTTGTCATTATCTCGATTTTTTCGTTTGCCGCAGCCGGAGCGCAGCAGCCTGAAACGATGGAGGTAAAAGGTCGGGTGTATGAGCAGGAAACGGAAGAACCTTTGATAGGCGTTTCCGTTGCTGTCGAAGGAACGAAAATCGTACTCGCCACCGACGTCGATGGCAAATTCGCCTTTTCCCTGCCGAAAGGCGAATACGCGGTCGTTTTCACCTACATCGGTATGGAAAAGAAGACGATGAAACTTTCTGCCTCGACCTTGCGCGATTTCTCCCGCGTGGTCATGGTGCCGACGGCGAAGACGATGAAAGAGGTCGTCGTAACCGGTATATATACCCGAAGCAAAGAGAGCTTTACCGGCTCGACCACGACGTTCACCGGAGACGAACTCAAACAGGTCGGCACGTCCAACGTGTTGCAAAGTTTGCGCACGCTCGACCCGGCTTTCAAAATCGTCGATAACGTGCAGTTCGGTTCCGACCCCAACCGTATGCCCGACATCGAGATTCGCGGCAAAAGCAGCATCATGGGCTTGAAAGAGGAGTACGGCACCGACCCCAACCAGCCGCTGTTTATTTTGGACGGATTCGAGACCACGCTCGAAGTGGTTACCGACTTGAATATGAACAGGGTCGCTTCCGTTACGTTGCTGAAAGATGCCGCCTCCACCGCCATTTACGGCTCCAAAGCCGCCAACGGTGTCGTGGTCATCGAGACCGTACGTCCAGCCAACGGTCGCCTGCGCGTGAGTTACAAGGGCGATTTCGGCGTAACGATGGCCGATCTCACCGACTACAACTTGATGAATGCCTCCGAGAAAATCCGTTTTGAGGATTTGGCAGGTCTCTATACCGACCGTTCCGGCAATCCCCTCAACCAGCTCCGGCTGGAAAATCTGCGAAACGAACGCTTGAAAGAGGTGGCGCGCGGTGTCGATACCTATTGGTTGAGCGAGCCGCTGCGCACCGGTTTCACGCAGAAACACAACATCTACGCCGAAGGAGGCGAGGAGCGGGTGCGTTACGGCATCGGGCTTAGCTACGGCAACATTCGGGGCGTCATGAAGGGCTCCGACCGACGCACGTTGAGCGGAAACATCGACCTGATATACCGCACCGGAAAATTTCAGTTCAGCAACAAACTCACCTTGAATTATGTAGGTACCGAAGACCCCGTCGTGCCGTTCTCGGAATACGCCATGGCAGACCCCTATTACCGGAAATACAATGCCGACGGCGGAATCGACAAATACCTCTATTATCCCGAAGAGGGCGCCGACGATTCGCCGGTGGTCAATCCTTTGTGGAATGCCCACCTCAACAATTACGACAAAGGCAAGGAGTTCAATTTCACCAACAACTTCATTGCCGAATATTTCGCCACCGACCATTTGCGGGTGCGGGCGAAATTCGGTCTGACGAAAGACAATATGAAAACCGATGCCCGTCTCTCGCCCCTGCACACCGATTTCGACAGCGCGAGCGAAACCGAGAAAGGGTCGTATCGGCATTCCGATTCCGACGAATTGGGATATGAAGGAGATATCGCGATTACCTACGGACAGCTTTTCGGAGAAAAACATCTGTTGAATCTCGTTGGCGGCTTCAACTTTGAAAGTTCCAAAGCCGTTTCCAACGGCTACACGGCAGTCGGATTCACCGAAGACCAGTTTGCCGCACCCTCTTTCGCCAACCGTTATGCCGACGGCGGAAAGCCCGCTTATTCCGAAAGCACCACCCGTGCCGCCAGTTTCTATATTAATGGCGGCTATGCCTACGACAACCGTTATCTCATCGACGTCAATTACCGGAAAGACGGCGCGTCGATGTTCGGGACGAACAACCGTTTCCGCGATACGTGGTCGGTGGGCGTAGGCTGGAATATGCACAATGAAAAATTCATGCGCTCGCAGTCGGTCATCTCTTTGCTCAAACCGAGAGCGTCGGTGGGCAATCCGGGCAACCAGAATTTTTCGGCATATCAGGCGTTTACCACCTATATGTTCAACAGCATGATGACCAATGTCTTCGGGGCGGGCGTGCTTATCTCCTCGTTGGGAAACCCCGACTTGAAGTGGCAGGAAACCTATATTTACACCGTCGGTCTTGATGCTGCGATGTTCGACAACCGGTTCAGTTTCAATTTCGACCTCTTCCGCAAAATCACCAATCCGCTCTTGGCGGTACTTACCGTGCCGGGTTCTGTCGGTGTGAAAAGCGTTGCCATGAATGCGGGCGAGCAGCATACCAACGGTTTGGAAACGACTGTGCGCGTATCGCCCGTTTACAACCTCCGTAAGGGCATCAACTGGACAATCAGTTTGAGCGCTACGGCAGACAAAGCATGGTATGCCAATATAGGCAACTCGTTGAGCGAGTTGAACAAAGAAGGGCAGGCTTCTGCTACGGCGACCACCCGTTACTACGACGGCGGAAGTCCTACGGCGATATGGGCGGTGCGTTCCGCCGGCATCGACCCCGCTACGGGACAGGAGTTGTTCATACGCAAAGACGGCACCTATTCGTTCACCTACGATGTCAGCGACGAAGTGGTCGTGGGCGACACCCGACCCAAAGTCGAGGGCGTCATCGGTACGACGTTCTATTGGAAAGGATTTTCGTTGGGAGCCTATCTGCGTTATCGCTTGGGCGGGCAGACCTTCAACTACGCCCTTTACGACAAAGTGGAGAACATCGACATTACGAGCATCGCCTACAACCAAGACCGGCGCGCCCTTTACGACCGTTGGTCGGAGCCGGGGCAAGACGCCCGTTTCAAAGGCATCTCTTTGGTGCAGCGCACCGAAAAGTCCTCGCGTTTCGTCATGGACGAAAACACGCTCAGCGGCGAGTCGTTCACGGTCAGTTATGAATTTCCGAAATCCCTTATCAGCAAAGCGAAACTTTCGTCCCTCACCTTGCAAGCCAACATGAACGATATATTCTATATTTCGACTGTAAAAGCCGAGCGCGGCATCGATTACCCCTTTGCCCGCACGGTTTCGTTCTCGCTGTCGGCAACATTCTAAGAAAGGAATTATGATGAAAAGATATATAACATACGCAGCAATATGCCTCCTTGTCATGTCGATGACGGGGTGCAGCAAGTGGCTCGACGTACAGCCCTACGACAAAATTTCCGAAGGCGAGCTTTTTTCTACGGAGAGCGGATTCCAACGCCTGCTCAACGGCATCTATATCGACCTCAACGACGATGCCCTCTACGGTCGCACCCTGACGGTGGAGATGGTGGAGCTTCTGGCATACAATTACAAGATAGACGATGACCCCACGTATTGGGGCGACTACATCAATCTGCGCGACCGCAATTTCACGAGCGACTATTGGCGCCGCCGTCTCGATGATACGTGGAACAAAGCCTACGCCCTCATACGCAACTGCAATACGCTGCTCGAAAACATGGAGCTGCACCGCGAAGTTTTCACCGGCGACAACTACGACCTCATACGGGGCGAAGCGCTGGCGTTGCGGGCGCTGCTGCATTTCGATATGTTCCGCCTTTTCGGTCCGGTCTATAAAAACGACCCCGAAGGAATAAGCATACCTTACTGCACGACCACCGATTTGCAGGTGCAGGAGCTGTTGCCCGCCAACGAAGTGATACAATGCCTGCTCGACGACCTCAACGAAGCCGCCCGCTGTCTGCAAAACGACCCGATATTCACCGACGACCCGCTGGCTCCCGCACCCGCCGACGGCTCCGTGTTCACCGCCTATCGGGCGCTGCGGCTCAACTATTATGCCGTGCAAGCCCTCTTGGCGCGCGTCTATTATTATGCCGCTTCCGATGAAACTTCGGAGAATACCCCGCAATATATCGAGAACGCCATCGCCTGCGCCGATGCCGTGATTTCTTCGCAGAAATTTCCTTTCGTCGATCGTTCGCTCGTGCTCGGCTCGCCCGAAAATCCCGACCGCATTTTCCATACCGAATGTATCTTTGCTTTGACGAATGCCAATCGCGGACAGCTGTTCAAAGTCAATTTCGACCCCTCGCTGGTGCCGCGTCCCTACTTTACGATAGTGCCTTCCAACCTCGAAACCATCTATTTCGGTGGCGAGTACGGCGGCTCTACCGACGACTACCGCTATATTGCCAACTGGTCGAAGATAGGCGAGTCCTATGCCTTCTACAAGTTTGCCGACCTGCCCGACGTGTCGCTTCTTCGCAACACCATGATTCCCATGATACGGCTGGGCGAAATGTACTTGATTCTTGCCGATTTGTATTTGCAGAATAACGACAAATCGGAAAGTGTGAAATGGGTCAATCACCTCCGCGAGCATCGGGGTGTCTCTTTGCTGCCGGAATCGGGATATATCCGGGCAAGATGGGAATATGAACTCGTGCGCGAACTTTATGGAGAAGGTCAGACTTTCTATTATTATAAAAGAAATTATAGAAATATTACGGTGAAATTTTCGGATATGGGCGACGAAACGGTTTCCCGTTCGGAGAAACTTTACGTGATACCCATGCCCGATACCGAAACCGAAAACCGCCAATAAACGAAATGTCTATGAGAAAGATAGTGAAAATAGCCGCTGTACTGCTGTTGCCGGTGTGGGCGATGTGCTCCTGCAAGGAGAGTACGCCCGACCCGTACGGTGCGCCCGACGGTATTTATTTCAACAACCGTACCACAGGCAACGCCCTTGTCGATACCCTTACGACGACTTTCGTTTATCAGCCCGACAGCGTCGAGTATATCGACGTCCCCGTTGTCGTGCAATCGGTCGGTTGGCAGGCAGATGTCGACCGCCCGGTCGATATACGGGTTTCGTCGGACAATGCGGTGAAGGGCATCGACTACGAGCTGATAACTCCCGCTCTCATGCCGGCGCACGCTTCGCAGTTTATCTACTATGTGCGCGTGAAAAAGACAGAAGCCCTTTCTTCGGAAATAAAAATTGTCAATCTTGAATTGCGGGCGAATGAATATTTCGAAACTTTTTTGGAGAAAAGCGCCACTGGAAACAGCGAATATCCCTATGTCGATATGCTGCATTACCGCATCGCCTATTCCAATTTTTTCAGTACGGCGCCCGAAGGGTGGCGTCCCGAATATGTCGGCGTGTTTTCCGAGCGCAAATTGCGCCTGTTGTGGAAACTGTTCGACTACATTCCCCGCGAAAACTATTATCAACGTTACTTGATTCCTTTCAATCAATGGACCTATATGGCGCAGTCCGTGAACGAATATATGTATGATCAAGAGGCTATCATGCGCGGGTGGTCTCCCGGCAAAGTCGATGAAGATGCCCTCGATGAAAATGGCAATCTTCTCGATTTTACTCCGGTATATAGCGAATGAAAAAGAGTATGAAAAACTGTCGGAAAATATACCTGTTTCTTTTGTCGGCGGCGACGGCTCTTTTGCCGGCGTGCTACGGCGACAAGGGCAATTACGATTATGTGGAGCTCGATGAGGTGGCGATTGCAATGGACGACGCCTATTCGGTATTGATACGCGATACGCTTTCCATTGCGCCCGACCTTTCGGGGCGAGGGTTTTCGCCCGATGCCTACGATTACGAGTGGAAAGTGTACGAAACCGCCGGTACGGATACTCCCGTCGTCATAGGTACGGAACGGAATCTCGATTATTACGTGTCGTTGGTGCCCGGTATGTACAAGCTGGCGTTTACCGTCAAGGGAAAAGACGCCGGCTATTTCTATCGCCGAACCTCCGATTTGGAGGTGAAAACCACCACTTCGCGCGGTTGGCTGGCGCTTTGTTCCGACAACGGACGGGTGCGTCTGGATATGATTTCCCACATCACCGGCGAGACCTACCATGATTTGCTGCGGGAAACCGAACTCGAAAATTGGCAAGACCCCCGCCAGCTGGTCTATGCTCCCGATATGGCGGAACCTTTCTACCTCGTTTCGGGCAGCGGCACCACCCGTCTCAGCTCCAACGAATTTCAATGGAACGAGTCGTACATGATAAACAATGAATTTGCGGGCGCGCAGTTTGCCGGAGATGTCCGATTTTTGGCAAATAAATATCCGGGTAAGATGCTTGTCGATAATAATGGTCGTTCCTATTATTGCAGCACATTGATGGGCGACGGACTTTTCGGCGAAGCCCGTAGAAATATGCCCGGGTTGTATTTGGGCTCTCAGAAGTCGCCCGCCGTAGGCTGCAATGTGCTGGCGGAGCAATTCCTGCCGCTGTTTATGTTGTGGGATTTGTACAACAAGACCTTTTTCGTCTGCACCGACCAGTTCGCGTCGCTCGGTATGTCGCTGTATGCGACCGGCGATATTCCCATGTCCGAGCTGGTGAGCTTGGGTTTTGCGGCGACCGACGATGCCCTTTTCAGTTGGCCTGAACGCTCCGACAACATGTCGTTGTGTTGTCTCGAAAATACACGTTACGACAAGAACCAGACGGGGAGCGGAGTTTCTTATGCCATACTTGCCAAAGGCGATTCCCGTTACCTGTACGGCTTCATACTGGGCGATTTGGTCGGCATTAGCGATGGAGTGGACAAATACGGTACGGCATACGAAAAAGCCTATTATGCCGATGTATCTTCCTGCACCGATATTGCGCAGGCTTCGCATTTTGCATTCAGTTCGCTGAAAACCCTGTTCTACTATTCGGTGGGCGGCAAGGTATATGCCGTCAATTTCACCGCTGCAAAACCCGAAGCCGTGTTGCAGCTCGACTTGGGCGACGAAGATATAACCCTGCTCAAATTCAATCTCTTTGTCGGCGACGACCCCGAAAATCGCAGCTATGACCTGCTTGTCGGCAGCACCGCCGCCGATGGCGAAGGCGTGTTGCGCGTGTACGACGGTTTCGGAAATGAAGGCGATTTTGCGAATGCGCAGCCCGAAGAAATCGGACGCGGATTCGCTCCCATCGTCGATGTTATTTATCGTGAATAAAAAAATGTGCGTTATGAAATATCTGACAGCGATAGCAAGTTTCGTTTTCCTCGCGGGTGCGGCAAATGCCGGCGCCGCCATTCGTCTGTCGGTCGATGTTGCCGACAAGACCCGTTCGCAAGCCGTACTCGTCTATCAGACCACTATTGTCGAAATACCCCTCGATGAGAAAGGGCACGGCGAGTGCGTACTCGAAAATCTCCCTGCCGTTCATGCCGACTTTTACTACGGCATGGACAGCAAGAAAATTTTTCTCGAAGACGACGACAAAATAGAAATCGCTTTCGACGGAAAGAATTTCGGCGAAACATTCGCTTTCCGGGTCGGGAACAATCCCGCCAAAGAAAAAATATGCAAGTATCTCAACGAAATAACGCTGCCCGCCTTATCGAACGACGATTTCGCCCTGCCGTTCGACGACTACGCGGCGCTGCTCGTTTCGAAAGAGCGCACGGCGCTCCGCCTGTTGAAAGCGTGGAAACTCGATGCCGTTTCGTCTCTCTTCGCCAAAATCGAGGAAAACCGCATTCGCTACGCTTTGGCGTCGATGCTGCTCATGTATCCTGTCGGACACACCGCTGTAACGCAAGACGCTTCGTATCGTCCCGATAGTGCCTAT
This sequence comes from uncultured Bacteroidales bacterium, assembly GCA_947589325.1. GTDB lineage: Bacteria > Bacteroidota > Bacteroidia > Bacteroidales > UBA11471 > Caccoplasma. The sequence continues at coordinate 10,090 of CANQAM010000027.1, read as the reverse complement.
TACGATGCCATTGCCGCCTACGTGCGCGAAGACCGCGACTTGGTCGGGCTCAAAGAGTATCGCGAATACATGAAAGAGGCGGCTTACGTGCTTTCGGCGCGCGGGCAGCGCATCACCGACCCATATAAAAAGACGTTGTGCGAAATGGAATTTCTGATCGACCGCCTCGCCGACGAAGTCGTCTTGCAAAATCTCCTCAACGTGTTGGCGATAGAACAGGTCGAGCAGTACGGTATCGACGGCATCGACGACCTGCTCAATTACCACCGCACATTCGTTACCGACCCCGTGTTGCAGGCGGCTTTCCGCGAAAAATACGACCGGTGGGACGTCGTGCGCAAAGGCAAGCCTTCGCCCGATTTCCGCGCCTTCGACAAAGACGGCACCCCCTATACCCTCGAAAATTTCAAAGGGCGCTATCTATATATCGATTTGTGGGCTACATGGTGTATTCCGTGTCGCCGCGAAATACCTTTCTTGCGGAAATTGGAGCAGGAGTACGAGGGGCGGAACATCGCTTTCGTTTCCCTCTCTGTCGATGAACGCAGCGCCGACTGGAAAGACTTTCTCGAAAAACAGGCGATGACGGGTACCCAGCTCTATTTGGGTTCGTCGTCCTCCTTTGCGAAACTCTACAAGGTGAACGGCATACCCCGTTTCATCTTGCTCGACCCCGACGGAAATATCGTCGATGAAAACGCCTTGCGACCCTCGTCACCCGATATACGCGCCTGTTTCGATGCCCTGCCCGGCATGAGCCGCTAAAAATATAAAAATAAATATGACTAAAACTTGTTAAAGAAAGTGTGCTTTATTATAGATATACTTATATTTGTTGCAAATTGTTGAACCAAAATAAAAAAGGCTTATGAAAAAAAACTACGCATTAATGATTTTGTTAGCCCTCTTTATGGGTATGAATGTTTCTGCTGTCGATTTGGTCGGCGTTTACAAGTTGGGCGGATTGACCGATGAAACGACTGCCGCATTGGGCCGTATATCGCCTGATGCCATGTTCCGCATCATGCCGGGCGACGAAGCTGCCGACTATTATATGACAGGAGTAGCCGGATATGGTTGCAAATGGGCAGTGGCTTACGACGAAAGCGCCGGTACGCTTACCGTTACCGATCCGAGTGAGTATGGACAAACGGGACAATTTGGAATGCTTCTTTATTTTACCTTTATTAGTTCATTCTCTGCTGATGCAACATCGCTTACGTTTACAGTTGCCGACGGCGTATTGACGATAAAAGACGACATAGTGATTACAGATGTGAATGCTGAGGAAGTCGTCGGTACGTACACGCAAGGTTTGACTTTGACGAAACAGAACATTACGGCGCCGGCAGCAGCCGACTTGGCGGGCGATTATACCTTTACGGGAACTCAATTGGATATGATGGGAAGTCCCTCACCGGTCGAGTACTCGATGTCGGTATCGCAGACCGAGGGCAATACGTTGTCGATAAACGGTTTTATGGGAGTAGACAGAATTTCGGCGACCTACCTGCCGGAGGTAGCAATGATAACAATAACGATGCAGGAGAGAGACGGCGCAACGGTGCTTCAAATGCTGGGTGACATCTATTTCATATTGAGCGATGATGGGGCATGGACTTTGACTACACCGGCCATGGCGGAATTGAGTGGAGGAGATGCGGTAAGTCTTATGGACGGTACGGCTGTAAAAGGTGGTTCGAGCGCCGTTCGTGAGTTGCCGACCGGCGAGGAGGCTGTTTCGGTCTATGGCAGCAACGGCTTTGTATATGTTGTGAGCGACGCTCCGGTTGCCGTGCAGATATACAATGCTGCCGGTGTACAGGTTTACGGCAGCGCTGCCGTGTCTGCACCCATTTCTCTGAACAAGGGATATTATTTGGTACGGGTTGCCGGCAATCGTAAGGCTGTGCCCGTGATTTTGTAATTGCTACGGCTTAATTATATGCAAGACGCCTCCGAATGTTCGGAGGCGTTTTTTTTTGTTCTCGCGGCAGATGCTTTTGTGTACCGGCGCTTTTCTTGATATGGCGGAACAATACGAACATTTTTTTCACATCAGAACAGATAGATAAGGTTCACCGCCGCTTTCGTGGGACCCGCATAATGGTGCGCCCTGTCGTTTTCCGTGCGCTTTCCGCAGCCGGCACACTCGAACACGTCGTAACGGGTATAGACGAATCCGAGCCCTATTTCGCCTTCGATGCTCCAATGTTTCCCCAATATCCACGCATAGCCGTAGGCGATGCCCGCGCCTGCGCCCCAGCCTTGATAACGGTTGCTTTTCAGCGGGCGGAAGTCGCTGCCCAAGAAATGAAAATTCGCACGGAAGTTGCCCATATTGTATTGCCCGCCGATCAGGTGTATGCCTAAAAAATGTCCCGAAAAACGCGAGCGGAGCCAATAGCGGGCTTCGGGCTGTATCAGCCAGTGTTTCGTGCGGCGCCCCTGTATCGTCCACCCTTTGTAGCTGCCCGAAATATCCAACGTCCAGTGGGGCGTCAGTCCGATTTCCGTTCCGACGCTTACCGTAGCCAGCGCATCGTAAAAAAGATTGCTCTTGATGCCGGCTTTCTGCGCTTGTGCGAAGGCCGCCGGCAGGGCGAACAGCAGCAACAAAAATATCCGTTTCATATTCTCTACTCGTTGATTCGACCGTAACGGGTAGTTGAAAACATTTGTCGGAATAAATTTGTTTGAAAAAATTTTCGGGACGAATGTCGGTGTATTTCGCTTTTCGCAAACAGAAGCCGCTGCCGAAAAAGACTTTCGGCAGCGGCTTTTATGAAGAAGAAAAATTAACGGAGTTTCTCGCGCAGGTATCGACCGGTGTAGGAGTCGGGGTGCGCAGCCACCTCTTCGGGCGTGCCGCAGCACACCACATTGCCGCCGGCGTCGCCCCCTTCGAGCCCCATGTCTATGATGTGGTCGGCACATTTGATTACCTCCATGTTGTGCTCGATGATGATGACGGTGTGCCCTTTCTCTATCAATGCGTTGAACGACCCGAGCAGCGTTTTTATGTCGTGTATGTGCAGACCGGTGGTCGGTTCGTCGAACACGAATATCGTCGGCTCCTGTTTTTCGTTGCTCAAAAAGTATGCCAGCTTCACGCGCTGGTTTTCGCCGCCCGAGAGGGTGGAGGAGGTCTGCCCCATTTTTATGTAGCCCAACCCCACGCTTTGCAGCGGTTGCAGCCGCCGTATGATTTTTTTCTCGATCGCCCCGTTGCTTTCGGAGAAAAATTCCACTGCCTGATTCACCGTCATGTCGAGAATGTCGGAGATGTTTTTGCCGCGATACTCCACTTCGAGAATGTCCGACTTGAACCGCTTGCCGTGGCACGATTCGCACGTGAGCACGAGGTCTGCCATGAACTGCATTTCGACCGTAATCGTGCCGTCGCCTTTGCACTCCTCGCAGCGGCCGCCTTCGACGTTGAACGAAAAGTGTGCCGCCGTGAAGCCCATTTGCTTGGCGAGTTTCTGTTCGGCGAACAGCTTGCGTATTTCGTCGAACGCTTTCAGGTAGATGGCGGGATTGGAGCGGGAGGAGTGCCCGATAGGATTCTGATCCACAAATTCGATGTGCTGCATCAGCTGCATATCGCCCGACAAGCCGCCGTAGGAGCCGGGCGTTTCGCCCTCGCCTTCATAGTGGCGTGCCAGCGAGCGGTAGAATACATCGCGCACGAGCGACGATTTTCCCGAACCGCTCACGCCTGTTACGACCGTCATCACGTAGAGCGGGAAGCGCACGGAAACGTTTTTGAGGTTGTTGTGCACGGCGCCTTCCACTTCGATATAGTTGTGCCAGCGTCGCCGCATGGCGGGCACTTCGATGCGTTCTTTTCCCGTGAGGTATTTTGCCGTGTAGCTGTTTTCGGCTTCCGCGAGGTGGGCGAGGTCGCCCTGATACACCACTTCGCCGCCGAGCCGCCCCGCCTTCGGTCCGATGTCGATGATGTAATCGGCGGCGCGGATTATCTCCTCGTCGTGCTCCACCACGATGACCGTGTTGCCCAACTGTTGCAGGCGGCGCAGCACGCCGATGAGCCGCTCGGTGTCGCGCGAATGCAGTCCGATGCTCGGTTCGTCGAGAATATAGAGTGAGCCGACTAAACTGCTGCCTAACGACGTAGCCAAATTGATGCGCTGGCTCTCGCCGCCCGAAAGCGACGACGACAGCCGGTCGAGCGACAGGTAGTCCAACCCCACATCGATAAGGAAACGGAGGCGGCTGCGTATTTCCGTCAGCAGTCGTTTTGCCACGGCGGCATCGTGCTCGTCGAGCTGCAATTCGTCGAAGAAGCGCACCAGTTCCGACACGGGCATCGCCACCAGTTCCGAAATGGTGCGCCCGCCCACTTTCACGTATTGCGCCTCCGGTTTCAGCCGCGAGCCTTTGCAGGCGGGACAGGTAGTCTTGCCCCGATAGCGCGACAGCATCACGCGGTACTGTATTTTATATTGATTTTCTTCGAGCATGCGGAAAAATCCGTCGATGCCCGGGAAACGGTCGTTCCCGTGCCACAGCCGCTCTTTCTGTTCGGCTGTGAGTTGGAAATAAGGTCTGTGTATGGGGAAATTCATCGAGCCTGCCACCCGTATGAACTCCCGTTTCCATTCGCTCATTTTCTCGCCTTTCCAGCATACGACGGCATCGTCGTACACCGACAGCGATTTGTTGGGAACCACCAGATTTTCGTCGATGCCTATCGTGCGTCCGAATCCTTCGCACACGGGGCACGCACCGGCGGGGCTGTTGAAGTTGAACATCAAATCCGACGGCTCCTCGAACGTCATGCCGTCTGCCTCGAAGCGGTTGGAAAAGGTGTGCGATTTCACCTCCTCGCCATATACCCGCAGCACGCATTCGCCCTGTCCCTCGAAAAAAGCCGTTTCCGCCGAGTCCGCCATACGGCTCACCGCGTCGGGCGTGTGGGCTGCCACCGTGCGGTCTATCAACAGGAACAGCGGTTGGGCGAGCAGCGTCTTTTCGTCGAGCTGCATCAACTCCTCGATGCGTACGATTTCGCCCGCCTGCTCCATGCGGTTGTAGCCCCCTTTGAGCAGAATTTCCAGCGTCGTGCGGGGCGGACGGTCGGTCGTGAAATGCACCGGCGTAAGCACCGCCATGCGCGTGCCGTCGGGGTAGGACAGAGCGCACTGCACCACATCTTCGACAGTGTGCTTCTTCACCTCCGTGCCCGACACAGGCGAAATAGTCCTGCCCACGCGGGCAAAGAGCATACGCAGGTAGTCGTATATTTCGGTCGAGGTGCCTACGGTGGAACGCGGGTTGCGCGTATTGACTTTCTGTTCGATGGCGATGGCGGGCGGTATGCCTTTTATGTAGTCGCACTCCGGCTTGCCCATGCGCCCGAGAAACTGACGGGCGTAAGCCGACAGACTCTCCACGTAACGCCGCTGCCCTTCGGCATACAGCGTGTCGAATGCCAGCGACGACTTGCCCGACCCCGAAAGTCCCGTGATGACAATCAGTTTGTTGCGGGGTATCTCCAAGTCGATGTTTTTCAGATTATTGACTCGTGCCCCTTTGACCGATATGGTGTGTTCGCCCATGAATGTTTTTCCCAAAAATTCAGAAGTGCAAAGATAACGCATAAAGCGGCACGTTGCACCGAACCGACAAGGAAATAATGCGGCGTTATCGTTTTTTCACCAATCCCCTGCCTGCAAATGATTTGCCGGACAAGAGCGGATTTTTATTTCAGAATTTTTTGGATTTGTTTCTCGGTGGCGTCGGGCAGCAGGCGGGCAAGGTGCGCCGTCATGCGCCGGTACGATTCTTCGGGCGTTCTCGGGCATTGGCAGGCGTTTTCGCCGAGCAGTTGCCGTGGCGTTGTCAGCAGCGACCAGCCGAAGCCGTATTCCCGTCCGTGCTTGTCGGTAGGATAGACGAAATCTTCGGTTACGATGCAGCACGCCATTTGCAGGCGGTTGATATAGTTGTCGAACAGCGAACGCATTTTTGGTCCCGTCAAGCCGCAGGCGGCTCGGAGTTCACGGGCAATCATGCTGCCACGCTCGCGCAGGGTGGACAAAATGGTCTCCTCGATGCTGTCGCTTTCGGGCTCGGGGTAATTGCTGTGCCGCCAGTTGTAGAAGTCTGCCCACCATTCGCGGCCGATGAAGCCCGCCTTTCCGGCAAAAAATTTCCCATACACGCAGCCGCCTTCTCTGATGACGGAACCTTTCCACTGCCACAGCGGCCATTCCCACGAGCCGTCGGGAAATGTCGTGAAGCGGCACTCCTCCGCCATTAGTCCTTCGGCGCAAAAGCCCGGTATACCGCTCTCCAACAGCGGCAGGAAACCGACCTGCCGGATACACTCTATCAATTCGGGACAGGAGTGTATCTCGCACGGCACCCCTTGTTTTCCGTTCTTCTTTTGGTTATCGGTAAAATAGTCCGTAAAAGCGCTCATCGTCGTTCTCTTTTTGCATCATGCAAAAATAATGATTTTTTCATTGTTCGTGTCACCGGCCGGAAAAAGCGGGAAAAAAGATATTTCAAACGTTTTCAGAGCATTGTGCTTGCAGCAAAATCCGAAAATCGGAAAAAAGAAAAAATTTTTTACGTCGAAGCGATACAAAGAAAAATTTTTTTGTTATCTTTGTAAATACACTAAAAAAAATAGTTATGAAAGGTACATCTTTATTAGCAGGATTTCTGGTAGGTGCAGCCATCGGCGCTATCGCAGGTATTCTTTTCGCACCCGATAAAGGCGAAGATACCCGCCACAAAATCAACGAGGTACTTCGTGAAAAAGGTATCAAACTGAGCCGCGAAGATATGGAACACCTCGTCGAGAAAATTACGGCGAAGCTGAAACACGAAAAAGGCGAACCTAAGGAAGTATAACCTGTTGCCGGAAATGAATGATTGCAACCGCCTGCCTCGGCGGGCGGTTGCAATATATTCATGCGACACACCTCTGAAAATATGAGTAGCTCTACACCTTCATTGCGGCAGATTATTACGGAAGTCAAGCAATATCTGTCGTTGCAATTCGAGTGGGTAAAACTCGACAGCGTGGAAAAGCTCACCCGCATCGTTTCGATGTTGGCGGTGATGCTTATTTCGATTTTTCTGGTGGCAGGAATATTTATCTACCTGTCGCTGGCTGCCGTTTATATGCTCGCCCCTCATTTCGGAATGATTCTTTCGTTCGTTATGATTTCCGCCATATTCCTCGTTTTGCTCCTGCTTGTGTGGATATTGCGCACGCCCCTTATTGTCAATCCCGTGCTGCGCTTCTTCTACAAACTTTTTATTCCGCAGAAAGAAAACGGCGATGAAAACGAACTCCCCGCTAAAACCGACGAGCCATGAACGAATCCAAAGTAACGATGAAAACGCTCGCTTGCCGAAAAGCGGAAGTGCGCGCCAAAATAACCCGACAACACGATACCATTGCGAAAGATTATTGGGCAGTGGTAGCCCCCGTCTATCGGCTGGGCAATTCGCCGCTCACCCTGTTCGGAAAATTTTCCACCGGCTTTGCTGTGTTTCAAGGCCTCTTTACCAGCCTGAGGTTGGTATGGAAAATACGGAAATTTTTTCACCGGTAGTTTTTCGCCGTGAACGGCATTGTGTAGACCTTTTTGCAATACAGTCGAGCGCGTGTTCTTCACGCGCTTTTTTATATTGTCCGAAATAACTACCTTTGCGCGTCGTTGCGGCGGGCTGTCGGAGCCGGCAGCGCGTGGACGATAAAAACATTAACTTCATTATCGATGAAAAAGATTTTGATTATCGCTCTGTTGTGCGGCATATTCGCCGCTCCGGCTTTTGCCGAAAAAAATTATAAAAAACAATCGTATGACCTCTTTATCGTCGGGCGCATTCTCGACTGGGACGGCATCGTCGATTCCCTGAAAGCCGAACCCGCCCGTACGCTCGACCAAGACATCGAGCTGCTTACCTACTATTACGGTTTGGTGGGACACCTGATGGATATCGATAAAAAGAAGGCGCGGGCGTGGCTCGACGAGGCGATGCCCGTCATCACGCCCCTGCTCGAAAAATATCCCGACGACGCCCGTCTGGTCGGTCTGATGGCGAATTTCAAAGGTTATGCCATTGCGCTCAGTCCGATCAAAGCCGCGACGTTGGGCCGCTCCATGTTGCAGTTGGCGCGGCGCGCCCCGCAGCTCGCGCCCGAAAATCCCGAAGCCAACATCTGGGGCGCCAACATTCTTTTTTATATGCCGAATGCTTTGGGCGGAAATACCAAGCAGGCGAAGATTTATTATCAAAAAGCGTTGGAGCTTTACGAGAACAACGAAGCCCTGCGGGCGAACAACTGGCTGTACTTGCAGCTCATCGTTACGCTCGGATTGGTGGAGGAGAAGGCCGGCAACTATGAAGGCGCCCTTGAATACTATCAGAAGGTGATGCGTCTCTTTCCCGACTATCCTCGTGCAAGAGAGGTGCTCTATCCGCGCGTTGTCAAAGAACTGGAAAAGAAATAATGCCATGCGGTATATCGAAACGCGCTTCGAGGTGCGTGCCGGTGACGTAACGCTCGTTACCGACCTGCTCGCCGCCTTGCTTGCCGATGCGGGTTACGAAACGTTCGTCCCCGACGACACCGGCGTAACGGCGTATGTCCCTGCCGACAAATACGACGAGTCGCTGCTGCCCGGCATCGTGAGCGAGATGCCCGTTGCGGGCGAAATCTCTTTCGAGAGTCGCCCGATTGCCGACAAAGACTGGAACGAAGAGTGGGAGAAAAATTATTTTCGTCCCATTGTCGTCGGTAGCGAATGCGTGATACACAGTACCTTCCACACCGATGTACCGGCTGCCCGATACGACATCGTCATCGACCCGAAAATGGCTTTCGGCACGGGACATCACGAGACGACCTCCCTCATGCTCGAATCCATGCTGTCGTGCGATTTTACCGGCAGGGAAGTGCTCGACATGGGCTGCGGCACGGCGATTCTCGCCATACTCGCCTCCATGCGCGGCGCACGGCGCGTTACCGCTATCGACATCGACGAATGGGCGACGGAGAATGCCGTCGAGAACATTCGCCTCAATCATATAAAAAACATCGACGTGTGGCAGGGCGGCGCCGAACGGCTCGACGGTTCGCGCACCTTCGACATCGTGCTTGCCAACATCAACCGCAATATTCACCTCGAAAACATGGCGGCATACGCTGCCGTCATGAAGCCGGACGCGGCGATATACATGAGCGGTTTCTATACCGCCGACCTACCGGTGTTGCAGGCGGAGGCAGCCCGTTACTCTCTGCATTTCCGCTCGCACCGCGAAAAAAACAATTGGGCGGTCGCCCTTTTCGTCAAGGCGTAGGCACGCGCCGATGAGTTATACCATATATAAAAAAGAGAATAAATGAATAAATCATTGGCAGATTCATTTAGAAATTATAAAACCTGCCAAAGATGTTACGTTTTTATTAAATTTTTGATAAACAAGAAAGTGGGCGAAGAATTATCGTAAATTTGCAAGCAGGAAACAGCGATAAAGGAATATAATCAATGAGTAAAAGAGTTTTAGTTGTCGATGACGAAGACACTCTTTGCGAAGCTCTCCGGTTCAATCTTGAAGCCGAAGGCTATGAGGTTGATACTGCGAACAGTGCCGAGACTGTACTTGCAATGGATATTGCAAGATATGACCTGCTTCTCCTTGATATAATGATGGGGGAAATTTCAGGAACTCAACTTGCGAAAATTCTCAAATCCAATCCTGCGACGGCGTCAATCCCTATTATTTTCTGCACGGCAAAGGATACTGAAGATGATATGGTGGACGGTCTTGAACTTGGAGCCGATGATTATATCATGAAACCTTACTCTTTACGCAATGTAATTACGAGAGTTAAAACAGTGCTGCGGCGAACCTCCGCCTCCGCCGTTCCGATAAAATCGGATACGGAAAAGGTAACTTATGAGGGATTGACCGTAATTCCGTCCCAAAAACTATGTGTGGTAGATGGAAATGAAGTCAAACTTCCCAAGAAAGAATTTGAAATACTGCTTAAACTTTTGAGGAATATCGGTAGAGTTTTCACGCGAGAAGAATTGCT
>CANQAM010000026.1 GCA_947589325.1 uncultured Bacteroidales bacterium | reverse complement strand
TTGATTTTCAATGTTTATTGCGGTGCGGACGGGACTCGAACCCGCGACCCCATGCGTGACAGGCATGTATTCTAACCGGCTGAACTACCGCACCTCAAGGTCTGCAACTCCTCGTGCTACGTCGGAATTGCGGCACAAAAGTAATTGTTTTTTTCACATTCTGCAAACGGACGGCAAAAATTTTCTGAAATTATTTTCGGCCAATCTTGCCCGATTCTCAAAAATATCCCTACCTTTGTCGCCGTATTGGTTTGAAGTACCCGCTCGGGGTATGGAAATTAAAAGGGAATCGGGTGAAAATCCCGAACAGTCCCGCTGCTGTGAGTTCTATCTCTGCGCAAGCCATCTATTGCCACTGATTATTTCGGGAAGGCTGCTTGCCGCAAGAACAAGTCAGAAGACCTGCCATACAAAACCTCATTCAACAGCCTTCGAGGAAAGCGCTTTTGAGCATCGACGCGACAAATCAAGGATTTACTTTTCGCCGACAAATCAAGGTTTTCCCGAAGCCCTGTATGAATGTTTGCATCAAAAAACATTCGACATGAAAAAGGAGGCAGTCATCTGTCTGTTGATTACGGGAAACATTCTGTCGTGCACGGGTTTGCGGGCACAAGGGAAACTCGACTCGCTCCAACATCTGCACGAGGTGGGCATTTCTGCGCGCCGTCAAGTCGAAATCATTGCGCCGCAACAGCTCGACGGGAAAGAGTTGGAACGGCTCAACAGCCATTCCGTCGCCGATGCCATACGCTATTTTTCCGGTGTGCAGCTGAAAGACTACGGAGGCATCGGCGGATTGAAAACGGTGAATATACGCGGCATGGGCACCAATCATACGGGTGTCTTCTACGACGGCATACAGCTGGGCAACGCCCAGAACGGGCAAATCGACTTGGGAAAATTCTCGCTCGACAATATGGAGGAAATCGCCCTCTACAACGGGCAGAAAAGCGAAATACTGCAACCGGCGCGCGACTACGGCACCTCGGGGTCGGTGTATCTGAAAAGCCGCCGCCCGAAATTCGCGGAAGACGAAAAATACCACTTGCAGGCGACGATGAAATGCGGGTCGTTCGGACTTGCCAATCCGTCGATACTCTGGGAGCAAAAAATAACCCGCCGCACGAGCAGCCTGTTCAACGCCGAATATACCTATGCAACAGGCAAATACAAATTTCGCTACCGCCGCACGCAACCCGACGGCTCGGTGGCTTACGACACGACGGCGACGCGGGAAAACGGCGATATAAAGGCACTGCGGCTCGAAGGGGGATTCTTCGGCACCGCCAAGCGGGGCGAGTGGAACGCCAAACTCTATTACTACGATTCCGAGCGGGGCATTCCGGGTCCTATATTAAATAATGTATGGCGGCACGGCGAGCGACAATGGGACCGCGATTTTTTTGCACAAGGGCATTACCGGAGCAACTTCGGGAAACGGTACCGCCTGCTCATCAACGGCAAATACGCCTACGACTACACGGAATATCTCCGCGACGACTATCGGGAGTTATACATACACAACCATTACCGTCAGCACGAGTGTTACATGTCGGCAGCCCAGCAGATAACGCTCTTTTCGTGGTGGGACGTTTCGCTATCGACCGATTTTCAATGGAACACCCTTAATGCCGATTTGCGGGACTTTCCCTTCCCCACCCGTTACACCGAAATGGCGGCAATCGCCACGACGATGCAATGGGAACGGGTGCAGATACAGGGCAGCCTGCTGGGAACATTCATACAGGAGAGTGTGCGGAACAAACAAAAAGCGTCGGCGGCTTCGCCAAACAAAAACGAGCTGTCGCCGGCGGCTTTCGTATCGTTCCGACCGTTGGAGCATCACGATTTGCAACTGCGGGCATTCTGTAAAAAATCGTTCCGCATGCCCACCTTCAACGACCTCTACTACACCGACATCGGCAACAAATACCTGAAACCGGAATACACCGTGCAATACGACGGCGGATTCCTTTTCCGGAAAAACCGGACGCATGGAGTCTTCCGCCATTTCGAGCTGCAAGGCGACGGCTATTACAACGTAGTTACCAACAAAATCGTAGCCTATCCTACGGGACAGCAGTTCCGCTGGACGATGCTCAATCTGGGGCGCGTGGAAATACGCGGCTGCGACCTCGCGGCGCAAGTGGGCGTGCTGTGGGGCAAAGTGGGTCTGAATGCACGGGTGTGCTATACCTTCCAGCGGGCACAGGACTGCACCGACCCTGCCGACCGCTATTACAAAGACCAAATTCCCTACATACCGCGCCATAGCGGCTCGGCATTGCTGAGCGCCGAATGGAAAGGGTGGAACTTCAATTACAGTTTCATCTACACGGGCGAACGGTACAGTTCGTCGGAAAACAGCCGCCTCACCCGCCTGCAACCGTGGTACACGAGCGACTTTTCGGCAAACTACTCTTTTTCGGTGAAAAAAGTGAAATGCCGCGCCACCGGCGAGGTAAACAACCTTTTCAACCAGCATTACGACGTGGTAGCCAACTACCCCATGCCGGGCATCAACTTCAAAGTCATCTTACGCATCGAGATATGAAAAGGATACTCTTTCCACTTCTATTGCTTTGTCTGTCAGCAGTAACAAGCTGCCGGCACGAAGAGTTGATACTCTACTCCGACACCTACGAAACGACCACACCGCAATATACCTCCGTCGCCGGCTTCTACCTGCTCAACGAAGGAAACATGGGAACGAACAGTTCGACCCTCGACTATTTCGACTCAACGACCGGCAAATACCATAAAAACATTTATGCCGAAACCAATCCTACGGTCATCAAGGAGTTGGGCGACGTGGGCAACGACCTGCAAATTTACGGTAGCCGGCTCTATGCCGTCATCAACTGTTCGCACAAAGTGGAAGTGATGCGCGCCGCCGATGCCTCGTATATCGGGAAAATAGACCTGCCGAACTGCCGGTATATCAGATTCCATGATGGATATGCCTACGTCAGCTCCTATGTGGCACCCGTCCGGATAGACCCGCACGCGCCGAAAGGGTGCGTATTCAAAATAGACACAGCGACCCTGCAAGTGGTCGATACCGTTACCGTCGGCTACCAGCCCGAAGAAATGGAAATACGTTTCGGAAAACTTTACGTCGCCAATTCCGGCGGCTACCGCGTACCCGACTACGACAACACGGTGTCGGTAATCGACCTCGCCACGTTTCGGGAAATAAAGAAAATCGAGGTGGCGATAAACCTGCACCGCCTCAAAGGCGACCGCTACGGCTATCTGTACGTCAGCTCTCGGGGCGACTATTACGACACCCATTCCAAACTGTACGTCATCGACGCCCGCACCGACAGGCTTGTCGATTCGCTCGACATAGCAGTGAGCAATATGTGCATCGACGGCGATTCGGCATACGTGTACAGCACCGAGTGGAACTGGACAACGGCACAAAACACCGTTACCTACGGCATCATCGACCTGAAAGAGCGCCGCATCGTCAATCGCAGCTTCATCACCGACGGCACCGATGCCGAAATCAAAATTCCCTACGGCATCGCCGTCAATCCCATAACCAAAGAAATCTACGTTACCGATGCGAAAAACTATGTCGTATCGGGCACCCTGTATTGCTTTTCCCCCGAAGGAAAATGTCTTTGGAAAGTGCCGGCAGGAAACATTCCCGCCCACTTCGCCTTCAAAGGCGAATACCGGATAGAACATACCTACACCAACTAAAAAAATTGGATATGAAAAAAGCCATTCTATCGTTTCTCTGCCTCATGGGCAGCGGCACGCTCTTTTCTCCGGCAGCGGCGCAATCGCCGTACATCGCAAAGGTAGTCGAATTCAGACCCGCACCCGGACAATTCGTCAACGAACTGCCCGAATACGAAAGCGGAGATACGGAAGAGACCATGCGAGCCAAAGCCGAAGAATACATCGCCCACAATAATAAAAACATGATTTCGCTCGGCGGGTATGGCGGATATGTCGTCGTGGCATTCGACCACACCATCGTCAATGTGCCCGGCGTATGCGATTTCAAAATATCGGGCAACACCTTTTATGCCGATGCCAATCCCCGTCCCGATGCCCCGCTCGGAGGGAGCTGCGAACCGGGTATCGTCATGGTGGCTTACGACCGTAACCGCAACGGACAGCCCGACGATGACGAATGGTACGAAATAGCCGGCAGCGAATACGACAAAAAAGAGACGCTGAAAAACTATTCCATCACCTATCACCGCCCCGCGCCCGACCACGTGGCAACCCCTCACCCCGACAACAAATTTCTGAACGACACCACCTACATACGTTGGAACGACAATCGCGGAATAACGAGCTATATGCCGCGCAACACGTTCCACGCGCAAAGCTATTATCCGGAATGGATAATAGACGACTCCCTGATGTTCACCGGAACGCGGCTTGCCGACAACGGCATCGACGAGTCGGGCAACGGCACTTATTTCGTGTTGTATGCCTACGGATTCGGGTACGCCGACAATCGCCCCAACGCCGATACGCTGTCGCATATCGACATCGGCTGGGCGGTCGATAGCGAGGGCAACCCCGCACATCTGCCCGGCGCCGACTTCATAAAGGTATATACGGGTGTCAATCAATACAACGGCTGGCTGGGCGAATGTTCCACCGAAATATTGGGCATGGAAGATTTGCACGTCGATGCCGTGATGTCCGACATTCACGAAAACAAACAGCACGTTTGCAATCTCTATCCCAATTCCGTAAAAACACATCTCTTTGTAGAATCGAACGAAGCGTGCCTTATCGAAATACTGTCGCTTGCCGGAAACCGGATTTTGCAGAAAAAAATCGAAGTCGGAACCAACCGCATCGACATGAGCGGCTGCCCCGTCGGCATATACTTAGCGAAAATCGGAAACAAACCATATAAGATCATTAAAAACTAACCTCTCTCCGTTATGAAAAAATTATTCATCTTTTTAGGGATTCTCCTGCTGGCAGCAGGAAATTCGGCAGCACAAATGCGGGTGCAAGGCATTCCGTATTTCAATCCGAAAATGAAAACGCTCTCGGCAGAACAACCCCAAACGATAGCGGCAACCGGTGAAGATTTCACCTTCGACGACATCGACTTCTGGGTAGGCGAAGGCGAAAACCGCGCGGCTCTTGTCGTACAATGGACTGACGACCGCGAAACGACAGCCCTTGCATGGGGTTACCGCTGGGACGGCGAATCATACGGCGACGATATGGTGAAAGCCATTGCCGAAGCCGACCCGCGTTTTTACGTCCTTTTCGGAGGACCTACGGATTACGGTCTTACCATCGGCGGCATGGGCTACGACCTCGACAACGACGGCGACATCGCCCTGTATTTGGATAACGAAGAATATCTCCTTCCCAACGGGTACTACATCACCGGAAACAAGAATTACGATTACGATTCATGGTCGGCACGTGATGCCGACGACTTGTGGGGAAGCGGCTGGTATCGGGCTTTTTGGTCTTACTGGGTAAAAGACGATGCGTCATCGGAATTTTCATTTGCCCAAGTAGGTGCATCGACACGCAAATTGAAAGACGGCTCGTGGGACGGCTGGAATTTCGAACCGGGCATGACGTTATATCCGTGGAAACCGTTTGCTCCCGCACCGGAGCCTGCCACGTCGTACAATGAAGGTATATTGTTCCTCGACGAGGAAAATACGCTCTCGTTTCTCACAAAAAAAGGAAATTTTGAATACGACGTATTCCGCTCTATCAACGGCGAAGCCATAGACGACCGCATACAAACCCTGTTCAATTTCGGAGGCTATACTTATATCCTCACCGACAAACGATTGATAACCGCTACCGAAAAAGGATTGGAAAAGAGCGGCGAAACGGAAACGCAAGGCTTCACCTCCATTGCCGGCATATCGCCCGATAAACTCTATCTCTACGGCAACAAGGGCGTGGGCATATACGACCTCGAAAACAAAAAAATTTCAGGCACGCTCACGTTGAACAGCGACGCACCGGTAAGGCAAATCGTCGTTGCAAAAGGCAGCGCCTACATTCTGCAAAACAACCGATTGAGCATCGTCGATACCAAAAGCGACCGTTTGATTACATCGTTCAATGCTTCTTACGAAACATTGATACAGGATTGTAACGGGTGCATCTGGGGAATTTACGGGTCGTCCCTCGACAGCATCGCCGGCGAACAAACCGGCAAAACGGTCGCTTTTTCTTCTATGTCGCACTACACGGGCAAGGGACAAATCGTCGCCCACGCCAAGAAAAACTACTTCTGGTGGATTTCGGGACAGCAGATTATCCGCTTCGATACCGATAATGCCGCAACAGCCGGCTACCCGTTCTTCTCTTGCGAAGAAGAAGGCATCGTACCGGTAAACCTCTGCCTCTACTATAAAAAAGAGGCATTGGCTATCCTTGCCGAAGATACGCTCGACCACAAAGCCGTCGTGTATCTGCTCGATGTCGAAAGCGGCGACCTGCTCGACCGTTACGAATCGGAAGCGCCGGCAATACTGGGCATCACAGCCGATATAGCGCCCAAATTGAGCGTCGAAGGCAGCCTGACACTCGAAACGAACAGCGACCGCACCACACTCCCGTTCACGGCTGCAGACGACGATAATGCCGCCATACTCTTCAACCTCACGGCAACGACAAGTGAAAATGCTCCGTTCAGGATTGAACTCGGAGACAGCCTGACCGTTACGCCGATAGCCGACAAAGACGGCAGCGGAAGCATTACCCTGCAACTCGTGTCCAACGGACGGAAAGTCGAAAAACAGATCGGCATCCGGGTGAAACGCTCACTTCAAAATTTCGCATTTACCGCCGATACGGTATCCCTGAACCCCTGCGACACCCTTGCTCTCCGATTTACTTTCCTGCCGGAAAACGCCACCGACAAGCATATTTCCTTACGTTCTTCCAACAGTTATTCCGGAGTTGAAATAACCGAAGACGAACGCATCGTGGGTTTGAGAAACGGCAGCTACAAACTATACGCCACCGCCGATGACAATCCGGAATTGAAAGATACGTTAATCGTCGAGGTATCGGCAGTAACGCTGGATTCCGTCGTCTGTCCGCGCGACACCATCACCGTACTGGCAGGCGCCAAAGATACGTTCCTACTCCGATACTACCCGCAAAATGCGACAAGCAAATCGACCACATATAAAATCGCCGATACAGATATTGCGGCAGTTACAACAAATACAGTCTCTTCGTGGGACAGTTACAGCCGCGCCGTCATAACAGGAAGAAAGGCAGACACGACTCTGCTGCAAGCCGTCGTAAAAGAAACAAAAGACACGCTGCGTATTCCTGTCGTCGTACTGGCAAATCCGGTAACGGGTATGACGATAGACCACGATACGGTAGATTTAATCGTACCGAAAACCCAACGCCTCGAAGTATCGGTAACGCCGAACAACGCCGCCAACAAATCGGCGATATGGACAACCTCCGATGAAAGTGTCGCCACCCTATCGACAAAATCGGCATCGTCATACTGCACGGTAACAGCGAAAAGCGCAGGTACGGCAATCATCAGAGCAACTTCGGTCGATGGCGGATTCGTCGATTCCTGCCTTGTGCGCGTAACCTACGTTCCGCTCGACAGTTTTACCATAGCCATTCCCGACCAACCCGAACTGTATGAAAAAGGTACCAACATCTATTCTTTCTCCAAAACATTCTACCCCGAAGACGCCAGCGACAAAACGCTGACGTGGCATTCGTCGGACGATAATGTCGCCACGGTAAGTACAACCGGTACTATCAAAATACAAGGAAAAGGCAACGCGGTAATCACCGCCATATCGAATGCCAATCCTGCCTTGCGCGACAGCCTGATGATTGCAGCCGTCGATACGATATACCCGACCGCCTGCATACTCGACAAGCACGAATCGTACCTGCAACCCGGACGTACAGAATTTATGTATTACACGCTCGAACCCGGCAACGCAAAGAAACAAACATTCCTCTACGAATCGGCAGCCGACAGCATCGCCACCGTAAGCACCTACGGATATGTAAAAGGAGAAGCAATCGGCGATGTGTGGGTACGCATCACCTGTATGCCGGTAGGTCTGGTCGATTCGTGTCTCTACCACATCGCTCCGTCAATTACCGAAATCGGCATACAAGCCGATACCACCCGCCTTGTCGTAGGCGATACCTTACAGTTGCAAGCTAAAGTCTATCCCGAAGGGGGCAAACCCGTCGTTACGTGGCTGAGCCACGACAAAGCGACCGCCGCCGTCGATGACAGCGGCAGTGTCGTCGCCCTGAAAGCCGGCACGGTCGAAATATCGGCAACGGCAACCGACGACTCGGGTACTATCGGCAAAATAAAGCTAACCATTGAAAACCAACAGGCACAAGAATTGCACCTCTCTGCCGAAGCGGATTCGTTGAAAGTCGGAGAAAAAATGCCGCTCTCGCTCGAAACGCTTCCGGCAAACACGACCAACAAACGGGTATGGTGGAGCAGCAGCAATCCCGATATCGCCCTCGTGAGCAGCACGGGTACGGTCGAAGGGTTGGCGGAAGGCACGGTTAGCATCACCGCCATCAACCGCGACAATATGCTCGCCTGCGATGAGATGGCTATACGCATCATCGCCGTCGAAACCGACCCTGATGTCGATGCTTTGACAAGCAGCGACAAATCCGACAAGAAAATCTACATCGCCCAAAACACGCTGCATATCGAAAATGCCGCAGGCGAAACGGTGATGCTGTACAACAGCAACGGAATCGTCCTGTTGTCGGCAATCTGCCATACGACGCACGAAACATTCGGTTTGAACGTTCCTGCCGGGCTGTATATCGTCAAAGTCGGAAACTTCCGAAGCAAACTTTCCGTCAAATAAGTCTTTCTTGCGGGGAGAGTGTGCATGAGCACATTCTCTCCCCGATTTTTCAAAAAACGGAGCTATGAAAAAAATCTTTCCTCTCCTCCTCTGCGGCATCTGTCTGTGCAACGGAAATGCCCGCTCCCAAAACACGGACGACACACCGACCGATAGCCGGAGTGACTATACGACCGGTATTTTCGTACTGAACGAAGACTGGTTCGGACACCAAAACAGTACAATCAACTATTTCACCGATTCCTGTACATGGGTATATCGCGTCTTTCAGAAAGAGAATCCGGGACACGAATTGGGGTGTACTTCCCAGTTCGGAACCATCTATGACGGACGTATGTACATCGTATCGAAACAGGAAAAAGACGGCGGCGCGACAATTACCGGCAGCCGGCTGGCAGTGTGCGACGCCCGAACGATGAAACTGGAAAAAGAGTTCGCCGACATCGCTCCCGAAAACGGAAACAGCGCATCGGCAGACGGGCGCACCTTTCTCGGTATCGACCGGCACACCGGCTACCTCGGTACGAGTAACGGCATCTACCTGTTCGATATCGACAAGATGAGCATCGGCGCGATGATAGAAAACACGGGAAACGCCAGCGGCAGCCTCTACGACGACCAGATAGGCATGATGACACGTGTCGGGAGGTACGCTTTCGCCGTGCATCAGGCAAAAGGCTTGCTGGTTATCGACACGGAAACGCATACACTGGAAACCATCATCGAAGGAAAATACAACTCTGTCATTCCCGCCCGTGACGGAAATCTGTGGCTCAGCAGCAACGACAACCTCGTATGCCTCGACCCCTACACGCTGAAAACCGAACAGCACCCCGTCCCCGTGTCACTGCCGGAATCGTGGTATGCATGGACAGCCGACCCGTTTTGTGCCTCCTATCAGGAGAACAAAATCTATTGGGCTTATTCCCAAACAAACGATTGGTGGGGACAGGACGTCATCTATTGTTACGACATCGACAACGAATCGAATTTCGAAATTTTCGATTTCGGAACGTACGACGACGGAAGTTGGACGTTATATCATGCCGGATTCCGCATACACCCTGTAACCGACGATATATATGCCATGATATATCGCTCGAACACAAGCCGGAAATACCGTATGCTTCGCCTTTCAAAAAACGGTGGAGAAACGTGGGAAGTCGCCGGCGAATACGACTTGGAAAGCAATTACTGGTTTCCGGCGCTGGTCATTTTTCCCGACACTGCCGCACCGGTCGTCTCCGATGAATTTCCCGACAAAATCGTCTTCGACTCCGAACAGCGTCGTTTCTCGCTCTATTTGGGAGACAAAGTGTCCGACGACGACAATCTTGCCTGTACAATCGTGAAATCGGTGATTACGACAAATAAAGCCGTACTCGATGCCCGCATCGAAAACGATTCGCTCATCGCAGAGCCGGTCGGTAACGGCACCGCGACCCTGACGGTCGTATTCAACTCCAACGGCAAAACCGTAGAGAAAGAAATATCCGTAACAGTTTCGGGACTTTCAGGCAACCGAGAAACTGCCATGTCCGAAAAAACATACCGCATCTACCCCAACCCCGCCCAACGGTATTTTACGATAAATACAGAAGAAAGCGTGACGGTCGACATTTTCAGCCTTGACGGGCAGCGGCGGCTCTCCTCGCCGGCGAAAAAAGGAGAACCGGTATCGGTGGAAACACTGCCGGCTGGGCTGTATATGGTGCGCATCTCCACACCGTCGGGCAGCGGATATGCCCCGCTTCTCAAACAATGAAACGACTGCAAAGACAAAAAAGCTCGCAACTGAAAAAAGTCTATCTTTGCACCCGTTTTGCATATAAAAATAAACGTTCCCATAAACACCTAAAAACTATCTACGTATGAAAAAAAGTCTTTTATGCACATGGTTATGCGCGGCAGCTCTCCTGAGCGGCTGCAACAACGAAGACGAAAAACTGCTTCTGCCGGACATTCAAACGACAACGCCCGACATCGGCCCGTTTTACCTGCTCAACGAAGGCAACTACGGTCAAAACAATGCGACACTCGACTTCTTCGACGCCGAAAACGGAAAGTATTACAGGAACATTTATCCGTCGCGCAATCCCGAAGTCGCCATGGAATTGGGCGGTACGGGTACGGATCTGAAAATCTACGAAAACCGCCTGTATGCCGTAATGAACGGTTCGCACAAGGTCGAAATCATGACTGCCGACAGCGCCAAACACATTGCCGGCGTCGATGTGCCCAACTGCCGTTACATCTGCTTCGAGGGCGAGCATGCGTATGTAAGTTCATACACTGCGCAAGTTTATAAAATAGACATTGCCGCCGCCAAAGTGGTCGATAGCGTAAGCGTAGGTCGCGAACCGGAAGAAATGGCTGTCGTCGGCGGAAAACTCTATGTCGCCAATTCCGGCGGCTACAGCTACCTTTCGGGAGAATACGACAGCACGGTATCGGTAATCGACCTCGCCACGTTCACGGAATCAAAAAAAATAGAGGTGGCCATCAACCTGCATCACCTCAAAGCCGACGGCAAAGGCAATCTCTATGTTACCTCGCGCGGAAATTATGGAGATATTCCGTCGAATCTTTACGTCATAGACCTTGCTACCGAAACGGTGAAAGCGCTGAACATCGCCGCCTCCGACATCGGTATGGACAACAACATCGCCTACGTCTATTCATCGGAATGGAGCGATGTAACAGGCAAAACTACCTACACGAGCCACACCATCGACTTGAACAGCCAAACCGTGAGCGAAGGTCATTTCATTCCCGAAGGCGTAAAGCCGCAAAGTCTGACAATAAATCCGATAACGAAAGAATTGGTAGTAACCGATGCCGGCGACTATACGACGTCGGGAAAGGTATATTTCATCACGCCCGACGGTAAGATAACAAAAACGTTATATACCGGAGTTATCCCGGGACACGTCGCATTCAAATAACGGGATAAAAGAGAGCGGAAAGGGAAGCATTTTTCGGCATCGGAAAAAACTTTCCTTTCCGACTTTTTCCGAACGAAAACGACGCGCTCCGCGTTAGAGAAAAGAGGTTTCGCCGAGCTGTCGCAACCCGATGCGCATATAATCCCGCGCCATATCGCGGGGGCGCAGTATGCGGTCGTCCCACACGACGACGTCGATGTCGAGCGGAACAAGTCCGAGCGTCTTGCATTCGGGCGTACGGCCGAAATCGGTTTCCATACCTTTGAAAAAGCGTTCCAGCGTTTCGCATTCGGCATCGGTCGAAAACAGGGCTACGGCATTGCAATAATCGGGCGCCCCCGCACAACTGCCCTCCGCAGGCGTCGTGTATATCGACGAAGCACGGAAATCGGAGAACCGCGCCGCCAGTATGGCGCACGCTTTCGCCACCGCCGCTTCCCGGTCGGCGGCGTTGGAGCCGATGCCCACGATAACCCGATGCAAAACCGCCATATCGAAAAAAGTTTGTTTTCCGTTGCAAAAATAAACTTTTCCCGACAAACGGCAGAAAGGTTTTCCAAAACGATTGAAATCTTTTTGCGGATAACGATAAAAGCGCTACCTTTGCGCCGACAAAAATCAAGGTAAAAAAGAAATTCCCGCCAGCCTGCTTCGGACGGGAGAAAACAAATCATTTTTCAAAACAAAACAGAGATGAATTGGATTGAAAATTTACTGTACGAAACCGATTCCGTTGCCCATACCGTTTTGCTTTTCGCTCTCGTCATCGCGTTGGGAGTCTATTTGGGAAAGCAAAAAATATTCGGCATTTCATTGGGAGTAACTTTCGTGTTGTTCGTGGGGCTGTTCGTCGCCCACTTCGGATTCACCGCCGAAAAGAACATTCTGAACTTCACCAAAGATTTCGGACTTATTCTGTTCGTCTATTCTATCGGACTGCAAGTGGGGCCGGGCTTTTTCTCCTCGTTCAAAAAAGGAGGCATGAGGCTCAACATGCTCGCTGCCGGCGTCGTGCTGCTGAATATCGCTGTCGTTTGCACGATTTACGCCATTTCGCACGACCGCGTGTCGATGCCCGAACTGGTGGGCATACTCTCCGGTGCGGTAACCAATACGCCCGGACTCGGTGCCGCGCAGCAAACCTTGTCGCAGCTGCAATACGACGGAAAGATTGCCGAAGTGCCCGAAATCGCGTCGGGCTATGCTGCCGCCTATCCGTTAGGCGTCATCGGTATCATTCTGGCGATAATCATTATCCGTTTCGTGTTCCGTATCAACAACGATACCGAAGCCAAGCAGATAGAAGACGAAAACGAAGCCAGTACGCTGGCGCCCCACATTGTAACCTATAAAGTGGAAAACCAACTGATTGTGGGTCGGACGCTCGAAAAACTGGCGGCTCTCATCGACCGCAACTTCGTGGTATCGCGCGTGCAGAAAAACGGCGAAGTAATCATTCCCGACGACAATACCGTCATCGGACAGGGCGATTTGCTGCTGACCGTGCTCTCGGAACAGGACGAAGATGCGTTGAAAGCCTTTATCGGCCCTATCGTTGAAATGGACTGGGAGGCAATACCCTCACCGGTGCTCTCGCGCCGCATCGTCGTTACCAAGTCGGAATACAACGGCCGCACCATCGGCTCGCTGCGGCTGCGCATGGGTTACCGATTGAACGCCACCCGATTGAACCGCGCCGGTGTCGATTTGCTCGTTACACCGAACCTCGTGCTGCAAATCGGCGACCGCCTTACGGTCGTTGGAAAACTGGAAGACATCAACCGGCTGGCATCGCGATTGGGCAACTCCATGAAACGGTTGAACGAACCGAACATGATTACGATTTTCATCGGCATATTCTTGGGCATTTTGTTGGGCAGTATGCCCCTCTCCATACCGGGCATGACATCGTCGATGAAACTCGGACTCGCCGGAGGTCCGCTGGTGGTAGCCATACTGATAGGACGCTTCGGGCACAAAATGAAACTGGTAACATACACTTCGACCAGTGCCAGCCTGATGCTGCGCGAAATAGGTATCTGCCTCTTTCTCGCCAGCATCGGCATAGAGGCAGGCGGCAATTTCGCCGCGACGGTATTCACCGGCGACGGATTGCTGTGGGTATTCTGGGGATTCCTCATCACCCTTGTTCCGATGTTGGTCATCGGCATCATCGCACGCTGGCGCTACAAACTCAACTACTTTACTATCATGGGGCTGTTGTCGGGCAGTATGACCGACCCTCCCGCACTGGCATACGCCAACAAAGTTTCGGGCAACGATGCACCGGCTGTCGCCTACTCTACCGTATATCCATTGACCATGTTTCTACGGGTGCTCACCGCCCAGCTGCTAATTCTGTGCTTTGTATAACAAGACCGGAAGCGAGCCGCCTGCAAAGCGGCTCGCTTTTTCTTTTATTCGGCGATAAAAATCGTTTTTTCGTCGATAAAAACGGCGTTTATTTATAAATCGGTTGCCGGCTAACATATTCTTTCCTAACTTTGTAACCGATAACAAAACAAATTCTTTCGTTTCCAAAAGCAAAAAATTCATGAAACGAATCTTTTTCTTCGCGGCAACTGCCTCCCTGCTGTCGGCCGTAAGCGGCTACGGGCAAACGACACCGAAAGCATGGACACTGAACGAGTGCCTGCAATATGCCTACGAACAAAACATCGACTTGAAGAAAAGCCGCCTTTCGCTCGAAAGCAGCGTCATAGACCGCCGCAATGCCAAAGCGCAGCTCTTTCCCTCGCTGACTGCCGGCGTGAGCTACCAGTTCACCAACTCGCCGTTCATCGAAACCGGTATCAGCGACCTCGACAATTACATCGTTACCGGCAACAGCGGCAGCAACAAAAACCAATTTACAGGCAGCTACAACCTGCGAGGCTCTCTGACGCTGTTCAACGGCGGGAAAAAACTCACCCGCATAAAGACCGAAAAAGTCAATGAACAGAAACAGGAAAGCCTGCTCGAAGAGACATTCGACGACATCGAGTCGGCTATCGTATCGGGCTATCTGCAAATACTTTATGCACAAGAGGCGGTGCGCATCAACGAAAACACCGTAGAGGTGTCGAAAGCACAATGCGAACGGGGTGAAAAGCTGCGGGCTGCCGGTTCTCTGTCAGAAAGCGACTACGCCCAACTGGTCGCCCAGTACAGCAACGACCGATACCAGCTCGTCGTATCGCAAAACACGCTGGAACAAAACCGGCTTACCCTGAAACAGATTTTGGAATTGGGCATCGACGAAAGCATCGAAATCGTCGTGCCCGAAATCGACGACAGCGACGTGCTGGCGCCATTGGCTTCCAAAAACGAAATCTATCAAACGGCTCTCGCCTGCCGGCCGGACATCAAAAGCAGCGAACTCGACATTGCCGCCGCACAACTCGCACTGCGCAGCGCAAAAGCCGACTACTACCCGTCGCTGTCGCTATCGGCCGGCGTAAGCACGGGACACCTCTCTATTTCCGACGATGCCGCCGGCAAGCAGCTGAAAAACAAACTCAGTGAATCGGTGGGGCTTTCGCTTTCCATTCCACTGTACAGCAACCGGAACACGCGCTCGGCGGTATCGAAAGCCCGCATCTCCGTTACGACATCGGAACTCGAATTGCAGAATACGAAAAAAAATCTGTTGAGCGAAATCGAAAATCTCTACCTCGAAACACAGGCAGCACAAGAGCAATATGTGTCGGCACAGGAGCAGGTGAAGGCAACCCGCAGCAGCTATGAACTGATGCAGCGCAAATTCGATTCGGGCATGGCGAATACGCTCGAACTCCTGACGGAAAAGAACAACCTGCTTGCCGCCGAACAACAAGTGCTGCAAGCCAAATACATGGCGATACTCAACCGCCTGCTGCTGGATATTTACCAAAACAAACCCGTAACTCTTTAACGAAATAACAATCCATCTATATGAAAAAAAGCATTGTCATCGGCGTCTGTGTGGCTGTCGCGGCAGCTGCCGGCTGTTACTTTTATTTCTCCGGAAAGGGAGAAAAGCACACTATTTCGTATACGACCGTTACCGTAGGGCGGAGCGACATTTCCAACTCGGTAACCGCCACCGGAACCATCGAACCGGTTACCGAAGTGCAGGTAGGCACGCAGGTATCGGGCATCATCGACAAAATATACGTCGATTACAATTCCGTCGTAAAAAAAGGGCAGCTGATTGCCGAAATGGACAAAGTTACCCTGCAAAGCGAACTTGCCTCCGCACAAGCTGCTTACGACGGAAATCTGGCGGAATACGAATACCAAAAGAAAAATTTTGAGCGCAACAAAGGTTTGCACGCCCAATCGCTCATCAGCGACATGGAGTACGAACAGTCGGAATACAATTACAAGAAAGCGAAAAGCGCTTTCGACAGCAGCAAAGCCGCCCTTGCCAAAGCGCAGCGCAACCTCTCCTACGCCACCATTACGTCGCCTATCGACGGTGTGGTAATCAGCCGCGACGTAGAGGAGGGACAGACAGTGGCATCAGGATTCGAGACGCCTACTCTTTTCAACATCGCTGCCGACCTGACGCAAATGCAGGTGGTTGCCGACGTCGATGAAGCCGACATCGGCGGCGTGGAGGAAGGACAGCGGGTAAGTTTCACCGTCGATGCCTACCCCAACGACGTATTCGAGGGAAAAGTAACGCAGATACGTCTCGGAAGCACCGCCAGCACCGGCGCCACGACATCGGAAAGCGTCGTTACTTACGAAGTGGTCATCACTGCACAGAATCCCAATTTGAAACTGAAACCGCGACTTACTGCCAACATCGCCATTTACATACTCGACAAACAAAACGTATTGAGCGTTTCATCGCGTGCCCTGCGTTTTTCGCCGACGGTTCCGCTCATCGGTAAAGACGACATCGTCGTCGACTGCGAGGGCAGCAGCAAACTGTGGACGCGCGACGGAAACACCTTCACCGCCCACTCCGTGCAAACCGGCATCAGTAACGGCATCATGACCGAAATTTTGGGCGGCATCGACGAAGGCACGGTCGTTGTCGAAGAAGCGATAATGGGTGCTGCGGCAGAGGAAGAAGCCAATATGTCCAGTATAGAGCGGAGTCCTTTCATGCCCGGTCCGCCCAATCGGAATAATAACAAGAAGAAATAACGCCGCACGAAGATGGAAAAGAAAGTCATCGAATTGCAGAACATTCGTCGGGACTTCCGCGTCGGCGACGAAACGGTGCACGCCCTACGCGGCGTATCGTTCACCATCACCGAAGGCGAATTCGTAACCATCATGGGCACATCGGGGTCGGGCAAATCGACCCTACTCAATACGTTAGGCTGTCTCGACACGCCGACCTCTGGCGAATATCTGCTCGACGGCATCGCCGTGCGTACCATGAGCAAACCGGCAAGAGCCGTATTGCGCAACCGCAAAATCGGTTTCGTGTTCCAAAATTACAATCTTCTGCCTAAAACGACGGCTGTCGAAAACGTCGAACTCCCGTTGATGTACAACTCCTCTGTCAGTGCATCGGAGCGGCGACGGCGCGCCATAGAAGCGCTGCAATCGGTAGGGCTCGGCGACCGGCTGAACCACAAGTCGAACCAAATGTCGGGCGGGCAGATGCAGCGCGTGGCGATAGCCCGCGCGTTGGTGAACAATCCCGCTGTAATCCTCGCCGACGAGGCGACGGGAAACCTCGATACGCGAACATCGTTCGAAATACTTGTCCTCTTTCAGGAACTGCACCGGAAAGGGCGCACCATCATCTTCGTAACGCACAATCCCGAACTGTCGCAATACAGCAGCCGCACCATACGCCTGCGCGACGGACAGGTAATCGAAGACAGCACAAACCCGAATATTCTGTCGGCAGAAAAAGCCTTAGCCGCCCTGCCGAAAAACGATGAAGAATAATCGCCATGAACGCTACCAACCTTTTCAAAATAGCCTTTCGGGCACTCGCCAACAACAAGCTGCGCGCCTTTCTCACCATGCTGGGCATCATCATCGGCGTGGCATCGGTCATCACCATGCTGGCAATCGGGCAAGGCTCGAAAAGGAGCATTCAAGCCCAAATATCGGAAATGGGCTCGAACATGATTATGATACACCCGGGCGGCGACCGGCGCGGCGGTGTGCGGCGCGACCCGTCGGAAATGCAGACATTAAAGTTGGAAAATTACGAAACGCTGCGGAACGAAACCAATTTTCTGGCAGCCATTTCACCGAATGTCAGCACTTCGGGACAGTTCATCTGCGGCAACAACAACTACCCCGCCACCATCAACGGCGTGGGGTTGGAATATTTGGATATACGGCAGTTGAAAGTGGAAGATGGAACGATGTTTACCGAAAGCGACATACAAGGCTACGCCAAAGTGTGCGTCATCGGGAAAACCATCGTCGATAATCTCTTTCCCGACGGCAGCAGCCCTATCGGCAAAGTGATACGGTTCAACAAAATACCGTTCCGCGTCATCGGTGTACTGAAATCGAAAGGATACAACTCGATGGGACAAGATCAGGACGCCGTAGTGCTTGCCCCCTACACCACCGTCATGAAACGGCTGCTCGCCATAACCCACCTGCAAAGTATCTTCGCTTCGGCGCTCTCGGAAGACATGACGGAGTATGCCACCGACGAAATCGGAAAAATTCTCCGCCGAGAACACAAGCTGAAAGAGGGCGATGACGACAATTTCACCATACGCACCCAACAGGAAATAAGCACGATGCTCAACACCACAACCTCCCTGATGACCACGCTGCTTGCCTGCATCGCCGGCATATCGCTCATCGTCGGAGGCATAGGCATCATGAACATCATGTACGTAAGCGTTACCGAACGCACGCGGGAAATCGGACTGCGTATGAGCGTAGGAGCACGCGGCATCGACATACTCGCCCAATTTCTCATCGAAGCGGTGCTTATCAGCATCACGGGCGGTGTCATCGGTGTCGTCTTGGG
The DNA here is from genome assembly GCA_947589325.1 of uncultured Bacteroidales bacterium. Taxonomy (GTDB): domain Bacteria; phylum Bacteroidota; class Bacteroidia; order Bacteroidales; family UBA11471; genus Caccoplasma. The sequence continues at coordinate 10,331 of CANQAM010000026.1, read as the reverse complement.
TTGCGGGGCAAGCTGGGTGGTAAAGAGCGTCGCCCACTGGCCGGTATTCATACAGGCGTGGAGCGTGGTGCTGTCGTTTGCCGTCTGCACGGTTACCGGCGTATTTTTCGGCTGGTACCCCGCCAAAAAAGCTGCCGATCTCGACCCTATCGAAGCCTTGCGATACGAATAAAAAAACGAATCCATGAAAGCGGAAAGCCGACACAAAACCGTAAGCATCGCCATTCACATCATCGGGTGGGGATTCGTATTCGGCTTGCCGCTGCTCTTTACCGACCACACGGCAAACGGCTACTTGCAGCATTACCTGCGATTTTCCACCATACCGCTCGCCCTGCTTACGGTATTTTACATCAACTATTTCTTTTTGGTCGAGAAATTTCTGTTCGACAAAAAATCGCTTTCCCGTTTCTGGATTTTCAACCTCGTAATGGTCGTTTGCGTTTCATTCGCCTTGATGGCGATACGTCACGGACAACATCTGCCGCCACACCCCGAAGAGAGTTTCCTGCAAGCGGCATTCGGTTTCTTTTTCAGAGACATGGTACCGCTTATCTTAGCCGTAGGCATGAGCGTAGCACTGAAAGTAACCAACCGCTGGGTCGCCATAGAAAAAGAACTCGAAACGTTGGAGAAAGAGCGCATGGAGGCGGAACTGAAAACGTTGAAAAGCCAAATCAATCCGCATTTCCTTTTCAATACGCTCAACAACATCTATTCGCTGACAGCCATTTCACCCGACAAGGCGCAGCAGGCGATTCTGGAACTGAGCAAACTCATGCGTTACGTGCTGTATGAAAACACGCCCCGCTACGTGCCGCTGGGCAAAGAGATAGATTTTATCCACAATTACGTGGAATTGATGCGGCTGCGACTGACTGCCGACACCGAAGTCGTCGTGGAACTGCCCACAGGCAAAGAGCGCGACATCGAGGTGGCTCCTCTCCTTTTCATCGCCTTGATAGAAAACGCATTCAAACACGGTGTAAGCAACACACGCCCCTCTTTCGTACACATAAAGTTGCGCGTAACCACCGCACACGACATCGAATGCCGCATCGAAAACAGCTGTTTCCCCAAAGACGAAAGCGACAAAAGCGGCTCCGGCATCGGGCTCGACAACCTGCGCAAGCGGCTCGACATACTCTATGCCGGACGCTACGACTACACCGTCGAGCAAAACGATATGCGCTATTGCGCCACCTTGACCCTGCACCCGCAAAAACAACTGCCATGAAACTACGCTGCGCCATCATCGACGACGAACCGCTGGCTGTAAGCCTGCTCGAAAGTTATGTCGCCAAAACGCCTTTTCTGCAACTCATCGGCTCTTACACCAACGCCGTGAAAGCGATGGAAGGGGTTTCCGACGACTGCCCCGACCTGCTCTTTCTCGACATACAGATGCCGGAGCTTAACGGCTTGGAGTTTTCGCGCATCGTCGGCGAGCGGTGTCGGGTCGTATTTACGACGGCATTTGAACAATATGCGGTGGACAGTTATCGGGTGAATGCTCTCGACTACCTGCTGAAACCGATTGCCTATCCCGAATTTCTGCAAGCCTGCGAAAAGGCTCGGCAATGGTTTGCCCTCCATGCGTTGCAAGCGCCGGAAAGCGGTACGCCGACTTCCATTCTCGTGAAGACCGACTACAAACTCGTGCAGGTGGAGCTGGCCAAAATCATCTACATCGAAGGACTGAAAGATTATGTAAAGATATACATCGACGACGAGCCGCGCCCGCTGCTTTCGCTGATGAGTCTGAAATCGCTCGAAGAGCAGCTGCCGGCACAACAATTCGTGCGGGTGCACCGCTCGTTCATCGTGCGGACGGACAAAATCAAAGTCATCGAGCGAAACCGCATCGTCTTCGGCAAAGAGTATATCCCTATTTCCGATTCGTACAAAGCGGTTCTTATGGAACAGCTCGCCCGACACGCCATTGTCGGGAAAGGATAAAAAGAGCGGGGACGAATGATTCGCCCCCGCTTCTGCATTCGGATATGTGGTCGGATTATATAACGCCCTGCGCCAGCATAGCTCGGGCAACTTTCATGAATCCGGCAATATTGGCGCCTTTCATGTAGTTGATGTATCCGTCGGGTTCCGTACCGTATTTCACGCACTGCGCGTGTATGTCGCGCATGATGCCGTGCAGGCGTTTATCCACTTCGGCAGCGTCCCAGCTGATGTGCATGGCGTTCTGCGTCATTTCAAGTCCCGACGTAGCTACGCCGCCAGCATTGACAGCCTTTCCGGGTCCGTACATGATGCGGTTTTCGATAAAGAGGTCGATAGCTTCGGGACGGCAGCCCATATTCGATATTTCACCGACGCATATCACGCCGTTGTCAATAAGGCGGCGGGCATCGTCGGCATCGAGTTCGTTTTGCGTGGCGCAAGGAAGGGCAATGTCCACCTTCTGCTCCCACGGACGACGGTCGGGGAAGAATTGCACGCCGTATTTCTCGGCATAGGGTTCTACAATATCATTGCCCGATGCCCGCAGTTCGAGCATATAATCGATTTTTTCGCCGCTGATACCGTCGGGGTCGTAAACGTATCCGTCGGGTCCGGAAATGGTAACGACCTTGCCGCCCAGTTCCACCGCTTTGGTAGCAGCTCCCCATGCCACGTTGCCGAATCCGCTGATAGCAATGGTCTTGCCCTTGATGTCGATACCTTTCGTCGCCAACATCTGCTGTACGAAATAGAGTCCGCCGAAACCTGTGGCCTCGGGACGTATGAGCGAACCGCCGAATTCGAGCCCTTTTCCGGTGAACGTTCCCGTATTTTCCCGTGCCAGTTTTTTATACATTCCGTACATGTAGCCCACTTCGCGGCCGCCTACGCCTATATCGCCGGCCGGCACGTCGGTATCGGGACCGAGATGACGCCACAGCTCCAACATGAAGGCTTGGCAGAAGCGCATGATTTCGGCATCGGATTTTCCGCGCGGACTGAAATCGGAACCGCCTTTGCCTCCGCCCATAGGCAGGGTGGTCAGGGCATTTTTGAATGTTTGTTCAAAACCGAGGAATTTGAGAATGGAAAGGTTTACCGACGCATGAAAGCGTATGCCGCCTTTGTACGGACCGATAGCATTATTGAATTGAATGCGGTAGCCGAGGTTCACCTGCACCTCGCCTTTGTCATCGACCCAAGGCACTTTGAAAGTGAAAATACGGTCGGGCTCGACCATACGTTCGATAAGTTTGGCTTTTTCAAATTCGGGGTGTTGGTTATAAATCTCTTCGATAGAGAGCAATACCTCGTGTACGGCTTGCAAATACTCCGACTCGCCAGGGTGCTTCGCCGACAGATTGTTCATAATTGTCTGAATATTCATAACGTCAAGATTTAAGGGTTAATTTTTAATACTACAAATATACACATTATTTGGATATCCGCAAGCGTTTTCTGACAATTTGCCATTTTATTTTTATAGACAATGCGATTGTCTGTTACTTTTTCTCTTTTACAAGGGAAAATATTTGCCTTTTATTAGCAAAAAGTCAATTTCATAATAAAAGCGCACCATCGTATAAAGACACAAAAAAAGCATCGGAAAAATTCCGATGCTTTTTATTTTATCTGTGAATCCGTTTTATTTAACGCGAATTACGAGATAACGCGATACGCTCCAAAATTCGGCAGGATTGGTAATTGCCAGTTCGGTATAGCGTTTTCCTTCTTTTACCAAAGTATAAGAACCTGCGGGGTGAGCCGTCAGAATAGTAGCTCTTTTCACATTATTCAAAGGAATAGAGGTAAGATTGCGCAAATCAACTTCCGTGAACAATGCGTTGTTTACTTCGCCTTGCAGAGCACGACCTTTAATTATAACACCGTTGGCTTTGAGATCTTTATATTTGGAAACCGTGTAATATACGGTATTGAGCACTCTGTCTTGTGCGCTGATGACATCTTGCTGCTCGGCAGACTCAGCTGAAAGAGCAGAAACTTTGTCGTTCAAAGAAGCAACAGATGCATCGAGTTCTTTGATTTGGGCATCGCGCTGTGCAAGTTCTTGTTGCAATTGGGTGATCATAGCCACTTTTTCTTCGTTTTCGGCTTTGAGGCGTTCGATCGTTTTGTTCAATTGCGAAATGGTATAGCCGCGAGATTTATATTTCTTTTCCAAATCGGCGAGTTTAGCTTGATTTTCTTTGAGAATGTCCACGATTTGGGCGATATCGGCTTTGAGACGTTCGCCGTCTTCCTGACTCAAACCGGCTTCGGTCTGTTCAACCTGCAGGAAACCGGCTTCGATTTCGTCCATCATTTGGAGCAATTCGTCAAATTCGGAGCTAATGCGGGCATTTACCTGTGCAATAGAGTCGTTTTGGAATTGCAAACGAGCAATCTGATCTTTGTAGCCCTGGCAAGATACCAAAAGAAGCATCGAAAGGGCTGTCATGCTTAACACTACTTTTTTCATAATTTTTGTTTTTAAAAGTTGTTTCTATTTTTTTGTTGTTTCTCTTTTATGTTTTTTCGAGGTTTTTCCTCCGCGAGCGAAGTTCCCTCTACTATAATCACACACTCACCGCGCGGCTCCCTTTCGGCATATCGGGCAAGAAGTTCGGTAAAAGTACCGCAAAGGGTTTCTTCGTGAATCTTTGAGATTTCACGACTTACCGACACTTGTCGGTCTGCGCCGAAAACCGCAGCCATCTGTTCCAACGTCTTGACCAATCGGAAAGGCGCCTCATAAAATATCATGGTGCGCCGTTCGGTCGCAAGCTCGTTCAGTCGGGTGGCACGACCTTTTTTCTGGGGCAGAAAGCCCTCGAAAACGAATCGGTCGCACGGCAGCCCCGAATCGACAAGCGCCGGAACGAATGCCGTCGCTCCCGGCAGACATTCGACCTCGACTCCTGCCCGCCAGCAAGCTCTTACCAAGAGAAATCCCGGGTCGGAAATAGCCGGCGTGCCCGCGTCGGAAATCAATGCAATCGTCTCGCCGGCAGAGAGCCGCTCGACCACCGCATCGACGGTTTGGTGTTCATTAAATTTGTGGTGCGACTGCATACGGGTTTTGATGCCGTAATGTTTCAGCAGGATTCCGCTGGTGCGGGTATCTTCGGCCAATATGCAATCGACTTCCTGCAATACGCGGACGGCTCTCATCGTCATGTCTTCGAGATTACCGATCGGGGTGGGTACGATGTAGAGTTTCGACATGGCTGTTACTCAAAACGCTGCTGTATCAACATGCACAGCAGACCGACTGTCTCCGACTCGAAATCCCACGCAAAATGCGTATGCAGATACGCCAACGACGCTTCGTATGACGTTATATGATTGAGCGCGTCGATAACGGACGCCATCAACTCCCCGTCTCCATCGAAAAGTTCTCTCCGAAAGAGAAACCGGTCGTTGATACTCATCATGGTCTGTAATTCTTTTCCCTGTACCGGTAGTGCTTTTTCCGATGCAGAAGTTTCATCTTCTTTATCGGAAACGCTGTCCGAAGATTCTTCCGAAACCGAATCTTCTACCGTCGATGTTTCTGCTTCTAACGATGAAGAAACGACGGATTCTTCGTTTTTTTCATCTTCTGCGGCAGGAATATCGGACGTTTTTTCCGTCGGAATAATTCCGTCAAAAAGACAAAATTCATCTTCGGAAGTATCCCATGAAAAGGAAGAAGTCGCTTGCATCGAATCGTCCTTTTCTTCGGGCTTCAACTCAATTTCTTTTTCGTCCTCACCGGTCGAAGTGTCGCTCGTAAAAGTTTCTGCCGACACGGGGAAATTTGTTTCAATAACTTTATCAGGCATCACGGTCGCCGCCGCAACCGTCTTTTTATCAGTAATAAATGCTCTCAACTGTTCACATAGCGCCTCTCCTTTCTCGAGAGTTATTTTGTATAAAATTTCCGGCGTTTCTGGGGAATTTTTTGCGATAAGCTCCACCAAATCTTGCAATTCCGAAAGCGTCGTTTTTATGCGTTCTATGCAAACATCGGACATTTTACAGTGCCTTTTAGCGACAAAAGTATATAAAAAATTTATATTTCACACAAAACGGAGATTTTTTTTTATCGGAAGCGCCTTTTTTTATTTTTTTTAAGTTTCTTTTCTTTGACAGATTTATCCTATTATTTTACCCCTTCTTGCGTATATTCCTCTAATTATTAAAGTGCAAGAATAGTATATATTATATATTTTCACTATGACATTTTTTATAAAAAACTAAAAAAAGAGAAACCTAAAAATAAGTTTCTCATTTCGTTATTTTTCAGAAAAAAGGATATATCACCACCACTTGCTTAACGAATACTGATACTTGTCGCCTTCGGGACTGACGTACTCCAATTCCATTTTCGTACCGGGACTTTTCAATATACGCAACGTCGAAACTCCTGCCGGTAGATGGGTTGCTGGTACCGGCAAATACAAAGATCCCGGAGGATTGAAATCATCTTGGTATGTAAACGTCAATATAAGGTTATCGCCATCTTCCTCCCAAGTACCTCGGCCTTCCCCCTTTCCCAATTCCAACATTAAAATCATATCGGACTGGAACGACCAAAATACAGTACCGTTATATGTGGCATCAGGTTCTTCATTTATGGTGATTTGTGTCAATTTCCACTGTCCGAACCAATGGCCTATATTGCCTCTGGTATGCACGCAACTCGTCATACAGAATAAACACAGCGTCCCTATTAAAAAAATAAATTTCCTTTCTTTCATTTTTTTCCGATATTAAATGTTCCGGAATACGAAACCGTCAATAATCCGCCGACATTTTTCCCGTACATCGTCCCCGAATCGAATGCAAATTCGCCTTTTACCGACAAACCGGCAAGTTTCGGAACGCGCCATGTTACATCGACCAATAGCGACGTATTTTCTTGCGGCTCAATCAACGGGCGGCCATAAGTACCCCACCCTTTTTTATAGCCGCCAAGTATCTTGTAATTCACCCCATTGATTATCGTCCCCATAACTCCGGCATGAAATCCTCTGATACGGTTATTTTTATACGTCATGGCACCATCGAGATTATATATCGGCGAAGGAAATACCGAAGTTCCGATGCCTAACCCGTAATTCATCCAACCGTTGTAATGCCCATTATTATAATAATTGTCCGAACCGGAAGCACGAGATTGAGTAAGTGTCGTACCCGAAACGGACAAAAGTCCCGGGTCCCAATGTATCGGACCCGACTGATTGGTAAAATCAAGATATTCTACGACAACGCCTTGAAACGGCGAATTTTCTTTGGCACACTTATATTCCACCCCCCATATTCCATCAAAACCATTCTGCATGGCAATACCCGAATCATCTTCCCATGGCGATTCATACACACCCCGTATTTCATCACCGTTCCGCAACCGATAGCGCAACACGATATCCCAACAGCCAAGAGAATTACCCTCATAAAATTCCTGACGGGAATACCCGAAACTCGGTATCAACATCTTCCAAATATCTTCGATGCAAAATGGCTGTTTTACCGTATTCGTAAGTTTTCCTTTGGAATAAGATTGTTCTGTACCTTTATACTGCATAGCTACCTGCAAACCTACGGCAAATGAAAACGGTTTTGCCGGCTTTGTTCTGAAATACAAACACTTGTAATGATACAGCGCACCGGTCGTCAGCCTACCGTTTCGATTGAAATGATTTTCCAACCAATTCCCGTCGGTAAACTTGCCGTAAGCTATCACAGCATATATCTGCAGCCAGCCCCGCGTAAACGGGATATTCTGAAAACCCAGAAATCCGATGCGTGCCTGCGGTATGGGACGGGCATTGCCGCTTTCGAGATAATCGCCGCTTGCCAACTCGCTGTTGAGCAGACTCCACTCCTGCTCTTTCAGTCCCACCGACAAAAAAGCCCCCATAAACTTTATTTCGGCATAAAGCTGTTGAAGCCAGATTGCCGCCGGACGCTGACGGTTATCGACCAACTTGCCGGCATCATCGTAACGATGATAAGTCGTCTGCGAACTCGCACCGGTAAGAAAATCCGCCCCGAAAGAGTAGCTGAACCGGCGGGACAAATCGAATCGTTTCCACAACTTGCCACGGAAAAGCACATCATCCGACTGCGTCAATATGCCATGCCGATTAACCATCATATAATACGGTGCAAAATCACCGCTGCCGGCATTTCCCATCAATGATACTTCATAATTGATGCCCTCGCGATCCGATATCGGCGACGCGGCAGCCGCGACTTCGCCCATCAATACCACAGATATAAGCAATAAAAATTTATTCATTTTTTCAATTCTTTCGAGACTCTCAACCTTTGCAAAATAAATTTCCTCTATTGCGAGGACAAAGGTACATATTTTTTCGTATTATCAGTACCACGACAATAAAAACGACATATTTTTATGGAATCTTTATTTTCTTTGCCCATATATTAAGTTTCTTACTTATAGTGTCATATATATCTAAAAAACGTATTTGCAAGATTGGTCTTTTCGCAGGAAACCGAATACCCCTGCCCCCACGAAAATTACCATCATAACTTTTGCCAAACATATTTTTCATAAAAGCAATGTAAATTCTATTCGATTCTTTTGTTATTAGAAAACTTTATTTTATCTTTGCCACGTGTTTCTACCGTTTCTTAACAGGAAACGACGAATGCAAAAGGGGATAAAAACTCTAAATTACTCATTGGCTTGTATGCAATAAGATGCGACAAAGAAAAGGCAGGGGGTATTTAGTCCTTTTATTTATAATAATTTCTACTTCAATACTTTATAAATATTGAGGGATTAGAAGAATTACCTTATCCATAACACGGATACACGTTTTCAGAACGAAATAATTGTTGAAAAAAGGCTCTTCCGCCGTTCACAATCTTTTTTTTCGCGAACAGCACTCTTCTCTCCCCGTCCAAATTAGACATCTCTTCCAAGCAATCGAGGGATAAAATCCGCCCGACGGGATTTCATTTCATAAATAAATCTTATTCCAATGGCTATTAATGCCCAAATTGTATCGACTGAACAGTCGAACAAGGGCGACAAGATATATCTGTATCATCTGCCGCAGGCACCGGCATGGTCGGCATACGGGCAGTCGGCATACGCCTTGCGGCTGTATGTCAAGAGCCGCGGCTACGACAACTTGCGGGGATATTCCGAAGAATACGGGCTGCCCTGCACGGTGGTGGGCGAAGAAACGGTCAAACGTATGCGCGCATCGGATCTGGTGCTCGACGAACAGCCGGGCAGCTACCTCGCACTGACCAGTCCGCTGTCGTTCGACTACAACGACTATATCCGCTGGACGGCAAAACTGCGCGCCGAATCCGCCGAGCCGCACCCGCTCAATGTCGAAACGCCCGTCAGCACTTTCGTGCCCAAAGACCGCTTCATTCGGGACAATATGTCGTCTTTTACCCGCAACGGCAAACGAATAACAGACTGCATCTCGGCCTTCCTGCTGATGCTTGCCTTCAGCCCGCTGTTCCTCGTGTGCTATATCGCCGTTCGCCGCGAAGACGGCGGACCGGCAATCTTCCGGCAGGAACGTATCGGACGCTTCGGCAAACCTTTCAACATATACAAATTCCGGACGATGCGCCTCGACGCCGAAGCCATGGGCCCGCAGCTGAGCCACAGTGGTGGTGAGGAAGACTCGCGACTGACCCGTATCGGGCGGTTCCTGCGGGCGCATCATTTGGACGAGCTGCCGCAGCTCTGGAACGTCTTTACCGGCGACATGGCATTCATCGGCCCGCGACCGGAGCGCAAATTCTACATCGACCAGATACTCGAATACGACAAACGGTATGTCTACCTCTATCAGATACGTCCGGGCGTAACCTCGTATGCAACACTCTACAACGGCTACACCGACACGATGGAGAAAATGCTGCGACGCCTCGAATACGACCTCTACTACTTGGGGCACCGCTCGTGGGGATTCGATTGCAAGGTGCTGGCAAAAACATTCTTCAGCATCGTCTTCGGGAAAAAATTCTGAATGACATTACATAAATAAATATTACGGATATGACACTATTATGGGTCGCGCTCGCCTTCGCGGCGGGCTGCCTGTTCGGAGCAGTGATGATGAGCCTCTTTGCTGCGGGAAACCGCGCTGAACAAGATTTTGAGGGGGGGGGGAAAATTCCTCAAAACGAGCATAATACGACGATATGATCGGCTCGGATTCGCTGCTATATATCGCAGCATCGTTTCTCGTCTCCTTCGCGACGGCGTGGTGGATATTCAAGTACGTCCTGCGGATAGCCATCGACAAGAATATCGTCGACAATCCGAATGCCCGCAAACTGCAAAAGGAGCCGGTACCGGTATTAGGCGGTGTCGCCGTGGCATTCGG
>CANQAM010000025.1 GCA_947589325.1 uncultured Bacteroidales bacterium | reverse complement strand
GTTCCGTTGAATCCCCATACGGCTTTCGGGTAATAGGGGTTCATATCCATCGTTTCGGCACCGTAGCACCAGCACGATGTTACGGTAATGGTGGCGCCTACGCCTTCGCGTTCGAATTTTTCGGCACAAGCGGCGCTCTCGCCGACGCGGCCTATCGTGCCGTCGGCAATGACGCACTCTACCGGCGAACCGTCGCCGTTACGCAGGTTGCTACTGATTAACTCGGCTACTGCCTTTGCCAAATTCATGGTCTTTTCTTCGAGGCTTTCTCGCACTCCGCCTTGACGGCCGTCGATGGTCGGGCGGATTCCAATCTTCGGATAAGTTTTCATATAGTTTATAGATTTACAAGCGTTTGTTGCCGTTTGTAAAACAAACGGATTATGCACCTCAAAGGAAATAAATATTCTTTATATTTCCAATAAATTTTAGAGAAAAGAAGCATTTTCTTTGACTTTTTTATGAAGATTAACCGAAAAAAGAGAATCGCCGATGTTTCCCACCGGCGATTCTCTGAAAATGCAACAGCTCCGCGATTTACAGACTGTAATTCCAATCTTTGAGTGCAAAATCCCAATTCTTTTCCACCGTTTCGACGGTGGCGGGAGCGTAGCTGTATTTGTTTTTCTTGTACCCTTTTTTCTTGTCGATATAGGCTTCGATGGCGGGACGGGCTTGCTCGAAGCCGGACAACGAAAGCGTGTCGTAGATTTTACGGGTCATAGCCAGTGCGTCCTGCTCGAAATCCTCGAATTTGATTTCAATCAAGTTGCCTTCGGGTATCAGGCTCTTGTCTGCCTGATAGCGGAAATAGAGGTCTTTATATACCTTTACGATGTTATCGACGATTTCGTCGTCGGTGGCGTTTTGCAGTTCTAACGGCCGTATGGTATTGAGGAAAAAATTTCGGGTCGATTCGAACACGGTGTAAGGATTACGCATCAGGTAGATAAACTTGGCGTTGGGGAACATTTCGAGTAACACCCTGATACGTCCTGTATGCGGCGGATTTTTCGAAAGAAAACGTTGGCCGCCCGTATTCCACAACGCTATTTTTACCAATCGCTCGAATGTTTTTTTGAAATGTGCCGTTTCTTCGGGCGTGGCATCTTCAAACAGGAGGAATTTTTTGCTGTATTCCTGCGTATCATGGGGATATACCCAAAAGTTGTAGAAGTTGCAGGGGGTCATGTTGAGCAGGGCAAATTCTTCTTCCTGCGGCTGGTCGGCACTCAGTTCCATATTGTCGGCAGGTCTTTTCGCCGGCATGGCGAGCGTCGCCATTTTTTTGAAAAACGGCTGTCCGAAAAGCATCAGGTGGGGAAAAACCGTCTGATACGTCGTGTTGTAGCCGAATTGCTTGTCCTGCGAAAGAACGTTGTGCACAAAGGTCGTGCCGCTGCGCCAGTGGCCGAGAATGAACACGGGGTCGTTTTCGATGGGCTTGTCGGCAAGCCTCTTGTCGAAACGCCGGTTTTCGATGGCATTGGTAAGGCTCAACAACCGGCACAATGCCTTTGTCATGCCGTACTTCACTTTGTATCCTTTATCTACGGTACGTCCCCGCGTAACTTCGCAAAAGGTTTTCCAATCGGCACCTATCAGCGTATTGACCGGTAGTTTCTGAAAGTTGAATCCCATGCTCAGAGTTTTATGTTGATGATGTTTTCGACGGCTTCGGCGATGTGCTGCCGGTTAATCGTGCAGAAATTTTTGTCGCGTTCCACCGGCTGCGAGGTTTCCTCGTCGATGCCGATAGTGAAAGCATCGGCTTTTACTTCGCCGTAAAGGTCGATGCAGATAAGCGTTAATCCCTGTCCGACGAGCGTTTCGGCGATAGCAGCAAATGCAGCATTGTCCCGATTTTTAAGGCCCAACGTTTCGGCGTCGAGTACGACGGCGAAATGTCCGATATCGAACAGGCGGCGTTCCAGCATATAGGCGCATTCGCGTTGTGCGGCAAGGTTGTTGCCCACTACATTGAACAGCCGGCCTTCGTGCCCGAGATGTTTTTCGCGCTCTTGGAGGGTTACCGCCGATATGCCTTCCTGCATTTTTTTGCGGTCGGTTTCGGTGATGGTCGAGGCGAGATCGGAACTTTTCACTTCGTCGATAATCATGCCCACCGCGCAGGTGTTGTTGGTTATCGGGTCGATGAGCACGAACGAGCCGCAGCTCTTGTTCTTTTTATAGGAATCGAAAAATATTGGTTTGTTGGTAACGAACACGGCGCGACCTATCTCGTTCAACGTCAGAGCGTCGGTCATCGACTGTTCCATCGTATTGACATCGACTTTGTAGCGTATTCGTTCTATGTGTACACGGGTGGTGTTGGTCGTTTGTTTGATGAAATACTGTTGGTCGCGCTCCATGTTTTTTTCGTCCATCCATACGAGCATCGCCTCGAAATAGCGGCTGATGTGCGGTACGTTGTCGGGGTGTACGAGCATTTCTCCGCGCGAAAGGTCTATTTCGTCTTCGAGCGTCAGTGTAACCGATTGTGGCGAAAAGGCTTCGTCGAGTTCACCGTCATAGGTGATAATCGATTTGACGTGCGATTTTTTGCCCGACGGGATAGCCAGTACTTCATCGCCCTTGCGTACAACGCCGGAGGCTACACGACCGGAAAATCCGCGAAAATTCAGATTCGGACGCAAAACGTATTGTATGGGGTAGCGGAAATCTTTCAGATTGTGGTCGTTGGCTATATGCACGGTTTCCAAGAAATCGAGCAGGGCACGCCCCGTGTACCACGTCATGTTTTCCGATTTATCCACCACGTTGTCGCCTTTGAGGGCGGAGAGGGGTATGCACACCACATCGGGTATGCCGAGCGGCTCTACGAATTTACGATAGTCTTCCACAATTTTGTCGAAAACTTTTTTGTCGTAATTCACCAAGTCCATCTTATTGACGGCAAGCACGATATGCTTTATTCCCAAGAGCGAAACCAAATAGGTGTGGCGGCGGGTCTGCGTGATGACGCCCGTGCGGGCATCGACCAGAATAATCGCCAGATTGGCCGTGGAACCGCCCGTAATCATGTTGCGGGTGTACTGTTCATGACCGGGAGTGTCGGCGATGATGAATTTCCGTTTGTTGGTGGAAAAATAGCGGTAGGCCACGTCGATGGTGATGCCCTGTTCGCGCTCGGCTTTCAGACCGTCGAGCAGGAGAGCGTAGTCGATGTTGTCGCCGGCATTGCCCACGCGCTTGCTGTCGCGTTCGAGGGCGTCGAGCTGGTCTTCATACAGTTTCTTGCTGTCGAAAAGCAGCCGACCGATAAGCGTCGATTTGCCGTCATCGACAGAGCCTGCCGTGAGCAGGCGTAGCAAGTCTTTTTTCTCGTCCTGATCGAGGAACTCCGATATGTTGAGTTTATCTTTTTTCGTTTCGTTCATACGCCGGAATTTTAGAAATAGCCTTCCCGTTTTTTCTGTTCCATGCTTGCCTCTTGGTCGAAATCGATGACGCGGGTCGTCCGTTCGCTTTTGGTGGTAACCATCATCTCCTCGACGATTTTTTCGATGGTGTCGGCTTCGGATTCGATGGCGCCGGTCAGCGGGTAGCAGCCCAATGTGCGGAAACGCACCTTCATCATTTTCGCCCGTTTGCGGTATTCTTCGGGCATGCGGTCGTCATCGACCATAATGAGGTTGCCGTCGATATCGACAATCGGTCGTTCTTTGGCAAAATAGAGTGGCACGATAGGAATGTTCTCTATCCGTATGTATTGCCAAATGTCGAGTTCCGTCCAGTTGGAAAGCGGGAACACACGTATGGATTCCCCTTTGTTTACGCGCGTATTGTAGATATCCCACAATTCGGGGCGCTGGTTTTTCGGGTCCCATTGGTGAAAGCGGTCGCGGAAAGAAAAGATGCGCTCTTTGGCTCGCGACTTTTCTTCGTCGCGACGAGCGCCGCCGAAAGCCGCGTCGAATTTGTATTTGTCGAGCGCGTGCAGCAATGCCTGCGTTTTCATCAAATCGGTATGCACTTTGCTTCCGTGCGTGAAAGGACCCACGCCTGCTTCGTATGCCTCCTTGTTGTATTCGACAATCAGATTCCAATGATGTTCGGCGGCGTATTTGTCGCGAAATTCTATCATTTCCTTAAACTTCCATTTGGAGTCGATGTGCATCAAGGGAAACGGCACCCGACCCGGAGCAAAGGCTTTTTCGGCGAGCCGCACCATTACCGACGAGTCTTTGCCGATGGAATAGAGCATGACCGGATTTTCGAATTCGGCTGCCACTTCGCGAATGATGTGTATCGATTCGGCTTCCAGCTCTTTCAGATGACTCAACTTGTATTCAGGCATTTTATTCGTTTTGTTTTCGGGTTGCAAAGGTAGTCTATTTCTTCGAGCAAAGAAATACTAAAAGGAGGTTATTTTGGGCAAAATGGCTTTTTTGAGCAGATTTACGCTTTCTTCGAGCGTATATTTCGACGTATCTATCGACAAATCGGGATTTTTCGGCGCCTCGAAAGGAGCGGAGATGCCGGTGAAATTTTTGATTTCGCCCTGTCGTGCCTTTTTGTAAAGTCCTTTTACGTCGCGCGACTCGCATACCTCGATAGGGGTGCTGACGTATATTTCCATGAAATCGTTTTTTCCGATGATGTCGGCAGCCATTTTCCGTATCTGTTCTGTCGGGCTGATGAAAGCGGCAATCGTTACGACGCCGCAATCGACGAAAAGTTTGGCGACTTCGGCGATACGGCGGATATTTTCCACGCGGTCGGCTTCCGAGAATCCCAAATTGTTGTTGATGCCCGTGCGTATGTTGTCGCCGTCGAGTATGCGGCACAAGATGCCGCTGTTGTGCAGCTCCCGTTC
Source organism: uncultured Bacteroidales bacterium (assembly GCA_947589325.1). GTDB lineage: Bacteria > Bacteroidota > Bacteroidia > Bacteroidales > UBA11471 > Caccoplasma. Next base: position 24,403 of record CANQAM010000025.1, on the reverse strand, counting down.
CAACGCTATTGCCAGCGTGCTTTTTCCGGAACCGGAGAGTCCCGTGAACCAAAGCATGATACCCCGCTGTCCCAGCAGCTTTTCGCGATCGCTCCGCTGCAACATGCGGTCGAAAATGGGATATATATGTTTTTCCATACGGTTTGTTTTATTCGACGATGAAATAAGGGTTGTGCAAATCTTCTTTGTTGTAGCGCAGCGGCGTTCGACGGTCGGTGTGCCAAACCTCCTTTCCTGCGGCGCGAACAATGGCGTGCCCTGCCGCCGTATCCCATTCCATCGTGGGAGCAAAACGCGGGTAAATGTCTGCCGCGCCTTCGCCCACCAAGCAGATTTTCAGCGAGCTGCCTATCGACACGGTTTCGAGTGTCGGGTGCTCTTTGCGCAATGCTTCGATGAAATCGGCTGTTTCCGGTGAAAGGTGCGAGCGCGAAGCCACGACGGTAAAACGGTCGCGGCACGACGGCAGCGGCAGTCTTTTTGCCGAAGACAGAATGTCGTCCCACGAGATTTCCGGCGAAATTTCTTCTATTCCGTCGATACGGTATGCCCCTCGTGCGATGTCGCCGAAATAAAGAATCTTTTTCACAGGCACATAAATGACTCCCGACACGGGAGCGCCCTCTTCTACAAAAGCGATATTGACGGTAAATTCGCCGTTTCGCTTGATGAACTCTTTGGTGCCGTCGAGCGGGTCTACAATCCAAAGCCGGTTCCATAACCGCCGTTCCTCGTAAGGAAGCGCTTTTGCCTCCTCGCTGAGTATCGGGTAGGGAGTATCGGAAAGAATATCCCGAATGACGGCATCGGAACGTTTGTCGGCTATCGTCAGCGGCGAGTTGTCGGCTTTCAGTTCTATTCCGAAATCGCTTTCGCCGTAGATGCGGCGTATTTCGACACCCGCTTTCAATGCCGCCCGTATGGCTTTCAACAATAATTCTTCTGTCATAGAGATTCCAACCAGAATCGCAACGATTCTTTTTTTGAGGATTTTCCCCGTTAGATACCAATCTTTTATAAAATCTACGGCAAATGTACGATATATTTTACATAAAATAAATCTTTGGCGGATAAAATGTTTTTTTATCGAAAAATCTTGCAGAGTAATGAAGTAAACCGTATATTTGTACCGTATTGGGAAACAGAAGAGGTCGAATTGTATCGACGAGAGTGTTAGATGTTTTGCGGTTACAGAAAATCGAATCTAAAATATCGGTATGAAACCAGCCCTGTTTTTTACTATATTATTTGTCATGCTTATGTCCGCTTGTTCCGACCGAGATAGACAATCGACTTACGTATCGATAGCGACCGATAAAGGCGAAATCGTTGTCAAACTATACAATGATACGCCTGCGCATAGAGATAATTTCATAAAACTGGCCGAAGCCGGATTTTATGACGATCTGTTGTTTCATCGGGTCATCAAAGACTTTATGATACAGGGCGGCGATCCCGAATCACGGAATGCCGCGCCCGATGCCGGTTTGGGCTCGGGCGGTCCGGGCTATACGATTCCCGCCGAGATAGTCCCGACCCATTATCATAAAAAAGGGGCGTTGGCAGCTGCCCGACAGAGCGACAATGTGAATCCGCGTAAAGAGTCGTCGGGTTCGCAATTCTATATCGTTACGGGAAATGTATTCACCGAAGGACAACTCGCCGCTTTGGCGCGCCAGATGATGCAATACAAGGAACAGCAGCTCTTCAATGCGCTGGCATCGGAGCGTCGGGCTGAAATCATGCAGATGCGCCGCGATAAAAATCAGGCAGGACTGGCAGCTTTGCAAGAGGAGTTGGTGACGCAGGTGAAGGCACAGATGCCGAAATCGGCGGCGGAATTTTTCTCGGAAGAGCAGCGGCAGGCCTATACAACCGTAGGCGGTGCTCCCCATTTGGACGGCGAATATACGGTCTTCGGCGAAGTGGTCGAGGGTTTCGATGTTTTGGATAAAATACAGGCAGTCGCTACACGCGCAGGCGACCGACCGGAGAAAGATATAAAAATGCGCGTAAAAGTATTGCAACTCGGTGATAGAAGTAAATAAACATCGGTTATCGAACGGATTGCGTCTGTTGCACCACCGCGATAAAGACACGCCGATGGTGGCGTTGAATCTGCTTTACGACGTCGGCGCGCGTGATGAAACGCCGTGCGGTACGGGATTTGCGCATCTTTTCGAACATCTGATGTTCGGCGGTTCCGCCCATATTCCCGATTTCGATGCCGAGTTGCAGCGTGCCGGCGGCGAAAACAACGCTTGGACGAGCAACGATATAACGAACTATTACACCATTATTCCGCGTCGGAATGTGGAAACGGCTTTTTGGCTGGAATCGGACAGAATGGAAAGTCTCGAATTTTCCGAACACAGCCTTGATGTGCAGCGGGCAGTCGTCATAGAAGAATTCAAACAGAGGAATCTGAATCAGCCTTACGGCGATATTCCGGCTCTCATACGGGAGTTGGCATATCGGCAGCACCCGTACCGTTATCCGGTTATCGGCAAGGAGATATCCTATATAGAAAATGCCACGCTCGATGAAGTAAAAGCGTTTTTTTACCGGCATTACGCTCCCGACAATGCCATACTTGCCGTCGTAGGCGATATATCGTTCGACGAGACCGTGCAACTGACAGAAAAATGGTTTTCGTCCATATCCCGACGAAACAGGGCTGTCCGGCATATTCCGGCAGAACCGGAACAGACGGAGGCGCGATTCCGCGAAGTGGAACGCCCTGTACCGACGGACGCGCTCGTAAAAGCCTATCACATGGGCGGCAGACAAGATGCCGGCTACCATGCGTGCGACTTGTTGTCGGATATACTGTCCAACGGCAGGTCGTCGCGCCTGTTCCGCCGGTTGGTCATGGAGAGGCAGCTGTTTACTGCCATCGACGCCAGTATAACGGGCGATATCGATGCCGGGCTGTTCCTCGTAAACGGACGCCTCCGCAAAGGTGTAACGCCGGAACAAGCCGACGAAGCCGTAACGGCAGAGTTGGAGGCTCTTGCGCAAACGCCCGTATCGGAAAACGAGATAAACAAAACCGTAAACAAGTTCGAAACCAATTATCTGTTTTCCAATTTAAGTTATGTAGATAAAGCTGCCAATTTGGCATACTTCGAGCTGATAGATAAGGCCGAAGCCATCGACACGGAAGTGGAAAAATACCGTCGGCTTACGCCCGACACCGTGCAGCGCACTGCCCGTTCGATATTCGCATCATCGAACAGCTCGACGTTGTATTACAAAGCATTGGCATCATGACAATATAAAAAGAAAGAGGAAATATTATGCGTTTCAAATTAGTGCTAACAGTACAGTCGGAATACTCGGGAAACATTTTGCCGGTAAGTTATCAATACGAATTGTCGTCGTGTATTCACCGGCTTCTGACAGAAGACAAGACTGCCTACGAACAATGGTTGGGAATGAACGGCTTTTTGCCGGAAATGAACACTCAATACAAATTGATGTCGGTATCCAATTTCTATATCCCCAAAATCAAGGTGGAGGAAGATCGCCTGTACGTGTTGGCAAAACGGGTGCAATTGTGGATATCGACCCTGCCGGAACGCGGTACCGAAGAATTTTTCCAGAAGATATTTTTGGAACGGGAAATTCTCATCGGCGACAGACGTTCGCAAGTCGCTTTCAAAATCGAAGCCCTCGTAAAAAGCAATCCTGTGGAATATACCGAAACCATGACCTATCTGTCGTTGTCGCCGATAGTCATTACCTGTATGCGCGCCAATCGCAGTTTTGAGTATGTCGGTCCCGATTCACCCGATTACGAACAGCTTTTGCTGCGGAGCATATTGGATAAATACCGTTATTTTTACGGAAAAGAATTTCCTTTCGACGCAGACCTCAAATTTGAGCTGATAGCACCGCCAAAACGGAAAGGCATATTCATAAAACGTTTTACGCGCGAAGAGTCCAAAGTCATCGGTTATATGTGTAAATTCCACCTTACTTTGCACCCCGTTCTGCAACAATTGATACACAATACCGGACTGGGCGACAAGATAAGTCTCGGCTTCGGCTGCATAGAAATTTACGCATAACTCAAAACCGGAAAAAGAAGGGAAAACGGCATTTTTCAAAAAATGTCGTTTTTTTATTGAGCGAAATCGAAAAATTTTCCCTTATTTTGTAGGTTGAAAAATGTTTCCTATCTAAATTTTTGAAAAATGGAATCACAAGATATTTTTCAAGAGAAAAACGGTGTAGATGAGAACCTGCCGAAAAATGCGGAAGTAGAAGAAAAAGAGGGGGTAACAAATGCCGAACCTCTTGCTCAGGAAGCAGACGAAACGTCTGTGCCCGAAACCGAAGAGGCAGAACAGCCTGTTGTCGTCGAGAAATACTCGCGCGAACAAATCGTTGCGCGGATAAAAACACTGCTCGACACTCCGATAGAGGAGGTAAAAGACGAAGTGGAATCGTTGAAACAACAATATTATAAAATACGGAAAGCCGAAATAGAGGCTGCCCATAAACTTTTCGAAGAAACGCCCGAAGAAGAACGGGGCGATTTTCAGATACCTTTCGATGACCAAGAGGAAGAATTGAAAAGGCTTTTGACCGATTTCAAAGAAAAAAAGAGTGCATACATCGAGCTCCAAGAGAAAGTGCGAGAAGCCAATTTGACCCGCAAACAGGCTATCCTCGACCGTATAAAAGAGTTTTTGGACGATACCGACAACATCGGGAAATACTACAACGAATTCAAAGAATTGCAACAGGAGTTTAAGGAGATTGTCGAAGTACCGGCAACCGAAGTGAGCAACTTGTGGAAACAGTTTCAGACCTATTCCGAGAATTTTTACGATTTGCTCAAAATCCACAACGAATTGCGCGATTACGATTTCAAGAAAAATCTCGAACAGAAAACCGCGCTTTGCGAGCAGGCGGAAGCGTTGGCTGAAAATGCAGATATTTTGGCCTCGTTCAAAACGTTACAATCTCTGCATGACGAGTGGCGCGGTATAGGTCCCGTATCGAAAGAGTTGCGCGAGAGCATCTGGACCCGATTCAAAGAGGCATCGACCGTGATAAACAAACGGTACCAGCAGCATTTCGAAAGTCTGAAAGAAACGGCGCAAGCCAACGAACAGGCAAAAACCGCTCTCTGCGAGGAGTTGGAAGGTATCGACTGCGATGCCTTGCAATCGTTTGCCGAATGGGACGAGAAAACTAAAATGATTCTCGACTTGCAGGAACGCTGGAAAGCGATAGGCTTTGCTACCCGTAAGGTGAATACGCAATTATTCGAGCGTTTCCGCAAAGGGTGCGACCAATTCTTTGCACGCAAAGCCGAATATTATAAGTCGGTGAAGGAGAATATGGCCGCCAATCTCGAAAAGAAAAAGGCTCTTTGCGAACAGGCCGAAGCGTTGAAAGAGAGTACCGACTGGCGGGCGACTGCCGATAAATTGGTGAAACTGCAACAGGAATGGCGCACTATCGGCGCCGTGCCCCGCAAATATTCCGATGCCGTATGGAAAAAATTTACAGAAGCGTGCGATTATTTCTTTGAACGCCGCAAACAGAATTTTTCCTCGAAAAAAGACGAAGAACAAGCCAATTTGCTTGCCAAACAGGCCGTTATAGAAAAATTAAATGCCATAGGCGAAACCGTCGATAAAGAAGACGGTTTGGCGCAAGTCCGCGCTTTGATGGCGGAATGGGCGGCAGTCGGGCACGTACCGTTCAAAGAAAAAGACAAGTTGCGCAAACAGTATCAAGATGCCGTCGATGCCCATTTCAAACGCTGGAATGTAAAGGAGAACCTCAACCGCATGAACGCTTTTGCCGAAAACGTGGAACAACTGGCATCGTCGGAGCAGGCGCAAAACAAACTCTACCATGAACGCGAGCGTCTGGTACGCGCATACGAAAATTTGAAAAGCGACTTGCAAACCTATCAAAATAATATGGGTTTTCTCAATATTTCCACACAATCGGGAAATAAAATGGTGAAAGAATTGGAACGTAAAATACAGAAACTGAAAGAAGATATGGAGCTGCTCGTGCAGAAAATAGATTTGATAGACGAAAAATTACGGTAAAGACAATATTTACCGAAAAAAAACGTTTGTTTTATATATCTTTCTTTCATTCATGGCAAGACAATATACATTGTCGGTGCGAAAATGCCCTTTGCAGAATTTGACGAACCGACGCATAAAAAGATGTATGGATTTATTGGTGGCAATACCGGCGGTATTGCTTTCACCTTTATGGTTTATTCCATTGGCTGTCATTGTAAAGATGTCTTCCCCCGGACCGGTATTGTTCAGACAGATACGCACCGGATACATGGGAAAAGAATTTGAATGCCTGAAATTCCGTACCATGCTTGTGAATGACGATGCTGATAGTATGCAAGCCTCAAAATCCGATATGCGGATAACAAAAATCGGAAAATTTTTACGAAAAACGAGTCTTGACGAATTGCCGCAGTTTTTCAATGTATTGAAAGGCGATATGGCAATTGTGGGTCCGCGTCCGCACATGATTAAACATACGGCGGATTATTCGACGCTTTTGGACAACTACATGCTGCGCCAATTGGTAAAACCCGGTCTTACCGGCTGGGCGCAAGTCAACGGATTCAGAGGCGAAACCAAGAAATTGTGGCGAATGGAAAAACGGGTCGAATACGATATCTATTATGTGGAAAGTTGGAACGTATGGCTGGATTTCAAAATAATATTTCTTACTTTCGGGGCTTTGCATCAAAAATCCTGAAATAAAATTCGAGTTATGAAGATAGCTGTAGTCGGGAGCGGTTATGTCGGTTTGGTAAGCGGCGCATGTTTTGCCGAAATGGGAGTCGATGTAACCTGCGTGGATATAGATGTCGAAAAAATAAACCGGTTGAAACGGGGAGAAATTCCCATATACGAACCGGGTCTCGATGAAATGGTGCTGCGCAATATGCAGGAGCACCGCCTGCATTTTACGACCGATTTGGCCGCCTGCATCGACGACGTGGAAGTCGTATTCTCGGCCGTGGGTACCCCGCCCGACGAAGACGGCAGCGCCGACTTGCACTATGTTTTGAACGTGGCTCGCACATTCGGCCGGCATATTAAAAAATACACCTTGCTCGTTACCAAAAGCACGGTACCGGTGGGTACCTCCCTGTTGGTGAAGAACGCCATACAGGAGGAATTGGATAAACGAGGCATATCGGTACCTTTCGACGTCGCCTCCAATCCCGAATTTCTGAAAGAAGGCGTGGCCATAAAAGACTTTATGTCGCCCGACCGTGTGGTCGTAGGGGTCGAAAGCGAACAGGCAAAAGAGATGATGAGCCGCCTGTATCGGCCATTTCTCTTGCAGAATTTCCGCATCATTTTCACGGATATACCCTCTGCCGAAATGATAAAATATGCCGCAAATTCCATGCTTGCCACGCGCATATCGTTCATGAACGATATTGCCAACTTGTGCGAATTGGTGGGTGCCGATGTGAATATGGTGCGTAAAGGTATCGGCAGCGACAGCCGCATAGGCTCGAAATTTCTCTATCCGGGCTGCGGTTATGGAGGCTCCTGCTTTCCGAAAGATGTAAAGGCGTTGATAAAAACCGCTCAGAAATCGGGATACGAAATGAAAGTGCTTCAAGCAGTGGAAGAGGTCAATGAATTGCAAAAAAGCATTCTCTATCGCAAACTGCAACGTTATTACAACGGAAATCTGGCAGGCAAAGCCATCGCCGTGTGGGGATTGGCTTTCAAACCCGAAACCGACGATATGCGCGAAGCCACTTCGTTGGTAACGATAAAACTTTTGCAGGAAGCCGGTTGCCGCGTCATGGTTTTCGACCCCGTATCGATGAACGAATGCCGCCGCCGGATAGGCGATACGGTAGAATATGCCGACGATATGTATGCGGCTGTGCAAGATGCCGATGCGCTGCTGGTGCATACGGAATGGAAACAATTTCGCTTGCCGAACTGGAACAGAATAAAAGATGCCATGTCTGTTCCCCTGATTATCGACGGTCGGAATATTTACGATGCCGCGGAATTGCAGAAAGCAGGTTTTACCTATCTTAGCATAGGACGCTGATTGATTTGATATCAAAGCGGCTGCCGATAATTTCGGCAGCCGCTTGTTTTTTGAAAACTAATCGCATCGCCATGTCTCGTCTAACGGGAATCCCCGCAACAATTCTTCGACGGATAATCTTTTTTTTGCGGGCAGTTGCAGCGATTTCAACCGTATCGCCCCGCTTCCGCAAGCTATTTCGATAAATGTTTTTCCGTCGGTGCAGAGTGAGCCGACCGCTTTTCCGTTTCCGTTTTCTACGACTTCCGTCTCAAAAATTTTTACGGGAGCGAAAGTTTCTCGCCCGTTGCTCCACGAGCACCATGCGGCAGGATAGGGCGACAGTCCCCGCACGAAATCATGGATTTTACGCGCCGGCTGCGAAAAGGCTATCCGGCAGTCTTCCTTGAATATTTTAGGAGCGGGACGCAACGGCTCGTTTATCAATTCCTGTTGTTCGATGCGCACGAGTCTGTTTTCGAGGAGTGCATCGACCGTGTCGGTTACCATTTCGGCTCCCAGCATCATCAACTTGTCGTGCAGCGTGCCGGCATTGTCGTCGGGCAGGATAGGCACGGAGCGTTGCTGTGCAATAGCGCCCGTATCTATTTCATGTGAAAGGAAAAACGTGGTGGCGCCCGTAACGGTATCGCCGTTCATAATGGCGCGGTTTATGGGCGCAGCCCCGCGATACTGCGGCAGGAGGGAGGCGTGCAGATTGAACGTGCCCAGCGACGGCATATTCCAGACGACTTCGGGCAGCATACGGAAGGCAACGACTATTTGCAGGTCGGCTCGCCATGCCCGCAGAGCCGAAAGGAAATTTTCGTCTTTCAGTTTTTCGGGCTGTAACAAAGGCAGATTCCGGGACAAGGCATATTGCTTGACAGGAGAAAACTGTATTTTGTGTCCGCGTCCGGCCGGCTTGTCGGGCATCGTAATAACTCCGACAACGTTGTATCCGTTTTCGACCAAACGGCGAAGGCTCTCCACCGCAAAATCGGGTGTGCCCATATATACGATACGCAACTCTTCTTTTTTCATGAAAACGTTTTTTAGTCTTGCGAATAATGTACCAGCACCCGGCGATAGGAGTTAAAGATTTTCGACTTGGAAACGAATCCGATATATTCCCCGTTTTCATCGACTACGGGAAGATTCCACGCATTGGTTTCGTCAAAAATTTTCATTACCTGTTCCATCGGTGTGTTTATCACGATTTTTGCAGGCGGTATGGTCATGAATGTCTGCACTTTGAAGCGTTCGTAAAGGGCGGGGCGGAACATGATATTTCGTATGTCGTCGAGCAGGACGATACCCAACATCTTATTCGCTTCATCGACGACGGGGAAAATGTTGCGATGCGATTTGGCGATGACTTTCACCATGTCGCCGAGTGTCATTTCGGGTTTCACGGAGAGAAAATCGGTTTCGATGACGCTGTCTATTTTCAGCAGCGTAAGCACGGCTTTGTCTTTGTGGTGGGTGATGAGTTCGCCGTTTTTTGCCAGACGCATGGTGTATATGCTGTGCGACTCGAAGATGCGAATCGTCCAGAACGCCACGGCCGAAGTAATCATCAGTGGCAGGAAAAGGCTGTATCCTCCTGTCAGTTCCGCCGTGAGGAAGAGTGCCATGAGAGGCGCGTGCATGACGCCTGCCATGACGCCTGCCATGCCCATAAGGGCGAAGTTGGTCGTCGATAGCAGCGTGTCCGAAAATATGTCGAAACGGTTGGCGACAAAGGCGAACAGGAATCCTGCCATGCAGCCCACGTAAAGGCTCGGCGCAAACGTACCGCCTACACCGCCGCCACCATTGGTCGCCGCCGTAGCGAATACTTTGAACAGAACAATCAGGGCAAGATAAACCGCCAATATGGAGAAATGCTCTTTCCATGCGTAAAAGAAACTGCCTTCGGTAATGGCTCCGGCATCGCCTTGCAGCAGCACGGTAATGGAGTCGTAACCTTCGCCGTAGAGCGGAGGCAGGAAAAATATCGTCGTGCTCAATATCGCGGAGCCGGCAATGAACCGCCACACCGGCTTTCGCAACCGCTTGAACTGCCGCTCCAAAAAATAAATCATGCGGGTGAAGTAGAGCGAAACGAATCCGCAAAAAACGCCCAATGCCAAAACATATCCCAGTTGGTCGAATGTAAACGGCAGAATGGGAATGCCGGCAAACAGGGCTTTCCCGTCCGACAGCAGATAGGTAATGGTCGCTGCCGTAGCCGAAGATACAATCAATGGCATGATAGTGGCTGCGGTAAAATCGAGCATCAACACTTCAATGGTAAAAAGCAGTCCGGCAAACGGCGCCTTAAAAATGCCGGCAATACCGGCTGCCGCACCACACCCGACCATCAGCATCAGGGTGCGCGGGTCGAGGCGGCACACGCGCCCCAGATTGGAACCTATGGCTGCACCCGTGTATACGATAGGAGCTTCGGCTCCCACCGAACCGCCGAACCCTATCGTGATGGAGCTGGCTATCACCGAACTGTACATATTGTGCTTTTTCAGCCGGCTTTTGTGTTGGGAAATAGCATACAACACCCGCGTAACGCCGTGACTGATGTTGTCTTTGACTACGAAACGTACGTAAAGCGACGACAGCAGCAGCCCGATGACGGGGTAGAGCAGATACATATAGTTGGCTTTCTCGTCGGAAAAATGGTCGGTAAGCAGCAGCTGTATGATATGTATGGCTTCTTTCAGAATGAATGCGGCAGAGGCTCCGAGAACGCCGATGATAAAGCTCAATATCAAGATGAAATTCTTTTCTTTGATATGCTTTTCACGCCACACCAGTATTTTCAGAAGCCAATCTTGTTTCTTCATGTCAAATTCCTTTTCCTGTAAATACCGTCCTTATGGTATAAAAAATGATTTTCAAATCGAGTGAAAGCGAAATATTTTGCAGATACAATATTTCATAACGCAGCCGCTCTATCATTTCGTCGATGTTGCGGGCGTATCCGAATTTTATCATGCCCCACGATGTGATGCCCGGCCGCAGTTGGTGAATCAAATTATAGTGCGGAACGCGCTGCAACAACTGTTTTACGTAGTAATCGCGTTCGGGGCGGGGGCCCACCAGCGACATATCGCCCCGCAGCACATTCCAAAATTGCGGAAGTTCGTCGAGCCGGTATTTGCGCAGAAACGTGCCTATGGGAGTTATCCGCTTGTCGTTCTCGTACGAGAGTTCCGGAACATCTTTTTCGGCATTCACCACCATGCTGCGGAATTTATACAATACAAATGTTTTCCGATGCCGTCCGATACGGGTTTGCTTGTAGATGACGGGGCAGCCCGAAGTTGCGCGTATGGCAATGGCAAGGCCCAGAAAAAGCGGCGACAGCAACAGCAGCGCCAAGACGGAAAAGACGATGTCGCAAAGCCGTTTAATGTTCTTCTGGCAGTCCGATAACGAACAGGTGGTAATATCGATAAGCGGTATTCCGAGAATATCGGACATTTTTATACGGGAAAACAATGTGGCGTAATCTTCGTTTTGAACGAGAATCGGCAGATTGAATCGATAGAGGTTGTTGGTAATTGTTTGCAGCGATTGCCAATCGTCCCTATCTATGGCGACGATGATGCGTTCGATGTTTTTTTCTTCGATGAGTTTATCTGCTTCATCTATATCGAAAACAGGAAGCTGCGGAGCATCGTTGTCCGACATATCGTCATATTCGTTGGCGATGAATCCCACCGGCAGGAAGCCCGTCGATTTCGGCCTGCCGGTTATTTCGTTCGCCAGCTTGCGAGCGTGTCTGCCGGCACCGACGATGAACGTATTGTAGCCCCATTGACGGGTATGAATTTTATGGTTGGCATGGCCGGTGATGATAACCCTGCATGTATAAACGCATACGAACAAGAATCCGAACATGCCGAAAAAGGTAAGGTAGCTGTATTGCCCGCCGTAAAGGTCGTTAAGCACGGCAATGAAGAAAATGATAAACGTCCCTACCAATATGGACAGTATCGTTATGAAAAATTCTTCGGTACGCGGTTTCAAAAACGGACGATTGTAATATCCCGACAAATAGAAAATGCCCATGAACAGGAGTGGGAACAGTATCTGCCCCTCGACGACGGTGCGGGACGAAAGAAACGCCGACAACGAATCGAAAGCGTTTTTCGCCGAGTCGATGAAGCGGTAGCGGAGCAGGTTGAACATGAACCACCCCGCATTGGTCATCAACAGGTCGCCGACCGCATATTTGGTTATTTGCCGGTAAGGTTTCATCAGGGACGGAGTATTTTTATCAGTCCGCCTTTGCCGAGTTGTATCACGCTCGACGGCTGCGGACGCGATTTGTCGTCTTGCCGGTATTCGACGATGTAATCGACGGCGGCTTTTATTTCATCGGATATTTCGGCGAAGCAGGCGGGGGAGGGCGCGCCGCTTATGTTGGCAGAGGTCGATACGATAGCCTTGCGGAAGCGTTCGCACAACTTTTGCGAAAATGCCTCCTTTGTGATGCGTATGCCCACGCTTCCGTCCTGAGCCGTTACATTCTCTGCCAAATTCCGCGCATCGGGATAGACGATGGTCAGCGGCTTGTCGGCAACGTCTAAAAGCTCCCACGCTATATCGGGAACTTCCCGCACGTAAAATTCCACTTTTGCCGACTTATCGACCAACACGATCAGGGCTTTGCTGTCGGCGCGTTTCTTTATTTCAAAAACGCGCTTTACGGCTTCGGCATTGGTGGCGTCGCACCCGATGCCCCAAATGGTATCGGTTGGATAGAGAATGACGCCTCCGTTTCGCAGCACTTCACAAGCCTTTTTTATATCGTCTTCCATACCTTTTTTACCCGAATGAAAAGCAAAGATAAACAGAACTTGCGTAAAAACGGCGAATTTTTCAGAAAATAATTCGATTTTTCGGATTAAATAATCGATAGAAAATCTTTTTTGTTCTGCAACGACGGACAGGGAAAGCGTCTGCGTATCGCTATCGAAAGTCTGCTTTGTCAAACAAAAATTTCGAATCGGTAAAAACGAAATAAATTTTGGTTCCTGCATTCTTTCTTGTATATTTGTGTCGTATAAATGCCAAGAAAAGAAACTGACAAAACAAAAAACAGTATGAACTATCCCTTGTTTATTGGAGGAGCTTTGCTCGCAGGATATGCGGCAAGTCAGCAAGCCGCCGCCCAAACGCAGGCGAAAAACAATGCGGCATCACGTCCTAACATCGTATTTATTTTGGCCGACGATCTCGGCTACGGCGATTTGAGCTGTTACGGACAGCAGCGCTTTTCCACTCCCAACATCGATGCCATAGCCCGATCGGGTATGCGCTTTACACAGTGCTATTCGGGAACAACCGTGAGCGCACCGTCGCGTTCGTGTCTGGTTACAGGGCTGCATTCGGGACATACAGCGGTGCGAGGAAATATGGGGGTAAAACCGGAAGGTCAGTTCCCGCTGCCCGCAGGTTCGGCACAATTGTTCCTGCAATTAAAAAATGTCGGTTATACTATTGGTGTATTCGGCAAATGGGGATTGGGCGGCATCGGAACATCAGGCGATCCGATGCGGCAAGGCGTTGATCGTTTTTATGGCTACAACTGCCAGACGCTTGCTCACAGTTATTATCCCGACCATCTGTGGGACAATTCCACACGTGTCGATTTTGCGGACAATACCGATGCCGTGCCTTACGGTCAGGGTACTTACGCACCCGATGTGATTCACGCCGAGGCAATGAAATTTCTCGACAGCCGCAAGGAGGGCGAGCCTTTTATGCTGTTCTATCCGACTACGATTCCCCATGCCGAACTGATTGTTCCCGAAGACGATATCATTCGGAACCTGCGTGGAAAATATCCTGAAACACCTTTCACAGGTATCGATTCCGGCCCTGAGTTTCGGCACGGCGGCTATTGCTCGCAGAAATATCCTCATGCGACATTTGCTGCCATGGTACAGCGCCTCGACAAGTATGTGGGTGAAATTATCGGGCGCCTACACGAAAAAGGTCTGGCAGACAATACGATTGTCATATTCGCCAGTGATAACGGCCCGCATTTGGAAGGCGGTGCCGATCCCGATTTCTTCAACAGCAATGGCCCGCTGCGCGGCTACAAACGCGACGTGTACGAAGGCGGCGTGCGTGTGCCGATGATCGTGTCGTGGCCCGGACATGTTGCCGAAGGCGTAACCGGCGATCATATATGTGCATTTTGGGATTTGTTGGCGACATTCTCCGACATTACCGGCTGCACTACTCCCGTCGGCAGCGACGGCATCAGCTTCCTGCCGACATTGGAAGGTCGCAATGATGAACAGCTCCAACACGACTATCTCTATTTTGAGTTTCACGAAATGGATGGCAGACAGGCTGTCCGCTGCGGCAATTGGAAACTCGTGCATTTGAATGTGCAAGGAGCGAATCCCCGCTACGAGCTTTACAATTTGACCGATGACCTTGGCGAGGAACACAACATTATAGAGAAGCATCAAGATGTTGCCGAACAGTTGAAAGTGTTGATGCGCGCCGCCCATACGCCCGACAAAAACTGGCCGCTGCTTAAAAACGAAATGTAATGTGCGGATATATAAAATGGCATTAGAATAATCAAAATCTATCGACCGATTATTGTATAACAAACCTAAACACCTTTTACGAATGAGAACCGTAACGATTCTGTGTGCAATGGCATTTGCCCTCACGCTGCCGGTACAGGCGCAAGGCGGCATCGACGAAACGATGATGCAGACTTTGCGCAGCACGTACAAACATACGCCCGAAGACAAGGCTTTGCGAAACGCTTTGGCTAAAACCGATATTCAACAGTTGGCAGCCAATGCGGAAGTAAGCGACCAAATCGACAGTTATTTCACCTACCGCGTGCCGACCAAAGGCATCACCGACCAAAAATCGTCGGGGCGCTGCTGGCTCTTTACAGGCTTGAACGTGCTGCGCGCGCAAGCCATGGCGGAACATGACCTGCCGGAGTGTGAATTTTCGCAGGCGTTCTGCTTCTTTTATGACCAACTCGAAAAGGCTAATCTATTCTTACAGTGCATCATAGATACCCGAAATCGGAAGATGGACGACCGTATGGTGGAGTGGCTTTTCAAAAATCCGTTGAGCGACGGCGGACAATTCACCGGTGTTTCCGACCTTATCGAAAAATACGGGGTCGTGCCCAAAAGCGTCATGAACGAAAGTTTCAGCGCCAACAACACTTCGCGTATGGCAACCCTGTTGAAAATGAAATTGCGCGAATACGGGCTGCAATTGCGCGCACTGCCTGCCAAAACCAAACCGGCAGAGATTGAGAAGCTGAAAACGGAAATGCTCTCCACCATCTACCGTATGCTGGCATTGACGATAGGAGAGCCTCCGACAGAATTTACATGGACACGCAAGGACAAGCAGGGGAATCCCGTCGAAACGAAAATCTATACCCCGAAATCGTTTTACGAAGAATTTTTGGGCAACGACCTCACCGGCGGCTACGTCATGCTGATGAACGACCCGACCCGCCCGTATTACGAATTGTACGAAATCGACTGCGACCGCCACGTGTACGACGGCTATAACTGGACGTATATCAACCTGCCGGTCGAGGATATAAAACCCGTAGCCATCGCTTCTCTGAAAGACAGCACCGCCCTTTATTTCTCGTGCGATGTCATGAAATACATCGACACGGCGAAAGGTACGCTCGACCTCGACAACTACGATTACGAATCGCTGATGGGGACGACGTTCGGCATGGATAAGAAACAGCGCATCGAAACGTTTGCAAGCGGTTCGTCGCACGCCATGACGCTGGTGGGCGTAGAACTCGACGAAAACGGTGCACCCCGCAAATGGCTGTTGGAAAACAGCTGGGGCACGACGCGCGGTTACAACGGGCACCTGATTATGACCGACCGGTGGTTCGACGAATATATGTTCCGCGTCGTCGCCGAAAAGAAGTATGTGCCGCAGGCGATTCTCGACCTTCTCAACCGGAAACCCGTGCGGCTGCCCGCTTGGGATCCGATGTTCTCCGAAGATGAATAAAACTTTATAAATAATTGAATAAATGGAATTTATAGAGCAATCTATTGCCGGCGTATTCGTTATAGAGCCGAAAAAATTCGGTGATGCGCGCGGTTATTTCATGGAGACTTACCGACAGGACTTGTTTGAAAAACATATCGGTAAAATAAATTTCGTGCAAGACAACGAGTCGCGTTCGTCGTATGGCGTATTGCGCGGACTGCATTTCCAAAAAGGCGAATACTCGCAAGCCAAACTCGTGCGCGTACTGGAAGGGCGGGTACTCGATGTAGCGGTCGATTTGCGCCGCTCATCGCCCACGTTCGGGAAATACGTCGCTGTCGAACTATCCGCCGAAAATGCGCGGCAGCTCTTTATTCCGCGCGGATTCGCGCACGGATTTTTGGTATTGAGCGAGTCGGCGACTTTCGTCTACAAAGTCGATAACGTGTATGCTCCGCAAGAGGAGGCGTCGCTTATCTTCAACGACAAACAGGTGGGCGTTGCGTGGAATTTCCCCGAAGACAAAATGCTGTTGTCGCCCAAAGACCGCGCCGGAAAACCGCTCTCCGAAGTCTATTGCTTCGATTGATTCCTGTCCGGCAAACGAAAAGAACCGCCGCCCGACTCTATGTCGGGCGGCGGTTCTTTTTATATAAAGTATTTATTTCCGCAGGGCTTTTTTCGTAGCGCCGTCGGTGAATGCGGCAACGGCATTTCCGATGCCGATATTTTGCGAGGCGGCGCCTTCGATTTGCAGGCCGTCGGGCCGGAGGTCGCCGATGCGTATGTTGCGGCTGTTGCGCAGAATCAGCTGCGGCGCATCTTGCGGATTGACGAGCGTGATATTGTCGAGCGCCGCATCATCGGCATTTTCGATAAACAACAGTGTACGAGGGTCGGCATGACGCACTTCGAGGCGCACGTTTTCCATACGCAGCCCGCGCGCATTTTTCACGAAGAGAGCCGACGCCGGAGCATCGGCGAAAATCAGCGTTTCGGGGTACTCTTTTTCCCGAGCCGGCAAGTTGCGGTTTTGTGCATATTCGGCACAGCCTCCGCCGTCGCATACAATCGTTACGTTGCTCAACGTAACATTCTCGACTTCATGTCCGTCGAGTCCCGTAATAGAGCTGGAAACAAGCCCGTGCATCGTAGCCGTAAGGTTGGCGATGTGTATGTCGCGCAGCGTGCCCACCGGTTGCGCCGGACCGCCGTCGTAATAGTTGCGGGCGCGGTTGGCGAGGCGTATGAAAAGCGGCGTCATAACCCCGTACATGGAAATGTTGCTGATGTTGAAATTCTCCACGAGAGCGCCATCGACCGTTTCGATAGCCAGTCCGCCGAGCGTGCGGTTCGGACGGTCGTAGATGGTCGGTTCGTCGGCGCGGCGGAATACGCAGTTGGTAATGGCGAAGTTGCGGAATCCGCCATTTGTTTCGCTGCCCCATTTCATGGCGTTGCAGTTGGCGGCGATGACGCAGTTCGATACCGCCACGTTCTCGCAGCGACCCGTCGCATTGGTCGTCTTGAAGCAAATGGCATCGTCGTCGGTATTGAAATGACAATTGACGATACGCACCTGCCGACAATTGTCGATGTCGATGCCGTCGTTGTTGTAATTGCCGTGATTATACACGTCGATACCATCGACCAACACATTTTCGCAATTGAGATAATGCTGCGTCCATGCCGGCGAATTGCGCAGCCGTATATTTTTCATTTTCACGCCCGTGCAACTGATGATGCGCAACAGGTAGGGGCGGCGGGTGATGCCCATCAGTGTCTCCGTTTCGGTGGCGGGATAGTTGGCAAGCGAGCCTTGCCCGTCGATGATGCCCTCGCCGCAGATGCCGATATTTTTCGCACCGTCGGCGAGAATGAGCGAGCGGGTGGAATAGCGGTTTACGTGGGAGAGGTAGCTCGACACGTGTTCGGGATAGTCGTCGAGGCGGGTGCTTCCGAGCAGCACGGCACCGCGCTCGATGCGCAGTAGTACGTTGTCTTTCAGTACTATGGTGCCGCTCAGGTAGCGACCGGAGGCAAGGACGACCGTTTCGCCGCCGCAGGCGGAAGCCGAGTCGATAGCTACCTGTATGGCTTCGGTGTCGAGGCTCTTGCCGTCGCCTTTCGCGCCAAAAGCGCGCACGTCGAGCGTTGCTGCGGCACTCTGCATCAGACAGATGCCGGCTAACAGAAGAAAGTATTTTTTCATGGCAATCGGTATTTGATTTTTATTTTCGGAAATATACGGCACAAAAATCCATGTCCGCGTACATACTACAAAAGTATAAAAAAGAATCGGAAACACGATATTTTTTCGTTACGAAATAAAAAAGTTGCATCATCGTTATGTAGAATGAAAATAAATAACTACTTTTGCGGAAGTAAACAAGAACAGATAAAAATCGCGATAATATGAGGCTTTCCGAGATTCCGACCGGACGGGAGGTGATTATAACGAAAGTTTTGGGACACGGCGCATTTTGCAAGCGCATCATCGAAATGGGATTCGTGCGGGGCAAGAAAGTAAAAGTGCTCTTGAATGCCCCTTTGAAAGACCCTATCAAATATCAGATACTCGACTACGAAGTTTCCTTGCGGCGCAGCGAAGCCGCATTGATAGAGGTGATGACGCCCGAAGAGGCGGACGGCGTGCTGCCGGTGGAAACCTCCGGCGTACTGACCGACGAGCTGACTGCCGACGAACGCATACGGGCGGCTGCCGACCGGTCGTCGCGCACGATAAACATCGCTCTGGTGGGAAATCCCAACTGCGGCAAGACCACGCTTTTCAACATCGCTTCGGGCGCACACGAGCACGTGGGCAATTACAGCGGCGTAACGGTCGATGTGAAAGAGGGAAATTTCAATTACAAAGGGTATCATTTCAATATTTTCGACCTGCCGGGCACCTATTCGCTGTCGGCATATTCGCCCGAAGAGCTGTATGTGCGGCGCTACCTGTCCGAGCACCAGCCCGACGTCATCGTGAATGTGGTCGTGGCGTCGAACCTCGAACGGAATCTTTTCCTGACGACCGAACTTATCGACATGGACTTGCGCATGGTGGTGGCGCTGAATATGTACGACGAACTGGAACAGAGCGGCGACAAATTCGACTACACGGCTTTAGGCGGCATGATAGGCGTACCGATGGTGCCCGTCATATCGCGCACGGGGTGGGGCGTCGATGAACTTTTCGACACGATTATCCGCGTGTATGAACGCAAAGACCCCGTCGTGCGCCACGTGCACATCAATCACGGCACGGTGGTGGAGTCGGGGATAGAGGTACTGAAAAACGCCCTCAAAGAGGGGCTGCAATCGGAATATTACCTGTCGCCCCGCTATCTGGCTATCAAACTGCTCGAAAACGACAGCGAAATAGAATGGCGCCTGTCGAAAGAACCCGATTACGACAAGTGGCTTGCCCTGCGCGACAAGGAGTGCCGCCGCATAGAAACGGCATTCGGCGAGAATGCGGAAACGGTCATCGCCAACGAAAAATACGGCTTCATATCGGGCGCCCTGCGCGAAACGCTCGTGCCGGGCGAAAAATCGGAAATTTCGACGACGCACCTTATCGACACGATCGTAACGCACAAACTTTTCGGATTCCCCATATTCCTATTGATTATGTGGGTGATGTTCGAGGCGACATTCATGCTCGGCGCCTATCCGATGGAGTGGATAGAGGCGGGCGTCGATGCGCTCGGCGCATTCATCGAGCGCACCATGGCAGAAGGCCCGTTGAAAGACCTCCTTATCGACGGCGTGATAGGAGGTGTGGGCAGCGTCATCGTATTCCTGCCCAACATATTGATACTCTACCTGTTCATATCGTTCATGGAAGACTCGGGCTACATGGCGCGAGCGGCATTCATCATGGACAAAATCATGCACAAGGTGGGGCTGCATGGCAAGTCGTTCATTCCGCTGGTCATGGGATTCGGCTGCAACGTGCCCGCCATTATGGCGACCCGTACTATCGAAAGCCGCAGCAGCCGGCTGATAACGATACTCATCAACCCGTTTATCTCGTGCAGCGCGCGCCTGCCGGTCTATGTTCTGCTTATCGGAACATTTTTCGCCGCTCACGCCAGCTTCGTGTTCATGGGGCTTTATGCGCTGGGCATACTGGCGGCGGTGGTTACGGCGCGCCTGCTGCGACGCTTCTATTTCAAAAAAGACGAAACGCCTTTCGTCATGGAGCTGCCGCCCTATCGCGTGCCTACCATGAAAGCCACGCTGCGCCACATGTGGAGCAAAGCCGAACAGTATCTCCGCAAAATGGGCGGCATCATACTGGTGGCTGCCATAGCCGTATGGTTTCTCAGCTACTACCCGCGTCCGGTTGCCGACGACGCACCCGATACGCCGACCGAACTTTCCGAACATCAGAAAAATTCCTATTTAGGACGGCTGGGGCAGTTCGTGGCACCCGTTATGGAGCCGCTCGGTTTCAACTGGAAAATAGACATCGCCCTCCTTTCCGGCGTGGGAGCCAAAGAAATCGTGGTGAGCACTATCGGCGTGCTGTATGCCGGCGATGCCAACCTCGACGAAGAGAGTACCTCGCTGCGGCAGCGGCTGACGGCGCCCGACCCCGAAACGGGCGAACCCGACTTCACGCCTTTGATAGCGATCAGTTTCATGGCGTTCGTGTTGCTCTATTTCCCGTGTTTAGCAAGCGTAGCCGCCATTGTCAAGGAGACGGGAAGCTGGCGGTGGGGCATTTTCTCCATGCTCTATAACACGGCATTTGCGTGGGTGGTGTCGTTCCTGATATTCAACATCGGAAAACTATTCGTTTGAGATATGTGGCAGCAAATCATTGTCGGAGCGATAGGAGTGGGCATTCTCGCCTACGTGGCGGTGCGCATCGTGCGCATAAGTCGCGGACAGACGCCGAAATGCTCCTGCGGGTGCGGCGGCTGCAAGTCGGCGGCGCAGTGCGGCAAACCGAAAAACTCCGGCGCAAAAAACAAGAAAAGCAAATAAAAAACGGAAAAGCGTTTGCAGAATACGAAATTTTGTCTATCTTTGTCGCCGAAATCCTAACAAGGTTCCTTGGTCGAGTGGTTAGGCGCCGGTCTGCAAAACCGTTTACAGCAGTTCGATTCTGCTAGGAACCTCTTACAAGGCGAGCATTTGCGGCTCGCCTTGTTTTTTTGCAAAACCCGTTGTGGGGCAGAGCGGTACGCGCCGCGAAAAAAGGCTATTTCATCGGATTGCGCAAAAAAGCGGAAAAATAATTTTGTCGGTTCGGAAAAATGTCGTAATATTGCATCGCTTTTTCGGGACAGCCCCTGCACCAAAGGCGGGGCGATAATCGTCGAAAAACGGTCCCATAGCTCAGTTGGTTAGAGCATCTGACTCATAATCAGGGGGTCCAAGGTTCAAGCCCTTGTGGGACCACACGCACAAGCGCCACGCGGTCGGAATCCATTCCCGACCGCGTGGCGCTTTTTTGAATTTCCTACCGGCAGAGGCTGCACATACGCCTGATTAATTGCAACAACACTATACAGCCCGGATTCGTATTTTATACCTTTCCGCCATAAAAGAAAATTTTTAACATAGCGAAAACTCGCATTCCAACAATTTTGATTATCTTTGCAATAATTAGAACCGATGTAGATCGGTTCAAGACATTTTGTGAAATAAGAAGCGTTATGCTTATCTTGTGATTTGAGAATCTGAGAAATTTTCGACCGAGCAAAGATAGCATAGTGGCTTCCACGCAATAAGCGTGGACTACTATTGTTACATCTGCTCACAGGCATTCTCAGAGCCCTCAAATCAAGACGTGGCAATTCAGTCCACGCTTCTTCTATCTTAATAATGGTTGATAGGGCTGTAAGACCACTCTAAACGCAATGCGTATGAAATTAAAAAAGATTTTTTATTTATCCGCCACATTCGTTTTTGCACTATCCTCATGCAACGACGAAGAAACCGAAGGGAGTGTTTCTCCTAATGTATTCAATGTAAAAGGAAAGGCAGAATCGATGATTCGTGGTTCTCACGTAGAAATACGAACATTAGATGAATCTTTGACTCCTACCGGCAACTCTTACACCGCCACTATCGACAACGACTTCGGGGACTTCAATTATGAAGCGCTCAAAATAAATAATTCGTATGCCAAACTGACGGTTGGCGGTTACTTCTTTAACGAAGTGCATGGAGAGTTGTCGGAGGGTACGATCCAATTAGACGCTATTGTCGATTTGAACAACAACAATACAATCAACATCAATGTACTAACCCATTTGATGAGTACACGAATCCGCCATTTGGTAACAACAAAAGACCAGACATACAAACAGGCGAATGCACAAGCCCAAGAAGAATTGCTTACCCAATTCGGGTTGCAAAAATATGCGTCAAAAGATATAAGCCAATTCTCCATCACTTCCGGAGACGATGCCTCCGGTGCATTAATAGCCATAACCGCTTTGATTTTAACCGATAGGTCCGATGCCGAAATCGTTGAGTTTCTCTCTATACTAACCAATGAGTTTGGCGCCGAAGGAGCTTTTAGCCAAGAAACAAAGAAAAAGATACAATCAGGTATAGGCTACTTGAATGAAAGGTTGGATAGAATTTCCGAAAATCTCAAAAATCGGTATAAAGAATTAGGAAAAGAAATCGCTATCAAGGATTTGGCTTATTATTTCGACTGGGACAATGACGGCATAGCCGGAAATGAATTAGATGAATCTGATACTGTTACACTTAGTGAAAATGAGCTGAATGTACCGACCGAAGGCGGAGAATATGCTATTATCATTAAATCCGACAAATCTTATTTTCTAAATCCTCCCGCATTTGAATCAGGTGACATCTTACCAGAAGGGCAACAGACAATAACAACATACTTTAATAAATTATATGAAGATGGAGACATAAACATTCCAGCATCTTTTATAGAGATAGACAAAGCAATTAACAAAGATGTCATCAGCATTAAAATTGCACCGGCACAATTTAGAGAAGACCTATCGACCACCGTTACCGTCTATAATATAAGGGGTAAGGTCGTTGCCGAAATCGCTGTTAAGCAACAGGGCGACAAAGATTATTGGATTAAGCACGATCCCGTAAAACTTAGCAGTGACGGGCGAGATATTGTGGAGGGTTGTATGGCGTCCATGAGAAATGCCATTTCGGAACAACTCAATTTGCAAACAGCTTATGCCTATCAAGAGGATTTTAGCAATCCCGTTCCCTATCAGGCATCAGATGATAGAATCAGAAATACGTGGAGTTATTACTACCGAGCTATCAATCTGTGGATATTGCTAAAAGAGGCTGATGCAGATAAGTCGAACTGTTATCAGTCTTTTATCGATACTCATCTTGCGTTAGCCTACTATCAGTTATCTTCACGTTGGGGAGGAGTTCCTTTCATAATGAGTTATTCCTACGACTACGACTTACCACGAACAGAGGAGGCAGAAATTCTTTCAAAATTGGAGAAAATGCTGGTCGATGCCATGACCGACTTGAATGAACACCGTTATGACGCTTTTCACGATGCCAATAGTATGCTTTTCGTTTCCAAAGATGTGGCACGAACCTTGCTCGCTTACATCTTTTGTAACCAAAAGAAATTCGACAAAGCCTTGCCTTTATTGGAGGAAGTCATAAATGGCGGCAATTATCACTTGGAACATTCCCAAGCTGCCGAATACAAAAATAATTCGGAATGTATTTTAGGGTATCTCATCGGACAAACCATCGAAACAGGAGAGGAATGCTATCCGTGCCTTGATTACAAAGACGTGATATTGACAGCCGCAGAATGTCTGTATCATACAGGAAATTCATCTAAAGCCAAAGAATACATCGACCAATTATGTACGTATAAAGACCTTACTGTCGATCAGTCAGACATTTTGAAAGCAATCGCTTCTCTGCACTATCAAATAAAATCGCCAAGTTACCTGAATTTTATCAGAAGAAATCAATTGGGCGAAACTTTTATGGGGCTAAGCCAAGATAACTTGTATCAGCTTCTATGGCCTATCCCTATGGGAGGAGGTCTTAATCAAAATCCGGGATATTAAAACCGGTTTATTTTCCCAACGCCCCGCTATCGATAGCGGGGCGTTTGAATTGTCGGGTTAATATGCAAAAACCGAAATATGTGCATATTTAACCGAAATTTTTATAACAATCGGTGCCGCGCAATTTCCTATTTTTGTTTTGTTTTTCAAGGGTTTTACGAAACCCCTATTGAAATATCGACATGAAAAAAGGATTGTTTATTGCCTTTCTGGCGCTCGGGTTGTGGAGC
>CANQAM010000024.1 GCA_947589325.1 uncultured Bacteroidales bacterium | reverse complement strand
ATTTTTCAAACCTTCTTTTTCAAATCGTCTTGTTTGCAAAAAACTTTCTACATTCTTCCTCAATTCGCTTTTATTTAGTATATTTACCGCAAAATTAAAAAACGAAGATTATAATTATGAATGCAGAAACAAACAAAGTCTTCGTCTTTGACTTAGACAACACGCTAATAAAAACAGACAGAGCGAACAACCTTGCTTATGCTGAAGCAATCCATTCGGTCATAGGGGGGGGGAGAACAATGTAATTGATCCGTGCAAGAGATTCACTAGGAATGAGTTACGGAAGTTTTTTCTTTCATTATCACAGATTCAATTTGAAAGCATAATTGCCCATAAAGAAAGAGCCTTTGAATCGTACATTAGCGAAACGGTTTTAAATAAAAATTTATTAGAAATATTGAAACAACACCATAGTGAAGGAAGTCAGACTATTCTTTTAACTAACTGCCATTCAAAGAGAGCTATTCAATTATTGGATTACTATAATCTTTCTCAGTATTTTGTTCAGCATTTTTTCCATGAAGATTGCCTTGAAAACAAATATTCTATCCTAAGATCTCTAGGATGTGATTTACAATCCGTTATTTTATATGAGAACGACGAATATTCTGTATCAAAGGCGGTTAACAACGGTATTAAATTCGAAAACATCATCAAAATAAATTTCTAAAAATTATGAACCAATTTATTATATTATCCAATACTAGTTCTTGTCGCAAAAAAGATGGTGCGGGGGTCGGTAAATGTTTAACGCAGGATATAAATGCATTCTATAATAGCGATTACCAAGGTGGTGGTAATTGGCGTCTCAATGGTACAATTGAAAACCTCATCTGTACTTTCAAGAATGATATTACGCCATATCCTCAACCAGTCTTAACAAATGCAGCTAATAGACTTGCACAAATACTAAAAACAGACTTACCAGAAATCCTTCGGATAAGTGGAAAAACAAGCCTACGAGTATGTGTTATCCCAAGAGCAAAAAGAGAAAATTCATATCGTCCCAACCAATTATATTTAAGAGCGACTATCCAGTTTGTCGTACAGAGATTAAATGGTTTCGAGGATGGAACTCACGATATTATTAGGCATACCGATACTTCAACAACGCACTTAGCTCGTAATGGCAACGGAGGAAATGGAGAGCTACCCTATGTTGGAATAACAAGGGATACGTGTAACATTTCAGACGATGTTATCGGCAAAGACATTTTGCTTATCGATGACCTATATACTAAAACCGTTAATATCGATGAAGATTGTATTCAGGCTCTACTCGACAAAGGAGCTAGAAATGTTATTTTCTATTCCATTGGTAAGACTTTACCAAAATACTAATAAAAATAATCTATATGAAATATTCTGACAACGCATTAAACATTCTAACCGCCCGCACATTTCCTCAAAAAGGACCAGCATGGATAGATAAGAATCTGCACGGTAATGATGATTTATCAGTTTTATACAAAAAACTGGAAACACATGAATACGAGTTTCAAAAGAAAAAAAATAAAATAGAAACAGCCATCAAACAATTTGGAAGTTGTGTTGATGGTCTTGTCGCACTTGGCGATGCCGATTTTCCACCTATACGTGGAAATGTAAAACCTGCGGACAAGCCTTTTGCCATTTTTTATAAAGGAGACATTAGCCTTCTCTACAAAAATAATCTTAATATCGCTGTAATAGGAGTACTTAATCCTGATGACAGAATTGAGCAAACTGAAAAAATAGTAACTACCGAAATTTTGAAATACAAAGCAACAATAGTAAGCGGTCTTGCTCTCGGCTGCGATTCTATTGCCCACAAAACGACATTAGAAAACGGAGGGAAAACAATAGCAATTCTGCCAAGCACACTTGATAATATTTTACCGAAAGAAAACATTAAATTAGCTGAGCAAATAGTCGAAAACGGTGGATTACTTATCAGTGAATATTACGAATCTCCGAAAAGTCGAAACGATATGATTAGCAGATTTGTTGTTCGTGATAGACTTCAAGCCTTGTTCTCTGATGCCGTACTCCTTGCCGCCAGTTATGCGCCGAATAATTTGGGAAATGACTGTGGTTCAAGATATGCAATGGAAAAAGCAAAAGAATATGGCATAAAAAGAGGTGTTATCTATAATGATAGTAAACACCGCAATATCCCTATGTATGATTTAAACCGCCAACTGGCAGAGGATAAGACAGTCATTCGAATAGACTCTTCTAATATGAATGAAACAATTCTGCAACTTGTCTCAAAAACTGTCTCAAAAACTTTATTCTAAATAATTGATTATATGATAGAATCAATAGAGACAGTAAGACTGCATATTACCCAAATTGATTCCGAATAGAGCTGTGAATGTTTCTCGGAAAAGAGGGAAATATGCGGGAAAATTTTTCCGGATAGGGCGATGTCGGGATTTTCCGCTGCCAAAAGGGTTTTCCGGCGGGCGGGGAACGGATTATACAAAAAGTCTGTTTTTTGTATGGAGGAATCATACTTTTCGTATATCTTTGCGAAACATACGTCAAAGAGAAAGGCAAGAAAATGGAAAAGAAATTTCGCAACGTATCTTTTTCCGAAGTCATCAACAATTCATACGATACGCTCCCGACCAACGGCGATATTACGCTGTTCATGTTCGACCGGTCGGACTATAAAAAGATTTTGTCGATGGACAATCCCGTGCG
This sequence comes from uncultured Bacteroidales bacterium, assembly GCA_947589325.1. Lineage (GTDB taxonomy): Bacteria > Bacteroidota > Bacteroidia > Bacteroidales > UBA11471 > Caccoplasma. Next base: position 27,955 of record CANQAM010000024.1, on the reverse strand, counting down.
GGCGATGCTGAAAGACACGCTGACGAGCAAGGATATAAACAATTTCAGCTGCATTCTGCAAGGGTCGCTGAGCCTCGACATCAACAACAGCCGCTACGACCTGTCGGCGGGCGACTGCTTCGTAATATCACAGGGCGACAATTTCAAGGTGGTGAAAGCCTCGAAAGACATTCAGTTTTTCACGATACTGAACCGCTCGGGCAGCGAGGAGTCGGACTATATATTCGGCATCAACAACACGCTGCTGCTGCTCTCGCTGCGCGACCGTATAGAGCAAAGCCGCTGTTTCAGGATTCGCACCGAAACGATGAAATTTCTCTCTTCGATTTTCGCACTGATGAAAGAGACGCTCGAAAGCGACTGCCTCTACAAAGATTTGATTTTGCAAAAATACCGGCATATCCTGCTCTACTACGTGTCGTCGGAATTTATACAGAGCGACAGCCGCGAACCGGTGGAAACGTCGTCGCGGCAGAAAGAGCTGCTGTACCGGTTTATGCTGTTGGTGAAGGAACATTACCGCGAAGAGCGCAAAGTGAAATTCTACGCCGACCAAATGTGTCTGACGCCCAAATACCTCTCGAACATCGTTTTTGAAACGAGCGGCCGCTATGCCCGCAAAATCATTTCGGACTACGTGATAACGGAGGCCAAACGCTGCCTGTCGTCCACCACCATGACGGTGCAGGAAATCAGCGACTACCTGCACTTTTCGTGTCAGAGTTTTTTCGGAAAATATTTTCGCGAACATACGGGCACGACTCCGCAGGAGTATCGCCTCTCCTCCCGATAAAAGCGGCGTGGGCGGCGCCGTTTCCGGCGTAACGGTTCAAAGAATTTTCAGGGCAATGGCGGCGCATGCCTCGGCATCGGCGAGAGCGTGGTGATGATTCGTCAAGTCGTACCCACACGCCTGAGCCGTCGTCTGCAATCGATGATTGGGCAGCGCATGACCGAAAGTCCGGCGCGACGCCTGCAAGGTGTCGTAAAATTCATATTCCGGATAATCCATGCCGTAGGCGCGGTGTACGGCGCGCAGGCAGCCCTCGTCGAACATGGCATTGTGCGCCACCAGCGGCAGCCCGGCAATGAGGGGAGCGACCTGCCGCCACACGTCGGGAAAGAGCGGCGCACGGCAAGTATCGGCGTCGGACAGTCCGTGCACCTGACAGCAAAAGCGGCGGTAATAATCGGGCTCGGGGCGAATGAGGCTGTAAAACGTATCGGCCACTTCGCCGCCCCGCACCACCACGACGCCCACCGAGCAGACGCTCGTGCGGCACTCGTTTGCCGTCTCGAAATCTATGGCTGCAAAATTTTCCATTTTTCCAATCCGATGCAAAGATTGCTTTTATTCCTGCCAAAAAGCGGCAGCATATCATTTTTTCAAAGAAACCGGTTCTACGGGGAAGAGGTAATACTGCCTCTTGGGTTGAAAGTCGATGAGCCACTGGTCGAGCACAACGTTGGAGTCCAGCGCCCGCACGGTCAGTGTGTGGCGCCCCTGCGTCAGTACGACGGGCAGCGACCGCACCGCCTGCCCGCGCAGGACATTGCCTTTCCATGCCTCAGTACGTCCTTTTTCGCGGAATGAAAAGACCTCCTCGTCGCCGTCGTCGAGACGGACGGCAAAACGGATATCTCCGCGACCGTCGGAATGCGTCGGCACCACAGCCACGCGCAGCAGTGCCGCACCCTCCCACGACGACATAAAGGCATAAGAGACCTCACCCCCTGCGGGGAGCGCTGTGGCACACATACTGTGTCCCAGCATCTGCACGGTGCCGACGCCCTTCGAGGCGGTCGTCCAGTCGCAGGCGTTGCGAGCAATGCAACGGTCGGCTTGCAGCCGATGCGTCTCAGGTGTCGGACTGCCGCCTGCCCAACGGTCGATTTCCGCATCGGTCAGTCCGATGGGCAATGTGGGCGGGTAGAATACATAGAGGTCGCGCGGCGCAGCGCACATGGCGTGGCGCCACTTGCCTCCGGATATCGTATCGTAGCGGTCGGTGAGCGTCCTGATACGGCGGTAAGCCCGCAGGCTTTTGGCAGCCGCAGTGTACATCACCGTATCGCGGAGCCACCGCGAAGCGTCGCTCTGCCCGCGTGCATAAGAACGGGCACGTTGAGCTTCAAGCATTTTGACACTCATGGCTGCGGCAGCCTCCACAGGGTAGCTGATCGCTGCAAAAAAGGCATTGCGGCGTGCGGAATCGACGTACTGTTCGGCCTCGGCGACCTGTCGCCGCACCGCCTCGAACTGCTCCATGTAGCGGTCGGCCTCATCGCCGAACTCCGTGAAACTAAACTCGGTATCGACGACCTGCGAGCGGCCTCGCGGGTAAATGCGCGCATCGAGTTCGACCTGCGTCCATCCCATGTGTTCAGGCTTGCGATTGCCGCACAGCCGGTAAAACTCCTGCATGGCCGGCAGAAGGCGCCGACCGGCTTCGTCGCCGAACTGTCGGCACAGCCATCGCCCAAGATGGGCGGTTGTGTTGTCCGGACGAACAGCGTCGATATTCCACGCCAAGTCGAGGAAAAGTTCCAAATCGTAAGCGGCGACTTTCACATCATGGACATTGGCTATCCAGATGCGCCGCGCCGCATGGTCATAGGCACGGTGCAGTTCGCGGCATATCAATCCGGGCTGGGTCGTGGTGAGCCACAAGTAGTCGTGGGGGCGCCCCCAATAACTCAGGTGGTAGTAGATACCCGCACCACCCGTGCGCTGCTGCACGGAGTCGCTCAGGCGCGTCAGATAACCATAATTGTCGTCGCACCACATCAGTGTAACGTCCTCCGGCACTTCCAGTCCGTTCTCCATGATTTCCAGCACCTCCTTGTAAGGCAGGAAAACCTGCGGAATGCGGTCGGCCGGACGTCCGAGATATTTTTCGAGCAGCTGCCGCTGGTCGTCTATGACCCGTTGCAGCGCGACAGTCTTTTCGTCGAGTGTCGATACTCCTTCCATACTGCCGTCGTGGATACCCCTCATACCGATAGTGTAGAGATTTTCGTAAGGGCGAGCCTCTTGCAACCGCTCACCCCAATAGGTCAGTACGGAATCGCGGTTCGTGATGTAGTTGTACGGTCCGCGCCGATGCACGTCCCATTCGCCGACGTTGTTGCGCAGCAACGGCTCGCAGTGCGACGTGCCGACGACGATGCCGCAGCTGTCGGCAGCCTCTTTGGCACCTTCGACCCGGTAGAATGGCAGCGTTGAATCGTGCATGGCGGGCCAAATCGTGTTAGCCCGCAGGCGCAGCAACAGGCGGAAAATCTCGCGGTAGGTCTTCACTCCGATACGACCCGGAGCGGCGGGTTCAAAAGTCTGCCAACTCCACGGTTGCAGCGACCAATCCTCGTCGTTGAGGAAAATGCCCCGATAAGCCACAGAGGGGCTCTGGAAAGTCTCGAAATCGACATCTACGGCGAGCCGTGTGCGTCGGGCCGGCGTTACATCGCCCCACCACACCCACGGCGACACGCCTGCCATGCGCGACAATTCCAGCACGCCGTAAGCCGTACCGCGACCGTTGCTGCCAACGACCCACAACTGTCCGCTGCGAACGGCAAGTTGGAACCCGTCGGGGTGTTTCGCCAGTTCATCGACAGCGATACCCGCTTTGCGCAAACGCTTCCACATGACGGCCGACGCACGGTCGAGTTCGACAATGCGCAGGGTGGCTTGCGATATCGGTGTCTCTACCGGCACAAAACCGGTAACCTGTTGCAAATCGCTCCGCAGCAGGTCGAGGGCAACGGAAACGACCGGTGCCGCAGGTCGGTCGAGGGCATAGGTTACAGCCCGAGAGCCGTCGAACCATACGAACTCCTCAGCCCGCACAAGGCAGACCGACAGCAGCACAAAGGCAAGTATAATGCGTCTCATAATCCTGACAACCCAATGAATTACCCGTTTTTGCAAAGATAAAAAAACTACGCAACATACTGCACGACAAATGCAAAAAATCGGGTGCCGGAAAATCCGACACCCGACTACTCGCTTGCCGTTCGGATTTTATCTCGAATCGCGCTGATTTTTCAATCCGTGCGGTTTTCTACCGTAGGGACCCTCTAAGTTGGCAAATGGGAGTTCACCGGCCGAATCATAAAAATATTTCAAGAGAGCGGCTTCATTTTCTTTGGGTTGGTCTGTCGGTGCATAATACACGAACAGTTCGTCTATGTTGCGCAGCGTTTTCAGCCATTGTCCGCCGGAGTGCGGTTTGCGTGCACCCAGTTCGGTCTTGTAGTAAGCATTGACACGTTTTTTCAGCGCCGAGCCGGTCTGTCCGATATAGAGTACGTTTTCTTCGGGAAGCCAGAACGAGCGAAGACGCTGCACAAGGGTTTCTACGGTCGGCTTCTTATTGTCGAGCGTAAAGTCCGGCAACCGGTCGATCCATGACTGAATCGCCTGTTCGTCGAATCGGGGTTCGCCCGACAGTTCTGCATTGCGGTCGCCACTCGTGGAAACGATGTAAATTCCCGGTAAAGAACAATTAAATGTTGTTCCCCAGCTAACTTTACCGATAGCGGTAATTCCGATTTGCTTAAAAAGTTCTGTTACAGTCATTGCAGAAAGTTTAATGGTTTTTCGTATCAACTAATTTTAATTAGACCCTTTCTTATCAAATTTTCAAAATCCACAACATCATAAATATTCCAATCGCTCAAATAAAATCCGTTTCTGCGTAATTCAGCTCGTATCGTCTTGGGACTACGTAGTGGTTGATTTCGCAGTTCTTTCAACAGTTCCCGTATTCGGTCTGCTTCCGCTCTTGAAAATACATCTTTTCCTTCCATAGTTTTTTATTTTTATTTTTATTTAATCCACAATTGCAAAATATACATAAATATCTTTGGCGTCTTTCGCATCAATTTTGTCAAAAATAATAATTTTTTTTCCGCGGAAAAATTTCTTATAAAAAATTGCAAGCAACAACTATTTTTTATCAGTGCGTTTTTCATTAGGGGCTTTTCGGTACATCGCAGCCATTCGGGCGGCTTCTGCTGCGAAATCGTCGCGCAGCTGTGCGGGCGCCAGTACTTCGACCGCTGCACCGAGCGAATGCAGCTCCTGCCGGAAATCGAAAGTCGGACGCAGACGGTAGGTAAACACCGAATAATCATCGGTCGTTTCAACTTCCTGCTGCGAAGCGTGCAGCGGCAAAGTGCGCAGATAGTTGCATTGCCAAGCATCGACCTTGATGCGAACCGTCTCGACGGCACTGCCGTCATTGACAATGATTCCGAACGCGCCGGCGAAATAGGCTGCGGCATCGAAATCCTTAGGCAGGGTGAAGGGCGTTTCGGTCGGGAGCAGCCCCACGATGCGGTCGAGCGCATAGGTGCGCAGCCGTTCGCTGCCGACACTTCGTGCCAGCATATACCAGCGCTGCCGGAACACTTTGACGCAATAGGGACAGACTTCGAAAGTCGATACCTCGTCGCGTTTGAAACTTTTATAAGAGAGGGATACGGCCATGCCGTCGCGCATCGCCTCGATAATCGGTGTCAGGTACTGCCGCCCCGAAGGGATATTCTCGAAAAGAATCCGCCGTTTGAGGTGGTGGCTCTCGTTGATAAGATTATTGACGGCAAAGGTGTTCAGCAACCATGTGCGCACGCCTCCCTGCTCCATGTCTTCGGCATTGGCTATGTAATAACAGCCTGTACGCTTGTTGCATTCGATGTCGATGTCGAACAGTTCTTTGATTTCATTTTTGTGGCGGTGAAACGAGCGTTCGGGGTACTCCCCTTCGGTTTCGTTATATTGCGACCGCACCCAGCGGCGGTTGATTTCCTCGAAGGTAATACCTCGCTCGCCGGCACGGAAAATGTTATCTGCCAGCCAAATGTAACGATTAAAAAGGGTTGCGGCCATGATTTCTATCGATTTAATATTTTGTAAAGATAGTACAATATACTGCCAAAATGTGGCAGCTTACCCCAAAAAATCAAAAATTTTTCCATGCCACCCCCGACAGCGGAGAAAAATTTTTCAGTAATATGCAAATCAACGGCGTGCTGTCGCTATTTCTCGACGGTAATGGTGTGAATGATTTTTCCCTTGCCGTCGATCATGTATAGCGACAGGCTATCGTCGTCGGCAGAAACGACCGAGAAGCCTGCTTCGGGACTGCAAAAGAGCGTACCGGCGACTGGTTTGACTTCACGCGCAAGCGACGCCGACGAGTTCACCACATAGTGTACTTTGCTGCCGGCAGGTTGTAGGTGCTGGAAATTATGGATATGTCCACAGATATACATATCGACACCATAGGCATCGAGCAACGGTTTCAAGCGGCGTTGCATATCTTGCCGTTCCGATTCGTCTTTTCCGGTATCGGCATACACAGGGTGGTGTCCCATGACGATTTTCCATTTCGCCGTACTGTTTTTCAATGTCTTTTCTATCCAGCGGAGCTGTTTCTCGCGATTCTGTTTCGCTGCGTCGGGATAATCTTCGCGGTCGTTCCGGTATTTATCGATCAGCGGGGTGGTGTCGATAAATACGAGCAGCATCTTTTCGCGGTCGCCGGCTTCTTGCTCAACGGCATAATAACGCCCCAGCGGCGACCAACGGCGGCTGCGGCGGACATAGTCGAGCACCGCCTGCGTATTTCCGCGATACTCATGATTGCCGAGAATCGCGTACCAAGGAAGCATCAATTCGGGGTGGGTATAGATAAGTTCGTAATTGGTCAGCCACAAGGGATCATCGACCGACGCCACGCCCTCGAAATGATGCACGTCGCCGAGAGCGGCGACAAACTCGATGTCCATTTTTTCCGCCAAACCGCCCATAAGTTCGGCAATCGTTTTCTGTTCATACCAACCGTTGCGCCCCAAATCGTTGGCAACGATGAACGAATGGGCGTCTTCGCCCGTCGGCGGTACTTCCGGCACCGGAGTCTGGGCGAAAGTGCGTGCTACATATAGCAGCACGCACAAGAGTAATCCAACCTTTTTCATTTCTTTTTACCTTTATCATTTCGTCCCGAATGCCCCGAACCAAGCGGCGGGAGTCGGAGAATAAACAAGCGCGCTACCGGTAAGTTCGCCCAGTCCGGCAAAGAAAAGCCCGCCGGCATAATGGCGGATAAAAGCCGTATTACCGCCGGTCAAAGCCGGCGAGCCGACTGTAAGATGAAAATCCCACGCATCGTTCCACACGGCAGGTGCGCCCGCACCGTTGGAACCGACGTTGATATTCATATCGCTCTGCTGTGGGAAATAGACAAAGAGCGGATTTTTGTCGCCAGCCGAAGCACTCATGATGTCAGACGAACCGTTAAGAATCCCTTTTTCGTCATCGCCCTGCATTTGGGCGACACCATCCGCCGTCGCGGCGTAATAGTAATTGGGCGTAATGACGCTACGGGTGTCGGCAGGTGCATCGACAGCCTGTTTCAGCCCCCAACGGCAGTCGTACACGAGGTTGTTGTATAATTCGGCACGAATGTTCTCTTCCAACCATATCGAACCGCCTTTTTGGCTGGGACGCCGCCAGCCCGAATCGACAATCGTATTATTGTAGCAGCAGAGATGCGACTGACTCTCGACGAAACCTTTGTTCGACAGCTTGAAACCGTTGGTATTGGCATCGTAGATAAGATTGAAAGCGATGTCGGCTTTGCAGTCGGATTTGTAATTAATGGCTTCGCCACCGTCCTCACCGTTGCAGATGAAACGATTGTCGCACACAATCGACTCGCCACCCGTAATGTATATTTGGTCTTCGGCGTTGTTTCGGAACGTGCAGTTCTGTATCAGCATTTTGCCGTGAGGGTTGCAGAAGTGTACGGCAGGAACACCCTCGCCCGTTTCGGTCTTGAACAGCGAATTGCGGAACGAAAGCGAGTTTTCGGTGGTCTGCGCGCCGCCGTATTCGATGGTGGTGTGGCGCAAAACCAGTTCGCCGCAATCGAAGCCGCAGATGATGCCTCCCCATTTACGGGAAAAGCGGTCGGCACGGTAAGTCGGCTCCACTGTAAAAAGAATCGGGTGTGCAGCGCTGCCCAAACAATACATATCGCCCAAAACCACGATTTCGGGCTTCACTTCGGGATTGGAGGCGATGACGGTAACCCCCTCCTCCACTACGAGTGCCTGATTTTCGGCAACAAGGAAATGGTCGGTAAGGATTACGGTGGAATCTTTCTTCCACACGATTTTTTCTTTTCCATTCACGGTGGTCGAAGCACCGCCTTCGTCGGGCACTACATTCGGCGTGTCGTTTTCGTCCGAGCAGGAAACGGCGATACATACTGCGGCAAAAAACATTGCCATGTTTCTGAGATGTTTCATTTTCGTTTGAAATTAAAAGTTAGGTTTATCGTATTTTTGTATCATAGTTTGCAACGCACACCCGCCATGAAGCCGATGCCCGAACAGTTGTCGCGTATCAGTGTGCGGTCGGTCGATTGCGAAGGGTATTTGAAATTGTATGTGTTGGTCGTCTTGATATAGCGTTTGTTATGCGCATTCAGCAGATTGACGGCTTTGGCGTAAACCGAAAACCGGCGTCCGAACCGTTTTTCCACCGAAGCGTCGAGCGAAAATAGGGCGCCGTCCCAATAATCGGAATCGTAGTAATGCGACACCACCGCCATTTTTTCGCCCGTACAGGTAAATGCCAATTGAGCGTTCCAACCCGTCCTGCCGTCCTTGTAAAGGAGCGAAAGGTTGGCGACGTGCGGGGTTTGTTCCACCAGCGGACGCGACTGCGGCACCGAAAGACGCTGCCACTCGCCGGAGACTTGTGTGTAAAGCGTTTTCGGCGTCGTGATGCGGGAGAAGGTATAGGTATAATTCATCTTGATGCCGAAACAACGGAAATACTTGATGACATCGATTTCCACACCGGCATTGTCGGCGTTGCCCAAATTGGCAGGACCGTAGCCGAATTGCCGGTTATTGACAGAATAATAGGCATATTCGATAGGGTTTCGGAGGTGTTTGTAGAAAAGTCCGACCATCACTTCGTCGGTCGTATGCGGGAACCACTCCCAGCGCAAATCGACGTTGTCGATACGGGCGCGCTGCAAATCCTTGTTCCCGTATTCGGCATAATCTTCGGTGATAATCGAATACGGCACGATTTCAAAAAATCCCGGGCGATTGAGCGAACGGAAATAGGAAAGACGCAAATTCATGTTCTTCGCCGGCGAATAGCGGAAATGCAGCGACGGGAGAAAGTCCCAGTAACGTTGTCTGCCGTCGGGCGAATCGCCGTAGTTAGGGTAATACATATGATACCCCTGATCGGTATGCTCGGCACGGACACCGGCAATAAGCTGCCACCGCTCGCCGCCCAAACGGCAAAGCAAATAAAGCGCGCCTATACATTCGTGCGCATCGTAGTCGAGAGGTCCCACGCTGCCGCGTGCGGTTTGCAGTTTCCACGCTATTTCATCGGGTGAATCGAAATCGTGTCCGAGCAGTTGTTGATACTCCGTCGTGAAACGGTACGACACATAATCATTGGTGCGACGTTTGTCGCGATAGAGTCCGCCCCATTTCAGTTCTACGGGAATGCGACACGCCTTGAAGGTACGGGTAAAATCGGCTGCCGCCGACAAATCGCGGTCGCTGCTGCTCTCCCAGCGGCGCTCCATATTGTCGGCTCTCACCTTGTCGATAGAATCGTTACGGTCGTTTTCGAGCGAAATATAAGTATTGTCGGGCTGACTGTTGCGGGCATCGGCATAGACGAGCGACCATTCGGTCGTGAAATCGCGGGCAAAAGAATGCTCCCCGTGCAGGGTAACCGCCGCGATATGTTGGGCAACAAGGCGCGAACGGGTCTGCCACTCCTCCAACGCATTGCCCTCGTCGGGCGCATAGTTGAGCGAGAGGTTGGTAGCACGGGTGTCCCTCGTCTGCGCCGTATGGGTGCCGACGTACAGGAGATAGACCGAAAAGAGATTGCACCGATTCGGTCGCCAGTCGGCTTTGAGATGCGCCCCGTACTGTGTTCGGCTTTCGGAATAAAAACGTTTTTTCATTTGGGTAAGCCTCACCGTCGGCTCGGTCTGCGTCATGTTATCCTCGAAAAAGAGCGACGACACGCCCCGATTGAAATTCTGCAAACTCCCTGCCGCCACGATGCCCAGCCGGTCGTGGAGGAAACGGTCGCCACACGTCATGCCGAAAGTGAGGTCGGGCAGCGCCGCCCGCTCCGAAAATTGCTGCGTACCTTTTCCGAAATCGGAAAGCACTGCATCATACTCCTTGCCGTATGCTTCGCGAGGCGAAGTGCGGGTCGCCCCGTGCCGGTCGAACGTCTGAAAGCGATTGCCGAAAAACAACGAATTGTACCCGATGGAGACATTGGCGTCGAACAGACGCGACGCAGGCGCCTCTTTCATCACCATATTCACCACGCCGCCGGAGGCATCGCCCTCCATATCGGCGGTGAGCGATTTGGTAACTTCGAGACGGTCGAGCATCTCGCTCGGGAAAATATCGAGCGGGATATATCGGTTCTTGTTATCGGGACTGGGAATCTTTACGCCATCGACCAGCGTATAGTTATAGCGTTTATCCATGCCGCGCAATACGGCATATTCGCCTTCGCCTGTGCCGCTGCGCTCCATCGTTACGCCTGATATGCGCTGCAATACGCCGGCTACCGTAACATCGGGCGATATTTCAATGCTTCGTGCACTCATGATGTTCATCACGGTCGGAGCGCTGCGCTCGATATAGCGGGCGCCGAGTTCGGTCGAGCGGTCGTAGGCAGCCGCTACAACGACCTCGTTCAAAGCGTGCTCCGTCGGCATCAACTCTATTTTTAGCCGCTCGGTCGATGAAGATATTGCATACTCTTTCGGTGAATAACCCAAATAGGTGGCAACAAGCGTCAGCGGCGAATCGTCGGGTAGGTTTTTCAAGAAAAACGAGCCGTCAAGCCCTACCGACGCCCCTGTCGCTGGTCGCTCCTTAACAATGACCACCGCGCCGACAAGGACATCGCCCGTAAGTTTATCGAGTACGACACCGTGTACGGAATACGCCGACACCATACAAGGAAACGCCAAACAAAAAAACAAGGCCGAAACAAAACGAAAAATTTTCATGCTGTCGAATCAAATTTTTGACAGCACAAAATTATTCCGCCGATATTACAATCGGGTAACAAAATTGTTACAATACGGTTAAATATAGGCTCGTACTCGTGTTTTTTTGTCGCGGTCGGTAGCGACAGTTGTTTTTCAAAATAGGTTTAATATACAAATCAACGGCGTGCTGTCGAATGGCAGCACGCCGTTGGAATCGGTGGAGGTGGAGAGATTCGAACTCTCGTCCAAACAGGGAAACAATGAGCTTTCTACATGCTTATCTCCGCTTCGGTTGTCGGACGTGCGCAAGACCGGAGCTACCAACGCACATCTTAGTCTCTTGATTTTCACGGTCGCCCCGAGACCGGACTTCCGCTATTTCCGATATTCTTGCACCACCAGTTCGGAACGCTTCGGAACAACAGCAACCGGGTGATGTCTCGTTCCGGCAACTATTGCCGGAATAAAGCCGATCTACTGTACTTCAATCAGGCAGCGAGAGCGTAGTTGTTTTCGCCAGTTAAATTTTTGATGTCTGAGATTATAGAGCAAGCCATCTACGCTCTGCATGCTTACTTATCCTTTCGACCCGCTGTCAAAACCGGTCACCCCCGATAAGTATCGTTTGCCGCAACCGCCGTTACGACGGTGCAAAGATAGCATTTTTACCGAATTATCGTCTACCCTAAAAAATTAAATATTCAAAAGATTGGGCGGTCAAATAAAAATTTTGCCTACCTTTACAAAAATTCACCGCCATGAAACGTACATTGTTTCTCTGTTTTTTAACGGGTTGTCTTTTCAACTGCACGCTGTCGAACGCCCAAAGCCAGCGCCCCGCAGGCAAGCTGCAAATATCGGACGAGCACCGCTACCTGAAACAGGAAAACGGAAAACCGTTTTTCTATCTCGGCGATACGGGGTGGCTGCTGCCGGAACGGCTGACACGCGACGAAGCGGCTTACTACCTCGACCGTTGCCGGGAGGCGGGCTTCAACGTGGTACAGGTGCAGACGGTGAACGGCGTACCGGCATACAACGCTTACGGAGCGAGTTCGCACCCCTGCGGCTACGACTTCGACCCTACGGCGCGCGAGGGCGAGTACGGCTATTGGGAGCATATCGACTACATCGTGCAGACCGCCGAACGGAACGGCATATACATCGGCATGGTATGTATCTGGGGCGGATTGGTGAAAGCGGGGCTTATGGACGAAGCGCAGGCGGTGAAATACGGCACGTTTCTGGCAAACCGCTATAAAGATGCGCCGAACATCATTTGGATTATCGGCGGCGACATACAGGGCGACGTCAAGCCCGAAGTATGGACGGCGCTGGCACGCACCATCAAAAGCATCGACCCCGACCACCTGATGACGTTTCACCCGCGCGGACGGACGATGTCGGCCACGTATTTCAACGATGCCGAATGGCTCGACTTCAATATGTTCCAAAGCGGACACCGCCGGTACGGGCAGCGGAACGGCGAAAAAAATTATCCTATCGAGGAGAATACGGAGGAGGATAACTGGCGGTACGTGGAACGGTCGCTGGCAACCTCGCCGATGAAACCTGTATTGGACGGCGAACCGTCGTACGAAAAAATTCCGCAGGGGCTGCACGACCCGAACGAGCCGCGCTGGCAGGCATGCGACTGCCGCCGATATGCCTATTGGTCGGTCTTTGCGGGTGCCTGCGGACACACCTACGGACACAACTCCATCATGCAATTTTATCGCCCGGGCATACCGGCTGCCTACGGTGCGCGGACGGCATGGTACGACGCACTGAACGACGACGGCTTCAACCAAATGAAATATCTCAAAAATCTGATGCTGGCATTTCCTTACTTCGAGCGGGTGCCCGACCAAAGCATCATCGCCGGCGAAAACGGTGAAAAATACGACCGCCTCATCGCCACACGGGGCGGGAGCTACCTGTTGGTATACAACTACACCGCCCGCCCCATGACGATATGCACGGACAAGATAAGCGGCGACAAAAAACGGGCGTGGTGGTACGACCCGACCGACGGCTCGCTGTCGTATATCGGTTTGATAGATAACGTCGTCGCAACATTCAAACCGAAAAAGAAAAAAGGCGCGGCAAACGACTGCGTGCTGATAGTCGTCGATGCCGAAAAAGAGTATATCAATCCCGCTTGGACGTCGATACCCGACGCCCGTGAAGACGGCGACAGCTACACCAATATCGAAAAACAATCCGTAAGACCATAGAGATATGAAAAAGTACCTTTTTATTTTTTCCTGCCTGCTGTTCACTTGGGCAGTTTCGGCACAAAGTATGAAAGAACTTGAAAAGCTGTCGTGGAAAGAAATCGCCACGAAAATGCCGGCGGAATGGTACAGCACTCCCGAAGCAAAAGCCATTGCCGAAAAACTGCTGCTCTACCAAAGCGACCTCGGAGGCTTCCCGAAAAATATCGATTTCCACAAAGAAATACGACAAGACGTAATCGACCAACTGAAAGAGAGCGGCATCGGAACGACCATCGACAACAATGCCACGACTACCGAAATGAAGTTTCTGACCAACATGTACGCACAGACCGGCGAACAGCGTTACCGCGACGCATTCTTCAAAGCGCTCGACTACATCTATCTGTCGCAGTACGAGAACGGCGGGTGGCCGCAATTCTATCCCATGCGCAAAGGGAAATCGACCGCCTACTCGGGCGACATCACCTACAACGACGGCGCTATGGTGAACGTATTGAAAATGCTCTATGCCATAAGCGACGACGACCGTCCCTATACGATTTTCGACTTTACGCCCGAACAAAAGGAAAAGGCATTGCAAGCCTATCGCCGCGGCATACAGTGCATTCTCGACACACAGATACGCAACAAAAAAGGCGAACTTACCGTGTGGTGCGCCCAGCACGACCCGCAGACCCTGCTGCCGGCAAAGGCGCGGGCTTACGAACTTGCCTCGTACAGCGGCAACGAATCGGCAGACATCGTGTTGCTGTTGATGAAAGTGGAGGAGCCTTCCGATGCTGTCATTGCGGCAGTAAAAGGGGCTGTAAAATGGTTCGACGAACACAAAATCTGCGACATCGCCTATATCCGTAAAAAAGACAAACAAGGCAAATGGAGCGCTCACATAGAAACCCGCAAAGGAGCGAAACCGCTCTGGGCACGCTTCTACGACCTCGAAACGGAACAGCCTTTCTTCTGCGACCGCGACGGCATAAAACGGGCCACGCTCGCCGAAGTGGGTGAAGAACGGCGCGGCGGATACGCTTGGTACGACGACGGCGGAAACAAGGTGCTGGCGGAATATCCTGCATGGCTCGAAAAAGTATCGAAATAAGATTCATACACCGGTAGGACATAACTCTTACCCTCTCCCCGCTTCGAAGCGGCAAGGGCACAAAAAGCGCGGGCGGTTTTGCAACCGCCCGCGCTTATTTTGAAGGAAATCGGAATCAATTGTTTTCCGGACGCAGTTTGCGTACCACAGCACCGGTGCGCCACATTTCGCTGTCGCGCAGAGCGGCCAGTTCTTTATTCAAACTTTCGCGATAGTCGGGTTTGCTGTTGGTGTCGATAGAACGTTGCGCCTCGTTGCCGCAAGCCACCTCTTTGTAAAGTTTTTCGAACACGGGTTTCACGGCATCGTGGAACGGGCCCATCCAGTCGAGCGCGCCGCGCTGTGCGGTAGTCGAGCAGTTGGCATACATCCAGTCCATACCCTTTTCGGCAAAGAGAGGCATGAGCGATTGGGTCAATTCTTCCACCGTTTCGTTGAAAGCCTCCGAGGGGTCGTGGCCATTTTCGCGCAGCACCTCGTACTGAGCGAGGAGCAGACCCTGAATGGCGCCCATGAGCGTACCGCGTTCACCGGTAAGGTCGGAATAAACCTCTTTCTTGAAAGTGGTTTCAAAAAGATAGCCCGACCCTACGCCGATACCCAATGCGATGACACGCTCTCTGGCACGGCCGGTGGCATCTTGGAAAATAGCGTAACTCGAATTGAGTCCGCGACCTTGCAGGAACATACGGCGCAGGCTCGTGCCCGAACCTTTGGGCGCAATCATGATAACGTCGATGTCGGCGGGAGGAATGATGTGAGTGCGCTCTTTGTAGGTGATGCCGAATCCGTGCGAGAAATAGAGCGCCTTGCCTGCCGTGAGGTAAGGCTTGATGCGCGGCCACACTTCTATCTGAGCAGCATCGGAAAGCAGGTATTGCACAATGGTTGCCCGTTTGC
Organism: uncultured Bacteroidales bacterium; assembly: GCA_947589325.1. Taxonomy (GTDB): domain Bacteria; phylum Bacteroidota; class Bacteroidia; order Bacteroidales; family UBA11471; genus Caccoplasma. Next base: position 12,644 of record CANQAM010000024.1, on the reverse strand, counting down.
AAGCCTCTTCAATTTCAAAGAGAGTTTCGCCCGGAACCCAACCGTCGGCAACGGCTTTTTCCCACGTCTTGCCGCCTTTGCGCTGTCCGACGATGACGTTGAAACCGTTGTCGCGCAGGTTAAGGCTTTGCCCCGGGCCCTGCACACCATAACCGATTACGGCGATAACCTCGTTTTTGAGGACTTCTCTCGCCTTCTCCAAAGGAAATTCTTCGCGGGTAACGACATTCTCGTCCACACCGCCAAAATTGATAACTGCCATCTTTGTTGGTTTTTTTAATATGAAACAATCAAATAAATATCACTTTGCTGCGGCAAACGATTTCGCCGCCGTCTTTTTTCTTTATCTCCACGTGGTACTCGCCGTCGCCCTTGTCGTCGCACAGGAAAAGCAGGATATCGCCGTAGTGGCATTCGTTGATGTAGGCTATCTCGAAACGTTTTACCCGCTTGCTCTTGTAGAGGTCGAGGGGGAAAAGGTCGAGTATGTGGTCGATGTAGCGAATGCTGTTCACGTGTCCGTTGATGTCGATATCGCTGTACCGCATCACCAACTCGCGCACCGGTGCTTCCGACACGACTTTTATTTTTCCCGCTTTCTCGATAGGGCACTCCTTGTCGCAGATATAGGAGGTAATGCCGCCGCTATATACGTTGAGCAAATCGACGGGTTTGCGGGTATCGAGGTCGATCATCGCCCACACCGAGCGGGCGTAGCCGATGTATTTGCCGTCCTTGTCGAGTACGGCGAAATTGCGGTCGGTAAAGAGGCGGTAAACGTTTTCGACCCACGTCTGTATGGTGAACCGTTCGGTCTGGCGGGGCATGGCGTCGAACTCCAACACCAGCCGCGAGAGCACCCACGTGTAATGGCCCTCGTTGAGGGTGATGATGCCGAAGCCGCGGTCTGAAGCATGAAACTCCGCCACGTTGAGCAGGAAATTGCCCAGCACGCCCAAAGCTATGTGCCCTGTAAAATCGGAGCAGAAAGGCTCTGCCACGAACTCATAGGAACCGACCGTGTTTTTTTCTGTCATGCTTTTTCGTTTTTGTGTTGAAGATAGCGCGCTTCGCGGTCGGCAAGAAACTCATTGACACGCTCCACGCAGCTCTTGGTGAGGGCTATTCTGCCCGACCGCACGAATTGCAGCACGCAGCCGAGTTTCTGCAACTCGTCGTGAAGCGAAATGATATCTTCGGTCGCACCGTCTTTTTCCAACGCCGAATAGGTGGGATTGACCTCGACGACGCGGGCGTTGTACCGGCGTATGAGCGCCGACACGCGCGGGTCTTTCTCCAATACGGGGGTGGAGAGCTTGTAGAGGGCTATCTCGTGCGAAAATATTTCGTCGTCGGTAAAATAGTGCGCCTGCAAAACGTCGATTTTTTTCTCGATTTGCGACACGATTTTTTTGATGTTCTCCTCATCTATCCATGCGGTAATGGTGTATTTGTGCACGCCTTTTATCGACGATGCCGACACGTTCAGACTTTCGATGTTGATTTGCCGGCGGGTGAATACGGCGGTTATCTGGTTGAGCAGACCGGCGATATTCTCGGAATAGACGATGAGCGTATATAATGTTTTTTCCATAAAGGTAGAGGTTTTAGCATTCCAACAACATTTCATCGACAGAGTTGCCCGGAGGGGTCATGGGCAGGACATTACCCTCTTCGACGACGCAGGCTTCCAAGAAGAAAGGGCCGTCGGTCGCCAGCATCTCCGCTATGGCGGCGTGCAAGTCGGCACGGTCGATGACCCGGCGCGAAGGTATGCCGTAGGCTTCGGCAATTTTCATGTAGTCGGGGTTGAGCATCGGGGTGAAAGAGTAGCGGCGATGAAAGAACATTGCCTGCCACTGCCGCACGTTGCCGAGATAGTTGTTGTTCAGAAGAATCATTTTCACGGGGGCTTTCTGTTCCATCACAGTGCCCAGCTCCTGCAAATTCATCTGCAAGCCGCCGTCGCCCATGAACACGCACACGGTGCGGTCGGGCACGGCAAAGGCGGCGCCTACGGCAGCGGGTAGTCCGAAGCCCATCGTACCCAGTCCGCCCGACGTTACGATGCTGCGGTTGCGGGTGTATTTGAAGTAACGCGCCGACATCATCTGATTCTGTCCCACGTCGGTTACGAGCACGGCTTCGTGATGCGCAGCTTCGCTCACCGCACGCACGACCTCGCCCATATTGAGCGGCCCGGCAGCGGGGTGTATTTCGGGTTCGATGACCTTCTCCATTTCTTTCCGGCGATACGGCTCGAAGGAGGCTATCCACTCCTTGTGGTCGGTCGGGACGAGCAGCTCGGTAACCGCCCGCAGCGTCTGCTTGCAATCGCCGAGTACGGCAACATCGGCTTTTACATTCTTGTTTATTTCCGACGGGTCGATGTCGAAATGTATGACTTTCGCCTGTCGGGCATACGTGGCGAGATTACCCGTTACACGGTCGTCGAAACGCATACCGACAGCTATCAGCACATCGCATTCGTTGGTCTTGACATTGGTCGCCAAATTGCCGTGCATACCGAGCATACCCATGTTCAGCGGGTGTTCCGACGACAATACCGACAGTCCCAACAAGGTGCAGCCGACAGGCAGCTGCGCTTTCTCGATGAAGCGGCGCAGCTCGTCTTGCGCACCACCCAGCTCCACGCCCTGTCCTGCCAATACCAACGGTTTTTTTGCTTTATTGATATACTCCGCTGCGCGTATCACCGACATGGGGTCGGTATCGGGCACGGGAACATAACTCCGAACGAAATCAATCGAGAGGGGTTCGTATTCGATTTTTTCAACCTGCGCATTTTTGGCGAAGTCGAGAACGACGGGGCCCGGACGTCCGCTGGCAGCGATGTAGAAAGCCCGCGCCACGGCATAGGGCACGTCTTCCGCCCGACGTATCTGATAACTCCATTTGGAAATAGGCTGCGTAATGCCTACCAAATCGACTTCCTGAAAAGCATCGGATCCTAAGAACGTCGTGCCTACCTGACCGGCAATGACGACTATCGGCGTGCTGTCGATCATGGCATCGGCAATGCCGGTGATGGTATTGGTGGCACCCGGACCGCTGGTTACCAGACACACGCCCACTTGTCCCGACGTGCGGGCAAAGCCCTGTGCGGCATGGGTAGCGCCCTGTTCGTGGCGCACCAAAATATGATGCAGCGTGCTGCGGTGGTCGTAAAGCGCATCGAAAACGGGCATGATAGAACCGCCCGGATACCCGAAAAGCGTCTTCACTCCCTGATGTTCCAGCGAACGCATCAACGCCTCCGCCCCTGTTATCAATTCTTTCATTTGCTTTTTTACTTCTGTTTTCATTCGTTAATCGACAATGCGGGTAGCCCCCTTGTCGGCAGAGCTTACCATAGCGGCATAAGCACGGAGCGCTTTCGAGATTTGGCGGTCGCGTGCTGTCGGCGTAAAGGCTTTCTTGCCCCGCGCCTCCTCCTGACTGCGGCGGACAGCCAACTCGGCATCGCTCACTTTTACATTAATGGTGCGGGCGGGAATATCTATTTCTATCAGGTCGCCGTCGCGCACCAAACCGATGTTTCCTCCGGCGGCGGCTTCGGGCGAGATGTGCCCGATAGAGAGCCCCGACGTACCGCCGGAAAAACGTCCGTCGGTGATGAGGGCGCACTCCTTGCCCAAATGACGGGATTTGATATAGGAGGTCGGATAGAGCATTTCCTGCATACCGGGACCGCCTTTCGGTCCTTCGTAGATAATCACCACGACATCGCCGCTTTCGACCTTGCCGCCGAGTATTCCTTCGCAGGCATCTTCCTGCGACTCGAAAACTTTGGCGGGACCGCAGAAGCGGAATATGCTTTCATCGACGCCGGCGGTCTTCACCACGCAGCCGTCGAGGGCTATGTTGCCGCGAAGCACAGCCAACCCGCCGTCGCGCACGTATGCGTGCTCGAAGTCGCGGATACACCCGGCGGTGCGGTCGGTATCGAGGGTGTCGTAAACAGCGTTCTGCGAACCGAGCTGCAAGTTGAAGCAATTGCCCGGAGCGCTTTTCCACAACGCTTCGGCTTCGGCAGAAAATTGTTTGCCGCCGATGGCGTAACGGTCGATGGCTTCGCCCAAAGAGAGGCGATCGACGCGGCGAACGGAGGTTTCCACCAATCCTTTTTCGGCAAGCAGGCTCATAATGGAGAGTATGCCGCCGGCACGATTGACGTCCTGCACGTGGTATGCCGAACTCGGCGCCACCTTGCACAGCACGGGCGACTTGCGCGAAAGGGCATCGATATCGGCCATCGTGAAATCGACACCGGCTTCCTGCGCCACCGCCAACAGGTGCAGCACCGTGTTGGTGGAGCCGCCCATGGCGATGTCAAGCGTCATGGCATTGAGGAATGCCGCGCGCGTGGCGATGCTGCGGGGCAGCACGCTCTCGTCGCCGTCGCGATAGTAGGCGTAACAGTTTTCGACGATTTGCCGTGCGGCTTTCAAAAAGAGTTCTTTCCGATTTTTATGGGTGGCGACAATCGTGCCGTTTCCGGGCAGCGCCATACCGATAGCCTCGTTGAGGCTGTTCATGGAATTGGCGGTGAACATACCCGAGCAACACCCGCAGGTGGGACACGCACTCCGTTCTACGGCAGCCACCTGCTCGTCGGAAACGGAGGTATCGGCGCCTTCGACCATAGCGTCGATAAGGTCGAGCGCGCGGTTGCCGAGACGACCGGCTTCCATCGGCCCGCCCGACACGAAAATCGTGGGGATATTGAGGCGCATCGACGCCATCAGCATACCCGGCGTTATTTTGTCGCAATTGCTGATGCACACCATGGCATCGGCTTTGTGGGCATTCACCATATACTCCACGCTGTCGGCAATCAGGTCGCGCGAAGGCAGCGAATAGAGCATACCGTCGTGCCCCATGGCGATACCATCGTCGATAGCTATCGTATCGAATTCGGCGGCAAAACAGCCGAGCCGTTCGATTTCGGCTTTTACAATCTGCCCTATTTCATGCAGATGCACGTGTCCGGGCACAAATTGGGTAAACGAATTGACGATGGCGATAATGGGTCGCCCCATTTGTTCTTCTTTCATGCCGTTGGCGCGCCACAAGGCTCTTGCGCCCGCCATTCGGCGGCCCTGTGTGCTGGCGGCACTACGCAGTTCGTGTTTCATAAAATCGTTTTTCATTAAAAGGAAAACCTTTCTTCGAGTACCGGAAGAAAGGTTTTCACATCGTTATTTTATATTCCGCATAAAAACTTTGCATAGCCTTTCTTCTCATCACCGTACCACGACGACAATAATGACAGATAGCAAGTTAATGATATGCAGAATCGTGTTTATCATTATTTTCTTTTGGAAATAACGGTGCAAAGGTAAGCCTTTATACCGATATTCCAAAAGAAAAGGCAGAAAAATAATCGTACAGATAGAAAAATATTTTCCTTTTGTCCGTTTTTCTGTCAATTTATAAATAGTACCGACAAAAAAAGAGATTTATTTCATATTATTTCCTAAACGGGAATTTGTGTATAAGGCAATAATTGTGTACGTTTGTATGCCCAACTTCAATGTGGGCGCAATGTCCGTATTCCGACCCTATGAAATTTCGATACCTGCCGCTTGTTTTTCTGCTCGTCCCGCTGCTGTTTGCCTGCCGGGCGACCAAACACGTGGGCGAGGGCGAATACCTGCTCGACAGAATATCTCTATCGACCGACAACAAATCACTGAAAAACAGCGAACTGAAATCTTATATCCGACAAGAGCCCAATCACAAGACTTTCGGTATCATCGGGCTACCTCTCTTCTTCTACAACCTCTCCAACAACAAAGACAACGGGTGGAACCGTTGGCTGCGCCGCATCGGCACGCCGCCGGTCATCTACGACAGCGAACTTACTGAAAAATCGCGTAGTCAAATAGAAAAAGCGCTCAACAACAAGGGCTACGAAGAAGCAGTCGTCACCGTCGATACGATAAAGCACAAGAAGCGCATCAAGGTCAAATACAAGGTGCAATCGGGCAAACCTTACCACATCGACCGCATCGTCTATCGCATTCCCGACGATTCGATACGGAAAATCGTCATGGCGGATTCTGCAAACTTTCTCGTACAAGCGGGCGGGCTTTTCGACCGCAACGTGCTCGACGAGGAGCGGCAGCGCATCACCACCCAACTGCGCAATAGAGGGTACTATTCTTTCAACAAGGAGTTTATCACTTATACTGCCGATACCACCGTAGGCAACAAAGGAGTGGACTTGGAACTCCACCTGATGGAAAATCCCGCTGCCGACACAGTCGCCCGTCCGCTCGTAACTTTCCGCAATTACAGCACCTATACGATACGCCACGTCTATTTCGTTACCGACTACGACCCCATGAACCACAACAGTATAAATGTGAAAGACACGGTGGTGTACAAAGACTTTTACGTACTTTACGGCGAGAAAAAATATTTACGTTCCTCTATTCTGGCGGAGAATTGCTACATCATGCCCGGCGAGCTTTACTCCGCCCGAATGGTCGATAACACCTACTCGGCATTTTCGCGGCTGAAAGTATTGAAATATGTCAATATCGTATTTACGCCCGTCGAGGAAGAGGGCAGACACATGCTCGACTGCCACATCATGCTGACGGAGGGAAAAACACAGGTGGTATCGACCGAAGTGGAGGGAACCAACTCGGCAGGAAATTTCGGATTCTCGTTAGGAGTTACCTACCAGCACCGAAACATCTTCAAGGGGTCGCAGACATTCAGTGCCAAATTCCGTGCGGCATACGAAAACATCACGGGCGATTTGGGCGGATTGCTTTCCAACAACTACCTCGAATTGAACGGCGAAATCGGCATTTCGTTTCCGAAATTCCTTTTCCCGTTCACGAGCAGCGCTTTCGCCCGCCGTATGCGCTCCACGACCGATTTTTCCATAAACATCGATTACCAAAGACGCCCCGAATATGTGCGCCTCATATCGGGCGCCGGCTGGACGTACAAATGGAACAGCCGTAACAACCGGTTCCGGCACAATTTCGATTTGGTGGATATAAATTATGTGTATCTGCCCAAAATGACCGATGCGTTCAAACACAACCTCGACAGCATCGCCGCCGACAACCCGCTGCTGCGATACAGCTACGAAGACCACTTCATCATGCGGTCGTCGTACGTATTCTATCTGAGTAACTTGCGGCACAGCGCAATGGCTTCGAGCCACAAGCAGCGCAAAGTATATACGCTGCGTGCCGCCGGCGAAATTGCCGGCAACCTGCTCTATGCCATATCGTCGCTCTCGGCGATGAAACGTTCCGAAGGCGGAGAGTACGAAATATTCGGCATCAGCTATTCGCAATACGTGAAAGCCGACCTCGACTATACCCGCCTCATCAATTTCAACGAAAAAAATGCGTTGGCGCTGCACGCCGGCGCCGGCGTCGTGTTTCCCTACGGAAATTCCAGTATGGTACCTTTTGAAAAGCGGTATTACTCCGGCGGCGCCAACAGCGTGCGGGGGTGGTCGGTGCGGACATTGGGACCGGGCACCTACGCGGGAACGAATCCGATGGTCGATTTCATGAACCAGTGCGGCGACATACGACTCGACCTCAACGCCGAATACCGAAGCAAATTGATTTGGAAACTGGAACTGGCTATCTTTCTCGATGCAGGAAATATCTGGACAATCAAAGACTATTCGTCGCAACCCGGCGGCAAATTCAGATTCAACTCTTTCTACAAAGAAATAGCGCTGGCATACGGAGCGGGCATACGGCTCGACTTCAATTACTTTCTACTGCGGGTAGATATGGGATTGAAAATGTACGACCCTTCGCGCATCGGAAACCGTCCGTGGGTGATTACCCACCATTCATTCAGCCGCGACGCCACGTTCCACTTCGCCGTCGGTTATCCTTTCTGACAAAACATAGTGCGGCTTCCGCCGCCGTACAAGCGAGCACTTTCCTCTCGACTACGGGCATTTGTGCGTCATCATGTCGAGCACCACGCGGTCGGTTTCGTTCATGCCCTGCGTACCGATGCGGGTAAGGTTGCGTATGGTGCGATCGACATCGTTTTCGACGATGCCTTCGACGGCGGTTACATATTTGTGTTCCATCGCCAGCATGGCGGAGAACATGGCAGTGGATACGCCGCTGGTGAGTTTCATGGCGCAACTCGGCTTGGCGCCGTCGCAAATCATGCCGGTAAGGTTGGCGACCATGTTTTTCACGGCATAGGTTATTTCGTCGTAGCCGCCGCCCATGAGATAGGTGATGCCGCAGCTCGACCCCGTCGCCGCCACCACGCAGCCGCACAGCGCCGACAGCCTGCCCAGACTTTGTTTGATGTATATGACGGTGAGGTGGCTCAACATCAACGCGCGTATCAACTCCTCCCGCGTTTTATGATTTTCTTCGGCATAGACGACCACCGGCATGGTGGCGGCGATGCCTTGATTGCCGCTGCCCGAATTGCTCATGACCGGTATCATGGCGCCGCCCATACGGGCGTCGCAGGCACCGGAGGTGTATGAAAGTACGCGCGTGTAGATGCTGTCGCCCATGATGCGCCGCTCGGTGGCGCCGCGCATCGTCTTGCCGAGCGAGTGTCCGTAGTCGCCTTTGAACGAGTATTCGGCGGCGGCTTTGTTCAGGCGCGCAGCTTCCGAAATAAATTCGATTTCCGCTATCGGGGCGGTCATGGCGAAGTCATAAACTTTGCGCAGCGTAAGGCCGCAATCGTCTTCGACGGCCTCTTCGCTACTGTCGCACCGGTCGTCGCGCAGCACTTTGCCGTTGCGTTCTTCGTATACGAATCGGGTATGGTCGCCCGCTATTATCGCCACAGCCGAGCAGCCGCCCGCCACGGCTTTCACTTCGATATAGAGTTTTTCGGTAATATTTTCTTTCAGTCCGATTTGAATGCGGTTTTCGGCGATGAAGCGTTTGCCCGCCTCCACCGATTCCGGCGTTACGTCTTTGAGCACTTCGAGGCGGTAATCGGGATTACCGACCAGCGCACCCAGTGCCACCGCAATGGGCAAACCTATCATGCCGGTGCCCGGTATACCCACACCCATGGCGTTTTTCAGAATGTTCGCACTGAGGAGCACCTCTATTTTTTCGGGAGTTTCCGCCAACAAGCGGGCTGCTTGCGACACGCACAAAGCTACGGCTACGGGTTCCGTACACCCGATGGCGGGAACGACCTCCCGCTTCACCAGTTCGATGATGCGCGCTCTTTCTTCTTTTTCCATATTTCAGGCAGGTTTTATTCTATTTTCTCGGACAAATATAGGAGAAAAAACGATACGAACGAAATTCGGGAAAAGCTATTTTGCCGCTTAACAAACATTAGGGCGGGACACCGGCGCAAAGGTCGTCGGCAAAGGAAACAGCCCCAAATCACATATTGCCGATTTTGAAGATGTTATACGATACATGGTCGTCGTACACATCGGCGCCCGAACAGCGTTTGACCCAATGCACGACCCGCACGGTAACGGGCAGGGCGATGATTTCGTAAACCGATTTCAGCACCGTCTGCGTCAGAATCATGGCGACGAGCGTGTCGGGCGGAAGTATGCCGCCGAATGCCAACGGGAAAAACAGCAGCGAATCGGCGCCCTCGCCGAGCAGGGTCGAAACGATGGCGCGCAGGGAGAAACGGCGTCCGCCCGAAGCGATTTTCATGCGGCTCATCACGTAGGCATTGATGAACGAGCCGGCCAGAAATGCCGCAAAGCTGGCGGCGGCAATGCGGGGCGTCAGTCCGAACAGCGAAGCAAACGCCTCCTGCTGCGTCCATGCAGGCGAAGCCGGCAGCCAAATGGAGAGTTGTATGAACGCCACAGCGATGAAATTGACGATGAACCCCGTCCATATCAGCAGGCGCGCCTTGCGGTAGCCCCACACTTCGGCCACGCAGTCGTTGATGATGTAGGAGAGCGGAAAGACGATAAGTCCCGCCGTCAGGGTGAGCGGTCCGGCGGCTACGATTTTCACTTCCAAAATGTTGGCTAAGGTAAGGCATACGCAGAAAAGTATGCCCATCAAGGCAAATGACAAATCGACGGTCTGTTTCATAATCTTGTTTTTAACGTGGTTGTCAAGTACACGAGCGGGGGCAAAGATAGCGCACTTCCGCCATATATGCAAATCGGCGTTTCCGGCGGGAAAGAAAAAACGGACGCAGCCGCTAAGGAAGCGGCTGCGTCTGAAAAATGTCTGCCGGTTATTCGGCGAGTTTGCGGAGTATCGCGGTGAGGTGGTTCCAGAATTTTTCGACGGCGGGAATGTGCATTTTCTCGTCGGGCGAGTGCACGCCGCGCAGCGTGGGGCCGAACGAAATCATCTCCAAGTCGGGATTTTTTTGCAGGAAAAGTCCGCATTCGAGACCGGCGTGGATAGCCTTCACGGCCGGCGTGATACCGTAGAGTTCTTCATACGATTTCACGGCGACGTCGAGGAGCGTCGATTTCAAATTCGGCTTCCAGCCGGGATAGCCTTCGCCGTGCGTGGGCACGGCACCCGCAAGGGCAAACAGGTTTTCTATCTGGGCGGCGATGTCGTGTTTGAGCGACTCCACCGAGCTGCGCTGGCTGGTGGCGACGACTATCGTGTTTCCCTCTTTCATCTTCACCGACGCCAGATTGGTCGAAGTTTCCACTAATCCGGGAATGTCGCGGCTCATGCCCATGACACCGTGCGGGCAGGCATAGAGCGACCGCAGCAATGCGGCGGCGGTAGTGTCGTCGATGCAGGCAGCCGGCGCGTCGCACGAGTCGAGCGACAGAGCGACGTCGGGGTCGGTGGCAGCCAGTTCCGCCTCTATCACGGCCTGATAGAGATTGAGTTCGACGCGCAGGCGCTCCTTGTCGGCAGCGGGAACGGCAACGACCGCCCACGCTTCGCGCGGAATGGCGTTGTGCAGATTGCCGCCGTCGATGGCACAGAGGTGCATATCGTACTTTTTCAGACAGGCGCAGAGGAAACGGGCAAGTATTTTATTGGCGTTGCCGCGCCCCTCGTTGATGTCGCTGCCGGAGTGTCCGCCCAGCAGCTTCGACACGGCGACGCGCAATGCCGCATAACCGGCGGGGAAAGGCTGCGGCGTGTAGGTGAACGTCGAAGTGGTATCGACACCGCCGGCGCAGCCGATAAATATTTCGGCCTCGTCCTCCGAATCGAGATTGAGCAGGTATTTTCCGGTGATGAAACCCTCCTGCATGCCGAAAGCGCCGGTAAGCCCTGTTTCTTCATCGACGGTGAAAAGGGCTTCGAGGGCGGGGTGCTTCAGGTCGTCGGAGGCAAGCACGGCCAAGGCTGCCGCCATGCCGATGCCGTTGTCGGCGCCGAGCGTCGTACCTTTGGCGCGCACCCATTCGCCGTCGATGCAGGTTTCTATGGGGTCGTTCTCGAAGTCGTGCACGACATCGGCATTTTTCTCGCACACCATATCCATGTGCGCTTGCAGCACGACGCCGGGGTGGGTTTCACACCCGCGTGCCGCAGGTTTGCTGATGACGACATTGCCGGTGGCATCGGTCTTTGCCGGCAGGTTGTGTTTTTTTGCGAAATCGAGCAGATAAGCCCTTATTTTTTCCTCTTTTTTCGAGGGGCGGGGCACTCGGGTTATTTCGTCGAAATAACGCCAGATAGCTTGGGGTTGCAATTTTTTCAATTCCATAGTTTTTTAATTTTTTTGAAAAGACCGGCTTTTACCGCCCGAAAAGGGTGCTTATTTGTTAAAAAGATTTATAAATTAATATAAACAGCCAAATCGAACGATAAAAAGTACCAAGTCGCGGTTTCTTCTTTTATATTTGCATACAAATATAGAAAATTTATGGGAAAAGTCGTCCTGCTTACCCTGATAATTGTCGCCGTTGCCGTGATGCTCTTGGGAATAAGAGTTTTCTTCGTGCGGGGAGGGCGCTTTCCGCAAACGCATATCGGAGACAACAAGGCATTGAAAAAGCGAGGCATTACCTGCGCTCTTTCGACCGACTATGCCGACCGGCACCGGCAGGGACTGCACCCGACAAACGATAACGAACCAAAAATCTAAATTCATAAACAAATGCACAAATACGTCATTCTCTCGCTCTGCACGGCGGCCTTGCTCACGGCGGCAAGTTGCCAACAACCCGCTCCTGCTGCCGCTCCCGACAATCAGACAGCGGCACCGGTTTCCTACGGAAAAAATCTTCCCATCGCATACGTCGATATCGATTCGCTGCTCACCAACTACAACCTCGCCCGCGATTTGAACGAAGAAATGCTCACCCGTCAGGAAAACGCCCGCGCTTCTGTAAATGAAAAAGGGCGTAAACTCGAAAAAGAGATGGCGGAGTTCGAGCGCAAGGTGAAAAACAACGCCTTCCTCTCGCAAGACCGCTTCGAGCAGGAACAGCAGCGACTGCTCAAACAGCAGCAGGAGTTGCAGACATATGCTCAGCAGCTCGAAAACGAATTGTTGCAGGAACAGCAGAAAATGCTGACGCAGGTTACCGACTCTATCACCAACTTCATCAAAGAGTACAACAAGGACGGTAAATACGAAGCTATCTTCAACAAAAACAGCACGCTTTTCATCAATCCGGCATACAACATCACGGGCGAAATCATCACCCTGCTCAACAAACGCTA
>CANQAM010000023.1 GCA_947589325.1 uncultured Bacteroidales bacterium | reverse complement strand
GTGTCGGGTATCTGATAATTTTTGAGTTTGTTCAGTTCTTCCCAAGTGAGGAATATCACCTTTTTCGGTGTGCTTCGCAATTTGGGATTGAAATCTTCATAGGCATTGTTCATGCAATACCCTTTCTTGGTACACCAGCGCAGAAACCATTTCAGATAAGCGACCTGTTTCATGATGGACGTGTTCCGCATATCTTCGGTGTCTTTCAGGAAATTCACATACTTTGTTAGCTTGGGTTCGTCCAACGATTCAAATGTTAGCCCCTTGTCAAACTTCTCAAGATGTTTCCTGACTGCGGCAAATTTCTCATAGGTGGCATCAGACCAGCCGTTTTGCGTGCCGCACTCCTTGATGAATTCGTCAAATACCTCCAAAGGCAGAAATACCACCGGAGCCTGTTCCCCATCTTCCTTTTTTTCATTGTGCAATCTGTTGAATGCGTCCTTTACCTGCTCGGTAGTCGGCATGAATCCCTGCACCTCAAACTCCTTGAATATATTCTGGATTTCGGTGTAGTATTTCAGCAAGTCCGCATTGATTTCCGATGCACTTTGCTTCAGCTTGTTGGTGCATCCGTTCTTTACACGCTGCTTGTCGGCATCCCATTTGGCAACATCAATGCGGTAGCCTGTTGTGAACTCAATGCGGTGGCTGTCAAAAACAACACGCATACGGATAGGGACATTCTCCACGATTGGAACTCCGTTCTTCTTGCGGCTTTCCAATGAAAAGATGATGTTTCTCTTGATGTTCATAGCTGGGTGTATTAAAATCAACACCCAAATATACACCCAATAATTGAAATAGCAAAAGGTATTTAATGATATTTAGTAATATAGTAGATTTGTAATAACTTGATTATTATCAGTATATTGCAGTTTTGTGAGATTTCTTGATTGTGTAAGTTAAAGTCCCGTCCGCACCGCAAAAAAATCCCGAAAGACTACTTCGGGATTTTTTTGCATATAAGAAACCAACAATAAAAAAGGTTGCGAATGAATTTCGCAACCTTTTTTTTGTGTAATCGCGTCGTGTTCGTTATCCCACTTTTATTCCGGCGAAGCCCATGAAAGCGAGAGCCAGCAGGCCTGCCACGATGAGGGCGATAGGCATTCCTTGCAGGGCTTTCGGTATGCGGGTCGTGCTCAACTGTTCGCGTATACCGGCGAAGATGACCATGGCGAGCATGAAGCCGAGTGCGGTGGAAATGGCGAATACCACCGATTCGAGCAGCGTGTATTCTTTTTGGATTACCAGAATGGCTACACCCAGAATGGCGCAGTTCGTGGTGATGAGCGGGAGGAATACGCCGAGTGCCTGATAGAGGGGAGGAGATACTTTTTTGAGTATGATTTCCACCATCTGCACGAGGGCGGCGATGACGAGAATGAACACTATCGTCTGCATGAATCCGATGCCGAACGCATCGAGCAGGTATTTCTGCAACAGATAGGTGCATATCGTGGCGATTGTCATGACGAAAGCGACGGCGGCACCCATACCGGTAGCCGTGCTTACTTTTTTGGATACTCCCAAGAAAGGACAGATACCCAAGAATTGCGCCAAAACGATGTTATTGACGAATATGGCGGTGATAAATATGGAAATGTAGGTAATCATATCGCTTATTTGGTTTTAAGTTTATTGACAATGACGATAAGGTAGCCCAGCGCGATGAATGCACCCGGCGCTAGTACGAATACCAATGCACCGAAGTGTTCGGGGAAAATGGCGGTATTGAATATCTTGCCGGTGCCCAACAGTTCGCGCACGCTGCCCAGCAGGGTGAGGGCTATCGTGAATCCGAGTCCGCAGCCCACGCCGTCGAGCATCGAATCGAAAGCATTGTGTTTGGCGGCAAACGATTCGGCGCGACCCAGCACGATGCAGTTCACCACGATGAGGGGAATGAACAGACCGAGACTTTCGTACAAAGCCGGCACGTAGGCTTCCATGCACATTTGCAATATGGTTACGAATGCGGCAATGACGACGATGAACGACGGTATGCGCACTTTGTCGGGAATCAGGTTTTTGATGAGGGCTATCACGGCGTTGGAGCAGATGAGCACGAACATCGTCGCCAGTCCCATGCCCAGACCGTTGATAGCCGAAGAAGTCGTACCCAGCGTGGGGCACATACCCAACAGCAATACGAATGTCGGGTTTTCGGTAATGATACCGTTCAGAATGATTTTCAGCTTATTCATAGTCTGCCTCCTTTTCCTGTTGCGTAGCGCCGGTAGCGCCGTCGCAGTTATTGTTCGTATAAGCGGTATAGGCATTGGCTATGACGTCGAGGAATGCCCGCGAACTGATTGTGGCAGCTGTGATGGCATCGACGCTTCCGCCGTCTTTCTTTACCGTCAGATTGTCTTTTGCGGGGTGTTTGCCCAAAACGCTTTGCGAGCCTCTTTCGGTGCGGAACCATTCTTCCATTTTGGAACCGAGACCGGGCGTTTCGGCGTGGGAGAGTACGCGGTAGTTGCGTATCGTGCCGTCGGCTTCGAAGCCGACCATGATGATTACTTCTCCGCCGAAGCCGTTTTTCGTCTTGCTCTCTACGGCGGCGCCTACTTTTTCACCCTCTTTCGTAGCGGGGAAAACTTTCAGCTCCATACCATTGACCGTAACGGTATATTGTTCGTCGATGGGAGAGTTGTCGAATGCGGGTGTTACGTCTTTTACGGCATTTTCCTGTTTCAGCTTCTTCGCCTGTGCGATAGGCTCGGCGGTGATGCCGTATACGTAGCCCAACAATGCGCCCACCAGTACGGTGATGACCGTAAGCACGATGAGCATATTTCCGAATGATGATTGTTTAGCCATTATTTTTTCACCTCCCCGAATCGTTTAGGTTTCACATATTTGTTGATAAGAGGCGTTACGGCGTTCATGATGAGAATCGCGAACGACATACCTTCGGGATATGCGCCGTAGCGGCGAATGATGATAGTCAGCAAGCCGATGCCTATGCCGTAGATAATCATGCCGCGCGGAGTCATGGGCGAGGTTACGTAGTCGGTCGCCATGAAAATGGCGCCGAGCATCATACCGCCGAGCAGCAGTTGTTGAAGGGCTCCTTCGGCATCGAATCCATTGACGAGGAACGAGAATACGAAAGCCGTAACCAGAATGGAAACGGGGATATGCCACGTAATGATTCTGCGTATCAACATGTAGGCGAATCCTATCAACAAGGCTATGGCGCTGATTTCGCCGAGACTTCCGCCGATGTTGCCCAGCAGCATATCGGTGGTCATGGCATTGACGGGCAGACCCTGTTTCATCAATCCCAACGGCGTGGCAGCCGTTTCGGCGTCGAGGTAATTCATGCTCAACGGGTCGGGAACAGGCCACGTAGTCATTTGCACGGGGAACGAAATCAACAGGAATACGCGACCTACGAGGGCGGGGTTGAAAATGTTGTTTCCCAGTCCGCCGAAAGTCATTTTACCGATACCTATGGCAACGAGCGCACCGATAATGATAATCCAAATCGGCAGGTTCGAAGGTACGTTGAACGCCAGCAGTACGCCGGTGAGAATCGCGGAACCGTCGCATATCGACGGTTTTACTTTCAAAAGGTATTTCTGAATAAGATATTCAAAAAGTACACACGCCAATACCGACGTGAGCGTTACCACCAAGGCTCCGATGCCGAAGCAGTAAAGCGACACGAGAAATGCCGGTATCAGGGCTATCAGCACGCCGTACATGCACTTCGATACCGAATTGCCGCTATGTACGTGCGGTGAAGGCGATACAATAAAATTTTGACTCATAGTGATAGTTTTCAGAGATTATTATTTGGCATTACGGCTTCGAATGATGGCGCCTACACGGGCTTTGCCCATACGCACGTAGTCGAGCAGGGGACGGTGTGCGGGACAGGTGAAGCTGCAAGAGCCGCATTCGATGCAGTCCATAACGTGTTCTTTTTCGACGCGCTCCCAATCCTTGTGGTCGGTTGCGTTCATGAGCGTATTGGGAGCAAGCCCCATCGGGCAGGCTGCGATACATTTGGCGCAGCGTATGCACGCCGTCATTTCTTTGCGCCGAGACTCCAAGTCGCGTATAATCAGCACGCCGGAGCACCCTTTCGTGGTGGGCGTATCGGTCGATACGACGGCTTTGCCCATCATCGGACCGCCGGAAATGACTTTTTCGGTGTCTTCGGGCAGACCGCCGCACGCATCGATGAGCTGGCCGAGAGGTGTACCTACACGCACTTTCAGGTTCGACGGGTGGGCAAGCGATTTGCCGGTAACGGTAACGATGCGTTCAAACAGCGGTTTGTTTTTCTGCACGGCTTCGTACACGGCAAATGCCGTGCCGACGTTTTGTACGACGGCGCCGGTGGCGATAGGCAGACCTCCGCTCGGAACCTGACGGCGTATCACGGCGTCGATGAGCTGTTTTTCGCCGCCTTGCGGATATTTCACTTTCAGCGGGCAGATTTCGATGGTAGGATATGCAGCCGCCAGCTCTTTCATGTGTGCAATGGCATCGGGTTTGTTGTTTTCGATACCGATGACGGCGCGCTCCACGTTGATGGCTTTGCGCAGAAGTTCCGTACCGACGAGTATTTCCGCTCCTTTTTCCATCATGAGCTGATGGTCGGCGGTGAGATAGGGTTCGCACTCAACGGCATTGATGATGAGAATTGTGGCAGTCGCTCCGGGAGGAGGCGTGAGTTTTACGTGAGCGGGGAAAGTTGCGCCGCCCAAACCGACGATGCCTGCCTCTTTGATGCGCTCGACAATGGCTTTGGAATCGAGGTTGCACTCTTTTACCAGCGTTTCGCTGCGGTCGATGCTCTCTTCCCATTCGTCGCCTTCGACGTCGATGTAGATTGCCGGACGCTGAAATCCGGCGACATCGACTGCCGTGTCGATTTTGGCGACCGTGCCCGATACCGACGAGTGGATATTTGCCGAAACAAATCCGCCGGCTTGTGCCAGCAGGGTGCCCACTTTCACTTTATCGCCTTTGGCGACGACGGCTTGCGCGGGTGCGCCGATATGCTGCGAAAGCATGATAACGGCTTGCTTGGGCAGCTCGGCTGTCTTTATGGCTTGTCCGGCAGATAGTTTGTTCTCAGGCGGGTGAACACCGCCTATCCGAAATGTTTTTAACATATCTGTTTGTTTTTACTGTTGATTACTATTGAATTATGCCTGAGCTGTCGGAGCTGCGGCGGTTCCCGATTGAGGTGCTGCCGGCTGTGCCGGAGCTTCGGGTTTCGGTTCTGCCGGTTTGCGCGGCGGGAAGTTTACCGAATGAATGGCGCCGGTCGGGCATACGGCTTCGCATTTGCGGCACAACTTGCATTTCTGGAAGTCGATGTAAGCCAGATTGTTTTCTACCGTAATGGCCTCGAACGGACACTCTTTGGCACATTTTCCGCAACCGATGCAGGCTGCCGTGCAAGCCTTGCGGGCTACGGCGCCTTTGTCTTTATTGACGCAGCATACGAACATGCGGCGCGATTTCGGACCTTTGTTCCGCAACTCGATAATCATTTTCGGGCAGGCTTTTACGCAGGCGCCGCAACCGGTGCACAACTCTTCATCGACTTCGGGCAGGCCCGTTTCGGGATTGACATGAATGGCTCCGAATTGGCACGCTCTTTCGCAATCGCCGTTTCCAAGACAGCCGAACGAGCAGCCCGTTTCGCCGCTGTATAGAGCCGCTTCGATGGCACAGTTCGAGGCACCGTTGTAGGTGTTTACCTTTTTGCGGTTGGCGCAAGTGCCGTTGCAGCGCACGACAGCGACTTTCGGTGCCGCTTCGGCAACCTCCATACCGAGTATGCCGGCAATTTTAGCCATGACAGGCGCACCGCCTACGGGGCAGAGCATACCTTCGAGCGAGGTGGCTTTCACGCACGCAGCAGCGAAGCCGCCGCAGCCCGGATAGCCGCAACCGCCGCAGTTGGCTCCCGGAAGCACTTTCACCACTTCTTCGTTGCGCGGGTCTTCATAGACTTTGAATTTTTGAGCGACGAAGTACAATATCACAGCACTTATCGCACCGATACACCCCAATGAAAGGGTGGCAATCCATACTAAATCCATTTTTTTTAATTTATGATAGGTTTTGGGTTTCTTCTTCTGTCTGAGGTTCTACCGTAAATACCAAATCTTTGCGGATTTTTCGTCGAAACAGGTACAAGACGAAATAATAAGGAACGAGCGAACAGATCGATACGATGCCGGCAGTTATTTCGTTGTCGGTGCACAAGGTCGCGATGCCTAACGCACAGCACAATACAAGAAAAGGGTAGAGGAATGCCAGCCGCAGCGCTTCGCTGCTCATGGCTTCGTTGCCTACTACCCATACGTGCTGTCCGCTGCGCAAATCCGCAGTTCGGCAAGTTGTTTCGATGATTTTTTCGGAACGGTCGGAAACAGTACACATCGATTGCACATGACACCCGCTGCAAGCCGAGTGTTGCGTAATCCGTACATAGACGGTCGCACCATCGATGCGGTCGATGATGCCTTCGTGTTTTACATGCGTATCTTTTCTGCTCATTTCCTGCTTCCGAACACAGCTGTATACGGTAGGACAAAAGTAGTTAATATTTTGTTATCGACCAATAAAAAATGAGAAAAAAAGAAGCTCTTTTACCCGAAAACAGAAAGTTTTTTCCTTTTATCTGAAAATAAGAGAAATACGAAAACCGAAATTCACAAAAAAGTTTTTACCGTGCGTTTTCAAACAGAATTTCGGTTGCTGGATTGTTTCCATTTAATAAAAAATATGTATCTTGCACCCGATTTATAAAT
The DNA here is from genome assembly GCA_947589325.1 of uncultured Bacteroidales bacterium. Lineage (GTDB taxonomy): Bacteria > Bacteroidota > Bacteroidia > Bacteroidales > UBA11471 > Caccoplasma. The sequence goes on along the minus strand of CANQAM010000023.1, from coordinate 25,329 downwards.
TTAGATATGAAGACATATTTGGTAACCGGCGCAGCCGGATTCATCGGCTCCAATTTCATCAAATATATGTTGAAGAAGTATGATGACATATTTATCGTCATACTCGACAAACTGACGTATGCAGGCAATTTGGGCACGATAAAAGAGGAATTGCAGGACAAGCGGGTGGAGTTCGTGCGGGGCGATATAGCCAATGCCGAACTGGTATCGAATATTTTTGCTCGTCATGCCGTCGATTTCGTCGTCAATTTTGCGGCGGAGTCGCACGTCGATCGCAGTATCACCAACCCGCAGCTTTTTTTGGAAACCAACATTTTAGGCACGCAAAACATGCTCGAATGCGCCAAACGGGCGTGGACGACCGGTAAAGACGCTGCCGGCTATCCGACCTATTTGCCCGGCAAGAAATATTTGCAGGTATCGACCGACGAAGTGTATGGCTCTTTGACAAAAGATTATGATACGCCGCAGCCGCTGCATATCGAAGACGAAGACGTGCGTCGGGTCGTAAAGGGGCGTACCCGCATTCAGACCTACGGCAAAAAATTTTTTACGGAGGAGACCCCGCTCGACCCCCGTTCGCCCTATTCTTCGTCGAAGACGGGCGCCGACCTCATCGTGCGGGCATATCACGAAACGTATAAAATGCCGGTGAACATCACCCGCTGCTCCAATAATTACGGACCTTACCATTTCCCCGAAAAACTGATACCGCTTATTATAAAGAACATTCTCGAAGGAAAGAAACTTCCCGTGTACGGCAAGGGCGAGAACGTGCGCGACTGGCTATACGTCGAAGACCATGCCAAAGCCATCGACATGGTGCTGAACGGCGGTCGGGTCGGAGAGGTGTACAACATCGGCGGCTTCAACGAGGAGCAGAACATCAACATCGTCAAGCTCACTATCGACACCATTGCGCGGCTTATGCGCGAGGAACCCCGTTATCAAACCGTGTTGAAAACACCGCTCGAAAACATCAATTACGATTTGATTACCTACGTGGGCGACCGCCTGGGGCACGATATGCGTTACGCTATCGACCCGTCGAAGACGGCGCGCGAGTTGGGCTGGTATCCCGAAACACCGTTCGAGGTGGGCATCGAAAAAACCATTCGTTGGTATCTCGAGCATCAGGATTGGGTCGATGAAGTCGCCAGCGGCGATTATCAGAAATATTACGAACAGATGTATTCAAACCGTTAATGCGCTAAAAATGAAAGGAATCGTGTTGGCGGGCGGCTCCGGCACCCGTCTTTACCCCATAACGAGAGGAGTCAGCAAACAGATGTTGCCCATCTACGACAAACCGATGATTTACTATCCCATATCGGTATTGATGCTGGCGGGCATTCGCGATATACTGATTATATCCACGCCGTTCGATTTGCCCGGATTTCGCCGCCTGCTGGGCGACGGCTCGCAATTCGGCGTCCGTTTCGAGTATGCCGAACAGCCTTCGCCCGACGGTTTGGCGCAGGCATTTATCATCGGTGAACAGTTTGTCGGCGACGATACGGCGTGTCTGGTATTGGGAGACAATATTTTTTACGGGCAAAGTTTTTCGGCGATGCTGGCGGCTGCCGTGCAGAATGCCGAGAAAGGCTTGGCGACGGTTTTCGGCTATCGGGTGAACGACCCCGAGCGTTATGGCGTGGCGGCTTTCGATGCCGACGGCAATGTTACCTCCATCGAGGAAAAACCGCAGAACCCCAAAAGCAATTATGCCGTAGTGGGGCTCTATTTCTATCCCAACAAAGTGCTGAATGTGGCGAAAAACATCAAGCCGTCGGCACGCGGAGAATTGGAAATAACATCTGTCAATCAGGCGTTTCTTGCATCGGGCGAGTTGAAGGTGCAACTGATGGGGCGCGGTTTTGCGTGGCTCGACACGGGCACGCACGATTCCCTGTTCGAGGCGTCTGCCTTCATCGAAACGATAGAGCACCGACAGGGTTGGAAAGTTGCCTGCCTCGAAGAAATAGCGTACAATCAAGGCTGGATAACCGCCGAACAACTTTTGGCGCAGGCAGAGCCGATGAAAAAAAACCAGTACGGTCAATACCTCATAGCATTGGCAAAAGACGCGAAATAATCGATAAAAGTCGATATTTGATATGGTGGGCGGCGTTATAAAAATCGATTTGCCGAAGATTGAAGATCGGCGGGGAAACCTCTCTTTTATCGAGGGAGGCAAGCATATACCGTTCGATATCAAGCGGGCTTATTGGATTTACGACGTGCCGGGCGGACAATACCGCGGCGGGCATGCCTACCGTACCCAACAGGAGTTTATCGTGGCTCTTTCCGGCAGTTTCGAATTACAGATACGCAACAAAGCGGGAGAAACGGAACATTATTTCTTAAATCGTTCCTACTATGGTATTTACGTGCCGGCTATGACGTGGCGGCAACTTACCGATTTTTCCACCAATTCGCTGGCGCTGGTATTGTCGTCGGGGGCATTCGATGAATCCGATTACATTTACGATTTTGCCGAATATAAAAAACTTTTGCCATGAAACGTCCTTCGGTACACGATTGTCAATTACTGGGGCTTCCACGCATATACGACCGCGGCGGAAATATCACGCCGCTGCACGGCGGCGGGGAGCTGCCGTTCGACATCAAGCGCGTGTATTATTTGTATGACGTGCAGGGTGGCGAATCGCGCGGCGGACACGCCCACAAAAATTTACAACAATTGATTGTAGCTGCAACGGGAAGTTTCGACCTTGTACTTTTTGATGGAAAGGAAAAGAAAACGATTCAGATGAACCGGCCATATCAAGGCGTGTTTATAAAACCCGGAATATGGCGTACGTTGGAAAATTTCTCGTCCGGCTCCATTTGTTTGGTTTTGGCATCTGATTTTTACGATGAAACCGATTATATTCGCGATTACGACGACTATCTGAAATACATCGACCGGCTATGAAATTTCAGGATATACGACAGATAAATGCCCGTTATGCCGACGAATTGAAGCAGGCGGCAGCCGAAGTCATCGATTCGGGGTGGTATCTGTTGGGCGAGCGTGTCGCCGCATTTGAAAAAGAGTTGGCTCATTATCTGGGACGGCGGCAGGTGGTTGCCTGCGGCAACGGATTGGACGCGCTGCGCATTATCCTGCGGGCATATATCGAAATGGGGCGTCTGCACGAAGGCGATGAAGTCATCGTGCCGGCGAATACCTACATCGCCACCGTTTTGGCGGTAACCGACAACCGGCTGACCCCCGTGTTCGTAGAGCCGTCGCCCGTAACGCACAACCTCGATACCGACCGGATAGAAGAGCATTTGACGCCGCGCACCAAAGCGTTGTTGCCCGTGCATCTTTATGGTCGCTGCTGTTGGGACGAGTGTATCGCCGACATCGCCCGCCGACACGACCTGCTGGTGGTCGAAGATGCCGCGCAGGCATTGGGCGCTGCCGCTCCGTGTCGCGGATTTTCCGGCTCTGTGAAAGCGGGCGGCTTGGGACACGCGGCGGGTATCAGTTTCTATCCCTCCAAAAATTTGGGCGCGTTGGGCGATGCCGGAGCCATTGCCACCGACGACGATGCGTTGGCAGAGGCGGCGCGAGCGTTGGCAAACTACGGTTCGGAGCGGCGGTATTACAACAAATATCAGGGATTCAACAGCCGTATGGACGAATTGCAGGCGGCTTTTCTGTCGGTGAAACTACGTTATCTCGACGCCGACAATGCCCGCCGCCGCGAGTTGGCGGCACTCTATGACCGGTCGATAACCGCACCTGCCGTCGGGCTGCCCGACAGAGGCGGAGAGGGGCAGCACATTTATCATCAGTACGTTGTCCGCGTTCCCCAGCGCGAAGCCTTGATAGCGGCTCTCTCGAAGCAGGGAATACCCGTGCAGATACACTATCCCGTGCCGCCGCACAAACAGGTTTGTTATGCGCGTTATAACCGGCTGTCGCTGCCGCTGACCGAACAGTTGGCAAACGAGGTTTTGTCGCTTCCCCTATCGCCGGTGATGACTGAGGAGGAAATACGTTTTGTCGCTTCCGCTATCAACGATTTTTACAAGAATTTTTTTTAATTGACATTCGATAATCCCTCTTTCTTTTTCATTTATAAAATATTTCCATATATTTGTAACTCTCTAAAAAGAAATTATGGCAGCTCTGCGCATTGTCTTGATGCTCTCTTTGGCGGGTTTGTTTTCTTGTCGTGCTTCTACCGACGAAAGGAGCGGGGTGGCGATACATCGCTACGACAAGGCGCTGTGTACCTATTTGTCCGATGCTCTTGCCGACAGTGTTTTCTTTCGGGACTACGGCGACTTTCACCTGTTATATACCGAAGCGATTTTGGAACTTCCCGACAGCGGCTGCGACAAATCGCGGCTTGCCGGCCGCCTTTCCGCTGCCGATATGCAGCTGCTCTGCGGGGCTGTCGATTCGATTTTTCCCGATTTGTCCGATGTAGAGGCTGAACTCTCGGCGGCGCTTGCCCGCTACCGGCACTTGTTGCCCGACGATACTTTGCCCGCCCGTTTTTACACTCATGTGTCGGGCTTGCGGCAGCAGATTGTGAATGCCGGCGATATGCTTTCGGTTTCGCTCGACCATTATTTAGGCAGCGGCTATCCGCCGTATGCCTCCATATATCCCCGCTACCGGCTCGAAGGCAAGAAACAGGAGTACATCGTTCCCGATGTGTTGCGGGTCATACTTTATACGCGCCACCCGCTGCCGCCTGTCGAACATACGACACTGCTGCGGGAAATGATTTACGAAGGTAAAATCGTATATTCGCTGCAACAGCTCCTGCCGGACGTCCCGCCGGAAAGATTGTTGGGCTACACGCCGGAGCAGTTGGCGTGGTGCCGTGAAAACGAATCGGAGATGTGGAATGCGCTTTTGCGTGAAAAAACGCTGTATGCTGCATCGCCGCTGACGATAGAACGTTATTTGTCGCCTGCCCCGTTTACTGCGCCGTTTTCACCGCAGTCGCCCGGACAGGCAGGTCGCTACATCGGTTGGCGCATCGTGTCGGCGTATGCCGGAGCAACGCACGCCGACCTTGCCCGATTGTGGCAGACCGACGAAACCGAAATTACCAAGAAAGCTAAATATAAAGGATAAGAAACATGGAAACTCCCGATGTGTACGGATTGGTGGGGTACAGGCTCGCCCACTCTTTCTCTCGGAATTTTTTCAACGAAAAATTCAAGAATGAAAAAATCGCGGCGGAATACCGCAATTTCGAACTCGACCGTATCGAGGATATTCGTCTTGTCGTGAACGAAACGCCACGCCTGCGCGGATTGAACGTAACGATTCCCTACAAGGAAACGATTATCCCTTTTCTCGATGAAATGGACGAAACCGCCCGTCTCATCGGCGCCGTGAATGTCGTCAAATTCATACGCAAAGGCGGCAAGTTGATTTTGAAAGGATTTAACTCCGATGTCATCGGATTTACCGACTCCATACGTCCCTGCCTGAAACCGCACCACCGCAAAGGGCTGATACTCGGTACTGGCGGCGCTTCCAAAGCCGTATGGTACGGGCTGCTGTCGCTGGGCGTGGAGCCGCAGTGGGTGTCGCGTACCCGCAAGGCGAAAGCCATTTGTTACGAAGACCTTACACCCGAAATCATGCAAGAATACACGGTCATCGTCAATGCTTCGCCAGTAGGCATGTATCCCGATATAGAAAGCTGTCCGGCAATACCTTACGAACTTGTTACGCCGAAACATCTCGTATATGATTTGGTGTACAATCCGGAAACGACGCTCTTTATGGAGAAGTGCAAAGCACGTGGAGCCGAAACGAAAAACGGCATAGAAATGCTCTTGCTGCAAGCATACGCCGCTTGGGATATTTGGAACAAATAGGTGGTTTCATCGCAAAATCCGGCATAAAAGAGGCGGGGTTACAAGAGGTAGCCCCGCCTTTTTTTATTGTTTTTATTTATGGCGTCGTTTGCGTATTGTCTGGCAGACTGACAGCGATATAGCCTTCAGGGTCGCCGCCGGCGGATTCGTTAAAAATTTCCGTTCCGTAAACTGCGAAACCGTAGTAATAGTTGGTATCGGCTGAAATGGTACGGCGATAATCCGTTTTTATTTTGCCGACATTTTTTGTAACGGCAAAAGGTATATCGACGACGTCGATTATTTGTCCGATACTGTCTTTTATCTGTAACAGATACAGGTCGGTGCTGCCGGTATATCCGGAATAAAAAGGCGAACTGGCAGAAAAAATATCGTTTATCGATAGTTGAATATTTTGTTGCTTCGCTGTTTTTATCCCTAAGATTTCAGAGGAGTCGATGCCGGCTATCGATTCGATGGATTTTATTTTTATTGTTTCGAATTTCAATAAACTGTCTATATTGTTCCCGACGAGAAAACTGTCTGAAACGATAGGGTAGAAAGCGGAACAGAATTTTGCCGATAAGAATCTGGCCATAAAAGTATTGCCGCTTGACGTATCGACATCGTTCGGAGAAAGGGAAAATGAAATCTCTTGCTTCTCTTTTTCGCAAGAAGAAACGAACAAAACAAATATTCCGAAAAACAATATGGCGATATTTTTCACGGCGTTCTTCATTTTATCCACGCTTTATTTTATATCCGCCATGAGTTGCTCGAAGAAGTCGTCCAATTCTTTCCCCGCCTTTTTCAGGAAATCGTCTTCGAGGAATATTTTTTCGTCGTCGAATGTTTTGAGTTCGGAAACGATCTCTTTTTCGTCGTTCAGAAGAATGACGGAAACCGGCGTTACGGCACCGAGCGAACGGAAAGCGTCGGCAACCTCCGGCATTTCCAATGCCTGCCGCAACAGGGCGATGATGCGGATATTGTCGGTGTCGCCGGCTTCGTCGTACTCTTCCAGTCCGATTTGAGTCAGCAGCATTTCGTTGTCGTCGTAAAGCGACAGCAGCTGTTCTTCGCTTTTGAAAATGACGAACATATCCGACAACGAAAACGTATCGTTGTTTTTTACCTGTTCTATCGCTTCGCAAAAAGCACCGGCGATAGATGCGACTTGGGTTTCGTGCGCTTCATTCATAATCGATGATGTTTTTCCTGCTACAAATATAATAAATATTTTCTGTAAAAATAAAACCGCTTCACGCCGAAATCATCTTTTTTCTCCATTCCTTTGCAGTTTAATGGAATTTTCTTAATTTTGCGTTATATAACATTGTTATATAACACAGTTATGATAAAGAAACTTTCGATAGAAGCGCTGACGCAGGAGGCTTTGGGCGAGATGCTGCCGCTTCTCGACAGCAACGAAAAGCGTATCATCACGGAAAACTTCCATATACAGACTTTCAAGAAAAACGAGATGATTTACAACGAAGGCGAAAAAGCCGAGTTGTTGATGTGTCTCATCAAAGGGAAGGTAAAAATATTCAAGGCGGGTATCGGCGGCCGCAGCCAGATTATGCGATTGATACGTCCCGTACAGTATTTCGGCTATCGGGCTTATTTTGCCGGCGAAGATTATATTACTGCCGCTTCGGCATTTGAAAATGCGACTATCGGTTTTTTGCCGATGCCTGTCGTCGATGAGCTTATCAAGAAAAACAATCGTCTTGCCTGTTTCTTTATCAAAGAGTTGGCTACCGACTTGGGTATGTCGGACACCCGCACGGTGAATCTTACGCAGAAACACATTCGCGGCCGCCTTGCCGAGTCGCTGCTCATGTTGAAAGACAATTACGGTTTGGAGGAAGACGGCATCACGCTGAGCATCTATATGGCGCGCGAAGACCTCGCCAATCTCTCCAACATGACGACCAGCAATGCCATACGCACGTTGTCGTGCTTCGCCGCCGAAAAAATCGTCGTGGTCGATGGTCGTAAAATCCAGCTTGTCGATGAAGCCAAGTTGCGCAAAATAAGCCGCTTCGGATAGTATCGCTTTCGGAAGCGGGAGAGGAGCTTCCGGTTATTTTTCAGCGAGAGGCGGCAATCCTAATTCCTGCCGCAGAAAATGCGCCGTGTAGCCGATTTCGGGGTGGGCGGCAACCTCTTCGGGCGTTCCGGCAATCAGTATGTTGCCTCCGTTGCGACCGCCTTCGGGTCCCATATCTATAATGTGGTCTGCCATTTTTATGACGTCGAGGTTGTGCTCGATAACCAACACGGTGTTTCCTTTATCGACCAATCGGTTGAGTACCCCCAGCAATACGCGAATGTCCTCGAAATGCAGGCCCGTGGTCGGCTCGTCGAGAATGTAAAGGGTCTTGCCCGTATCGCGCTTCGACAGTTCCGTCGCCAGTTTTACGCGCTGGCTCTCACCGCCCGACAGGGTGGTCGAGGGCTGTCCCAGTTTTACATAACCCAATCCGATTTCCTGCAACGTTTTTACTTTGGCAAGTATGGAGGGTATGCCGGCAAAAAACTCGACGGCTTGGTTGATGGTCATATCGAGAACGTCGGCAATCGATTTTCCCTTGAAGCGCACTTCGAGTGTTTCGCGGTTGTAGCGTTTCCCGCGACACGCCTCGCAGGGCACCAGAACATCGGGCAGAAAATTCATTTCGATGGTCTTGTAGCCGTTTCCGCCGCAGGCTTCGCAGCGTCCGCCGGCGACGTTGAACGAGAAACGTCCGGCTTTGTAGCCCCGTATCTTTGCCTCCGGAAGGTCGACGAACAGGTTGCGTATGTCGGCAAACAGCCCCGTGTAGGTGGCGGGGTTGGAGCGGGGCGTGCGCCCCAGCGGCGACTGGTCGACATTCACCACTTTGTCGATATGTTCCAGTCCTTCGATAGCGTCGTAGGGCAGCGGGTCGGTCAGCGAGCGGTAAAATTTCTGGCTGAGTATGGGTTGCAGCGTCGCGTTGATAAGCGACGATTTGCCGCTTCCCGAAACGCCGGTGATGCAGATGAATTTTCCCAACGGAAATTCCACCGTCAGATTTTTCAAATTGTTTCCCCGTGCCCCTTTCAGTACGATTTTCTTGCCGTTGCCCCGACGTCGGGAGGCAGGAACGGCGATTTCTTTTTCGCCATTGAGATAAGCCGCCGTAAGAGTGCCTGCCGCCAACATCTGCTGCGGCGTGCCGGCAAACACCACTTCGCCGCCGAGCCGTCCGGCGCGCGGTCCCAAATCGACGACGTAGTCGGCTTCGAGCATCATCTCCTTGTCGTGTTCGACCACGATGACCGAGTTGCCCGTGTCGCGCAGCTGTTTCAGCGAGCGGATAAGGCGCACGTTGTCGCGCTGGTGCAGTCCGATGCTCGGTTCGTCGAGAATATAGAGCACATTGACGAGTTGCGAGCCTATCTGCGTAGCCAGCCGTATGCGCTGGCTCTCGCCGCCCGACAGCGTAGCCGATGCCCGCGACAGGCAAAGGTATTCCAGTCCGACGTCGGACAGAAACTGTACGCGCGAGCGTATCTCTTTCACGATTTCTCTGGCAATGACAGCCTGCTTTTGCGGCAGCCGGTTTTCTATATCGTGGAGCCATTCGCGCAATTCCGAAATATCCATATCGGAAATTTCGGCGATGTTTTTCCCGTCGATGCGGTAGTGCAGCGCCTCTTTGTTGAGGCGGGCGCCGTGGCATTCGGGACATTGCACGGTGGTAACGAACTGTCCCGCCCACTTCTGTGCCGTTGCCGAGGCGTCGGCTTGCTGCTGCATTTCGATGTATTTCACCAACCCCTCGAATGTGAGGAAATAGTTGGAATTGCCTAAGGAAAGGTTTTTGATGTTCAGCCGTTCGTCCGTTCCGTTCAGAATGTCGTTGAGCGCCTCCTCCGGCAGGTCTTTTATCGGCGTTTTGAGGGTGGCGCCGTATTTTTCACAAATGGCGTCTATCTGCCAGAACAGCAAGACGTTCCGATATTTTCCGAGCGGCAGTATGCCGCCTTGGTAAATCGACAGCGAGGCATCGGGAATGATTTTTTCGCGGTCGATGATGTTCACATATCCGATGCCTTTGCAGCAAGGGCAGGCGCCTTGCGGCGAATTGAACGAAAAATTGTGGGGGGCCGGCTCGCTGTACGACAGACCGGTGGCAGGGTCCATCAGCGTGCGGCTGTAATGGCGCAGCTCGCCGCTTTCGACGTCGAGCACCATCAGCAGTCCGTCGCCCTGTTTCATCGCCACACGGACGCTCTCTTTGAGGCGGCGTTCGTCTTTTTCGGAGACGACGAGCTTGTCTATCAGTACTTCGACCGAATGGTTTTTGTAGCGGTCGAGTTTCATGCCCGGCAGTATCTCCCGAATCTCGCCATCGACCCGCACCGACAGGTAGCCTTTGCGCCGCACCTGCTCGAACAATTCTTTGTAATGCCCCTTGCGGTTGCGCACCAACGGCGCCAGAATGTAGGTCTTGCGGTTGCGGTAGCGCTCCTGTATGAGTTCCAAAATTTGTTCTTCGGTGTATTTCACCATCTTTTCGCCCGAGAGATAGGAGTAGGCTTCTCCCGCGCGGGCGTAGAGCAGCCGCAGAAAGTCGTAGATTTCGGTCGTCGTGCCGACGGTCGAACGAGGATTTTTGTTGGTCGTCTTCTGCTCGATGGAAATGACGGGGCTTAATCCCGTTATTTTATCGACGTCGGGGCGCTCCATGTTGCCCAGAAAGTTGCGGGCATAAGCCGAGAAAGTTTCGATGTAGCGCCGCTGCGCTTCGGCGTAAATGGTGTCGAATGCCAGCGACGATTTGCCGCTGCCGCTCAGTCCCGTAACGACGACGAGCCGATAGCGCGGTATCGCCACGTCGATGTTTTTGAGGTTGTGCACCCGCGCTCCCCAGATTTCTATTTTATCTTCGTTCTCCTCCATAAATCATTCCTTGTCGATATTCTTCGGACGGAGAATGTTGATATGCCCTTTCAGTTTGTATTTTTGGCCGTCGGCGCCGCGTGCTTCGATGACATAATAATAAACACCGGGCGGTACCAGTTTGCCGCGATAACGGCCGTCCCAGCCCGAAGCGGGGTCATCAAAGCGGAACATCTCTTCGCCCCAGCGGTTGAATATCCAGCACTTGAAATCGACAATCGATTTATACGCCACTTTCCATTCGTCGTTTACGCCCGGACTGCCGTAGGGCGAAAAGGCGTTCGGCGCTTCCAGTTTCGATTCGCCGACCGATACGGTAAACATGGTGTCGCGCTCGCAATAATCATTGTAGGCGTGCAGGCGCACGTAGGTCGTGCCTTCTTCCTTAAATGCGTATTCCAGATGCTGTTCGGGGTAGATGGCATCGACGGTCGTAAATTCTTCGTCGCTCGCAAATTCCCACGCATAGTAATTGTTGCCGTTCACGTATGCGGTGAAAGTCATGTTCACCGGAGCCGAGCCGCCGAAACCCTCCGACGGCATTTCACCGGATTCGTTGGCGGCATCGCGTTGCTGTTGTTCTACGACGGCTTTCATCAGTATGGCCGGCGAGTCGTATTCTCCGGCGGGAATTTCCGTTGCCGGTGCGCCCCATGCTTCGGGTATGGCGTCGATTACGGTAATAGAGGAATATCCGTAAGGGGCGGGGATTTCCATTTCCGTGTCCGATACGACCGATGCCGAAACCGTTACGGTTTCGTTTTCGCGCATCGCCTGTGCCGATTCGTCCCATACGGCGGTCGTATAGCGTACTTGACGCGGAATAAATCTCCGTAGTCCGCTTGTCGTATAATAAGGTATGGCAAAACCTTCTCCCTGTAAAAGTACGCTTTCGCAAACATTCTCCTGCCGGTCGGCTACCGTGCAGGCGGTAATGTTCCGATACGAGGCGAGCCATACGCACACAGAATTTGCGCCCTCTTGCTGTACCATGTATCCGCAGTCTTTGTCGGCATTGGGCAGTGTGGCGATGTTGCCGCTCTGTATGCCGGCGACCTCCACCCGTGACGAGGTACCGCCGCTGCCGAAGCGATACCAGTGTATCTCCGCTGTCGATAACGAAGTGTAGCGCAAGGTCACCGTTTCGCCGGACGGAACGACGTATATTGCCGCCAGACCGCCCGCATTCTCGGGTTGGAAACAATAAGCATCATCGACGCTTATTGTCTGGGCAGCAGACAGTAACGGAAATAACAAGAAGCAAGCGAACCAAAGTTTTTTCATCGGGAAAAAATTTCTTTCAAAGATAGTGCATTTCATAAGACGAAAGAAATAAAAAAAGTAAAAAAGAAACATATCGACTTTTTGTCGCTGTTTCGTCGGAATAGATATTCTTTTTGTCGGTAAAAAAATCTTGTTATTTTATTTTTTCGTATCTTTGCCCATCAATTATTATAGGGCTATTTTCAGGCAAAAGACAGAAGCGAGCCATGAAAAAAAGGATATATATATTGATAGTGTGTTTGTTTGCTCTCTCGTGGCCGACAGTGGGGCAGACAAAAGATAAGTTCGTGGTCGTAATCGACGCCGGACATGGCGGCGAAGACCCGGGCGCAATAGCCAATCGTCAGAAAGAGAAAGACATAAATTTGGCAGTCGCCTTGAAATTGGGGAAAAAGATACGACAGAATTGTTCCGATGCCCGTGTGATATATACCCGTTCGAAAGATGTGTTCGTTACCTTGAAAGAGCGTGCGAACATCGCCAATAAAGCCAAAGCCGACCTTTTCATTTCGATACATACCAACGCTGCCGGCAATACGTCGGCGAGCGGTACGGAAACGTATGTGTTTACGCCCGACAGAGGGCAGGCGGAAAATCGGGAGATAGCCAAACGGGAAAACTCGGTTATCTATCTGGAAGACGATTATTCTACCTCATATCAGGGCTACGACCCCAATTCGCCGGAGTCGGGCATCATACTCGATTTCGTGCAGGATAAATATATGGAGCAAAGCATACACTTCGCTTCGTTGGTGCAGGAGCAGTTCCGCGTATTGGCGCATCGGCCCGACCGAAGTGTGCGTCAGGCCAATTTTCTGGTACTCCGACAGGCCACCATGCCCCGCATACTCGTAGAGGTGGGATATGTTACCAATCCCGCCGATGCGGCTTATTTGGCAAAAGACGCCTCCCGTGAAAAACTGGCGGAATCGATATACAAAGCCTTTGTGAGCTACAAAGACGAAACGCTGCGCAAAAGACAGTCGGGTCATTCGACTTCGGTTGCCGGCAATGGGACGACCGCTCAGACTTCTTCCGGTGTCGTATATAAGATACAGCTTATGGCATCGAAAAAGAAACTCACGGGCAAGGCGTCCGAGTTTAAGGGATTGTCGCCTGTGTCGTATTACGAAGAAAACAATATGTACAAATATACCTACGGCGAATCGACCCGTCGCGAAGATGTGCTTGCCGAATTGCCAAAAGTGAAACGATTGTTCAAAGATGCGTTCATCGTAGCATTCAAAAACGGTGTCAAAGTGAAATGAAATAAATCAATACGATATGAAAAAGTATTTTACCAAAGAAGTGAAAATCGCTATTTCGGTGATTATAAGCGCTGTAATACTCTATGCGGGCATAGAGTTTCTGAAAGGTGTCAATCTGATGCACCCCTCGAACTACTATTATATCCGTTATGAAAATGTAACGGGACTTACCATATCGACGCCTATCAACGTCGATGGTTTCAAAGTGGGACTTGTGCGCGACATACAATACGATTACGCCAACTCGCACGGTGTCGTGGTGGAGGTAAGTCTGGACAAAAAACTGAAAGTGCCCGAAGGCAGTAAGGTGCTCTTGACTTCGGACTTGCTGGGTACGGTCACCCTGAACCTCGTTCTGAACCAATATGTATCGGAGCTGCATCACCCGGGCGATTTTCTGGAAGGCGAAATCGATAGCGGTTTTATGGGAGAGGTGCAGAAAGATTTATTGCCTTCGATTACGGTGTTGATGCCCAAGCTCGACAGCATTCTGACCACTCTGAACGCTATTGTCCAATCGCAGGAGCTCCAAACTTCGCTCTCCAATATCTCCGCGATATCGACGGATTTGAAACATGCCTCCGCTAATCTTACCGGCTTAATGGCAGAAGACGTGCCGGCTATCGTAAGCGATGTAAAACAGATTACCGGCAATGTAAATCATCTTACGACCGAACTCAAAGAGGTCGGCATCAGAAGAACCATAAAACATATCGACGAGGTGGTACTCTCCGTCAATATGCTTGTGGCTCGGCTGCAATCGCCGGACAATACGGTGGGCGCCCTGCTTACGGATAAGACGCTTTATAATTCCTTGAATACTACTGTACTCGATGCCGATTCCTTGCTTCTCGATTTGCGGTTGCACCCGAAACGCTATGTTCATTTCTCTCTCTTCGGAGGTAAGAAATAACAGATTTATTATTTATATACATTCTAAATATCGGCGATGTCTGCATTTTTTTGATACGCTCGAAAAAAGCCGCCTTAAATAGGGGGCTTTTTTCAATTGGAAAAAGTCAATAAAATATGAAAATAAACTTATCGATTCGTGTAAATAATTGATTATTAGGAATGTAACAAAAGTATTTTTACGATTTAATACGTGAAAAAACATGAAATATAAGGGGCTAAAAGCCAGCTTTTTGTAATGAAATCGAAAAAAACAAGAAAAAATCGATTTTGTTTTTCCGAAAAGAATTTGGAATTTTGTAGAGTGTTTTTGGAATAGAATTTTTGATACAACTGTAAAATGGAGTTAGACTATGTCTCATTGTGGGACCGCTGTTTATCCATTATCAGAGACAATATATCGGAAAAGCAATACGAAACATGGTTTGAACCGACTCGTGCGATTCGATACTCCGATAATGAATTGACAATACAGGTCCCGTCTCGATTCTTTTGCGAGTACCTTGACGAACATTTCGCCGATATTCTTCAACGTACGCTGATGCGCGTTTTCGGGCAAGATATTCGCTTGTCCTACCATACATCTGTCGTAAAAGAACCGGAAACAAACGAAACCGTGTCTTTCCGCTCCACTACCGATACTCAGAAATCCTACAAAGGCGTAACGGAGCCCACGCGGGTGGCCGATCCGTTCAAACAGCCTGTATATAAGGAACTCGATTCACAGCTCAATCCTTGTTACAGTTTCGACAACTATCTTGCCGGAAGCAGCAACCTGCTGGCTCGTTCAGCCGGCGAGAGTGTTGCCATGCAGCCCGGAAAAACCGCTTTTAATCCGCTGTTCCTTTATGGAGAGTCGGGAGTGGGAAAGACCCATTTGATACAGGCTGTCGGGGCAAAGGCGAAAGCCCTGAATCCTCAGGCGCGCGTGCTGTATCTCTCGTCGCACCTTTTTCAGGTGCAATACACCAACGCCGTGCGCAACAACACCGTAAACGATTTCATCAATTTCTACCAAAGTATCGATGTACTGCTTATCGATGATATACAGGATTTGGCGGGAAAAACGGCTACACAAAATACTTTCTTCCATATTTTCAATCATTTGCACCAGACAGGGAAACAGTTGGTATTGACTTCCGACCGTCCGCCGGTGTCGCTCGAAGGTATGGAAGAACGACTGCTCACCCGTTTCAAATGGGGGCTTTCGGCAGAAGTGGAGCGCCCCGACTACGAACTGCGAAAAAGCATCTTACGCAATAAATTGAAGAAAGACGGCATCGTCATCTCCGATGATGTAATCGACTCCGTTGCACGAAATGTCTCCAACGTGCGGGAATTGGAGGGTATCGTATCGTCGTTGATAGCTCGTTCGGTCATTCTCAAAAAGGAAATTTCGGTAGATATGGCAGAATGTGTGCTGGCGTCGATCGTACAGATGCGCAAACAGCAGATTACCATAGAACTGATACAACAGAAAGTGTGCGCTTATTATAATATGGAAGTGGGTTTGCTGCAATCGAAAACACGGAAGCGTGAAATAGCACTGGCACGGCAGATTTCCATGTATCTCTCCAAGAAATACACCGACCACCCGTTGGCGTATATCGGATTGCGCTTGGGCGGAAAAGACCATGCAACCGTGCATTATGCCTGCAAGACGATAGCCGACCAAGTGGAAATAGACAAAAAACTGCGGGCGCAGGTGGAAGAAATAGAGCAGACGTTGAAGATGTAAGACAGGATTCAAAAGACGTCTCGGAAATGTGCGGGGACGGGATTATGAAAATCCCGCCCCCGCTTGTTTTATGACGCAAAGCCGTGTTTAGAAGTGGAAGCCCTGTTCTTCGATGACGTGCAGGAAAACGTCGGAAAAATGTTCGTTGTTGGCTTTCGGATAACGAATATCCGTAAATACCTGTGCCAGAGTTTCTTTGTTGTTCTCGGCGACGAATCCTTTATTGACGGGAAGATTCTCTTTCTCGGCATACAGGCGGTCGATGTCGGCAGCCGTGTAGTCGCGGTAACTTTCGCGGTGGACGATAGCTTCGAGGGGCAGGCGCTCCGGCTGTTCGGGCACCGCCGCCGGATAGCCTACGGTAATGGTGGTTACGGGCACCACCCGTCGGGGAAGGTTCAATGCCTTGATTATTTGGTCGGCGTTATAAGTGGTCGTGCCCAAATAGCAGATGCCCAATCCGGCAGCTTCGGCCGCCGTACAGAATTGCTGGGCCGCCAGCAGCGCGTCGATGCAGGCGGTAAAGAACGACTGGAAGTTATCGTATCCGGGCACGGCATGACGTTGTTCGCACCATTTGACAAAGCGGTTGAAGTCGGCGCAAAAAGTCAATACCACCGGAGCCTCCGTTACCGTCGGTTGGTTGAAGTGCGCCGGCGCGAGTTTTTTCTTGTTCTCGGCATCGCGGGTAACGACGACACTATACACCTGCATATTGCCGGTGGTGGAGACGCGGAAAGCCGCTTCCAAAAGTTCGTTCAGCAGCGAATCGGGAATATCTTTGTCGCTATACTTCCGTA
Organism: uncultured Bacteroidales bacterium; assembly: GCA_947589325.1. Classification (GTDB taxonomy): domain Bacteria; phylum Bacteroidota; class Bacteroidia; order Bacteroidales; family UBA11471; genus Caccoplasma. The sequence continues at coordinate 8,547 of CANQAM010000023.1, read as the reverse complement.
TAGTGCGACGATTTTTGAGAAAGTTCAAATCCATAGTCGATGAAATTAGTTGAACAAATATACGGTTTATTTTAATATAATAAAGAAAAAAGAGAAAGAAATTATCGGAGAGGCGATGTAAAGAAATCTTCTTATTGGGTAAGGCATTGCCGAAAAAATGATGCCTCTATTTTCACAAATGGAAAACTTTTTCCTCTTTGATATTTTTTAATTTATTGATAATCAATATCATTGTTTGATAAAACGGAAAACTTTACAGAATGTTGAAAAAATATTTTGTATAACTATTGGCAAGATAGAAACTTTTTCGTAAACTTGCAAAATCAAAATTCTATTTCTAAAAAACCTTGAATCTATATCAAAACTGAAAACAACGAATTAAACAAATACAAACATCGTGGAAACGAAAACGTATACTTATGATGAAGCATTCCATTCATCTTTGGAATACTTCAAAGGCGATGAATTGGCTGCACGGGTGTGGGTCAATAAATACGCATTGAAAGATTCTTTCGGAAATATTTACGAACAGAATCCGGAAGATATGCACTTGCGTCTTGCCAAAGAGATAGCGCGTATCGAAAACAAATATCCAAATCCGCTTTCGGTAGAAGAGTTGATGGAGGTCTTTCGCGATTTCCGTTACATCGTGCCGCAGGGCGGACCGATGAGCGGCATCGGCAATGACTTTCAGATAGGTTCGTTGTCGAATTGTTTTGTCATAGGTATGGACGGTGATGCCGATTCCTACGGCGGCGTGATGAAAATCGATGAGGAGCAGGTACAGCTGATGAAACGGCGCGGCGGCGTGGGGCACGACTTGTCCCACATGCGCCCGAAAGGTTCGCCCGTGAAAAACTCCGCTTTGACTTCGACGGGTTTGGTGCCCTTTATGGAACGCTATTCCAACTCCACCCGCGAGGTGGCGCAAGACGGACGGCGCGGCGCATTGATGCTCAGCGTGTCGATAAAGCACCCCGATTCCGAGTCTTTCATCGATGCCAAAATGACCGAAGGCAAGGTTACGGGCGCCAATGTGTCGGTGCGCATCACCGACGATTTCATGCAGGCGGCTATCGACGGCAAGCCCTATGTGCAGCAGTTTCCGGTGGATAGCGACCACCCACTGGTAACCAAAGAGGTCGATGCGCAGGCGATATGGAAAAAAATCGTGCACAATGCGTGGAAGTCGGCAGAGCCCGGCGTTTTGTTCTGGGATACGATTATACGCGAGTCTATACCCGATTGTTACGCCGATTTGGGTTTCCGCACCATTTCCACCAACCCGTGCGGTGAAATACCCCTTTGTCCTTACGACAGCTGCCGTTTGCTGGCGATAAATCTCTATTCTTATGTGGTCGATCCTTTCACGCCGAACGCCCGTTTCGATTTCGACCTGTTCCGCCGCCACATCATTTTGGCGCAGCGCATCATGGACGACATCATCGACCTCGAAATGGAGAAAATCGACAAGATTTTGGAGAAAATCCATTCCGACCCCGAATCGGACGAGATAAAACACACTGAAATACAGTTGTGGGAAAAGATTCGCCATAAAACGCTGCAAGGCCGCCGCACCGGTGTGGGCACTACCGCCGAAGGCGATATGATTGCTGCCATGGGGCTGCGTTACGGGACGGAGGAAGCCACCGCATTTTCGGAAACCGTACATCGTGCATTGGCGCTGGCGGCTTACCGCTCGTCGGTGGAAATGGCAAAAGAGCGCGGCGCTTTCGAAGTGTTCGATGCCGAGCGTGAGAAAAACAACCCCTTCATCAACCGCCTGCGGGAAGCCGACCCCGAATTGTACGCCGACATGGTGAAATCGGGTCGCCGCAATATTGCCTGTCTGACCATTGCGCCCACCGGCACGACGAGTCTGATGACGCAGACCACATCGGGCATCGAGCCGGTATTTATGCCGGTATATCGCCGCCGCCGCAAAGTCAATCCCAACGATGCCGATGTGCATATAGACTACGTCGATGAGTCGGGCGACGCTTTCGAGGAATATCTGGTTTACCACCATAAATTCATTACGTGGATGCAGACGCACGGTTATGAAGTCCGTACCAACTATACGCAGGAAGATATCGACCGCATCGTCGCCAAGTCGCCCTATTACAAGGCTACTGCCAACGACATCGACTGGATACAGAAAGTGCGTATGCAGGGGCGTGTGCAGAAGTGGGTCGATCACTCTATCAGCGTAACGATAAATCTCCCTGCCGACGTAACGGAAGAGTTGGTGGGCAAGTTGTATGTCGAGGCATGGCGCAGCGGCTGCAAAGGGTGTACGGTATACCGCGAAGGTTCCCGTTCGGGTGTGCTGATTGCCGCCTCGAAAGACGCTCCGAAAGCGGCTCCCGTGCAGCCTCTCGTTTTGAAACGGCCTATCGAACTCGATGCCGACGTGGTGCGTTTCCAGAACAACCGTGAAAAGTGGATTGCTTTCGTCGGTTTGAAAGACGGCAAGCCTTACGAAATATTTACCGGTCTTGCCGACGATGAAGACGGCATACTGATACCGAAAAATATCACTTCCGGAAAAATCATCAAAGCCGTCGATGAAAACGGCAACAAGCACTACGATTTCCAATTCCGGAATAAACGCGGTTACAAAACCACCATCGAAGGCCTTTCCGAAAAATTCAATCCCGAATACTGGAACTATGCCAAGCTGATTTCGGGCGTGCTGCGCTACGGTATGCCTATCGATCAGGTTTTGAAGCTCATATCGAGTCTCGAACTCGACAGCCATACCATCAATACGTGGAAAAACGGTGTGGAGAGAGCTTTGAAAAAGTATATGCCGAACGGTACGGTTGCCAGCGGACAGACCTGTCCGAAGTGCGGACAGGAAACGCTTATCTATCAAGAGGGCTGCCTGATATGCACTTCGTGCGGAACTTCCAAATGCGGATAATGTGCAACTGACTTTCTTTATCGAATACCATTCCCGCTGGGGCGAACAGCTTTTTCTGTCGGGTGAACCGGAGGCGTTGGGCGGTAACGACGAAAGGCGTGCGCTTCCCATGCTTTGTACCGGAAACGGACAGTGGGCTGCTTCGGTAGAAATGCCGGCAGGCGCACCGTTTGTCTATCGCTATTTTGTGAGAGAGAACGGTAGAAATTCACGGCAGGAGGAGGGGCGGCATACGTTCCGCCCCCGCACGGGTGTGGAGGCTTACCGCATATACGATGCGTGGCAGATTACCGAGCCTGACGCTCCATTTCTTTCTTCGGCATTTCTGAACGGCCGTTTTTTCGAACGACCGCTATCCACACGGGAAGAGTTGCGGGAATGCGGTGTACGTTTCGAGGTGACGGCGCCGGCGCTGCTGCCGCAGGAATCGGTGGCGATAGTCGGCACCTTTACCGAGTCGGCATGGAACGAAGCGCAAGCCGTCGTGCTCTCCGACAGGGCATATCCTGTGTGGTCGGCTACGCTGCCGGCTGACGTGTTGCGCGCACCGATAGAATACAAATTCGTCGTCATCGACAAGACCACCCGCCGCATCGTGGCGTGGGAGGCGGGCAATAACCGCCGGCTGTCGCTACTGCCCCCGAAAGACGACGAAACCGTGATTGTTGCCGGGGCTCATTTGCGTCTCGTGCGGCCGTTGTGGCGCGGTGCCGGTGTAGCTATTCCCGTATTTTCGTTGAAGTCGCAGTCGAGCTGGGGCATCGGGGAATTTCTCGACCTCGAAAAAATGATCGATTGGGCGGTGCTTACGGGACAGAAATTCATACAGGTGCTGCCTATCAACGACACGACGATGCGGCACACGTGGCTCGATTCCTATCCCTATCGAGCCAACTCCGTGTATGCGCTGCACCCGGCTTATCTGCATCTGCCGGCGGCGGGACGTCTGCACGACGTCATGGAAATGATGCGTTTCGAGAAAGAGGCGGAGCGGCTCAATGCGCTGCCTGCCGTCGATTACGAAGCCGTTACGAAACTCAAAAGCGATTACCTGCGCCGCCTTTTTGCCGAACAGGGCGAGGCGCTATTGGCAACGCCGGAGTTCCTCGACTTTTTCCAAAAGAACAAAACGTGGCTCGTGCCTTACGCCGTCTATTGTTACCTGCGCGACAAAAACGGCACGCCCGTGTTTGCAGAGTGGGGCGAGTATGCCGTGTACGACGCGGCAAAGGTCGCACGGCTGGCCTCGAAAGAGAGCGAAGCCTATCCGCAGATAGCCCTGCATTATTTCATACAGTATCACCTGCATACGCAATTGTCGCGGGTGAAAAAGTACGCTCTGTCGCACGGCGTGGCGTTGAAAGGCGACATACCTATCGGCGTGAGCCGCGACAGCGCCGATGCGTGGACGAATCCGCAGCTTTTCAATTTCGGCATGCAGGCGGGCGCGCCGCCCGACGATTTCTCCGTTACGGGGCAGAACTGGGGATTCCCCACCTACAACTGGGCGGAGATGGCAAAAGACGGATATGCGTGGTGGAAAGCGCGCTTCGTGAAAATGGCGGAATATTTCGACGCCTACCGTATAGACCATATATTGGGATTTTTCCGCATTTGGGAAATTCCCGATACGGCAGTGGAGGGGCTGCTCGGGCATTTCAATGCCGCGCTGCCCTATACCGCAGGGGAGCTCGCCGCCTGCGGATTCGCTTTCGACGAACGCCGGCACGCGACACCCTATATTCGGGAATACATGCTCTCCGAACTTTTCGGCGAATACCGGCAGGAGGTGGAGGGAAAATACCTGCTGCCGCAGGGCGGCGATAGGTATGCCCTGCGCCCCGAAGTCGATACTCAGCAGAAAATCGTCGCTCGTTTCGGCGATGCCGTCGATAAAAAAACGTCGGTCATTGCAGGCGGATTGCTACGGCTTACCGACGAAGTACTCTTTGTTGCCGACCCCTACGCGCCGGCAGCGTGGCACCCCCGCATCGCGGCACGCGGCACGTACAGTTTTGCGGCGTTGAGCGGGCAGGAGCAGGAGGCTTTCAGCCGCTTGCACGACGATTTCTATTATCGCCGCCACAATCTTTTCTGGAAAGAAGAAGCCTTGAAAAAGCTGCCGCCGCTCCTGTCATCGACCGGTATGCTGGTCTGCGGCGAAGATTTGGGCATGATACCCGAAAGCGTGCCCGAAGTCATGAACCGTTTGCAGATACTCTCTTTGGAAATACAGCGTATGCCTAAGGAGCCGCATTGCGAATTCGGCGACACCACCCGCTATCCCTACTTGTCGGTGTGCACCACCTCCACGCACGATATGTCGGGCATTCGAGGCTGGTGGGAAGAAAACCCCGCTGCCACGCAGCGCTACTACAATGCCGTGCTGGGGCAGGAGGGCGATGCTCCCGTACATTGTCCGCCGCATCTTTGCCGCGCCGTTATCGAGAAACATCTGCAATCGCCGGCGATGCTCGCCATACTGCCGTTGCAGGACTGGCTCTCCATTTCGCTCGACGTGCGCCGTACCGACATTGCCGCAGAACGCATCAACGTCCCCGCCGATACCCGCAACTATTGGCGCTACCGTATGCACCTGACCCTCGAAAACCTGCTGCAACAAACAGAACTCAACAACGCCATACGCACCCTGATTTCCGCCTCCCGCCGCACGGGATTGTGTTGAGTTTAGCGGAATGGGAACATGAAAAATCCGGCAGCTTATGCTGTCGGATTTTTCGTAGGAAGGAGGTGTGGTGCGGTTGCTGTCCGGAGCTTAGAAGTTGTATTGTATGGCGGCGTTGAGGCGGTTGGCGTGTCCGCTACTGTCGTCGCGATCGACGCGCCGCCCGTAGAGATATTCGATGCCTATCTGGCAGTCTTTTGTAATGTTATAGAAAAGGTTGCCCACGACGTATTGGGCGTACCGATAGGTTTCGGGAGCGAGTTTGCCGTCGTACATGCGGCATTGGCTGTACGATACCGATGCAAACATACGCGGCGAGATATTTACCTGCACACCGCCGGTGGCTCCCCATACGGCGGGTGCGGTGAGGCTGCCTGCCGATGCTGCCGGCACAAGGTCGAACCCGTAACCTCCCAAATCGTTGATATACTCTTCGATACCGTTCCCGTAAACGGCATCGCCATATATCGTAAGCCAGTGCGATATGTTGGCGACTCCGCTCAGTTGTACGCCCCAGCCGAGTTTCATTTTATTCTTTTCGGCGAGCAGGTTGCGGTAGGAGAGTCCGCGCAATATACCCGACACCCGCACGTGGCTGTTTGTTTCGTCCCAACCGTATTGTATGTAAAGCGGAATATCGGGCATACGCTGGGTGATGTATTCGCTTTGCTGCGACCGCGTGGTCATCGTCGCCGACGGGGCTTCTACGGCGACCGCCATGCTCCAGTGTTTGCCGAACGATGGGTGATATTGCAACATGACGTTGCGTGCGCTCACCAATCCGCACGGACCTTGAAAGTCGATGGTGGGCGGACAGGCTGCCACGTCGGTGAACGTACTCCATGCCAAACCGGCTTTTACACTCCGCATATCGATGAAGGCTTGCCGCAGTTGCAGGGTGTAGCTGCCGTTCCCGCCGCGAAAATTGCTTTCGAGATATACGGTGTAATTGCCCATGATGCGGTTGTTTCCGACTAATGAGAGAAAGAGTCGGGAGGTCGAAGCGTCCATTTGGAATTGTCCGTTTTGAGCAGGATTATTGGGCGTGGGAATGGTATAGGTAATAAAATCTTTGCTGTCGGCCATACCGCGAAAATCGACCGACATCGAGCCTTTTACATATCCGCCGATGCCGAGTGCCGCCGTACCCTTGCGGTTGATGAGAATGAAACGCGGGGCACGCGGATCTTGAAACTGCCGTTCCATGCGCAGGAACAAATCGGTGGGAGGATTGCCGACCGGCATGGCGGGGTTGCGACGTGGAAATATCGGGCGCGTGTCGTACAGCACCACGACCGACGACGGTGCATGATATACGCTGTCGCCCGTTACGGGGTCGATGTCGATGATTTCGATTTCGCCGTTGCGCTGCGCTTGTGCGGCGAACGCGCAAAGGACAATAGAAAAAATGAAGAAAACTTTTTTCATACGTGTTTATGATTAGAAATGAAAATTCGATATACACATAAACACGCGATAAAAAAGAAAGTTTTTCGCCGCTGTTTGGAATAACGATTCATCAATAAATAAAAAAGGAGCATTTGTGTGCCCCTTTTTTATTTGATAATTCTTTCTATTTTACCACAAAGCAATTTTTCCGCCTGCACCCAAATCGAGGGTTGCCGTAGAAAAACCCAAAGCCTTGAACACGCGGCTCATCGTAGGTAGCGTGATGATACATCTCCCGCTTTCGAGTTTGGATATTTGAGACTTTTTTACACCCACTTTAGCTCCCAACTCTTCTTGTGTCAGGTTCTGTTTCAGCCGGGCGTTTTTGATAGCCTCTCCTACAAAATAGGCGTGAATTTCTTCTTTTAATTGAGCTTCCATTGCGTCTCTTTCAGGAGTACCTTTTTTACCCCAAACTTCATCTACTATCTCTCCAAGCGGAGTTAAATTCATTTTTGCCATAGCCGTTTATTTTTTATTGCTGAAATATTCTTTTCTTATTGCTTCTGCTTTTTCTATCTCTTTTTGAGGAGTTTTCTGTGTTTTTTTCACTATTCCGTGAGTAGCCACGACCAAAGTCTCCGTTTCCGTGTCCCAGAAAGCAAAGAGTCGATAACATACTCCATTGAATAATGTACGAAATTCCCATATTTCGGAGTTTTCCAATTTTTGGAAAAGTTCTTTATCAATTTCTCCACCCTCGACTTTAAGAAGGTTGTACGTAATTTTCTTTTGTATCTTTTCAGAAAGGGAAGATATAAACTCTCTTGCCCTATCCATAAATACAATTTTAAGTTTTTGTCTGCTCATGGTATTTATTTAACGTCGCAAATATATGGGAAGTTTCCATGCAAGCAAATTTTATAGGGCTGTTTTCTTCCATATTTTTGGAATTTTAAGCTATTATGATAAAGAAAAGCGCTGACAATCTTTGAAGTTTTTTTATATTTTACACGTAGCTATAATTTTTTTGCTGACGCCCTAATTTTTTTAGGGTGTCTTTTTTTATATATGCAAAAAAATATATCTTTGTACTTGTAAAAAAAGTTGTAACTAATTTTGAATCGGAAAAAGAAAGAGAAAAAGAGAATTTGACATATTAAAATAAAGCGTTAGCTTTTATTCTTGCTATTGAAAATCGCCAATTTTTGTATAGCTGTCAAGAGTAAAGTTCTGCGCTCACGTGTATTCACGTGGGCTTACTTGTCTGACAGCATAGGTGTTTGGCGATACCACAATAGCAGATATAGTGTAGTCCACGTTTTTTGTATCTGTACTTATCGGGATAAATGCTATCGCGCAATAAATCCCGACCATGAACACTAATCCATTCCAAATCCTTACTCCGAAGGAGCGGTGGCGACCACAAAACGCCGATGAACGGCAGAACGCCACAGCCCCACTTGTAGAGAAAATCCGTGTGGCGGTTGCCGAATGGCGCAAAGCGGGTTATCCGCACACGAGCGAAACATCGTTGGCATTGCTT
>CANQAM010000022.1 GCA_947589325.1 uncultured Bacteroidales bacterium | reverse complement strand
AACTCAACTTTAACTCCCCAAAAGAGTGTTTCTTCAATCTTTTTTTGTAATGTTGCACTTGCTGGTTGACTCTACCGATAATCTTTGTGCGTAGATTGATTTCTATTCGATGAAGATATGGAATGAGAATATTTCTTAGGTCATTATCGAAATAATAAAGAGTCAATGCCATATCAAAAGTTGTATTTTCTTTGAATTTGTGTTCTCTCTTGTTTTTGTCAGGATAGCCAATTTCAAAAGGAAACCAATAGAACCCTAAGCGATAATAACCTATATCCAAAAGGACTTCTTTTGCTTTTGTTTCGTTTGGAATCGTCATATTCCGTTCTTTCAAAATGACAATTTGTTCATCGATAGTAGTGGCTGTTTTTGTGTGCATGGCATTGAATTGAATTAAAAAAGGGCGTCTATATGAACAGACGCCCCAAGCTTCCTTTTTAGAGTGCAAGTCTGCTGCTTGTGCAGATGCTGGCACTTTGACTTCGACAAAGTTATTAAAAGAACAAATTACTTCCAAGAATATTTCATGGTTTATTTGTTAAAGTTGTCGTATGAAAAATATAACTGATTTATAATTATGTAATTAATTGTTTTTGCGGGCGGAGAAAAACGAGGAGGGGCACAGAACAATCTGCGCCCCTCCTCGTTCCTTGTAAGGTGTCGGAATTATCCGACAAGCGTTACATTTACGTCGGTTTCGGTTTCGTTCATAGAAACTTTCCCTTCGCGAGCCAGCCAGCCCAGCGCGGCAAAGATTTGTTTGTCTTTGAGCTTGGTTACTTTTTTCAGATTTTTTACGGAAAGAGTTCCGTTGCCGTTCAGTGCATTCCACACAGCGCCGGCATTTGCGCCGATTTCTTCTCTTGTCATAATTGTATAATTTTGTTTTACATAGAGAAATTTCGGGGCAAAGGTAGAGTTTTCTTTTGAAAAACAAAAAATAAGAGCCGTTTTTTTGACAAAAAGCAACGGCTCTTACTGAAATTGTCGATTTTTTGCTCTGTTTTGTGGACGTTTGTTAAAAATCAGTCGGGATTAATTGTTCATTTCAAGACAGAGCATGATAAAGGGGGCGACACCTTTGGGGTCGTTGTCGCGCACGACTTCGTTGATGTAATACTCGAACGAGCCGTCGCGATAGGGTTTGCCGCCGAGACCTGCCACGCCGCATACCTGCGTGAGCGACACGAGTCCTTGTTCATCGACCGTAATAAAGTGATTCAAAATGCCTTCGTAGGCTTTGCGGGCGATTTCCATTTTTTCGGGGGCGAGGTAGCCTTTGCGCACGCCTTTGGCTATGGCGTAAGCATACATCGGGGTGCATGACATTTCGAGGTAGTTGCCTTCGCGGTCGGGCAAATCCACTACCTGACACCATGCGCCGGTTTCAGCGTCCTGATACTGCGGCAGCACGTCGGCGAGGTCTTGCAGAATTTTAATCATTTTGTCGCGACCGGGTTGGTTTTCGGGCATGAAGTCGAGAACATCGACGATAGCCATCATGTACCAGCCGAGAGCGCGGCCCCACACGTGCGGAGCGCGACCGGTCTTGTCAGACCACGGCAGGGCTTTGATTTCGTCCCACGCATGGCGGTAGAGTTTCGTGTTTTTGTCGTAGGTGCGTTTTGCCACGAGGAGGAATTGGTTTACGATGTCGGCATAGGCGGCGTTGTCGTTCGGGGCGAAAGTCGCCGTGTATTCGGCGTAGTAGGGTTCACCCATATAGATGCCGTCGAGCCACATCTGGAAAGGGTACACCCGTTTGTGCCAGAATCCGCCTTCGCTTGTGCGGGGTTGGGAGGCGAGTTGGGCGCGCAGGGTGTCCATGGCGATTTTGTAGCGCGGGGCTTTTTCGCGGTCGTAGAGGCGGAAAAGTATTTTTCCCGAGTTTACGTGGTCGAGGTTGTAGTTGCTCTTTTTGTAGCCGTAGATGATGCCTTTCTCGTTGATTATCGTGTCGGCATAATCTTTTACGTAGGTGTAGAACGGGGCGACGATTTTGCCGTATTTTTTGTCGTTTTTATAGTGGTCGTACACGTCGAGGAACGACTGGCATTCGAGGCCGTGGCAGTAGTTCCATTTCAGGGAGGTGCTGAAATCGAGCATCCAGCCTTCGGGATTGCGGGTCATTTCCGACTGCACCATGCGTATCGACATGGGTAGCGAGGGGTCTACCGTGTAGGTTTGTTTTTTCTTGGCGTCGCTGTTTCCGCAGAAGCCGACGGCTAAGGCGAGAGCGAGCCACAGGGGGCGGTAATGTTTCATGGTAAAGGTGTTTTGTAGATTATTTTTTTGATTTTTTGTTGGGTTTGGCGGGCTTCCACCATTCGTCGCTGCCGAGTACTTCGGCGATGTTGCAGGCGGCAGCCTCTTTGCGGCTCAGTTGGTGCGACCAGCCGGCGCGGCGGTCGGTGGCGGCGCCGTCGCCCGAATTTTTGTATTCGGCGTAGAAAGCGGTTTTTTCGTTTTCGGGTTTACCCCAGTTGTGCCATCCTTCGGGGCGAATGTGTCCGCCCAGTTCGCAGTCGCGGAACACCACGCGGGCGTAGGGGCGCCACGGGCGGCCGAGATAGACGCTGTTCACGCCCTCGTCGGCGATGAGGCGGCAGCGGTGGAACACGTATCCGTAGGGGTGTCCCTCCGGCGTGGCGGCAGCGGTGATGTAGGAGTTGCGTTTGCTCACGAGGGTGCAGCCCTCGAACCATGCGGTGGCTTTGCCGAAGATGAAGTCGGTCGTGCCTTCGATGATGCAGTTTTCGAAGTATTGGTGCGACTCGGCGTCGTAGGTGTAGAGTGTGTCTTGGAAGCCTTTGAGGCGGCAGTTGCGCAGCACGATTTTGTCGCCGGCGGTAAAGAGGGCGACGGCTTGACCCACCTCGCCCGCACGGTTTTCGAAGGTGAGGTTTTCGGCCGTGAATCCCGCGCCGTAGACGTAGCACGACGCCGACCCCGACGTGCCGATGTTTTCACCGAAAGCGTTTTTCTTGGCGGCGAAGTCGTCGTATGTCAGTATCGTATGGTCGCGTTCCTCGCCGATGATATGAATGTTGGTGCGGTTTGCGGGCACGGTGATTTTCTCTTTGTACACGCCGTTGCGTATATATATGGTGGTGGGGGCGGTGCGCATGGCGGGCACGGCGTCGATGGCTTTTTGCACGGTGAAGAAGTCGCCGCTGCCGTCTTGAGCCACCACGAAGTCGTAGTGCCGCACGTAGGGTGCGAGTTTCGGAATTTTGCGGGCTATCGAGTCGGCAGCCATGCCGGCGACTATGCGGGCGCCCTTCACGTTGAGGTGCGTATCGTCTTGGCGGCCTTTGGGAATGGCGGGGCAGGTATTCGGCTCCACCCACACGAAGAGCGCGCGCGAAGCCTCGTCGCCCAGTTCGTTGATAAGGGTTTCGGTGCTGTTGTTCAGGTCGATGCACACCACTTTCATTTCTTTGGCAACCTCTTTGCAGGCGGGAATGTAGCGCCCGTGCGTATCGACGAGTTTGCCGTCGTCGCCGAATTTACGCCGCACGATCGAGGTGAACAGCACCGGTATGGCGCCTTTTTCGCGCGTCTGGTTTATGTAGAAGCGCAGGTTGTTTTTGTACGCCGTGTCGGGGTCGGAGTAGCGGTCGGGTTTGGTTTTCTGGTCGTTGTGACCGAATTGTATGAACACGTAGTCGCCCTTTTTCAGTTTGTTGTGCACGTCGCCCCAGCGCGACATGAAGCTCAGTGAGCTGCGGCCGTTCACGGCGTGGTTGTCCACCCGTATTTCCGGGGCGAAAAATCCCGGCAGCATGTGTCCCCAGCCGCGTTCGGGGTTGCCGCCTTCGAGCGGTTTGTTCGCCATGGTGGAATCGCCTATCATATAGATGACCGGCATTTGTTTGTCCGAGAAAGCCGTCAGCAGGGCGGCGAGCATACACCCTCCCAGCAGCAGCGAGTAAAAGCGTTTCATGGTATATCGGTTTTGTTATGAATTACTTGCTACAAAAATAGAAAAAAAACGAAAAGAAAAAAAGAAAAACGGGCGGAATTATTGCCGATACTTTTCCGATGCCGGTGTCGTGGGGGCGGAAAAATCTTGCCGGCGGCGGTGGGGTGCCCGAAAATTTCGTACCTTTGCGGGGCGGGAGCGGAGGTGCCGCGTGCCGACCGCTTCGCCGGCAAAACACGACGAACAGATGAAAATCGGAACCATAGACTTGGGCGAGCGTCCGGTGCTGCTGGCACCGATGGAAGATGTTACCGACGCCCCTTTCCGCCTCTTGTGCAAGGAGTTCGGCGCCGACATGGTAACCACCGAATTCGTGTCGAGCGATGCCCTCATTCGCGCCGTCGAAAAGACGCGCGTCAAGCGCTCCGTTTCCGATGCCGAGCGCCCCGTCGCCATACAGATTTACGGGCGCGACGTCGCCTCCATGGTCGAGGCGGCGCAGCTCTGCGAGGCGGCGCACCCCGACGTCATCGACCTCAATTTCGGCTGCCCCGTGCGCAAAGTCGCTGCGAAGGGCGCCGGCGCGGGCTTGCTGCGCACCCCCGACCTGCTGCTCGCCATCACCCGCGCCGTCGTGCAGGCGGTGCACCTGCCCGTTACCGTCAAGACCCGTCTGGGCTGGGACGCCGACAGCCGCATCATCGCCACCTTGGCCGAGCAGCTGCAAGACTGCGGCATCGCCGCTCTGGCCATTCACGGGCGCACCCGCAGCCAGATGTACACCGGCACGGCCGACTGGTCGCTCATCGGCGCCGTCCGCGCCAACCCCCGCATCACCATTCCCGTCATCGGCAACGGCGACATCGCCACCCCCGAAGCCGCCGACGAAGCCTTCCGCCGCTACGGCGTCGATGCCGTCATGGTGGGACGCGCCGCTATCGGCGCCCCGTGGATTTTCGGCGAAATGCGCAGCTACCTCCGCGACGGACGGCGCGCCGAACTCTCCCCTGCCGAAAAAATGAACGTCCTCCGACGTCTCCTCCACGACAGCATCGCCCGTCTGGGCGAGCGGCGCGGCATACTCCACGTGCGCCGCCACCTCGCCGCCACCCCGCTGTTCAAGGGGCTGCCCGCCTTCCGCGACACCCGCATCGCCCTCCTCCGCGCCGACTCCGAAGCGCAGCTCTCCGACCTCCTCCGCGACGTCGAAGCCCGCTTCTTCTGACCCCGTTACATAAATTAACGATTTTAACATCTCGTCGTGCCAAATTACCCATCATTTTAACGCCGAATTACCCATTAATTTCGTGCCGAATTACCCATTTTTGAGAAAAAGTGCTATCTTTGCGGCGATTAACTCTCTTGTCATGGACGGTTACAGACATCGAATAATGGACGGCCTGCTGGCTAAAAAGTTGCAGGCAAAAGGGGCGATACTCCTTGAAGGGCCGAAGTGGTGCGGCAAGACGACGACGGCAGAAGAAATTGCCGCAAGCAAAATCATGCTGGCCAATCCCGTTGCGAAAGCCAATTTTCAAAATCTTTTGGAGATAGACGCCGATGAGGCGCTGTCGGGCGAAACCCCGATGCTGATCGATGAGTGGCAAACCGTCCCGAAGCTCTGGGACGCCGTGCGCTATACGGTCGATCGCCGGCGCAAAATGGGGCAGTTTATTCTCACCGGCTCCGCCGTGCCCGACAAAGACGCCGAAAAAGAGCGGGTACACTCGGGCACGGGGCGGTTTGCGTGGCTTATGATGCGTCCGATGACTCTGTTCGAGTCCGGAGAGTCCAACGGCTCGGTGAGCCTTGGCAACCTCTTTTCCGCGCCGCCGAAAATATTGGGAAAGAACGAGTTGAAATTGTCCGACGTGGCATTTCTCATCTGTCGCGGCGGCTGGCCTGTGGCGGTGGGGCTTCCCGAAGAAGCCGCTTTGGAGCAGGCATTCGACTATTACGATGCCGTAACGCAAGAAGACATTACGAAAATCGACGGCGTGAAGCGTTCGTCCGAGCGGGTGCAGCGCCTCATGCGGGCGTATGCGCGTCATCAGGGCACGCAGGCATCGATTAAGACCTTGTGCGACGACCTGTTGAAAAACGATTCTGCCATGTTCGACGACAAAACCGTAATTTCATATCTCGACGTATTGCGAAAAATTTTCGTCGTGGAAGATATGCCAGCTTGGAACCCGAATCTTCGCTCGAAAACGGCTATCCGCACGGCCGATACCCGCTATTTTGTCGATCCTTCGATTGCCACGGCGGCATTGGGGCTGGGCCCTGCCGATTTGATGGACGACCTCAGAACCATGGGCTTTTTCTTTGAAACGATGTGCGTGCGCGATTTGCGTGTTTTTGCCGAAGCGCTTAACGGCAAAGTATACCATTATCGCGACAAAAGCGGCTTGGAATGCGATACGGTCGTGCACCTGCGCAACGGGCAGTACGGACTCATCGAGATAAAACTCGGAGGCGCCTCCCTGATAGAAGAAGGCGCAAAAGCGCTGAACGCCTTGTCCGCACAAATCGATGTCGCCCGAATGAAAGCCCCCGCTTTCAAAATGGTCTTGACCGCTGCCGGCGAATACGCTTTTCGCCGCCCCGAAGATGGCGTATATGTGGTGCCTGTCGGGTGCCTGAAACCGTAATCGCCCCCCCCGTTACATAAATTAACGATTTTAACATCTCGCCGCGCCAAATTACCCATCATTTTAACGCCGAATTACCCATTTTTCTTTCTTTGAAATTTTAGGGAATCAAAAATAATTCCTATATTTGCAAAATAAAACCGATAATCATGCCCGAAATATTCAGAGCATACGGATATTCGTTTTTGTTTTTCAGCCGTGAGCACGAGCCGATACATATTCATGTTGTCGGGCACGACGGCGAGGCGCGATATGTATGGAACGGAAAAGAATTTCTCTTTTTCGGGCAGCGCGGCATAAAGTCGGGCGACCTGAAAAAGATAAAAGCGATAATCGACGAAAACAGCGACATCATTATATACCGTTGGAACGAAATATTTAACAAATAACCCCATGGCCAAGCAGATACGATTCGACGACGACTATATATACCTCATCGACGAGAGCGGCAGCGAGCGCCGGCAGTCGCTGTTGTGGTACGACCGGCTGCGGCGTGCCACCCCCGGGGAGCGCGAGCAATACACCCTGAGTGCCGTCGGCATACACTGGCGCAATCTCGACGAAGACATCAGTTTCGAGAGTTTTTCCTACGACGATGCCGAGCCGACGCCCCTGCAACGTTTTTTCCTTATGCACAAAGAGATAAACATCGCCGAGTTTGCCAAGCGCGCCGGCATCAATGCCGCTCTGCTCCGCAACTACATCAATGGTTTCAAAAAGCCTTCCCGCCGTCGCGAGCGCGAAATCATGGCGCAGGTGGGCGCGCTCGGGCAGGAATTCGTGGCAGCCGCGCACGAGCGTGTCCCCTCGAAATACCGCCCGACGTCGGAGTCGGTGCACACGGCGCTGCCTCTTACTGCCGGCGATGTGCCGACGGTCGGGCTTTCGGCGGCCTCCGATGCCGTCGAAGCCTACGGAAAAGCCGCCCGCACGGTCGAGGCGTCCGCCGTTGCGGCGTTGATTGCCGCTGCCCTTCGTCGGAAAGGCATGACGCAGAAAGAGTTGGCAGCCCGTGCGGGCATTGCGCCCTCGCGCGTCAGTGCCTTTGTGGCGGCGCGCGCTCTGCCCACCCTGCCCGTTGCCGGCGCCCTTTGCCGCATACTCGGCATTCCGCCCGCCGCCATGCTCGGTGGGTACGATTCGGAAACAGCCTTGTCCGAATAGACTGAGCGGGTGAAACACGGAAAAATTTGTTTTGTCGAAAAAATGCCGTATATTTGCGCTAACAATTTCCGCCATGCCTCTTAACAATGCGTACCGGGGCGGAACTTATTTTTTATCCCCCCCCTCATTATAAAATTATAAACGCCCACTCCTCTTGTGTGGAGCGTGGCGCTCCCCCTTTTCCGCACTGCTCTGCGGTGCGGTTCCGCTCTCCTCCGCAAGGCGGAGGGCTTAAATGCCCGGCCCGCGCAGGGACGCAAGTTGTTGCGCGAGGGGAGGCCGGGAGCCCGCAGAAACGGCGGCACGTCGCGCAGAAGTGTGTACGCAACCGACGGAAGAAAGCGGAGGTAAAAAGCGAGTGGCAATAGTCGCTGATGCTTCGCCCACCAAGCCCGCGAGGCGGCGATATTGCCGTGCGGAGTGGGGCAGTGCTCCCGCGTGGAGACGGTTCGCCGCACGGATAAAGATACCTGCAACATTTCAATTTTCTAATCTCATCACGCACAAACACGTGCTCCTCTTTTCTGTACGGGTGGAGAAACACCCCACAACAGACTATACAAAACCCACTTCTACCTCACACCGGCGCTCTCCCTTTCCCGCACTGCTCTGCGGTGCGGTTCCGCTCTCCTCCGACGGCAGGAGGAGGGTTTAACGGCCTTGCTCGCTTGGCTCGACCGTGCGCCCGCGCGGTGATGCGGTTGCTCTTTCATTGTGGCGGTGCATCGCGCGGGTGGGGCATTCACGCGCGCGCGGGAAAATTAAGGTGTGGGCGAAACGAGGCAAAACGGATAGTATTTGTATCAAAATGATGAGTCGTCTGTTGCGGTGACGGCGCTATTTTTGTGGTTGCATGTATAGGTGTCATTGTGCCCTATCGCCTTTTGACGGGAGAGTCCGACAAAAGTATCTCTAATAGGAATGAAAGTGAATGTGAAAGGAGTCCGATTCGTCGGATTCCTGCATTTGGAATCCGGTTTTCGGCGTCGGCTTCGTCCGACGGGGCGGGCGTCGAATCGCGATACGAAATCCCGAGAGAGGGTACCCGAAGGCAGCTTCGGGGGTCTTTGAAACCGATGAACGCATAAAGCCAAAAGTCCGCGTGTCGGCGATGTTGCTGCACGGCGGGGGCTTGCAAGAGCCGGCGGGAAATACCTAAGCCCGCGCAGGCGGCGCAAGTTGTTGCGCGAGGGGAGGCCGAGAGCCCGCAGGAATGGCGGCATGTCGCGCAAATTAAAAATGCCGTGCGATTTGTTTCGTAAAAAACGAATCCGGCATTGTGCAAAGTGGAGCGAATTTCGGCACGTCGCGCAGAGAATAGAAGCCTCGCAACAGAAAGAGAGAGTACAAAAAACTCTCTGTACCGGTGGGTGGCTTCATAAAGGAGTGCAAGGCTCGGAGTGCGCAAGGGGAAAGGCTGAAACCCGCATCGACGGCGATGTTGCCGTGCGGGGTGGGGCAGTGTTCCCGCGTGGAGGCGGTTCGCCGCACGACAGATACGACCCCGTCCGTAGTCAGGTAACTTCATAACGAAGTGCCGCACGGGTAGAGATAGCCCAACAGCTCTATTCTCTATGTATGGTGGATAGCTTCTAAAAACGGACAATAGGGGTTTTCCTCTTTTCCGCACTGCTCTGCGGTGCGGTTCCGCTCTCCTCCGCAAGGCGGAGGGCTTAAATGCCCGGCCCGCGCCGACGGCGCAAGTTGTTGCGCGAGGGGAGGCCGAGAGCCCGCAGGAACGTTGGCACGTCGCGCAAATTGAAAATGCCGTGCGATTTGTTTCGTAAAAAAACGAATCCGGCATTGCGCAAAGTGGAGCGAATTTCGGCACGTCGCGCAGAAGTGTGTACGCAACCGACGGAAGAAAGCGGAGGTAAAAAGCGAATGGCTTTATGGGGACAAGGACAAGGAATGAAGAAATTGTAAGAATGAACTAAACAATAACTAACAACTTATTATTAACCAAAATTTTCTATCATGAAAAGAAAGATTACACAAATTGGTAGATTTTTTGCCATGGCTGCGCTGATGTTGGGTGCGGCATCGTGGGCGAGTGCCGAGAAAGCGCCGGCGCCCAAAATAGGCAAAATCTATAAAGCGGTACAAGAATGGGATTTGTCCACGCCTGATGCATGGGCTGCCGATACGCTGAAAATAGCTGCCGGCGGCACGGATTGGACGATGACTCAGAATGGAGGCCGTCGCGCTACAGGTGGTAAGGCTTATAATGCCAACGGAGAACTCCTGTTGAAAACGGCCGGCGAGCCGCTGGAAGCCCTTAAAGGCTTGAAAATCGAGAACGCTACACCCAGTTCGTGGGGTCCTACCTTGCGTGTTAAAATGGATGGTGGGGTAAACATGATTCAGTGTAACAGGGAGTCAAAGATCGGTTTTGTAGAGAGTCCGACAGTAGGCCAAATCATAGAGATTTGGGTTAATTCGCTGGGCGCGAGCAACGCCGGTCGCGGTGTGAATCCGTCGAAGTCTACGGGTGTAAAGCCTGTGGACCCGGATGCTCCGGCAGTGTCTGTTGAGGGTACTCCCGATGTTATTTATTATTTTGAAGTAACAGGCGCCAACCCTGTAATTTATTCGACAAACTCTATCGGTGTCGTAAGGGTGCGTGTTTGGGAAAAACAGGCAGAGCCGGTGGATACCTTGCATGTGGCTTATGTAGGCGATGCAGCGAAAACGTATGAGCCGGCTTACAGGGCTTTGGACAACGCTTCCAAGGTTGAAGGCAATAAGGTGAAAATAGACTATATCGATATGGCCACCTACACGAATGACAATCTTCCGAAGGCAGAGGCCTTCAGCGGTTACGATGTACTTGTACTGGGTGGTATAGGTAACGGGACCGCTTCTGTATTGAAAACGTTTGCCGACAACATAATCGGCACCCTGCCGGTAGTGACCACCCGTGCATTCTGGTACAGCAGCGATCGTTTTGCATGGTCTAGTCAGAAGGGCTCCAATGTCGCCAACGACGCTAATGATATAGCTAATTATGTGCTCCCCGAAACGCCTTACAAACATCACCCCATATTCGAAGGTCTGGTAGATGCTGAAAACTTTGATGCCGACACAATCTTTACGTTCAACAAACATAGTAACTCCACAAATCCGAAGAGATATATGCAGGGCTATCCCGATGCGGCTATGAACACAGATGCTCCTGTTCATACGACGCTGGCCACCTCGGCCGATAAGGGCGACCAATCCGCCGGCAGACTGAAATCGGTAGCCGAGTTTTGGAGAACCTCCAATCCGTATGTGCTCGTAGGTATCGATATCGACTTGAGAACGAAGGGCGAGAATAGTGGTCCGGTATATCCGAACGAAGACGGAGACCAGTTGCTTGTCAATGCCGTAAACTATGCGGCAAATGCGTTTGCTCCGTTCCAGCCCAGCAACCTCGGTACGTGCTCCGACCCGCAAATCACTTTCGAAAAGGTGAATAAGGATGGTAAGACCGACAGCGATACGATGCGTTATGTAGTGAAGATAGCGGTCGATGAAGTGAAAGATGCCAATAACAGCTCTCAAGAAATCTACCCGACCGTGATGATTACCATCGGCTCCGGTGCTGCGAAGAAATACGATTTCGATCACCCCGATACGATATGGGAATCGTGCACGGTGAAAGCCAAAGCTACGGCTCTCCTCTATGAGGACTCGAAAGAGGTGTCTGCAGAATTTACGGCCAATCTGCGCGAGATGCCGGCTCCGGTATTCAAAGCGGAGAAAGTAGAAGGGCAGGGCTATAAAGTGTCCTTTGAAGCATACGAAACGAAGATCGACGGCGAGGTAACACAGCCTACTATCAAGTACAGCTTGGACGGCAGCGCGCCGAACGCTACGTACGATCCCGCAAAAGATTCGATAATACCGAGTGTCACTGCTATCGTGAAAGCTCAGGCTTCGCTTATGTACTACAAGCAATCCGAAATTTCCGACACCGTTTGGAGCAATCCCGATGTAGATCCGACGTCTGACCCGACGATTAGCGCAACGAACGTTGCCGGCCTGTTCACCATAACCATCACGGGTGAGGAAGGCAGTAAGATATATTATACGATGGACGGCAGCGATCCGCGCACCTCTTCCACGAAGGAGGAGTATAACAATGCTATCGAGTGTGAGGTATTCGAAAATCCCGTTACCGTGAAGGCTTGCGCTTTGGCTGACGGCAAAGGCTATTCCAACGTCGTCGAAGAGGTATTGAAGAACGATAACGTCATTACGCTGACCACGCCGACGATTGCGGTAGGGGGCGGCTCTTTCACCATCAGCTCGGTAACCGAGGGCGCTCAGGCCGGCAGCTATGCCATCTATTATACTATCGACGGCTCTGAGCCCGATACCAACAACGGTTTGATATACACGGATAAAGTAACCTACAAAGGCGGCGACAAGTTTAAGGTGAAAGCTATTGCCGCAGGCAGGGGCTACAAACAGTCCGCCGTAGCGACGTCGGAAGACGTGACGCCCACCGGAGAGGTCGATGTATGCGGCAAGCTGAATTACTACTCGACCTTCAACCGCAACGACCCGAGCGTACGGTATGACGACAGGCAGAATCCTGACAACCAGACATGGGGCTGGTTCCGCTGGGTACCCAGTGTAGACGACCCGTCGAAATGGGATAAAACTCCGGGCAACCACAGCCAATTAGGTTCTAATGGTAATAAGTATCTAACCCAACAAGAGTATGACTGCGGCGTCTACTATGATGGCGAAGGCAGTCCGCGTCCCCAGATCTTCACCAACGATAATAAGGGCGACTGGCGCAAATTCAACGACTGGGTATTCTGGAAAGACACCAAAAAAGGAACGAATGGCAAATATCGCCGTATTCTGGTACAGAACGGCATGGCGCCTAAGGAGGATAAAGAGGGAGCCCAAGCACTCCCCGGTTTCTCGGGCGGCGCTCTCTATATATTCAACTCTGCCGTGAAAGCCGATGCGGGACCCGACTCGCTGTTCCAAGGCCCGTTTGCTGTGGTAATCAACATATCGGGTGCCGACAAGCTGGCCGGTGCTGCTGCAGACGTGAACGTTTGCGTAGCCAATACAGCAAGGGGCGCCAACGAAATGGTGCTGGGTAAGGTATCGTGCGAAGCTAAAGCCGGAAAATCCGACACCGTTTACTACTACGGCGACCAAAAGGTATATGTCCGCCTGACAACCGAATCGGAAAGCGTACTCGTTTTCGACTTCCAAGTATTCAAACCGGGTGCTGCTCTTCCCACATTGACACACACGGGCATAACTCCTGAAGCCGGCCTGTCGTTTGAAGAGAGCAAAGTCGTAACGACCGGCACGAAAGAGATTACGGTAACGTTCAATAACGAGATTAGTGTAAATACCGAAACTCAACCTTACCTGTTGCCGTTGAAAGAAAGCGGTGAGTTCGATTTGGAAGCCGACGAAGCAGGAAAGGGAATAGATGGTAAGGTATCTCTCGGTTCCGACAAGAAATCCGTCGTTATCACGCTGGATAGAGCTATCGACGCTGCCGATGGACAAATGTACTACTCGATAGTGCTTCCCGAGGCAACGGCTGCCGATGCCGACAACGGCGTCGATTACCGCAACAAACATACGAATGATAAGATAACCATGTACTACAAAGTAGATGGCGTAACCGCAATCGACGAAGTATCCGCAGCCAAAGAAGTGGTGGCTACCTACATCTACTCGATAAGCGGCGCCCAGATGACCACCCTCGCACCGGGCGTGAACATCGTGAAGAAAGTCTACAGCGACGGTACCACGACCACCGAAAAAGTACAGGCGAAATAATATCGACCCTACCCATGCAGGCGGCCCCCGCCCCTGCAACGGATACCGAAACGCCCGACCCCCGTCGGGCGTTTCTTTTTTTCTGTCCCGCCGCGTGCGCGGAGAAAAGGGGAACCGCACCGCAAAGCCGTGCGGGAAAGAGGCGCTTTTGCGCGCAGGCGGCGGGGAGCCCGCCGTGCGCGGAGAGAGGCGCTTTTGTGCGCGGGCGCGAGCGCCGCGGGGTGAGGCGTGGAGCAAGGTGCGAGCCCTTGCAGCCCTTTATGAAGCTACTCGCCGTGCGGTACTTCCTTATGAAGCTACCTGCCGGTACAGAGAGATTTTTTGTACTCTCCCCTTTCTCTGTTACGGGCATCTCTATACCTGCGCGACGAGCCGCCGTTCCTGCGGGCGAATTGCCCTTCCTCGCGCAGCAACAACGGCGCCTGCGCGGGTCGGGCATTTAAGCCCTCTGCCTTGCGTAGGAGAGCGGACCCGCACGGCGCAGCCGTGCGGAGATTTTTTTGTCTTTTACCATAACCTGTTGCAGGGTGTCTCTTGTATCTGCGCGACGAGCCGATGTTCCTGCGGGCTCTTGGCCACCCTTCGCGCAGCAACAACGGCGCTTGTGCGGGCGCCCCACTCGCGGCGGATTGCCGAAACGCCCGACCCCCGTCGGGCGTTTCCTTTTTTTTGCCCCTGCGCGGAGCGTGTGGGGATTGTGTGTTGGTGGACTATCTCCACCCGTGCGGCGCACCGCCCTGACGCGGGAGCATTGCCCTACTCCGCACGGGAAAAAAGCCCGCGAGCGCGGGCAGTCGCCGCGCGATGCACCGCCTTGCAAAAAGAGCAACCGCATCACCGCGCGGGCGCACGTTCGAGCCAAGCGAGCAAGGCCGTTAAACCCTCCTCCTGCCGTCGGAGGAGAGCGGACCCGCACGGCAGAGCCGTGCGGAGAAAAGGGGTAACCCTTACAGCCCGTTTTTATCATAAGAGAAAGCCCGTCCCGCCCGCTGCGCGGCGTTTCCTTATGAAGTTACCTGCCGGTACAGAGAGATTTTTTGTACTCTCCCCTTTCTCTGTTACGGGCATCTCTATACCTGCGCGACGAGCCGCCGTTCTTGCGGGCGGATTGCCCTCCCTCGCGCAGCGACAACGGCTTTGCGCGGGTCGGGCATTTAAGCCCTCCGCTTTGCGGAGGAGAGCGGATCCGCACGGCGTAGCCGTGCGGAGATTTAAGAAATCGGTGTGTTGGAGTGGACTATCTCACTCGCACGGCGTGTGGTGCTTTTGCGCGGTGTGCCGGAATTTGCTTCACATTGTAGCACATTGGGAGATTGTGTATTCCTCCCTATTCCGTTGCGGGGCTTTATTCTCCTGCGCGACGAGCTGCCGTTCCTGCGGGCGGATTGCCCTTCTTCGCGCAGCAACAACGGCTTTGCGCGGGTGGAGGTGTAGGGCGTGTGGCTGTGAGGAAAAAGGAATTATGGGGGCTCCACCCGTGCGGCGAACCGCCTCCACGCGGGAGCATTGCCCTACTCCGCACGGGAAAAAAGCCCGCGAGCGCGGGCAGTCGCCGCGCGATGCACCGCCCCGATGAAAGAGCAACCGTATCACCGCGCGGAAGCACGGTCGAGCCAAGCGAGCAAGGCCGTTAAACCCTCCTCCTGCCGTCGGAGGAGAGCGGAACCGCACGGCAGAGCCGTGCGGAGAAAGAGGGAGCGCGTGTTTGTGCGTGGGGAGATTAGAAAATTGAAATGTTGCAGGTATCTTTATCCGTGCGGCGAACCGGCTTGACGCGGGAGCATTGCCCTACTCCGCACGGAAGAAAAGCCCGCGAGCGCGGGCAGTCGCCGCGCGATGCACCGCCCCGATGAAAGAGCAACCGTATCACCGCGCGATGCACCGCCTTGCAGAAAGAGCAACCGTATCGCCGCGCGGGTGCACGGTCGAGCCAAGCGAGCAAGGCCGTTAAACCCTCCTCCTGCCGTCGGAGGAGAGCGGAACCGCACGGCAGAGCCGTGCGGAGGGAGATTTTTTTTATTTTACCATCGCCTGTTGCAGGGTGTCTCTTGTATCTGCGCGACGAACCGACGCCCTTGTGGGCGGACTGCCCTCCCTCGCGCAGCAACGAGGGCGCTTGCGCGTGCGCCCCACCCGCGGCGGAGCAAGGTGCGGCGCGGGGGAAGCGGTGAAGCCGCCGTGGTGAGGTGGAAGTGGGTTTTGTATAGTCTGTTGTGGGGAGTTTCTCCACCCGTGCGGCGCACCGGCTTGACGCGGGAGCATTGCCCTACTCCGCACGGAAGAAAAGCCCGCGAGCGCGGGCCGTCGCCGCGCGATGCACCACCTTGCAGAAAGAGCAACTATATCACCGCGCAGCAACAACGGCGCCTGCGCGGGTCGGGCATTTAAGCCCTCCGCAAGGCGGAGGAGAGCGGATCCGCACGGCGCAGCCGTGCGGAGAAAAGGGTGAACCCTTGCGCCCGTTTTTATCATAAGAGAAAGCCCGTCCCGTTTTCCCCACCCGCGCGCTGCGCTTTTGCGCGGCGGAAAGCGTGCCAAGTTGTGAGGTGAAAATGCGCCAACTTGTGAGTCGAAAAGTCGCCAAACTGTGAAACGAAAATGCGCCAACTTGTGAGTTAAAAAGTCGCCAAGTTGTGAGTTTCAAAAAAAAGTATTATCTTTGCAGAGAAAAAATATATTGTTAATCAGTGTGGTATAAATTAAAGTAACGTCTGCTATGAAAAAGTACAGAGCACGCATCGCCGATGAAATATTGGGGCGAAAATTGAGGAGCATGGGGGCCGTGTTGATACAGGGCCCGAAATGGTGCGGCAAAACGACGACGGCCGAGCAGCAGGCCCGCAGCATACTCTATATGGACGATTCGGAAACGATGCGCCAAAATATGGAGCTGGCTGACGTGTCGCCGAAAAAACTGTTGGAAGGCGCTACGCCGCGCCTGATAGACGAATGGCAGCTCGCGCCGCAGCTGTGGGACACGGTACGCTACGAGGTAGACCACCGCGAGGGTATGGGGCATTTTATCCTGACGGGGTCGGCCGTGCCGGCAGACCGGAGCCGGATACATCACACGGGCACGGGGCGTTTTGCGTGGCTGACGATGCGCACGATGAGCTTGTACGAGTCGGGCGACTCGACGGGCGAGGTGAGTCTGCGTGGGCTGTTCGACGAGGCGGCGGGGGAGGTGTTTGCGACGAACGGCCTCGACCTCGACGCCATTGCCCGCCTGATATGCCGCGGAGGGTGGCCGCGCGCGGTAACCCTTGCCCGCGGCGAGGCTCTCGAACAGGCTTACGACTACTTCGACGGGGTGGTGAACTCGGATATCTCGCGCGCCGACGGCGTGGAACGCGACCCCGAACGCGCCAAACGCATACTCCGCTCGCTCGCCCGAAATCAGGCGACTGCGGCAACGGTGAACACGCTGTGCGACGACATAGCGACGTGCGACGGCGTGACGGATATCCGCGAAACGGTAACGTCGTATATCGCCGCCCTGAAAAAAATTTTCGTCCTCGAAGATTCGCCGGCGTGGAACCCGAACCTGCGGAGCCGGACGGCTATACGCACGTCGGACACGAGGTATTTTTCGGATCCGTCGATAGGCGTCGCCGCACTGGGCATCGGCCCCGCCGACCTGATAGGCGACCTGCGGACCATGGGCCTTTTCTTTGAAACGCTGTGCGTGCGCGACCTCCGCGTGTATGCCGACGCGCTGGGCGGAACGGTGTACCACTACCGCGACAAATCGGGGGCGGAGTGCGACGCCGTGATACATCTGCGCAACGGAAAATACGGCTTGGCCGAGGTGAAACTCGGCGGCGACGAACAGGTGGAGGCGGGCGCGAAAACGCTGCGGGTGCTGGCGGAACGAATCGATACGGACAGAATGCGCGCGCCTTCGTTCCTGATGGTACTCACGGGCACGGGCAAGTATGCCTACCGCCGCAAAGACGGCGTTTTGGTGGTGCCGATAGGCTGCTTGAAAGATTGATTTCGGGCGCCCGCACCGCTTTCGGGAGAAAGAAATTTTGCCAAACTGTGAAACGAAAATGCGCCAAACTGTGAGGTGAAAAGTCGCCAAGTTGTGAGTTGAAAATGCGCCAAGTTGTGAGTCGGGTGCCGGAGCGGCGGGCACCCGATTCTTTTTTGTGCCTCTGCCGCGCGGTATGTCGCAGAGTTTTTCTATCTTTGCAGAAACGGCGGCACTGTGTTTTTTCGCCGCCCGAAACCGAAAGTTTTTATGCCATGAAAACGAAACTCATCATTTTTCTATTGGGAATGTGCGCCGCCGGCGTGGGCGCGAAAGAGGTTTACCGGTTCGACTTCACGGGCGGGAAGCCGCGCAAAGGCTATGTTGCCGTAACGGCGGCGACGCTCTACAACGACACGACGGGCTACGGCTACGACCTGCAAGGAGCTCCGCAGCAGGGGAGCAATGCGCCGTTCTTTTTCTCGGTGCGGGTGCCCGACGGCAATTATCGCGTGACGGTGCGGCTGGGTTCGCCGGCATCGGCGGGAGAAACGACGGTGCGGGGCGAATCGCGCCGGCTTTTCGTGGAGCGTCAAGCCACCGCCGCCGGAAGTTTTTCGGAACATACGTTCATCGTGAACAAACGCACCACGCGCATCTCGAACACGGAACGGGTGCGCATAAAACCGCGCGAACGCAAAAAACTGAATTGGGACGACAAACTGACGCTGGAATTCAACGGACCGGCGCCGCGCGTGGCCGAGGTGCGCATAGAGCCGGCGAAGAAAGTCACGACGGTATTCCTCTGCGGCAACTCGACGGTGGTAGACCAAGACAACGAACCGTGGGGCAGCTGGGGACAGATGATTCCGCGCTTTTTCTCGGAGAAAGTGGCAATAGCCAATTATGCCGAGAGCGGAGAGTCGGCAAACACATTCCTCGCCGCCCGCCGCTTCGACAAGGCATTGACCCAGATGAAAGCGGGCGACTGGGTGTTCGTGGAGTTCGGACATAACGACGAGAAACAGAAAGGTAAAGGCAAGGGCCCGTGGACATCGTACTACCAAAGCCTGAAAACCTATATCGAGCAGGCGCGGGCGAAAGGTGCGCACATCGTATTCGTAACGCCGACGCAGCGCCGGAGCTTCGGCGACGACGGCAAGATACAGGACACGCACGGCGAATATCCTGCCGCCATGCGCACCCTCGCCGCCGAAGAGGGCGTGCCGGTGGTGGAACTGAACGAAATGACGCGCACGCTTTACGAAACATTGGGCGCGGAGGGGTCGAAACGCGCATTCGTGCACTACCCCGCCAATACCTACCCGGGTCAGACGCAGGCGCTCGAAGACAATACGCACTTCAACCCCTACGGGGCTTACCAAATCGCCAAATGCGTGCTGCAAGGCATGAAAGACCTGAAATTGGGCATCGCCCGCGAAATAAAGGATTTTACGGGGTACGACCCGTCGCACCCCGACGACCCTGATGCGTTCGTGTGGGACCTCAGCCCCTTTACCGAAATAGAAAAGCCCGACGGCAACTGATGCGCCCTACTTGTCGCCGAGCGGGGTGAGGGCGCCGGTAACGGAGTCCATGATGTAGCCTCGCACGACGACGTCGGCGGGCATGAGCGGGTGGTTGCGCACCAACTCGACGGTTTCGAGCACGGCGGTTTCGGTGTCGTCGAATCCGTGCAGCCAGCTGTCGAGGTCGATGCCGCAGTGCTTCATGAGCGTGATGTGGCGGTCGGGAATGCCGCGCTCGCGCATGAGATGCAGCATCTCGGCACTGTCCATGCCCTGCACGCCGCACTGCGTGTGTCCGATAATCATGACTTCGTTTACCCCCAACTCGTAAATCGCCACCAACAGGCTGCGCATGGTGCTGTCGAAGGGATTTGTAATGGTGGCACCGGCATTTTTGATGATTTTCACATCGCCGTTTTTGAGGCCGAGCGCGGCGGGCAGCAACTCGACCAGCCGCGTGTCCATGCAGGTAACAATGGCGATGCGCTTGTCGGGGTATTTGTCGGTGATGAATTTTTCATACCCCTTTTCCGCCACGAAACGGCGGTTGTATTCGAGAATCTTGTCTATCATGGTACGTTCCGTTTAGAAGTGAAACCGTACAAATATATTCCGAAAAAACGATTATCGGAAAGATTTTTCTCTTTTTTCTTTCGGCGGCTCGGCAAGGTATTCGCGAAAACCTCCCTCCCGCAGAACAAGATACGGGATAAAATCGTATCTTTGCCGTCGGAGGAGCGGCATATCCGTCCCCGAGAAAGAGAGAAAATGGTACGCAAATTCGATTTTTTGGTCATAGGTTCCGGCATTGCCGGCATGAGCTTCGCCCTGAAAACGGCGCACAAAGGGAGCGTCGCCCTCATCTGCAAAGCAGGCATGGAAGAGGCGAACACCTATTTCGCACAGGGCGGCATCGCCTCTGTTACCAATACCGTCGTCGATAATTTCGAGAAACATATCGAAGATACCCTCATCGCCGGCGACCGCATCAACGACATTCGCGCGGTGGAAAAAGTGGTGCGCGAAGCCCCCGCCCAAATCAAACAACTGGTGGAGTGGGGCGTGCAATTCGACAAAAAGGAAAACGGCGAATACGACCTGCACAAGGAGGGCGGACATTCGGAATTCCGCATACTGCACCATAAAGACAATACCGGCGCCGAAATACAGACCAGCCTCATACGGGCGGTGGAGGCGCACCCCAACATCACCGTATTCAAAAACCATTTCGCGGTCGAAATCATCACGCAGCACCACTTGGGCATCATCGTAACCCGCTACACACCGGGCATCAAATGCTTCGGCGCATACGTGCTCGACGAGGCGACGGGACGTGTCGATACGTTCCTGTCGAAAGTTACCGTCATGGCGACGGGCGGCTGCGAAGCCGTGTACCGCAACACCACCAACCCGCTCGTGGCGACGGGCGACGGCATAGCCATGGTGTATCGCGCCAAAGGCGCCGTGAAAGATATGGAATTTATACAGTTCCACCCGACCGCCCTTTTCCACCCGGGCGACCGCCCCAGCTTCCTCATCACCGAAGCCATGCGCGGCTACGGCGCCGTGCTGCGCACACTCGACGGGGCGGAGTTCATGCAGAAATACGACCCGCGCCTCTCGCTCGCCCCGCGCGACATCGTGGCACGCGCCATCGACAACGAAATGAAACAGCGCGGCGACGACCACGTGTATCTCGACGTTACCCACAAAGACGCCGAAGAAACGAAACGCCACTTCCCCAACATCTACAAACACTGCCTCGACATAGGCATAGACATCACCCGCGACTACATACCGGTGGCTCCCGCCGCCCACTACCTGTGCGGCGGCATCAAGGTCGATCTCGACGGACAGTCGAGCATCAAACGCCTCTACGCACTCGGCGAATGTTCCTGCACGGGTCTGCACGGCGGAAACCGTCTGGCATCGAACTCGCTCATCGAAGCCATCGTGTATGCCGACGCTGCCGCCCGCCACGCCCTCTCGGTGCTCGACCGCTACGACTTCAATACCGATATTCCCGAATGGAACGACGAGGGCACCATCACCAACGAGGAGCGTATACTCATCACCCAGAGCATGAAAGAGGTGAACCAAATCATGGAATCGTACGTGGGCATCGTGCGCAGCAACGTGCGCCTCACCCGTGCGTGGAACCGCCTCGACATACTCTACGAGGAAACGGAAAGCCTCTTCAAACGCAGCAAAGCCTCCCGCGAAATATGCGAACTGCGCAACATGATAAACGTGGGCTACCTGATTACCCGTCAGGCAATGGAGCGGAAAGAGAGCCGCGGGCTGCACTACACCATCGACTATCCGAGAAAATGATTTTAATACATACGGACGCGGGGAAAAGAAAATTTTTCTTTTCCCCGCGTGCTTTATGCCCTGTTGTGTCGGGTCTGCCGGCGGCAGAACAGTGGATATTTTCTTCTTTTTCGGGGCAAAAACAGGTTTTATGTTAAAGAACATATCAAAAAAAGTTGCCGCAAGAAAAACAAGTGTTATTTTTACACTGTTTAATGCGCTCACGAGTAAAAACTTCAAAAAAACATACCGATATGAGACCTATTTTTTCGACACTTCTTGCGGCAGCCCTGCTGTGCGGCGGCTGCTCGCAGCGGACGGCAACCACGCAATCGGGACTGAACGCCGACGATTTTCTTGCCGTCATCGACGGGAAGCCCGTCACCCTCTATACGCTGAGCAACGACTCGGGTATGGAGGTGTGCATCACCAACTTCGGCGGACGCATCGTTTCGCTTATGGTGCCCGACCGCACCGGCACGCTGCGCGACGTGGTGCTGGGATTCGACAACATCGAAGATTACCGCACGATACCGTCGGACTTCGGCGCGTCGATAGGCCGCTATGCCAACCGTATCGCCGGCGGCCGCCTGCCTATCGCCGGCGATACGCTGCAACTGCCGCAAAACAATTTCGGACATTGCCTGCACGGAGGCCCCAACGGGTGGCAGTATAAAGTGTATGATGCCGTCCAATCCGACCGGAAGACCCTCGAACTCGTGATGCACTCGCCCGACGGCGACGAAGGCTTCCCTGGAAACGTCGAGGCCAAAGTAACGTATACGCTTACCGACGACAATGCCCTCGTCATCGCCTACGAAGCGACGACCGACGCCCCGACGGTCATCAACATGACCAACCATTCTTATTTCAATCTTTCGGGCAATCCGCACCGGACGATTCTCGACCATATTCTCACCGTAGATGCCGACAGTTATACACCGATCGATAGCACCTATATGACTACGGGCGAGATAGCTCCGGTGGAGGGCACGCCGATGGATTTCCGCACCCCTGCCGCCATCGGGGCACGTCTGCATATCGACGATGAACAGCTTGCCAACGGCAACGGTTACGACCATAACTGGGTGCTTGCCGCTGCCGGCGATGCCGAACGGGAAGCCGTGCGGCTGGTGTCGCCGGAGTCGGGTATCGGCTTGACGGTGCGCACGACCGAACCGGGCATTCAGATTTATTCGGGCAATTTCCTCGACGGTACGGTGAAAGGGAAAAACGACATCGTATATAACAGCCGCGCTGCCGTGTGCCTCGAAACGCAGCACTACCCCGACAGCCCCAACAAGCCGAATTTCCCTTCGACCCTGCTGCGCCCGGGCGAGAAATACGAGAGCCTCTGCATTTACACCTTTTTCACGGAACAATAACCTCTAATTAAAATATCATGGAACTACTCGACTGGATTGTCATTGCGCTTTTCTGCATCGCCCTCGTGGGCATTATCGTGTGGGTGGTGCGCCAGAAACAGGACGACTCGAAAGATTACTTCTTGGGCGGTCGCGACGCCACGTGGATAGCCATAGGCGCCTCGATTTTCGCCTCGAACATCGGTTCGGAACATTTGATAGGACTTGCCGGCGCCGGCGCGTCGAGCGGTATGGCCATGGCGCATTGGGAAATACAGGGGTGGATGATTCTGCTGCTCGGCTGGGTGTTCGTGCCTTTCTATTCACGCAGCATGGTCTATACCATGCCCGAGTTTCTCGAACGCCGCTATAACCCGCAGTCGCGCACCATACTGTCGCTTATCTCCCTTATCAGCTATGTGCTTACCAAAGTGGCGGTAACGGTGTATGCGGGCGGACTGGTATTCCAGCAGGTCTTCGGCATCGAAACGCTGTGGGGCATCGACTTCTTCTGGATTGCCGCTATCGGTCTGGTAATCATCACCGCTCTCTATACCATTTTCGGCGGCATGAAATCGGTGCTTTACACGTCGGTGCTGCAAACGCCTATCCTGCTGCTCGGTTCGATAGTGATTCTCGTGCTCGGTCTGCGCGAACTCGGCGGCTGGGACGAGATGATGCGCATCTGCGGCAGCGTTACGGTGAACGACTACGGAGACTCGATGACCAGCCTGATACGCAGCAACAGCGACCCGAACTTCCCGTGGCTGGGCGCGCTGATAGGCTCGTCGATAATCGGATTCTGGTATTGGTGCACCGACCAGTACATCGTGCAGCGCGTACTGTCGGGCAAGAACCAGAAAGAGGCGCGTCGGGGAACGATATTCGGCGCATACCTGAAACTGCTGCCCGTCTTTCTTTTCCTCATACCGGGCATGATTGCTTTTGCCCTGCATCAAAAGTCGCTGGCTGTCGGAGGTGAGGGCTTCCTTCCCCTGCTTGCCGGAGGCATGCACAATGCCGATGCGGCATTTCCGACACTCGTGGCAAAACTGCTGCCTGCCGGCATAAAAGGCGTTGTCGTGTGCGGAATACTGGCGGCGCTGATGAGTTCGCTCGCCTCGCTGTTCAACTCCTCGTCGATGCTCTTTACCATAGACTTTTATAAACGTTTCCGCCCGCAGACTTCGGAGAAAAAACTCGTGGTTATCGGACAGGTGGCTACGGTGGTCATCGTGCTGCTGGGTATCTTGTGGATACCTATCATGCGCAGCGTGGGCGATGTGCTCTATGCTTACCTGCAAGACGTGCAGTCGGTTCTCGCACCGGGTATCGCCGCCGCTTTCCTGTTGGGTATCTGCTGGAAGCGGGCGTCGGCGAAAGGCGGTATGTGGGGCTTGCTCGCCGGTATGATTATCGGCTTGACGCGACTCGGCGCGAAAGTCTATTATTCGACGGTCGGCACCGCCGCAGGCGACTCCCTGTTCAAATACCTCTTTTACGACCTCAACTGGCTCTTCTTCTGCGGGTGGATGTTCCTTTTCTGCCTCGTGGTGGTCATTGTCGTAAGTTATTGCACCGAAGCGCCTTCCACCGATAAAATCAAAGGACTGGTATTCGGCACCTCGACGCCCGAACAGCTTGCCGAAACCCGTGCCAGCTGGAACAAATGGGATATTGTGCACACCTGCATAATCCTTGCCATTACGGTGGCATTCTATTGGTATTTCTGGTAAAAAGTTATGGTCAAATACTATTCGGCAGAAACCAAATTGTATGTTTCGGTGGATTGCGTCATTTTCGGATTCCACCAAGACGCCCTCAACCTGCTCCTGCTCCAGCGCAAAATGGAGCCGGCGCGGGGGCGGTGGTCGCTGATGGGCGGATTCGTGAAAGCGAACGAAAGTGTCGATGATGCCGCCAAACGGGTATTGGCGGAACTTACCGGTCTCGAAAACGTTTACATGGAGCAGGTGCACACGTTCGGGGCGGTGGAGCGCGACCCGGGCGAACGGGTGGTTTCGGTCGTCTATTATGCGCTGATCGACATCGATGCCTACGACAAGGAACTTGTCCGCAGCCACAATGCCCATTGGATTAAGATAGAGGAGATTCCGCCCCTGATTTTCGACCATGAGGAGATGGTGGCGCTCGCCCGCGAACAGATGAAACAGAAAGCGGGGCGCGAGCCTATCGGATTCAACCTGCTGCCGGAACTTTTTACGCTCACCCGTCTGCAAAACCTCTACGAAGCCATTTACGGCGAAGCGATAGACAAGCGCAATTTCCGCAAGAAAGTGGCGGAGATGGATTTTATCGAAAAGACCGACAAGGTCGATAAGGTTTCGTCGAAGCGGGGCGCATCGCTCTATAAATTCAACATGGAGGCATACAACCTGAGAAAAACGAAATTCAAATTATAAAACGTATGTTGGAGGCATTGAAAGAAAAGGTGCTCCGTGCCAACCTCGATTTGGTGGCGCACGGGTTGGTGATATTCACGTGGGGCAATGTTTCGGCAATCGACCGCGAAAGCGGGCTGGTCGTCATCAAGCCTTCGGGAGTGGACTACGACACCATGACGGCTGCCGATATGGTGGTGGTCGATCTCGACGGCCGTGTGCGCGAAGGGTCGCTGCGCCCCTCGTCGGACACGCCGACGCACATCGTTCTCTATAAAGCCTTTCCCGAAGCGGGAGGCATCGTGCATACCCATTCGACCTATGCTACGGCATGGGCGCAGGCGGGGCGGGACATTCCGAACATCGGCACCACGCACGCCGACTATTTCCACGACGCGATACCCTGCACCGTCGATATGAGCCGCGCCGAAGTGGAAGGCGATTACGAGCGGGAGACGGGAAACGTCATTGTCAAAAGATTTTCGGGATTGAATCCGGTGCATACGCCCGGCGTATTGGTTAAGAATCACGGACCCTTTGCATGGGGTCGCGATGCCGCCGATGCCGTGCACAACGCCGTCGTGCTCGAACAGGTTGCCAAAATGGCGTATATCGCTTACGGCATCAATCCTGCCTTGACGATGAATCCGCTGCTGGTCGAAAAACATTTCGACCGCAAGCACGGAGCCAACGCCTATTACGGACAAAAGAAAAAATAAAAATCTAAAAATAAAAACGCTATGGCATTTGAAAATTTTGAAGTATGGTTTGTTACCGGTGCGCAGCTCCTTTACGGAGGCGACGCGGTAATCGCTGTCGATGGTCATTCCAACGAAATGGTGAAAGGACTGAACGAGTCGGGAAAACTTCCCGTAAAGATAGTCTATAAAGGTACGGTGAACTCTGCCGAAGAGGTAACCAAAACGCTGAAAGCCGCCAACAACGAGCCGCGCTGCATCGGCGTCATCGCGTGGATGCACACGTTTTCGCCCGCGAAAATGTGGATACACGGTTTGCAGGAACTGCGCAAACCGCTGCTTCACTTCCACACGCAATACAACAAGGAAATTCCGTGGGCGACGATGGATATGGATTTTATGAATCTCAATCAGTCGGCGCACGGCGACCGCGAATTCGGACACATCGTAACCCGTATGCGCAAGCCCCGCAAAGTGGTTGTCGGGCATTGGCAGGACACGGAGGCTCAGGCGAAAATCGCCGTATGGATGCGGGTCGCTGCCGCTTGGGCTGACGCGCAGGATATGCGTATCGTGCGCTTCGGCGACCAGATGAACAACGTCGCCGTTACCGACGGCGACAAGGTGGAGGCGGAGCTGCGACTCGGCTATCATGTCGATTACTATCCCATTGCCGACCTCGTGGCGGTGCAGCGTGAAGTAACCGATGCCGAAATAGACGCTCTCGTGGCGGAATATGAAAAGGCATACGACGTAGCCGATGACTGCAAAGCCGGCGGAAAATTCCATGAACAGGTGCGCAACGCCGCCCGCGAAGAAATTGCCCTGCGCCGCTTCCTCGATGCGAAAGGGGCGAAAGCCTTTACCACCAACTTCGACGACCTTGCCGGTGTAGATCAGTTGCCCGGACTTGCCTGCCAGCGCCTTATGGCGGAGGGGTACGGATTCGGTGCCGAAGGCGATTGGAAAACGGCAGCTCTCTATCGCACCATGTGGTTCATGGGACAGGGATTGCCGCGCGGCTGCTCGTTCCTCGAAGACTATACGCTCAATTTCGACGGCAAAAAAAGCGCCATTCTGCAAGCTCACATGCTCGAAGTGTGTCCGCTTATCGCCGAACACAAACCCAAATTGGAGGTACACCCGCTCGGCATCGGCGGCAAGAACGACCCTGCCCGGCTGGTTTTCACTTCGAAACAGGGTGCCGGCGTTGCCGCCACCATTGTGGATTTGGGCAACCGTTTCCGCCTTATCGTCAATGAAGTGGAGTGCATCAAGTCGAAAAAACTGCCGAAACTTCCCGTCGCTTCGGCGTTGTGGATTCCGCAGCCCGATTTCGCTACGGGCGCGGCGGCTTGGATTCTTGCCGGCGGCACGCATCATACGTCGTTTTCGTACGACCTGACGGCGGAATATCTCGAAGATTTTGCCGAGATTGCCGGCATAGAAATGGTGGTCATCGACAAGAATACCACGATACCGGAATTCAAAAAAGAGCTGCGCATGAACGAGGTGTATTATCTCCTCAACAAAGCGCTCTGTTAAAATCGTATCGCCATGAGTCAATATGTGATAGGTCTCGACTACGGCAGCGACTCGGCGCGGGCTATCGTGGTCGATGCAGCGACGGGCAGACAAATAGCCTCGTCGGTGAAATATTATCCGCGCTGGACGGAAGGCCGATATTGCGATGCTTCCTCCAACCGCTATCGTCAGCACCCGCTCGATTATATCGAAGTGTTGGAGGCGAGCGTGCGGGAAGCGCTTGCCGCCTGTCCTGAGGGAACAGCCCGACAGGTAGCGGGCATTGCTTTCGATACGACGGGCAGCACGCCGGCATTTACCGACGAAACGGGCACGCCGCTGGCACTCCTGCCCGAATTTGCAGAAAATCCGAATGCCATGTTCGTGTTGTGGAAAGACCACACCGCCGTGAAAGAGGCTGCCGAAATCAACGATTTGAGCCGGCGGTGGCATACCGATTATACGGCATACGAGGGCGGTATATATTCTTCGGAATGGTTTTGGGCAAAGGCGTTGCATATCCTGCGCGAAGACGCACAGGTGCGCCGTAAAGCCTATTCCATCGTGGAACATTGCGAATGGCTGCCGGCGCTGCTTACCGGCGTAAAAGCAAGCCGCGACATCGTGCGCAGCCGTTGTGCCTGCGGGCACAAAGCCATGTGGCACGAACGCTGGGGCGGGCTGCCCGACGAAAAATTCCTGACGACGCTCGACCCGCTGTTAGCTGGATTTAGAGAAAGACTGTTCGAGAAAACCGAAACCGCCGACAAGCCCGTCGGCAGACTTACCCCCGAATGGGCGGCACGGCTGGGGCTGACGACCGACGTCGTGGTGGCAGGCGGCGCGTTCGACTGTCACATGGGCGCAGTGGGTGCGGGCATTACGCCGCATACGTTCGTGCGGGTCATCGGCACTTCGACGTGCGATGTCATGGTGGCACCTTATGAAGAAATAGGAAACAAACTGATTCGCGGCATTTGCGGACAGGTCGATGGTTCGGTGATACCGGGTATGATAGGGCTCGAAGCGGGACAGTCGGGATTCGGCGACGTCTATGCGTGGTTTCGCCGCGTGCTCGAATTTCCGCTGCGGAAAATTCTTTCCGCTTCGACGCTTGTCGATGAGGAGACGAAAAAACGTCTTGTCGAAGAAACAGCCGAGCGCATCATTCCCGCACTGACAGCCGAAGCCGAAAAAATTCCCGTTTCGGAGAGCGGCGTCATTGCCACCGACTGGATAAACGGACGGCGCACTCCCGATGCCAATCAGCTGCTTACGGGTTCGATTGCCGGCTTGTCGCTTGCGGTCGATGCGCCCCGCATTTTCCGTGCGCTGGTCGAAGCCACCGCTTTCGGCTCGCGCGCCATTGTCGAGCGTTTCCGCCGCGAAGGGGTACGTATCGACAAGGTCATCGGCATCGGTGGCATTGCCTTGAAATCGCCGTTTGTCATGCAGACGCTCAGCGATGTGCTCGATATGCCCATACAGGTATGCAACACCGATCAGGCGTGTGCGCTCGGCGCCGCCATGTTTGCTGCAACAGCTGCCGGCATTTATCGCTCGGTGGAGGAGGCGCAAGCTGCCATGAACTCGGGATATGCCGCCGAATATACGCCGAATGCGAAAAATGTCGCCGAATATGCTAAATTGTACAAAAAATATTGTAAATTAGGAGCGTTTACCGAAGCGTCGCTTTCGGAGAATACGATATAAAACATTTAATATCAATCATAATGGATAACAGAATAACGAATCTTGCTGCCGACAATATCCGTATTTTGGCAGCGTCGATGGTGGAAAAAGCCAATTCGGGACACCCGGGCGGCGCCATGGGAGGTGCCGATTTCGTGAATGTGCTTTTTTCCGAATATTTGGTATATGACCCCGAAAACCCGCAGTGGGAGGGTCGCGACCGCTTCTTTCTCGACCCCGGACACATGTCGCCCATGCTCTATTCGGTGCTCGCTCTTGCCGGCAAGTTCACGATGGAGGAGTTGAGCCAATTCCGTCAGTGGGGCAGCCCCACGCCCGGACACCCCGAAGTGAATGTGGCGCGCGGAATCGAGAATACCTCCGGCCCGCTCGGACAGGGACACACCTATGCGGTGGGAGCCGCCATTGCCGCCAAATTCCTGCAAGCCCGTTTGGGTGAGGTGATGAATCACACCATTTATGCCTATATTTCCGACGGCGGCGTACAGGAGGAAATATCGCAGGGAACGGGACGGCTGGCAGGGCATCTCGGTCTCGACAACCTTATCATGTTCTACGATTCCAACGATATACAGCTCTCTACCGTCACAAGTGCCGTAACCAGCGAGAATGTCGCCAAAAAATACGAGGCGTGGGGCTGGGAAGTGCTCTCTATCGACGGGAACGACCCCGATGCCATACGCGCCGCGCTGAACAAAGCCAAAGGCGTAAAAGGCCGTCCGACCCTTATCATCGGCAAAACCGTGATGGGAAAAGGCGCCCGCAAGGCCGACGGCAGCAGCTACGAACGCAACTGCGCCACGCATGGCGCTCCGCTCGGCGGCGATGCATATATCAATACGATTAAGAATCTCGGAGGTAATCCCGAAAATCCGTTCCGGATATTCCCCGAAGTAAAAGCGTTGTATGCCGAACGTGCCGAAGCGTTGAAAAAAATCGTGGCTGAACGGCATGCCGCCGAAACGGCATGGGCAAATGCCAATCCCGAACTTGCCGCCAAAATGAAATGCTGGTTCTCGGGAAAAGCTCCCGTCATAGATTGGAGCGCCGTAGAACAGAAACCGGGTTCTGCCACCCGCGCCGCTTCCGCTGCCGTACTCGGCGTGCTGGCGATGCAGGTCGAGAACATGATTGTGGCATCTGCCGACCTGTCTAATTCCGACAAGACCGACGGATTCTTGAAAAAGACCCACGCATTCACCCGCGACGATTTTTCGGGCGCATTCCTGCAAGCCGGCGTTTCGGAGCTGACGATGGCGTGCTGCTGCATCGGTATGGCGCTGCACGGCGGCGTGATACCCGCCTGCGCCACCTTCTTCGTGTTCTCCGACTACATGAAACCTGCCGTGCGCATGGCTGCCCTCATGGAGCAGCCGGTGAAATTCATCTGGACGCACGATGCATTCCGGGTGGGCGAGGACGGTCCGACCCACGAACCGGTGGAACAGGAAGCGCAAATCCGTTTGATGGAAAAACTCAAAAACCACAAAGGGCACAACTCTATGTTGGTGCTTCGTCCTGCCGATGCGCGGGAAACGACGGAGGCATGGCGTCTGGCAATGGAAAATACCGCTACGCCTACTGCGCTGATTTTCTCCCGTCAGAACATCGCCGACCTGCCTGCCGGAAACGACTATTCGCAGGCAGCCAAAGGCGCCTATGTCGTAGCCGGTTCCGATGCCGCACCCGATGTGGTGCTGGTGGCTTCCGGCTCCGAAGTTTCGACGCTGGTCGCCGGCGCTGAACTGCTCCGTGCCGACGGTATCAAAATACGTATCGTTTCCGTTCCTTCCGAAGGGTTGTTCCGCAGCCGGAGCAAAGAGTATCAGGAAAGTGTGATTCCTTCCGGCGCGAAAGTGTTCGGACTTACGGCGGGGCTGCCCGTTACGCTCGAAGGGCTGGTAGGCGCCAGCGGCAAAGTGTTCGGACTCGAATCGTTCGGATATTCCGCCCCCTACAAAGTGCTCGATGAAAAATTGGGCTTCACGGCGCAAAACGTTTACAATCAAGTAAAAGCCTTGTTAGGCAAATAATTTGTACCTGTATCGGCGACAACCGAACGGCGTCATGCCCGTTCGGTTGTCGTTTTTTCGATGCGATGATTTTCGAGATATGAAACAGAAGTTTATCCGGTGCGTGGCGATGTGCGCATGGTTTTCGATACAGCTGCTTTCTGCGCAGAACGCCCTATTTACGCGATTCGTTTACGAGGGGCACGACGAAGTGTATGCCCGCAACCCCTTGTCGCGCAACGAGTTTTATTCGCCGATACTGCAAGGGTGCTATCCCGACCCGAGCATTACCCGCAAAGGGAATGACTACTATTTGGCGTGTTCCTCGTTTGCCATGACGCCCGGAGTGCCGCTGTTTCATTCGACCGACCTTGTCAATTGGGAACAGGTGGGGCACGTGCTCGTGCGTCCTTCGCAGCTCGATGTGCGCAACGCCGGTATCAGTATGGGAGTGTACGCACCGACGATACGCTACAATCCGCACAACGATACGTTTTATCTGATTACGACGCAGTTTTCCGGCGGCTTCGGCAATTTTGTCGTCAAGACGAAAAATCCCGCCGAAGGGTGGAGCGACGCTATCCGTCTCGATTTCGGCGGCATCGACCCCTCTTTCTTTTTCGACGACGACGGCAAAGCCTATATCGTGCACAACGATGCTTGCGATACGCCCCGCTATGAAGGACATCGGATTATCCGGATTTGGGAGTATGATTTGGCGCATGACCGCGTCGTTGTCGGCAGCGACAAAATCATCGTGGACGGAGGCGTGAAGCCGGAAGAAAATCCTATCTGGATAGAGGGTCCGCATTTGTATAAGAAAAACGGAAAGTATTATCTGCTCTGCGCTGAAGGCGGTACGGGCGACAACCATAGCGAAGTGCTGTTCGTCGCCGACGTGCCGATGGGCGAATACCGGCCGGCGCCGGTGAATCCCCTGCTTTCGCAACGGCATTTGCCGGCTGACCGCCCCGACAAGGTAACTTGTGCCGGACACGCCGATTTGACAGAAACGCCCGACGGAAAATATTTCGGCGTCTTCCTTGCCATGCGTCCCAACGAAACGGGACGGGTGAACACGGGGCGCGAAACGTTCCTGCTGCCGGTCGATTGGTCGGGCGAATATCCCGTGTTTCAGGGTGGAATGGAACCGCTGTTGCCCAAACAGAAACTGCCTGACGGAGTGAAAAACAGAACGGGACAGGGCGGTTTTGTTCCGAACGGAAATTTCACGTTTGCCGATGATTTTTCGGCACCCGAGCTCGATGCCCGCTGGGTGAGCGTGCGCGGCGCGCGGGAGGCTTTTGCCTCGACCGGACGGAAAGGTTTGCAGATAACGCCGCTTGCTGCCGACATCAAAGAGGCTTGCCCTGTGTCGGCACTCTATTTCCGGCAGCAGCACCGGAGTTTTACGGCGACGGCGACATTGCGCTATGCCCCGCTGTCGGAGCAGCACTTGGCGGGGTTGGTCTGCTATCAGAGCGAGCGTTACCACTACCTTTTCGGCATTACCCGCAAAGACGGTGCCGATTGGTTGGTGTTGCAGCGTACCGAAGCGGGAAAACCAACCCTTCTGTTTTCGACGCCGATAGATACCGATAAACCCGTCCGCTTGCAGGTCGAAGCCTGCGGCGACGCCTATACGTTCCGGTATGCCGAAGGACGGCACGGATTTCGTGCGGCAGCGACGGTGTCGGGCGATATTCTTTCGACCGATGTGGCAGGCGGATTTACCGGT
Source organism: uncultured Bacteroidales bacterium (assembly GCA_947589325.1). Classification (GTDB taxonomy): domain Bacteria; phylum Bacteroidota; class Bacteroidia; order Bacteroidales; family UBA11471; genus Caccoplasma. The sequence goes on along the minus strand of CANQAM010000022.1, from coordinate 29 downwards.
GCGCTGATAGGGCTGTATGCCACGTCTGC